>NZ_JAQNDK010000004.1:606896-1213792 GCF_028368935.1 Sorangium aterium | reverse complement strand
GCCGACCTCGCGAACATCGTCAATGAGGCGGCGCTGCTCGCGGCGCGACGCGGCGCGGCGGCGGTGGGACACAGCGACCTGGAGGCGGCGATCGAGCGCGGGCTCGCGGGGCTAGAGCGCCGTGGCAGGCGGCTCGGAGCGCGCGAGAAGCTCGTCGTCGCCTACCACGAGGTGGGGCACGCGCTGACGGCCTCGCTGCTGCCGACGCAGGATCCTGTGCGCAAGGTGTCCATCGTGCCGCGGGGGCCGGGCGCGCTCGGGTACACGATCCAGCAGCCGCGCGAGGATCGTTACCTGTGGAGCCGACAGGAGATCCTCGATCGGCTGGTCGTGCTGCTGGGCGGGCGCGTCGCCGAGGAGGAGGCCGTCGGAGACCTGTCGACCGGCGCGCAGGACGATCTGCTCAACGCGACCGAGCTCGCGCGTCGCATGGTCCGCGAGCTCGGGATGGGCCAGGGGGTCGGCCTCTCGGCGCTCGATCCGCGCCGGCCGCTGTCGTTCCTCGGCGAAGCGCAGGGCGCGATGCCGTCCGGCGCAGGGCCGCGCGAGTGCAGCGACGCGACCGCGCGCGCGATCGACGCGGAGGTCGCGCGCATCCTCGCGGACGCGGAGGCGCGGGCGCGCGCGTTGATCCAGGGGCACCGGCCGACGCTCGAGCGCGTCGCCGCCCGGCTCTACGAGGTCGAGACCCTGAGCGGCGATGAGCTCAGGGAGATGGTGGCGAGGAGGGAAACGTAGAGGAGGCGCTCAGTCCACGCTCCGCAGAGCGCGTGACAGATCGAAGCCCGCGGCGTCGTAGTGATAGACGACGCGGAGCACACGGCCGCGCAGGAGCTCTCTCGGCACCGCGCCCATCGCTCGGCTGTCGAGCGACGCGGCGCGGTTGTCGCCCATCACGAAGAGGTGGTCCGGCGGGACGACGACCGGACCGAACGCGTCGAAGTCGGTCTCGCCGGCCGCGTGCGTGACCTGGCCGAGGTGCTCCACCCTCGTGCCGTCCCCGCGCTGCTCTAGCGCTTGCGCCGCGCCGTCGACGTACAGCACGCCTCGCCGGAGCATCACCGTCTGACCGGGGAGCGCGATCACCCGCTTGACGAGGAGGGTGGGGCCGCCGCGCGGATCCGCGAAGAGCACCACGTCGCCGGCGCTCGGCCCGCTGCGCTCGAACAGGTAATGCTCCATGAGCGGGACGCGGAGCCCGTAGGCGACCTTGTCGACGAGGATGCGATCACCCGGGGCGATCGTCGGCCACATCGAGCCGGTGGGCACGTGGTACTGGTCCGCGAGCGTCGAGCGACCCAGCGTGAGGATCGCGAGCGCCGCGAGGAGCTTGAGGAGGCTCCGCCCGAACGGCGCGACCCTCTGGTAGGCGCGCCGCGCGAACGCCCGATCGGATCGAAGCATGAAAAGTCCGGCCTTGTCGGGCTGGAGGCACACCGCCGCGGCCTCCACCGCCGGCTGGGGAACGCTCGGCTCGCTCATCTCTGGCGGGGCTAGCATCCGCGCTCGAGACAAGCCAGCTTCGCTGCATGCACGGCTGCACTTCATCGACTGCACCACTCTCCCAAGCTCTGGGCCGCCTCACACTCTGCGGATCAATGTCGCGTCATCCGGTAACGACAGGGGCCGCCATGCACCTCGCCGGCTACCGCGCGCTGGGACTCGATTTTACCTATATCCCTTTTGCGGTGACCGATGTTGAAGGCGCGACGCGCGGGATGCGCGCGCTCGGGATCCGCGGCCTCGGCGTGTCGATGCCCTACAAGCAGGCGGTAATTCCATTGCTCGACGAGCTCGATCCCGTCGCCGAGCGGATCGGGGCGGTCAACACGATCGTGAACGATGACGGGCGCCTCAGGGGCCACAATACCGACTGGATCGGCGCGGTGCGGGCGCTCGAGGAGGTGACGCAGCTCAGGGGCGCGCGGGTGCTGCTCCTCGGCGCCGGCGGCGCGGCGCGCGCGGTCGCGTTCGGGCTCGCGGAGCGCGGCGCCCGCGTCACGGTGGCGAACCGCGATCTCGAGAAGGCGCGGCAGCTCGCGGCGGCAGTCGGCGGGGCGGCCGCGCCGCTCGACGCAGCGGCGCTCGCGCGCGACCACGGCGTCCTCGTGAACGCCACGTCGCTCGGCATGGCCGAGGTCGATCCGCGAAGCCCTGTCCCGGAGGAGGCGTTGCGGGAAGGTCTCCTGGTGATGGACATCGTGTACAAGCCGATGATCACGGAGCTCGTGGCCGCGGCGCGGCGGCGCGGAGCGACCGCCGTTCACGGCGGGAGGATGCTCCTCCACCAGGCTGCAGAGCAGTTCCGGCTGTACACCGGGCGGGAGCCGCCGCTCGATGCCATGGACGAAGCGCTGCGCGCTCAGCTCGGCTGACGCGTGGAGCCGCCGTTCGGCGCCATGGACGAAGCGCTGCGCGCTCAGCTCGGCTGATGCGCGCGACGTCCCGCGTCAGGCTCGCGCTGTCCGGCCGCGCGACGACCGCCGCTCTGCGCCGTGCTCACAGCCTCCGGAGCAATGGCCAAGGACGGGCGCCACGCGTAGGCTTCCGGCGATGGTCTCGTTCGAGATACGCGCAGCCGTGACCGGCGACGAGGAACAGCTCCTCTATGTCGCGCGCCACCTGAACTCGGTCAACCTGCCGAACAACCGTGACGCAATCCACGAGATCGTCGCCGAGAGCCACAAGAGCTTCAACGGGACGATCCAGGATCCCCGCCTCCGCCAATACGTCTTCGTCCTCGTCGACCTGACGAAGGGCGAGAAGGGCATGATCGTCGGGACGTCGATGATCATCGCGCAGCTCGGCCGGCGCGGCGTCCCCTACATCTTCTTCGACGTGCTCGACGAGGAGAAGTACTCGGCCACGATCGACAAGCACTTCCATCATACGGTGCTGCGCATCGGCTACTCGTACAACGGCCCCACGGAGATCGGCGGGCTCGTGCTCATGCCGGAGTACCGGCAGGGGCCCGAGCGGCTCGGCACGATGATCTCCTATGTTCGCTTCCTCTACATGGCCGCGCGATCCGCGCTGTTCCAGGAGGAGATCCTCGCGGAGCTGATGCCCCCGCTCGAGCCGGATGGGACAAGCCACCTCTGGGAAGCGCTCGGGCGCAAGTTCACCGACATGAGCTATGCCGACGCGGATCTCCTCTCCAAGAAGAACAAGGAGTTCATCAAGGGGCTCTTCCCTGAGGGAACCATCTACGCCTCGCTGCTCCGCGAGGACGCGCAGCGCGTGATCGGCAAGGTCGGATCGCAGACCCGTGGGGTGGAGAAGCTGCTCCGCCGCGTCGGCTTCCGTTACGCCCACAGGGTCGATCCGTTCGACGGAGGGCCGCACTTCACCGCCCGCATGGACGAAATCTCGCTCGTGAGCGATACGCGCCGGGCGAAGGCGGGCCGCCCGTTCACCCCGAGCCCGTCGGATCCGAAGGGCATTCTCGCGATCGAGCGCCCGGACGCCCCTTATTTTCGCGCGGTCTCCGCGAGCCTCCGCGATGAGGGAGAGCTCGGCATGGCGATCGCCGAGGACGCCTGGAAGCACCTCGAGCTTCAGCCTCGCTCGCCGATCTGGGTCCTGCCCATGCCGTGACAGGGTGCCTGCGGCCACGTCCAGCACGCGCGAGATCAGCGGATCAGGCCGCCTGCGCGCCACGTCCAGCACGCGCGAGGCCAGCGGACCAGGCCGCCTGCGCGCCAGGTCCACCAGCGGATCAGGCCGCCTTGCACCTCGACGATTCTGTTGCTACAGAATTAACAGAAGTTTTCACGAGCGGTTCGGAGGACCATGACCCTTGGATTGGACCTCGATTTCGGGCGCTTGCCCGCGCTGGAGCGGACGGAACGCTGGCCCGGGACACCGAGGGAGGATGCCGGCGCGGAGAGGGCCCCCGCGGCAAAGGGCGGCGCGGAGCCCAGGCTTTCCGGGCGGGAGATGCGTATCGCGGCCGCGCTCGCCGAGGCGGCGATGCCGCCCGGCCGCTTCCTCGACGGCGCAGGCGCAGCGACCGCCAGCCGGCTCGCGGCCTGGCTCGGCTCGATCCCGCCGCACCTGGCGCAGGGAGTGCGCGCGGCGCTGTGGGCGATAGAGCTCGCCCCCCTGCCCTTCCGGCTCAGACCGCTGTCGGCACTGCCGCTCGAGGAGCGGATGGAGGTGCTCCGCGGCTTCGAGCAGAGCCGGGCGCGGACGCTGCGCTCGCTGCTCCGCGCCGCGCTCACGCCGCTCAGGTTCGTCCACTACGACCGGCCCGAGATGTTCAAGCACGTCGGCTGCCGCTACGAGCTGCCCACGGTGCGCGACGAGGCGCCCCGCTGGCTCGCGCAGGTGACGGACGGGCGCGAGGTCGAGGAGGACCTGGAGCTCGAGTGCGAGGTCCTCGTGATCGGCACCGGCGCCGGCGGAGCGGCCGCGGCCTACGAGCTCGCATCGCGCGGTCACGCGGTGCTCATGCTCGAGGAGGGCGACTTTCACCGCCGCTCGAGCTTCACCGGACGGCCCGCGCGCGCGTACCGGGAGATGTACCGGGACCACGGGCTCGATATGACGCTCGGCAACGTGAATATCCCCGTGTTCGCGGGGCGCGCCGTCGGAGGGAGCACCGTGATCAACTCCGGTACTTGCTACCGGGCTCCGGAGAGCACCTTTGCGTCGTGGCGAGGCGGCATGGGGCTCCCGGCGGAGTTCTCGTCCAGCGGGCTCGCTCCTTATTACGAGCGCGTCGAGCGCATGCTCCAGGTCGCCCCCGCGGACCCGCTCCACCTCGGGGCGATCGGGCCGATCGTCCGGCGCGGGGCGGAGCGGCTCGGCCTGCGGCACGGGCCGCTCCAGCGCAACGCGCCGGACTGCGATGGACAGGGGATCTGCTGCTTCGGCTGCCCCACGGGGGCCAAGCGCTCGACCGACGTGAGCTACGTGCCCGAGGCGCTGAAGCGGGGCGCGCAGCTCATCACGGCGGCGCGGGTCAGGACGATCGAGCTCGTGGCGGGCCGCGCGCGGGGGGCGACTGCAGTGCTCGGCGGAGATACGAGGGCCGAAGGCAACGGCGACCGCGCGGCGAGCGGCGCACGGCGGCGGCCGCGGCTCGTGGTGAGGGCGGAGGCCGTCGTCGTGGCCGGCGGCGCGCTGATGACGCCGCTGCTCCTGCGCCGGAGCGGAGCGTGCCTGTCGAGCGGCGCGCTGGGAAAGAACCTCTCGATCCACCCGGCCTCGAAGGTGATGGCGCTCTTCGATGAGCGGATCGACCAGTGGCAAGGCATCCCGCAGGGCTACCAGATCGACCACTTCGCCGATGAAGGGCTGATGTTCGAGGGAGGCTCGCTCCCGTTCGACGTCGCCGCGCTGGCCGTGCCCTGGACGGGGCACCGCTACACGGAGCTGATGGAGCGGTACCCGCACCTCGCGACGTTCGGGTTCATGATCAAGGACACGAGCCGCGGCGAGGTGAGGCCGGGGATCGGCGGCACGCCGCTCGTGCTCTACACGATGAACCGGGAGGACGTCGCCAAGATGCAGCGCGGGGTCGAGCTGCTCTGCGAGGTGTTCCTGGCCGCGGGGGCGCGGCGCGTGCTGCCGCTCGTCGCCGGCTGCGACGAGGTGAACGGCCCCGTGGACCTGGAGCGGCTCAAGGCGCGGCAGATCCAGGCGGGCGACCTCGACGTGGCCGCGTTCCACCCGCTCGGGACGTGCCGTATCGGGGTGGATCCGCGGTCGTCGTGCCTCGGCCCGGACCACCAGGCGCACGACGTCGCCGGGCTCTACGTGTGCGATGGAAGCGCGATCCCCTCGTCGCTCGGCGTGAACCCGCAGATGACCATCATGGCCATGTCGCTGCGCGCGGCCGAGCTCCTGAGCGAGCGGCTATCCGGCTGAGCCGTCGCGGTACCCGAGGGCCGCGGCGCGCTCGCTGCCGATGCGATCGCTCTCGATCGTCCCGTCGCGCATGGTCACCACGCGCGGCATCGACTCGGCGAAGCTGAGGTTGTGCGTCACCACCACGATCGTGGTGCCGTGCTTGCGGTTCATCTCGAAGAACAGCTGGTGGATCGAGTCGCTCGTCGCGGTGTCGAGGTTGCCGGTCGGCTCGTCGGCGAGGAGGAGCTTCGGCGACAGGACGAGCGCACGCGCCAGGGCGACGCGCTGCTGCTCGCCGCCCGACAGCTCCCCCGGCCGGTGCGTGGCGCGCGCCGCGAGCCCGACCTCGGCGAGCAGCGAGCGCGCGAGCGGCTCCATCTCGCGGCGGGTCTTCCCCTGGATGAGGCCCGGCATCATCACGTTCTCGACCGCGTTGAACTCCGGCAGCAGGTGGTGGAACTGGAAGACGAAGCCGATCGTCCGGTTCCGGATCGCCGCGAGCCGCGAGCCCGGGAGGCCGGTGAGCTCGTCGTTGCCGAGGCGGATGCGGCCGCTCGTCGGGAGGTCCAGCGTGCCGATGCAGTGGAGGAACGTGCTCTTGCCGGCGCCGGAGGGGCCCACGAACGCCACGACCTCGCCCTGATTGATGACGATGTCGATGCCGCAGAGCACGTGGAGCTCGCGGCCCATGTGAACGAACGTCTTGCGGAGGTCTTCGACGACGACGAGCGGAGTGGACATGGAGTGATTACTCGTAGCGGAGCCCGTCGACCGGAGAGAGCCTCGAGGCAGCGCGGGCCGGGTAGATGGTGGCGATGGTGCAGATGAGCATCGACGCGACCGCGACCATCGCGTAGTCGGAGAGGTTCACGTTCACGGGCAACCGGTCGATGTAATAGACGTCCGGATCGAGCCGGACACCGAACCAGTACAGGCCCGTGCAGACCGCGAGCGCGGTGCCGACACCGTAGATCGTGCCGATGGCGCCGATGATCACGCCCTCGAGCATGAACACGCGCATCACCGCGTTGTCCGAGGCGCCCAGCGCCTTCAGGACGGCGATCTCCTTGCCCTTCTCGGTCACCATGAGGAGCAGCGTGCACACGATGCAGAAGCTCGCGACCGCGATGGCGATGGACAGGATGATGAACGTCGCGATCTTCTCCAGCTTGAGCGCGCTGAAGAGGTTCTTGTTCATCTCCATCCAGTCGCGGACGCGGAGCTGCGGCGGCGGCTTGCCTCCCTCCGGCGCCTCGTCGAGCGCGGCGCTCGCGGCGACGGCCGCCTCCACGGCCGGGCGGACCTCCTGCACCCGCTCGGGATCCGGGACCCGGATGTCGATGTGGGTGATCTTGTCGTCGAGGCTGAAGAACTTCTGCGCCTCTTCCATCAAGACGTACGCGTGCGTGACGTCGTACTCGTACATGCCGCTATAGAAGATCGCCGCGACACGGAACTTGCGGGAGCGCGGCATCACGCCGGTGGGGCCGAGCTCACCCATCGGCGACAGGAGGGTCACCTCGTCCCCGACGAGCACGTGGAGCGATTTCGCGAGCTCGCGGCCGATGATGACGCCCGGGTAGATGCGCGTCTGCTGCTTCAGGTAGTCGCGCACCGACGGGTCGACGTCCGTTGGCTGGCGGAAGTCCGGCCCCTTGAAGTACGGCTCCCCGCCCGGACCTCGGCCGATGACCTCCTCGGGAGGCAGGCTCGTCAGCTTCTCGGGATCGCGCAGGTAGTCGAAGCTGCCGACCTCGATGTTCTTGGGGAGGTCGATGACCTGCCCGATGGTGTCCGGATCGATGCCGCGGACGAGGGCGCCCGCGGTGTTCGAGGCGCTGGAGCCCATCGCCTCGCCGGCCGCGACCGGGGTCGCGGCGCCTCCGTAGGGCGCGAGCGCGACGCGCACCTGGGTGAGCTTGTCGTCCCAGTTGCCGAAGCCGCCGGGGCGGGAGGCGTCGACGACCATGTGCGCGTTGTTGCCGAGGATCTTGCGCTTCAGGTCGGCGCCGAAGCCGCCCATGATGCTCGTCACCGAGCACAGGGCGCACGAGCTGACGGCGACGCCGGCCATCGACAGGACCGAGATGACCGTGAGAAAGCCGCTCTTCGAGGCGCGGACGTGGCGCGCGGCCACGTGGGGCACGAAGCTCCGGCGCTCGAGCGCGTCGAGGGCGATCGGCAGGAGCGCCGACAGCACGAAGAACAGGAAGGCGACGCTCGAGACGAGCGCGGTGAAGCGGATGATCTGATCCGTGGCGTTGAACGACGCGCCCTTCCCGACGGGCATCCTGGCCGTGAGCGTCGCGGTGGCACCGAACGCCACGCCCACGAGCGCGCCCCACCACCAGCCGAGCGCGCGATAGAGCCCCTTGCGGACAGGGCGGCTCCCGGCGACCAGATAGCCCGTGCCCGCGCCGAACAGGACCCCTCCAAGGATCCACCGGAAGGTCGGCTGGATGGGCAGGACCGCGACCCAGAGGACGACGATCGCGAGCGCGGCGAGCAGGGACATCGCGCCGAGCACCCGGAGCCCCGCGCGGGCCTTGGAGCCCCACCTGCCGGAGAGCCACCGGGCCTTGTCCGCGGTCGTCCTGGCCCGGAACAGCCGAAGACCCCCGCCCACGATCAGCGCGGCGACGAGCTGGGCGATCAGCTCGGTATTGCTGGAGAAGAAGGCGCCGATGAGCGCGAGGCCCTTCGCGCGCCCGCTCGACGCGATGAGCGTGAGCGCGAGCAGGCCGGCGCCCGTGAGCGCGACCACGACCCCGCCGCGCACGACGCCGGGGCGCCGCGGCTCCAGCTCGCCCTTCTTGTCGAAGCGGGTGTAGCCCCGCCAGGCGAGCAGGACGATGCCCAGAGCGACGGCGGCGAGGAGCGCGGCCTGCAACGACCTGGAGAGCTCGATCACGCGTCGGTCTCGGGACGGAGGAGCGGGAACAGGATGACGTCGCGGATGGAGGTCGCGCCGGTGAGGAGCATCGTCAGGCGATCGACCCCCATGCCGAAGCCCGCCGTCGGCGGGAGGCCGTGCTCCAGGGCGCGGACGTAGTCGGCGTCGTAATCCATCGTCTCCTCCTCGCCCCGCGACTTCTTCTCGACCTGCGCGCGGAAGCGCGCGTCCTGGTCCTCGGGGTCGTTGAGCTCGCTGAAGGCGTTGCAGAGCTCGCGGCCGTCGATGAAGAGCTCGAAGCGGTCGACCAGCGAAGGATCGCTGTCCTTCTTGCGCGCGAGCGGCGAGACCTCGAAGGGATAGTCGATGATGAAGACAGGGACGCTCTTGTCGCCGGCCTCCGTGCGGTAGTCCCTCGTGAGGAACGGCTCGACCACGTACTCGTACGCGCAGAAGACGAGCTCACCGGGCGACTCGCACTTCTTCGCGCCCGCGCGGAAGTTCGTCCAGTCGATCTCGCGCCCGCTCGCCTTCGCCGCCTTCGCCCACTCCTTGATCGGGGCGTCGTCCGCGGCGACGCGCTGCGGGACGTCGGCCGGCAGGCCCGACTTCGCCAGGGCGCGGGCGATCCCCTCGGCCATGGGGACGCGCTCGAAGCGCTCGAGCGAGTACGTGCGCTGCGCGGACCAGGCCGCGTGCTCGGCCGGGAGCCGCTCGGCGAGGCGGGCGTCGACGTGGCGGAGCATCGCCTCGGTCGCGTCCATCAGCGTCTCGTACGTCGCGTACGCCTGGTAGTACTCGAGCATCGTGAACTCGGGGTTGTGCCGCGTCGACAGCCCCTCGTTCCGGTAGCAGCGGGCGATCTCGTAGACGCGCTCGAAGCCGCCGACGACGAGCCGCTTCAGGAAGAGCTCCGGCGCGATGCGCATGAAGAGCCCGAGGTCGAGCGCGTTGTGGTGGGTCTTGAACGGCTTCGCCGCCGCGCCGCCGACGAGCGTGTGCATCGTCGGCGTCTCGACCTCGAGGAAGCCGCGCGCGTCGAGGAACCCGCGCAGCGCGGCGACGATCGTGGTGCGGGCGCGGAAGACCCCCGCGACGTGCGGGTTGGCCACGAGATCGACGTACCGCATGCGGTAGCGCGACTCGACGTCCTTGAAGCTCGTCTTGGTCGGCAGCGGGCGGTAGGCCTTCGTGAGCAGCCGGAGGCGCTCGGCGCGGATCGAGAGCTCGCCCTTCTGCGTCGCCATCGCGACGCCGCGGGCCTCGACGAAATCGCCGAGATCGATGTCCTCCAGCCGCTCGAAATCGGCGAGGCTCCCCTGCTCGCAGTAGAGCTGGAGCTCGCCGGTGCGGTCGCGCAGCCGGACGAAGGTGACGCCGCCGAACGAGCGCACGAAGAGGACCCGGCCCGCGACGCGGAACGGGACCGGCTCGACGCGCGCCGGATCGTAGCGATCCGCCGCCGCGGAGGCGGATCGCTCGGGCGCCGCGCCCTCGGGCCTCGGCTCGGCCGCGGCCCGCGCCCCGTCGAAGCGGGCGCGGACGGCCGCGAGCTCGACGAGCGGCTCGCCCTCCGTGACGTCGTTGGCGAACGGGTTGTCGCCGCGGGCGCGGAGGCGCGCCGCCTTCGCCTTGCGGGTGGCGATCAGCGTCTCCTCGGCGCGCGCGGCCTCGGCGGCCTCCTTCACGAGCCGCTCGGTCTTCTTGTCGTTCGGTCTGTCTTTTTGCTGGCTCACGGAGCGTCGTCCTCCGCGACGGAGCCGCCCTTCCTGAGCGAACCGCCGGCCGCGGCGAGCAAGTAGGCCTCGATGAAGCCCTCGAGATCGCCGTCGAGGACGGCGTCCACGTCGGTGGCCTCGGTGGAGGTGCGCACGTCCTTGACGAGCCGGTAGGGCGCGAGGACGTAGTTCCTGATCTGGCTGCCGAAGTTGATGGCGCTCTTCGCGGCGTTGTAGGCCTGGACCTCGGCGTCCCGCTTCTGGAGCTCCATCTCGTACAGCTTCGCCTTGAGGACCTTCATCGCCATCGCGCGGTTCTGGTGCTGGCTGCGCTCGGCGCGGCACACGATGTTGAGGCCGGTCGGGAGGTGCCGCAGGCGAACGGCGGTCTCGACCTTGTTCACGTTCTGCCCGCCCTTGCCGCCGGCGCGCATCGTCGTGATCTCGATGTCCTTCTCGTTGACCTGGATGTTGATCTCGTCGTCGCTGTCCGGGGTGACCTCGACGGCGGCGAACGCGGTCTGGCGCGTGTGATCGGCGTTGAACGGGCTCATCCGGACGAGGCGGTGGACCCCGGCCTCGGATCGCAGATAGCCGTACGCGGCGTCGCCGCTCACCGTGAGGGTGACGGCGTCGATGCCCGCCTCGTCGCCGTCCTGGTAGTCGATGATCTCCGTCTTGTACCCGCGGCGCTCGCAGAAGCGCAGGTACATGCGGAGGAGCATGGACGCCCAGTCCTTCGCGTCGGTGCCGCCGGCGCCCGGGTGGATGCTGACGATGGCGTTGCCGCGGTCGGCGGGGCCGGACAGCATGCGATCGAGCTCGACCTTGCGCAGGCGCCCGGCGATGGCGTCGGCCTGCACGTCGGCGTCGGCGATGACGCCCTCGTCGCCCTCGGCAGCGCCGAGCTCGAGGTACTCCGCGAGATCTTCGATCTCGCGGCCGAGCCGCTGCGCCACCTCGAGCTTCGACTCGACCTGGGCGCGCTTGCGGAGGACGGCTTGGGCTTTTTCCTGATCGTTCCAGAACCCCGACGACAGCGTCGTCTGGGTCAGGTCCTGGAGCATCCGTTCGAGCTTGGGGACGTCAAAGATGCCCCCTTAGCGCCTCAAAGCGCCTTTTGATGTCCAGGACTTTCTCGCGGGTCTCGGAGAGCATGGCGGGGGATCTATTCGATCTGGGCGGCGATCGCCAGGAGAGACGCCAGGCGAGACCGCCGCGCGCGGGCGGACCGAGGCGGCTCCACGTCGGGCCCACGTCGGGCGCGCCGGCGAGGCGCTCTTCAACGCGGCGCGCGGGCGGGAGAGGGTGCGGCGGATGACCCGGCGCCGCGGATTCCTTGGCGGTGGACCACGTCACGACCGCCGGACGCCCCGAGGCCGCGCGAGCTCCGCTCTTCCCATCCAGCGCGACAAGGCGCCTCAACCAGGAGTCGGCGCAGGGACGGATTCCTGGACGGCGCGGCGGATCCTGGACCAGAGCCGCTGAGCTCTCCGCGCTCGCCTTGGGTTCCGCAGGGCAGCGCGGATGGCCCTGAGGGAGACCGCGGGAGGCGGCGCCTTGCTGCTCAGCGCGGCGTCGAGGTAGCGGGCCAGGAACTCCGTCAAGGCGACGGCGGTGACCGCATTGGAGAAGAGACCGGCGACCGGGACGAGGCCGAGCGTGAAGTTGGCGAAGAGCCTCACGGCCGCTCCACCCCAGATGATCTTGCTCACCTGCAGCCACGGAGCCCTGCGGAGCGGCACGCCCCGGCGCCGGGTCAGCGACACGGAGAAGTAGTAATGAATGGGAACCACGATCAACTCATCTGCGCCGGGAATGGGCTGAGTGACGAAGCTGATCACTGCAGTGACGGCAGAATACTTGTTGGTCAGCCGGCGGATCGTCGGTTCCATGAGCCGTATATACGGCGTGGAGCCAGCCGCCGCGAGGCCGAGACAGGCATGTTGACGAGGGTACGGCGCGCGCAGTCGAGGGCGGATCACGCTCGGCCTGGACGAAGCATGGGAGTCTCCGCGTTCGTCGATGTCCTGGGGGCCCTGGAGATCGCTGCGGGAGAGAGAGAGGGAGATCTCCAAAGCACGTTGGAGCGGCCCGCAGAGTGGAGCCCGGGCATGGGAAAGACCATTTCCCGCGCCTCCGCAGCCCTCGCGGGGCGCCGGCGCTACGGATCGAGCCCTTCCCTGCACGCGACCCGGAGCTCCCCGAGCGCGGCGACGAGCGACTCCCGCTCGCTCTGCCATGCCGGCGACGGGGCCTCGGCGTCACGCCGGCGGAGGTGCTCGCGGGCCTCGTCCCAGAGCGGGCGCGGCGGCACGAGCGGCGGCACCCGCGCGCGCACGGCGTCCGTCAGGCGCAGCACGCGCTCGACGCGGGACAGCGCCTCGCCGAGCGGCACCTCGCCCGACTTGCAGCGCCGGAGCAGGCCGCACTCGTAGCTGCTGCACACGGAGAAGCGCATCTCGTAGACGGTGCACTTCCGATCGAGATGGCAGGGGCACGGCAGGCTGAAGGCGTCGTGGTACCGATTGCAAGCGAGCGGCAGGCGCAGCTTCTCGGCCCGCGGGAGCTCGTGCTCCTCGAGCGGCGCGACGTCGAAGAGCAGCCCCGTGCAGCAGAGGCCGCACGCGGTGCAGAGGTCCGAGCCATCCGGCCGCGCCTCGGGGGCCTCGTTCGCTGGGGGAGAGCTCACCCGCGTCGATTGGCACGCGCGTGGCCGCGCGTCGAGGCGCGAAGCGGCCGGGCGACGCGCGCGTGTCGGACGAGCGCTCAGGGCGCGGCGTCGTCGAGCACGATCTCGCGCAGGTGATCGAGCCCGACCGACCCGGAGCCGATCACCCTGGCGTGAAACGCCTTCAGATCGAACGCCTCGCCCTGGCGGCGCTTCAGCGTGTCGCGCAGCTCCAGGACGACCCGCTCGCCGACCTTGTAGGAGATCGCCTGCCCCGGCCAGCCCAGGTAGCGCGTCGCCTCGCTGTGCGCGTGATCCAGCGGGAGGAAGGCCCGGCGGTGGAGGTACTCGACGGCGATCTCGTAGCGCCAGGGCTCCCCGGCGTGGAGCGGCGCGTCCCGGGGGATCGGCAGCTCCAGGTGCATGCCGATGTCGAGGACGACGCGGTAGGCGCGCGTCAGCTTGCCCGAGAGCATCCCGAGCACGTAATCGGGGCGCTCGAAATAGCCGAGCTCGTACATGAGCTGCTCGGCGTAGAGGGCCCACCCCTCGGCGTGGCCGGAGTTCGTCACCAGGAAGCGGTGGAGTCGGCTCAGCCGGTCATCGAGGTGCACCTGGAGCGCGCACTGCAGGTGATGGCCGGGGAAGCCCTCGTGGTACGCCGTGGTGATCTCCTCGTAGAGCGGGAACGCCTGCTTCGTGCCGGGCGCATACCAGACGGTGCCGGGCCGCTTGAAGCCGTCGCTCGGGGGCACGTAGTAGGCGCCGAGCGCGCCGCCCGGCGGAGCGAGCTTCACCTCGATGTGGCGGATGGGCGCCGGGATGTCGAAATGGACGCCGTCGAGCTCGGCGAGCGCCTTTCGCTGGCGCTCGGACATGATGCGGAGGAACTCGTCGGCGCTCGGCGCGCACCGGGCGGGGTCGGTCATGAGCAGATCGATCACCTCGGGCAGCGACGCGCCGGGGAGGATCTCGCCGGCGAGGCGCGCCATCTGGGCCTCGATGGCGTGCACCTCGGACCACCCCCAGGCATAGGTCTCGATCGGGTCGATGCTCGCGCCGAGGAAGCGGCGCGAGAGGCGCAGGTAGCGCTCCTTTCCCACGGCGTCCGCGGCGCGCGCGCTCGGCAGGTACGTCTGCTCCAGGTAGCCGGCGAGCGCGCCGAACGCGGCGCGCGCCCGCTCGACGCCGTCGGCGACACGCGCGCGACCTGCGTCCGCGCCGCGACCCGACGCCTCGTAGGCGGCCGGCAGGGTAAGGAAGAACGACGCGTCGCCCGCCTGGTAACGCGCCTGCTCGATCACGGCGCACACCTGGCGACGCGCGACGACCTGGCCCGTCCGGCGCCCCTCCTCGAGCGACGCGCGGTAGCTGTCGCACGCGCGCGGCAGGCCCTCCAGGCGCGACGCGATGGCCTCCCAGCCGGCGGCGCTGTGGACATCCATCAGGTCGAAGACCATCCGGAGGTGCTGGAACGCCGACTCGATGTTGTTGAGATCGCGCAGGTGCTCGCCGTGACGGAAATCGTCGAGCCGCTCGTCCAGGTGATCCGCCATGACACGGCGTGCGAGGCGACACCACCGCGCCTCCGCCCCGGGGCGCGGCGGCGGCAGCGAGCGGAGCCGCTCCTGGAAGGACGCGACCGTGGAGGCCCACGACGCGGTGCCGCTCGGGCTCCAGTCGTTCCAGGCGCCTTCGTCGCAGGGGATGCCCGCGAGGGTGGCATGGGCAGGACAGCGGGCAGCAAAAGCTTCGACGAACTCGTCGCTGAGGGCGAAGATCGGATCGCGCGCGTCGTGGTCTTGGCTCACCGCGACAGCATATGCGGCCACGACCGGATTTTCTCCGGGCGCGCGAGACGATCCGTCGGGTCTTCGTTACGCTTGCTGAAGGGAGGTCGCTCACGCGGCGGCCTCGGGGAGCGACATGAACCACCGCAGCCTGCCAGGCGAGCTCCATGACGACGACCAGCGCTCCTGCGCGGCTCCTCCATCGCGCCTCCAGTCCCCACGGCGGCCCGTCTGGCCGCGCGCCTCGGCGCTCCTCGCCGCGGCGGCGCTCGCGGCGCTCGGCTGCGCCGCGACCTCGGCCGACCAGCCGGCGCTCTCGGCGTCACAGCCCGCCGCGATGACGCCAGCGCAGATCGCCGCGCGCGCCATGCCGGCGGTCGTCACGATCCGCGGCGACGGCTCGCTCGGCGCGGGCTTCCTGGTCCGCGAGGACGGCTGGATCGCGACGAATTTCCACGTCGTCGCCGGGATGCCGGACCTCAAGGTGGTCCTCGCGGATCAGAGCGAGCACCCGGTGCTCGAGGTGCTCGCGTTCGACGAGGCCCGGGATCTCGCGATCGTCCGGATCCACGCGCCGCGGAGGCTCCCGCTGCTCTCCCTCGGCAACAGCGGCGCGGTCCGCCCCGGCGATCCGGTCGTCGCGATCGGCCATCCGCTCGGCCTCGCGGACACCGTGTCGAACGGCCTCGTGAGCGCCGTGCGCGTCGTGGATCCGGAGCTGACGCTGCTGCAGATCTCCGCGCCGATCGCGCCGGGCTCCTCGGGCGGCCCGCTGTTCAACGATCACGGCGAGGTGATCGGCGTCGCCGCGGCGGTCTCGACGCAGGGGCAGAACCTCAACTTCGGCGTGCCCGCCGACTACCTCAAGCTGCTGCTCGTGCGCCCCGATCCCGTCCCGCTCTCGACGTTCGCGGCCGAGACGGCCGACGAGGAGCGAGGGCTGCCGGCGGTCAAGCGATCGGTGCCTCACCACGCGCTCGCGATCCTCCGCGGCTGCACCGAGGGGGATCTGCTCGTGCTGGCGCGGACGATGGACGGCGCGATCCAGGTCGGCTCACCCCTCTACAACCAGGGGGATTTCGCGTCTTGCTATCACGTCTACGCGGGCGCCTCGCTCGACATGGAGCGCCGGCTCGGCCCCGCGTGCAGGGGCCCCAGGAACGCGCTCGTCGAGGGCCGGCGCAAGGCGGCCGGGCTCGACGACGAGGCCGCCCAGGCCTGGGCGATGCGCGACGCGTTCGACGGGCTGCTCGAGGTGATCCTGCGAAAGGTCCACGGCGAGGCGCAGTGAGCGGCGCCTCGCCGCGGTAGCGAAGGGGGCCGGGCGCGACGCGCCGCGGCCCCGGAGGGCGGCCGGGGTACCGCTAGTCGAGCTGCGCCGGCGCCGGCCGGCCCGCATCGTGCCCGACGGCGGCGCGCACCGCGGCGCCGCGATGCCCGGCCGCGACGACCCCATCCGCCGGAGCGGCGCCGTCCTCCCCCGTCCCGCGCGGCGCTCCCTGGTCGTCGCTGCCCCGCATGAAGGGCAGGATCCGCATGAGCCACGACGAGACGTCGTCGAACAGCGAGTAGGCGACCGGGGTCGCGAGCAGCGTCAGGAGGAGCGCCAGCGTCTGCCCGCCGATGATCACGAAGCCGGTCGCGCGGTTCGTGCCCGAGCCCGCGCCGCTCGAGACGACGAGCGGGATCATGCCGGCGACGAACGCGAGCGTGGTCATCAGGATCGGCCGGAGCCTGTCGCGGTTCGCCTCCAGAATGGCCTGCGCCCGCGGCAAGCCGTGCTCGCGCAGCTTGATCGTGTGATCGATCTGGAGGATCGAGTTCTTCTTCACGACGCCGAACAGCACGACGATGCCGAGCAGCGAGAAGATGTTGAGCGACTGCCGGAAGATGATGACCGCGATGAACGCGAACGGCACCGTCAGCGGCAGCGACAGGAGGATCGTGATCGGGTGCAGCCACGACTCGAACTGCGCCGCGAGCACGAGGTACATGAAGACCAGCGACAGGAGGAGGGCGACGAGGAAGCTCTTCATCATCTTGACGAGCTCCTTCGACGCGCCGACGGGGCCAGCGGAGTAGCCGGACGCGAGGTTCATCTGCGACACGGCCTTGTCGAGCTCCTGGATGACCGTCTGCTGCGAGTACCCCGCCTCGAGGTTGGCGGTCAGCATGACCTGCCGCTGACGGTTGTACCGCTCGATGCGCGACGGGCCCGTCCCCTCGGAGAACGACACCACGTTGTCGAGCGTCACGGCGCCGAGCTTGGTCGACGGCACCGTGATCTTCGCGAGGCCCTCCTTGTCGGAGCGGAAGCTCGGCAGCGCGCGCGCGCGCACCTCGTACTGCTCCCCGCCTTCGTTGTAGGTCGACACCTTGTACCCGCCGACCAGGAGCCGAAGGGTGCTGGCCACGTCGCCGACCTGAACGCCGAGATCGGCGGCCTTCTTGCGGTCGATGACCACGCGGATCTCCGGCTTGCCCACGAGCAGCGAGGTGTCCGGATCGACGACGCCCGGGATCGCCTTGAGCTTCTGCAGCAGCGCGTCGGAGTAGTGGCCGATCTTCTGGAGGTCGGGGCCCTGGACCTGGTAGGCGATCTGGGTGCTCTGGCCGCCGGAGAAGGCGGGCACGACGCCGATGTTCGCCCGCAGCTTCTCCGCGTCGAACTGCGGCTTGAGCTCTCGCCGGGCGCGATCGATGAGGTCCTGCTGCGACAGCGCGCGCTGATCCGCCGGCTTGAGCTTCACGTAGATGGTGGCGAGGTTCGGCGTCTTCTGCGGATCGTCGCCGATCGTCGTCAGCGTGTAGAGGACGCCGGGGAGCTTCTCGATGTCCGACGCGATCCGCGTGGCGATGACGCGGGTCCCGTCGAGGCTCACGCCCTCGGGCGCGCGCATGCTGACCTGGAACTGCGACTCGTCCTCGACCGGGAGGAAGTTGAACTTGGCCATCTTCCCCAGCACCGGGATCGAGACGAGCGCCAGGAGCGAGGCGAGCACGATCACCCAGCGGTGCGCCATCGACCAGCGGAGGATCGCCATGTAGCCGCGCTCGATCGGCCCGTAGAAGCGCGACTCCTTGGAGCTGCCGGCGTCGTGCTTCGCCGGCTTCTTCAGCCATCGCGCCGACAGCATGGGCGTCAGCGTGAAGCTCACGATCAGCGAGACCAGGATCGAGAACGCCATGGTGAGGCCGAACGAGTTCAGGAAGCGGCCGACGATGCCGCTCATGAACGCGACCGGGAGGAACACGGCGATCAGCGAGAGCGTCGTCGCGAGCACCGCGGGCCCGATCTCCTTCGTGCCCTGGAGCGCCGCCTCCCACGGGCTCACGCCCTTCTCCTCGATCCAGCGGTAGCAGTTCTCGAGGACGACGATCGCGTCGTCGATCACGATGCCGACCGCCAGCGTCAGCGCGAGGAGCGTGATCCCGTTGAGCGTGAAGCCCGCCACCTTCATCAGGGCGAACGTGGAGATGATGCTCGTCGGGATGGCGATCGCCGAGATCATCGTGCTGCGGGCGTTCGCGAGGAAGATCGCGACGATGATCGCGGCGAGCAGCGCGCCGAGCACGAGGTGCTCCTTGACGGCGTGGACCGAGTTCTTGATGAACTCCGACTGATCGCGGGCGACGGCGATGTGGTACCCCTCGGGGAGGCGCTTCTCTACCTCGCTGATCCGCGCCTTCAGCCCGTCGATGACCTCGACGGTGTTCGTCCCGCTCTGCTTGCGGATGCTGAGGAGCACGGCAGGATCGAGGCCGCGGAAGCCCGCGGACTCCGGCTCCGCCATGCCGTCCTGGACCTCCGCGACGTCGCCGAGCCGGACGGAGTAGCCGTCGCGGTTCGCGAGCACGATGTCCGCCATCTGCTGGACCGACTGCACGCGGCCGCGCGTCCGCAGGGTGAGCGCCCTGCCCCCTTGCTCGATCCGGCCGGCCGGGATCTCGACGTTCTGGCTCGCCAGCGCCTGGGCCACCACGCCGCCGGTCAGGGAGTACTTCTCGAGCTTCTCCGGGTTGATCCAGATGTTGATCTGCCGGCTCCGGCCGCCGATGAGCAGCACCTGTCCGACCCCGGCGAGCGACTCCAGCTCGCGCCGGAGCGTCTTGTCGGCGAACTCCGTCACCGCGCGGACGTCCGCCTTCGGAGACGAGACGGCGAGCGTGAGGATCGGCGCGGCGTCCGGATCCAGCTTGCCGACCACCGGCGGATCGATCCCCTCCGGCAGATCCGCGAGGATGCCTTCGACCTTGTCGCGCACCTCCTGCGCGGCGACGTCGACGTCCTTCTCGAGCTGGAAGGAGATCATGACCTGGCTGAGCCCCTCGACCGACGCGGAGCGCAGCTCGTCGATGCCGCTGATCGTGTTGACCGCCGACTCGATCTTGTCGGAAATCTCGGTCTCCACCTCCTCGGGCGCGGCGCCGGGGAGAACGGTCGTCACGACGATGAACGGGAACTCCACCTTGGGGAACCGGTCCACGCCGAGGCCGAAGTAGGAGAACGCCCCGAGCACCGTCAGGAGCAGGACGATCACCGAGGCGAAAACCGGCCTACGGATGCAGATTGCCGCGAGCCATTGCATGGTCGCTACCTTTCTTCAGTAATGAGGCGCGCGTGCGCTCGGCTCACTGCGCCGCCGCGACCTCGATGCCATCCGCCAGCTCGTTCACCTTGTCGATCGCGACTTCCTCCCCCTCGGAGAGCGGACCGACGACCTCGACGAGGCCTTCGATCTTGCGGCCGGGCTTGACGAGCCGCTCCGTCACGCGATCGCCCGCCTTCACGAACACGCGCGCGCTCGTCCCGGAGGTGCCGACCGCCGCCTCGGGGACGAGGATCGCCGTTCTTGACTCGCCGGTCAGCGTCAGCTCCCCCTGCGCGAAGAGGCCAGGGCGGAGCTTGCCCTCGCTGTTGTCGAACTCGGCCTCCACGGGCAGGGTGCGCGACGAGGCCTTCAGGCTCGCGCCGATCCGCTTGACGACGCCCGGGAACAGGCGACCGGGGAAGGAGGCGACCGAGACGCTGACCGGCTTGCCCACCTCGATGTTCGCGATGTCCGCCTCGGGCACGTCGATCCGCAGCCGCAGCGGGTTGTCGCGGACCACGACCGCCACGACGCGGCCCGGGCTCGCGTACTCGCCGACGCTGATCCGCTTCTCGGCGACGGCGCCGTCGAAGGGCGCCCGCACCGTCGTGTCGGACACCGCCTTCGAGGCGAGCCCCGCCTGCGCCTGCGCGGACGTGAGCGACGCGACGGTCGCGCGGATGCCGTTGACAGCGGCCTCGTACTGCGCAGTCGCGTTCTGGGCCTGCGTGCGCGCCGCGTCCCAGGTCGACTGGGGGACGGCGCCCTGGTCGTAGAGCTGCTTCACGCGCTCGGCCTCGGACTTCGCGAGCTCCATGCTCTGCTTCGCGGCCCGGACCTCGGGGACCTGGTCGGGATCGATCCCCTTCGGCGACGCGCCGTCCTGCAGCGCGAGCTTGGCCCGCGCCTGCGCGACGGCCGCGGACGCGGCCTGCGACTGGAGGGCGACGTTGCGCGCGTCGAGCACGACGAGCGGATCGCCCTTCTTGACCCGGGAGCCCACGTCGATCGCGACGCTCACGACCAAGCCGCCGACCTGCGTCGCCGCCTCGCTCGTCTCGTCGGCGACCAGGGTACCGCTGATGTCGAGCGTCTGCGCGAGCGGGCGCGCGGTCACCTTCCCGAAATGCACCGCGGGCTTCTGGCGTGGCGCGGCGGTGTCGCGCGCCGGCGACGGCTGCGCGTCCGCCTCGGGGCGCTTACAGGCCGTCAACGTAGGCACCGCGAGCGCAGCGAGCAGCGCCGCGACGAGGGCGGCGCGGGAGTGATTCGTTGCGGCGCTACGAGCGCCGAGAGCCCATCGAGCGATATGGCGCTCGGGTCCGCAAGGAGGATGTGTCATGGGGAGTCCGCCCGGTTCTTTGCCAGCGCCTGCCGGTGCGGTCCAGGAGCAAAGCTGGCGGGCAACACACTAGGGTGCTGACCGGCCGGTCATCAAGGGGGTGTTCCGGACAAGGTCTCCGTCCCTCTCGCACTTCATGCCGCCATGGCCGCGAAAAACGTGCTGGGAGCTGTGCGCCGGGTCGCGCGGCCGGCGGCCGGCCATGAAACAGACGGGTGAATCGCGGGTCACGCTCCCGAAAAGAGGCGCCGGAGCACCGCCGCGCAGCGCACACACCCTCCCATCGAGTCGACCGCCGCGGCGCGGAGGGTCGGCGATCATGTGAAATACCGTCACAGAATATTTCAACGTAAGCAGATTCTCTATTACCGGAAAGAAATCTTCTGCCGGTGGAGCGCGGGAGAGCCGGAGGCGAGCGGCGCGGAGAAACGCCGGCTCAGCGCCACGGGTCGAAGGCGCCTCGGAGCGGAGGGCCCGAGAGCTCGGCGAGGAAAGGGTCGAGCGCGCAAAGCGCATCGAGCCAGGCCACGTCGGAGGGCGAGGCCGTGGGCTGCTGGGCGAGGAACGCGAGCCGGCGGGCGCGGGTCGCGTGGGTGTGGACGCGCGCCTCGGCATAGGAGGCCATCTCCCCGGCCGACATCATGAAGGCCCAGTCGCTCGATTGAAGGAGGAGGAGCTCGCGGATCGCCTGGTCCAGCGCGCGGCCGGGCAGCCCGCCCGCGTGGCGGCAACGCGAGAGCGCGCCCAGCACGGCGCGCTCGGCGTGGTGCACGTGGCGCCACAGGGAGGCCGCGCTCGGGCCCGTCCAGAATGCGCCGAACCCGCCTTCGCCCCACGTCGAGGGAGCAGGCTCCACGACCTCGACGGGCGGATGGCGCTCCAGGTATGCGCCGAGCGCGATCGGGACGGCTCGATCCGAGGCCGCGAGCAGGCGCAGGGCGTGCTCGAGGAACTCGGGCCCTTCGAGCCACCAGTGGCCGAAGAGCTCGGCGTCGTACGGGGCCACCAAGATGGGCGGCGGGGCGCTCACGCCGCGGCTCGACGCGAGCGAGGCCTCGCGGCGGGCCACGAAGTCCGCGGCGTGCGCGCGCGCCTGCGCGGAGGCGCGGGCCGGGTCGTACGGGGCCTTGTCGGGGCCGGGCCCGGTCACGCGATGGAGCTTGAGGCCGGTCATGAGCCGGGCGCCGTCGGGACCGACCTCCCCTTCGAGCTCGCGCTCGGGCAGGTCGAGCCCGACGTCGCGGTAGAACTCGCGGTAGACGGGGTGGCCCGGATAGCCGGCGTCGCGCGACCAGACCTCCCGCGCGCTGTCGCGATCGCGCCCGAAGCACGCGAGGCCGGCGGGCGAGAGCACCGGGACGGAGGCGCCGGCGGACGCAGGCGGCGCGGCGAGCGTGAGCGCGTGGGCGTCGAGCACGGTGAAGCGGACGCCCGCCGCCGCGAGATCGGCGTCGAGGCCGGGAGCGTAAGCGCACTCGGGCAGCCAGAGGCCGCGAGGCTCGGGCGCGCCGGTGAAGGCCGCGAAGGCGCGGCGGCCGAGCCGTAGCTGCGCCCGGATCGACGCCGGCGTGGCGAGCAGCCCGGGCAGGTACGCGTGCGTCGCGGCCGTGGTGAGGAGCTCGACGCGGCCCGCCCCGGCGTGGCGCACCAGGGCGCCCGGGACATCGCCGCCCAGCGCCTGCCAGGAGCTCGCCGCGTCCGCGAGCCGCGCGCGGTAGAACGCGGCGGCCTCGGCGAAGCCGCTCCCGGCGAAGCGGGCCTCGACCCGGGCCGCAAGCGCGGTGAGCCGGCGGAGGTGGTCCTCGAACCGGCGAAGGAGCAGCTCGTCGCGCAGCATCGCGAGGAGCGACGGCGAGACGGAGAGGGTCAGCGGGGCGACGACGCGATCGGCGGCGAGGCGATCGAGGACCCCGAGCAGGGGGAGATAACACTCCCAGAGCGCCTCGAAGAACCAGCGCTCCTCCAGAGAGCGGACGTGCTCCGGGTGACGCACGTACGGCAGGTGAGCGTGGAGGACGAGGGCGACGTGGCCCGGCATGGAGCGCTGGGCGGCGGGAAACCGCCGGCGGGCAGTCGTCTCGCACGGTCACGCCTGCGCGGGAAGCGTGCGGCGAAGGTGCTCCCGTCATGGGCGGCGCGCAAGGCGCGGGCCGACGGGCTCCGCCTCGAGGCGCCGGCGCGCCGAGCGCTGGCGATCACATCGCCAGGCGACCGTTCAACCCGGTACGGAGATCCCTTATCGATTCCATTCTAGAAATGTCCTGGACGCGGCAGCCTTCCAATCGAGTGACGCGCCTCAACCCTTCTTGAGCTCCGCCCCGAGGTCCGCTCCGAGGCGCTCGGCTTCGTGCGTGTTTCCGGGCCAAGGCAGGCGCCTTTCCGCCCTTCGCAATCGGGAGCCGTCGGGCTCGGCAAGGAGCGCCCGCAGCCACAGCGCGTCGCCGTCCCGCACCGCATAGGCGGCCACCGGCGTCCGGCAACTGCCCTCCACCGCGGCCATCACGGCTCGCTCGGCGGAGACGCAGGTCGTTGTCTCGGCGTGCGCGAGCGTCGCCAGGACGTCGCGCACGCTGGCGTCCGCCGTGCGGCACTCGATGCCGAGCGCGCCCTGTCCGATCGCGGGCAACGACACCTCGGGCGACAGCACCTCCGTGGCGCGGCCTTCGAGGCCGAGCCGCTTCAGGCCGGCGAGCGCCAGCACCACCGCGTCGAACACGCCGTCGAACACCTTGCGGAGCCGGGTGTCGACGTTGCCACGGACCGGCTCGATCACGAGATCCGGGCGCGCCTCGCGCAGCGCGACCGCCCGGCGGAGGCTCGAGGTCCCGACCCGGGCGCCCGCCGGCAGCTCCGCGAGCAAGGCGCCGCTCCGGGTGACGAGCGCGTCGCGCGGGTCCTCCCGCGCGGGGATGCAGGCGAGGCACAGCGCCGGGGCGATCTCGGCGGGGACATCCTTGATCGAGTGGACCGCGAAGTCGGCGCGCCGGTCGAGGAGCGCCTCTTCGAGCTCCTTGATGAACAGCCCCTTGCCGCCGATGTCCTGGAGCGAGCGATCCTGCGTCCTGTCGCCCGAGGTCACCACCTCGAGCTCGCGCAGGGAGAGATGGGGCACCGCCGCTTCGAGGGAACGAGCGAAGGCGCGGGACTGGGCGAGGGCGAGCGCCGAGCGGCGCGTCGCGAGGGTGAGCTCCGTGGGCATCACGCTCCCTTTAGCCCAGCTGCGCTCACGGCCGCGGCTGGATTCGCGACGGCCATGACGCCCGCCTCGGCGGGCTGGGGGCGCCCGCTGGGCTGCCGCGCGTAAACGCCGTTGTCCTCTGCAGCCTGGGGGCGCGGATCGGCGTGCCGGGGCGAGGTGCCGCCCCGAGCGCCGGAGGCGGGAGGCGCTGCCCCGCGCGCGGACCGAGGCGTGGGAGGCCCATCCACCACGCCGCGCAGCTCCCCCTCGGCGAGCGCCGAGGCGAGGGCATTTTCGGCCGGCGCGCCGTCGATGTCGAACAGCTCCCGGAGCGAGTCGACGTGCTCGGCGACGCGGGGATCGCTGGCCATCGCGCGGAGCCGGGTGGTGGGCACGTGGAGCAGCTTGTTCGTGGCGGCGTCGATCATCATCGCGAGGGCCTGGCGCTCGGCCGCGCCGAGGTGCCGGAGCTTGCCAGAGAGGCTGCGCTCGACCTCGGCCGCGAGGATGGATCGCGTGCGGGCCCGCAGGCCCACGATCGTGGGCGTCAGGGCGCGCTCGAGCGTCCACGCCTCGAAGGCCTGCGCCTCGTCCGCGACGATCGCCTCGGCCCGCGCCGCCTCGGCGGCGCGCCCCTCGACCGACTGCGCCACGATCTGCGAGAGGTCGTCGACGTCGTAGAGGTACACGCTGTCGAGCTTGTTGACGGCGGGGTCGATGTCACGCGGGACGGCGATGTCGATGAGAAACAGGCTCCTGCCCTTCCTGGCCTTGCGGGCTCGGCGGACGAGGTCGGGCGTGACCACGTAATTGGGGCTCGAGGTCGACGAGATCACGATGTCGGCGTCGATGACGGACCGCTCGAGGTCGGCCCAGGGGCGAGGCTCGCCGCCGACCTCGCGGGCGAGCGCGGCGGCGCGGTCCGGGCTGCGGTTGACCACGATGAGGCGGGCGCCGGCGCGGACGAGGAGCTTCGAGGCGGCCTCGGCCATGTCGCCGGCGCCGATGAGCAGCGCCGTGTGACCGGCGAGATCGGCGAAGATCTGGCGGGCGAGATCGATGGCGACGCTGGAGACCGAGACCTGCCCGGCGCCGATCGCCGTCTCCGTGCGCACGCGCTTGCCGACCTTGATGGCGCGGTGAGCCGCGCGGCCGAGCCGGACGCCGAGGGTCTTCGCCCCGCGGGCGGCCTCGATGGCCTCCTTCATCTGTCCGAGGATCTGCGGCTCGCCGACGACCATCGAGTCGAGCGACGCGGCGACGCGGAAGAGGTGGAGGACAGCGTCGCTCCCGACGCGGCCCGCGAGGTGGCCGCGGACGGCGTCTCCGCCGAGGCCGACGAGGGTCGCGACGGCGGCGCGCAGCGCCTCGTTGTCGCGCGAGAGCTCGTCGTCCGAAGGCGGCGGAGCGCTCCCGGGGCGGGACGGCGCGAGCGCTTGCTGGCGGGGAGAGGCGTAGATCTCGACGCGGTTGCAGGTGGAGAGGACGAGCGCCTCGCCGATGGCGGGGTGAGCCGTGAGGCGCGCGAGCACCTCGGGAAGCCGATCCCGCCCGATCGCGAGCCGCTCGCGGACGTCGATGGGCGCGGTCTTGTGGGAGAGCCCGACGAAGATCACCTGCGCTAGCCTCCGAGCCCCGCGGCGGGACGGACGAGATAGATGACGAGCACCGCCCCGGCGCAGGCGAGCCCCGCGATGGTGCCGTACGCCGCGCGACGGCCGCGCCAGCCAGCGGCGGCGCGCAAGAGCAGCACGAGCGCGATGAGGAGCCACGTGGCGTAGCCGAAGATGGCGCGCATCACCTCCTCGGTGTTGCCCATCTCGAGCCGGTGCGCCCAGTACGTCCCCGTGACGATGCCGAGCGTCAGCAAGGGGAAGCCGGCGCTCAGGAAGAGGTGGACCGCGCGGTCGAGCGTGTCGAGCGGCGGGAGGTTGCCCATGCGCTCCACGTGCCGCTTCTGCTTGAGCCGCTTCTCCTGCACGAGGTAGAGCGCGGCAGAGGCGCCGGCGAGCAGGAAGAGGGCGATCCCGAGCAGGTTGGCCATGATGTGGGCCGCGATGAACAGCGGGCTGAACTTCGGCTCGGGGTGCGGCTTTCCGAGGAAGAACGTGCCGAGCAGGAAGGCGAGCCCGAGCGGACCGATGAGGAGCCCGAGCGCGTCGATGCGGAAGCGGCGGCGGGCGACCAGGTAAACGCCGATCGCGAGGAGGGACGCGACCGAGAGCATGAAATGAACCGAGTGGACCGGGCAGACCCGCGCGACGAAGCTGGCGAGCGTGACGTAGGTCGCGTGCCCGAGGGCGCCCAGGCCGAGCAGCAGGGGCGCGTGCCGCGAGGCGGTGGCGGCAAGGGCAGCGCTCGGCCGAGCGCCTGGTTCGTGGACGCGGCCCCCGGCGCCGAAGAGGCCCGCGAGGTCGCCCGCGGAGGGGAGCCGCGCGCGGCTGCGCGCGACGTCGAGGAAGAAGAGCGCGCTGGCAGCGCTGTAGAACAGCAGGGCGAGCGCGAAGCTGATCCCGGAGATGACCTCGGGCATGGCCCCCGTTATAGCCTGCCTCACCGGGGATGGCCCGCCGGCCGCAGCGGTGGGGGCGTACTCTCGTAGGCCCAGGCCCGACAGCACGGAAGCGCCGGGAGAGGCGGGCGCGGCGCGCCGGCGAAGGCGCCGAAGCAACCGGGCGGGGCGCCGCTACAGGTTGCTGGTGAGGAACGCGGCCAGGAGCTCTTCGTCGCTCGTCGGGCTGCTGCTGGTCGCGGTCCCCGCCGGCGCGGCCTTGCGGTGCTCGGCGAACGTGCCCACCGGGGCGCCGATGAACCCCGGGATCACGTCGTAGGCGTTGTCGCCGATGATCATGGACCCCTCGAGGATCTCCGCCCCGAGCTCCCGCAGGAACGCGCGCGTCTTGACCCTTCCGAGGACCTCGTGGATGTCCGCGGAGCCTGTCACCTCGCGGAGCACGCGGATCGCCTCGATGATCTTGTAGCGGCGGCCCTCGGTCTTGATCAGAAGCTCGTCGTTGTTCAGATCGACGCGGTCGCTCGCGATCCAGTCGTCGAGCGCGGCCTGCGGAAAGAACACGCGGTTCTTCATCTCCCGCAGTCTACTCAAAAATGAGCCGGAGCGGTTGGGCCGCGATGCCGGCGGCCAGGGGTGTGCCCGGGCCGACGCGCATCAGGCCGCAGGCGCCTCAGGCCGCAGGCGCTTCAGGCCGCAGGGGGTACCCCGGGCGGAGGCACCGAGTCTCGCCGCAGGCCGCGGAGCCGCGCAGGCAGGTGCCAGAGCGACTCGAAGATCCCGAGCAGCACGTAGAAGCCGAGCAACCACACGAGCACGAACGCAGGCTGCAGCTGCGTCGAGATCACCGCGCTCGACCCGACAGCGAACGCCACGAAGAGCACCGTCCGGACGTTGAGCCGGAGGTCCTTGAAAGAGCGGAACCGGATGGTCGAGACCATCAGCAGCGACAGGATCGTCGTGGTGACGAGGATCGCCGACGCGTAGCGCTCGCCGCCGATCTCGCCGGCGGCCGCGTGGTTCGCGACCACGATCGAGACCAGGATGCCCGCCGCGCCCGGGATCGGGAGGCCGACGATGTACTTCGAAGGCTTCGTGGGCTTGCCCGCCTCACCCATGGAGAGGACGTTGAAGCGCGCCAGCCGGACCGCGCCGCACGCGGTGAAGAAGAACGACACGAGCAGCCCCGCGAGATCGAAGCGGTGCAGCGTCCACTGATACACGAGCATCGACGGCGCCACGCCGAACGAGACGATATCGGCCAGCGAGTCGATCTGCAGGCCGAAGGCGCTCTGGGTCTTCGTCATCCGCGCGACACGCCCGTCGAGGGTGTCGAAGAACATCGCGAAGACGATCAGCAGCGCGGCGCGGTAGAAATCATCTTCCGACTGCGCGGTCGCGGAGCGCCGGATCGAGTCGAAGCCACAGAAGATCGATGAGAGCGTGATCAGGTTCGGAAGCAGGAACAGCGTCTTCCTGAGCTCGAACCGCCGTCGCTTCCGGATCATGCCGCCTCCCGTTTAGGCAGGCCAGGCTATCGCCGCAGGGACCGCGAACGCAAGCACCGAAGCGCACACGCGAGTCGCTAGAAGGTTACCGCGAGCCAGGATCCGGGATCGTTTCATCTCACCGTCGACTTCGTTTCATCGGTCGTTTTTCCGCCGTCGCTCAACGCGCGAGCCGCGCCATGCCCGGCTCACTCCATACCGCCTCCGGGACCTCCGCGCCGGGATCGAAGCGGCACACCATCGGGCGGAGCTCGACGGCCGTGCCGCTCGCTCCGCCCGCAGCAGCAGCCGAGCCCGCCGCCGTCCGGAACAACCACGACTGGGCGAGATCGCCTGGGATGATCGCGGACCGGGGAGCCCGCCCGATCGCCCGCGCCTCCCAGCCCGCGACGCACGGCGCGGCAGGCGTGCCGTGGAGCACCAGGGTGGAGGTCAGGAGCACCGTGACCTCGGGCGGGCCTGAGGGACCAGCGGCATCGACGACGAGCACCGGGTGGCGTGTGCCCGGGAACAAGGCCGTGCTGCCGAGGAAGAACGGCGCCTCCTGGCGCGCGCTCGCCGCGCGTTCGGCGGCGGAGCAAGGGCGCGGCGCGTCTCCGAGGTCGAACGGCGTCGGCAGCGGCTGCGCGGGGCCGAGCGTGCCATCCGCGCGGAACGCCTGGAAGATCGACCACGCGACCGCGTGCCCTGGATCGGCGACCAGCGTCGTCACGCCGATCGACCGTCCAGCGTAGGTCCAGTCGGTGTGCACGATCCGATCGCGATCCGCCGGCGGGGCGACCGAGACGGCGTCGACCGCCCACTCGGCGCCCGGGCCCGGCGCGGCGGGCGCGCCGGCGGGAGGCGCCGGGCGGTGGGCGAGCAGCATCCCGATCATCGGGCCGTTCGACGCCTGCCGGACCATCCCCACGCCGAAGGGCTGGCCGTCCGCCAGGACCGCGTCGGCGCGCACGTCGAGGCTGCCGTGAAGGCCCGACGCGGGCCAGGACGGGAAGTCGAAGCGCCGGAGCTTCCCCGGCGGCTCGTAGAAGAACGTGAGCGCCGAGTGAGCGCTGGCGGAATGCGGCCTCACGAAGAGCCCGCCCAGCGAGACCGACAGGAGCGCGGGATCGAAGAAGTCGTCGGGGGGCGGCGCGCGGCGCGAGGCGGCGCCTGCCGGGCCCGCCTGCGGGCGGGCGCCCGCGCGCGGCTTTCGCGCGGCGTCGGGGATGACCTTCACGTCGCCGAGCTCGAACGGGCCGGCGTCGAGGATCGTGCCGCGGCCCGAGGTGCCATCCAGGAAGTTCTCCCAGGCGACCTCGACGTTGCGCATCGGGGCCCCCGGCATCGCCGCGCCGCCCGGGATCCGCAGGCGCGCCACGGCGTAGCCCTCCATCTGGGAGGTGACGTTGGTCGCGACCCGCGCTCGCCCGAGCCCCGCCGGCACCGCGGGCAGCAGCGATCGCGTGACGACCCGCGCCTCCCCGGCGCCGGACTCGGGGAGCATCGCGGAGACGACGTCGACCGCGCCGCTCGGGGCGCGCGTGAGCAACGACCACACCGACCGGCCGCGCAAGAGCTCGTCGCCGTCGGGCAGGCCGAGGCCGCTCGAGTCGACATGGTCGACGCGCGTCCACTTCGAGGACGGCAGCGTCTCGCAGACGATGGGCGTGCGCGCGGAAGGCTGCGCGCGCGGGGCCGGCTCCGGCGCGCGCGGCAGCGCGCCGTCGGCCTGGCCGCCCCAGCCGACGCGGGTCGCCGCGTCGCCGAAGAGGCAGCCGCCGGCGCAGCACGCGATCGCGAGCTGGGCCTGGGAGAGCTCGCGCGACAGCGCCGGCATCTCCGGGAGCTCCGCCCAGCTCACGCCGCCGTCGAGCGACTCCCAGAGCGCCGCGACATCGTCGCCGCCCTCTCTCGCGCGCGACGCGAGCGCGAGCACGCGCCGCCCGAAGCCGGCGAGCGCCGCGCTCTCCGCCGGCGGGGTCGTCGCCGTGAGCACCCGGCCGTCCTCGTCGGCGGTCAGGTACGTGAGCGAGCCGCGCTCCGAGAGCAGCAGGCCGACGGCGCCGTCTTCCGCCGCGCGCAGCGCGCTCTCCTCGACGATCTCGAACCCCTCCGGCGATCGACCGTCGCCCGGCCCGCCCTCGGCGTCCTCGTCCTCGTCCTCGTCGCCGTCGCCCCGCGGCGCCGGCGGCGCGGCGGTCGCGTCGAGCGGCCGCGGCGCGAAGGTCTCGCCGCCGTCGTGCGAGACGAACAGCGCGAGGCGCTCGTCCTTGCCGCGGTAGCCGAGGAAATACGCGGAGCGCCCGTCCGCCGAGAACGCGGGCAGCGCGGCGGGGGCGCTGAGCGTGGGGGCCGCCGCGAGGACGACCGCGGCGCGATCCTCCTCGCGGGCGCCGTCGTGGGTCAGGAGGAGCGGCGCGGTCGGCTTGCAGCTGTCCGCGCCGTCGCTCGTCTTGCAGACACCGGTCAGGAGCGCCGCGCCCTCGGGCGCCACGGCGACGCCGACCTGGTCGATGTCGGGCGTCTCCAGCGTGGCGACCGGCGACCACGCGCCGCCGCCATCGTCGCTGCGGAGCACCCGCGCCGCGACGCGATCGCCGTCCGGCTCGGCGCACACGGCGACGACGCGCCGGCCGTTCGCGCCGAGCTTGATGCTCCCGCAGTCGCCGGTGCCCGGCAGGGCCGCTTCCTTGAGCGGCCCCTCGATGGGGCCGCTCGCGAAGAGCCACGGCGCGCCGGCGTCTTCCGGGCGGACCGCCTCGACGTAGCGATCGCCGCTCACCGCCGCCCGCCCGAGCGACACAGCGGACGCGGACGGGGCGCGCGGGATCGTCACGTCGAGCTCGACGTCCGTCCGCGGGAGCGTCGCCGCGCTGCGGGAGAACGCAGGCGTGCGCCGTGGGTCCCAGGTCGCCGACGCGAGGAGCCCCTCGGCGATGAGCTCGCCCCCGAGGGAGCCGACCCGCGAGAGGCCCATCGTCGGGAGCGGCGCGCGCGCCCAGGTGCCCCCGCCGTCCTCGCTGGCGAACAGCGCCTCCGGCAGCGCGAGCACGAGCGCGCGGCCGCCGTCGGCCATGGCGACGCCGAAGGCGCGCGGCTGGGCCCCGCCCTGCCCCGCGGCGCCGTCGAGCAGGACCGGCTTCCAGCCGAGCTCCTCGCGCCACCGGAGCAGCCCGCCGCCCCGGGTCACCCCGATCAGCGAGCCGCCGGCGCCCGCGACCTGCAGGAGCGGCTCGGGCGGAGAGAGCGCCCGCGTGAGCTGGCCGAGCGGCGAGGAGGCCTCGTAGATCGCGCCGCTCGCGCCGACGAACATCCACGAGGCCGGCGAGCGCCGCACGATCGCGGTGAGCTCCTCGGGCGCGGGCGAGGCGCTCGTCCTGCCCTGGCCGGCGCAGCGCTCGGCCTGCGCAGCGGGCCCGGCGGCGCTCGGCGGGGGCGCGGACGTCCGAGGATCGGGCGTCACCGTCCATCGCTGCCCTCCCTGGGCGACCACGACGCAGCCGGCACCGGCGAACGGCGCCCACGCGACCGCGGCGTCGGGCGCCGCCGGGTGGTAGCTCCAGCGCGCCGGCGAGGTGTAGGCCGCGCCCGCGGCGTCCGTCGAGGGGAGGGCGGCCGCGGCAGGGCGGGGCGGCTGCGCCGGGGCGCCCGAGCAGCCCGCGAGCGCGCACGCCGACGCGAGCGCGATCGGCGCGCGGGTCCGCGACGGCGACGCGGTCATTCGACCCAGCGGGCGACGAACAGGTTGGTCTCGCCAGGCTTCGCGCCGTACCGGTTCGAGGCGAAGACGACGTGCTCGCCGGTCGGCGAGAACATCGGGAAGCTGTCGAAGCCCTCGTAGAAGGTCACGCGCTCGACGGGCGGCACGCCGTCCGCCGTCGGGGGCGCGTCGGAGTCGACGAGGTAGAGGTCGAAGTTGGGCATGCCCCGGGCGCCCACCGGGGTGCTGAAATCCGAGGCGAAGAGGATCCGCCGCGAGTCCGGGAGGAAGTAGGGCGCGAAGTTGGCGCGGCCGTTCCTCGTCACCGGGCGCGGGTTCTGCCCGTCGGCGCTCGCGACGAAGATCTCGAGCGCGCTGGGGCGCACGAGCCCCTTGGCGAGCAACGCGCGGTAGTCGTCGAGCGCCGCTCCGGTGGGGCGGCTCGCCCGCCAGACCAGCTTGGTCGCGTCGGGGGAGAAGAAGGCGCCGCCGTCGTAGCCGGGCGTGCTCGTGATGCGCTTGACGTCCGAGCCGTCGAGCTTCGCGGTGTAGAGGTCGATGTCCCCGTCGCGCGTGCTCGTGAACACGAGGCGCGAGCCGTCGAACGCGACGGTCGCCTCGGCGTCGTAGCCCTTGCCCTGGATGAGGGGGCGGAGATCCGAGCCGTCGGCGTTCGCTGTGTAGATGTCGAACTCGTCGAGCGGCCACACGTACCCCTGCGAGTGGTCGGGCTTCGGCGGGCACGCCTCGCCGGCGGCGTGCGTGGACGCGAAGAGGACGCGCGCCTGGGCAGGGGCCGCGGGCGCAGGGAAGAGGAAGTAGCCGCAGGTGGTCTTGCCCTGGCCGTTCGAGACCCGGCGCACCTCGCCGCTCTCCAGATCCATGATGTACTGCTGGTCGCAGCTGTTCCCGTCGCGGGTCGACTGGAACACGACCTTCCTGCCGTCGGGCGACCAGTAGGCCTCGGCGTTCTCGCCGCCGAAGGTGAGCTGGCGGAGCTCGGCGAAGTGCTTCTCGCGCGGATCGGCGGCGACGCTCTTGCCGGCGCGGACGCGGAAGGGAAGCCACTCTGGCTTCGCCGTGGTCGTCGCCTCCGGGATCTGACCGAGCGGCTCCTTCGGTCGGGGTTCCGAGGAGGCGCAGGCGGCGAGCAGCAGGCAGGCGAGCGGGGCAGGCAGCCTTCGTTTCATGGCGGCGCGACCATAGTACGAAAGCGGCGAGCCGTCGCGGGGAGGCGGCCGCAGCGCGTCAGCCCGTGGCAAGGAGCGGGCGGCGAACCGTGCGGTGGCGCGGTCGAGGAGCCGGCTCGGCTGCTGCTGCCGGAAAATCACGCGTTGGCGAACGCACCCGAGAGGAGCCCGTGGCGGTCGCGCTGGCCACCGACGAGGCCCACGCGGCGGAAACCAGGACCCGCTACTCCCGGAAGACGGTCACCGTCGTCGGGGTCGTATGGCCACCGCCAACGCAGTTCGGGAAGCTGCCGTCCGACGTCGGAGCGCCGCAGATGTCGTCGCAGTCGCCGAGGACGTCGACGATGCAGCCCTGCGTGTCGACGCCCGTCCCGCCGCACACGCGGCCGATGAGCGTCGAGCCGGGCGACTTGCACGCGAACCGGCGCTGCTCCGGCGCGAAGAGGTCGCCGAAATAGGCCGCCTCTCGGTTCGGAAAGGCCTCTCGCTCCGCTTGATCCGAGTCGAGGGCCTTGTGCTTGCCACGCATCGAGATAGGCACGCTCTCGCCGAGGTGGTTGATCCTGGCCAGCATGCAGGCCGAGACCCAGCCTTGACAGTGAGCGTTGCACTTCCCGTGAGCTCGGCCCCACTCGAGCGCGAGACCGATACTCCCCGCGAAGGTATACGTCTCGCCGTCCAGAGAGACCTGCACGGATTGCCCCTCCGGGAGCGCGCAGCCCGCCACGTACGTCAAGAACTCGCGAGCCAGAGGATCGCGCAGCGCGCTCATGACATCGCTGCTGCTCGCGAGCGCGTCGCTCGTCAGCGGGTTGCCCGTGAGCGCTTCCGTGGCGAGCGTGTCTGTCGCGAACGCACTCTCCACGAGCGCTGTCTTCGTGAACGCGTTCCGCGTCACCACCTCTTGCTCCGCCGTGCCCCCGTCTCCCTCCAGGGGGTCCGCCTCGCCGACACAGGCCAGCAGATGGTTGGCGCTCAGGCCCAGGAACAAGATTGCGAGTCTGAAACGGTACTGCATAGCCCCCTCCACACAAATGAAACACGCATCAGGAATTTCCTCAACGACTTTTCCGGAGGAACCCTAAAATTCCGCACCTGCGGCGACGTCGTGAGAACGGCGAGGAAACGGCCGTTCAGGCGCGCTCGTGGGCGGCGCGCGGCTCCTGGAAGAGCTGCGAGCAGGAGATCCCACGTGCGGCGAAGCGCGAGCTCATGGAGCGTCTCGGTCGCCGAGCCATTGCGCCGCGAGCGCGAGCGTCTCGCCGTTGTCGAGCGCAGACAGAAACTGATCCCGGTAGCGAGGATTCGAGATCTGCCCGGCACGGGACATCACGCTGTGGCGCGCCTGCGCGATCGCGGCGAGCGCCTCGTCCTGCCGGCCGCTCGCGAAGAGCGCCTCGGCCCGCACGAGCCGGATCAGCGATTCGCCCTCCTCGACCGCGCCGAGCGACTCCAGGAGGGAGAGCGCGTCGCCAGAGAGCGCGAGCGCCTCCTCGGGACAGCCCTTCCGGAGCAGGACGCGCGCGGAGAGGGCCCACGCCGCCGCGCGCAGCGGCGGCGCGTTCTGCAGGAGCTCCGCGGCCGCGCGGGCCTCGGCCTCGGCTGCGCCAAGATCGCCGGCGAGCAGCGCCGCCTTCCCGAGGTACGCGCGGGCGATCCCCTCGGCCCTCGGATCGCCCAGCCGCTGGAACGTCGCGATCGCCTCCTCCTCGACCCGCCGGGCCTCGTCGAGGTTGCCGCGGGCGATCATCACGTTGCCCAGGTTGCTGCGGGCGAACGCGGCCAGATCCGTGAGCTCCATCTGCTCCGCCGCGCGGAGCGCTGCGCGCAGCGCGGCCTCGGCCCCCTCGTAGTCCCCGAGCTCCATGGTGATGGCGCCCAGGTTCACCCGCAGCGAGCACGCGTTGCGGCGATCGCCGCTCCGCTCGAACACCGCGAGCGCCGCCTCGATGCCGTCGAGGCAGGCGCCGAGATCGCCGGAGGTCATGGTGCGGATGGCGCGCGCCTCGTAGAGCCTGGCGAGCACCTCGACGTCGAGCGGCCGCTCCTCCTCCCCGCTGCGCTCGAGGGCCTCGATGATCCCGTCCGCCACAGCGTAGCGGCCGCCGAAGGCGAGCCAGTTGGCCCCCTCGACGAGGCAGACGTCCCTCCCGGTCAGCGCGCCCTCGCGGGGCGACGCGCCCCGCGCCGTCGCCACCCAGGACTCCACGCGATCGAAGGCCCCCTGCTTGCCAGCGGCCATGACCACCCAGGTCACGGCGGAGTACCAGGACGGCGAGCCCGGCTCGAACAGCGCGACGGCCTCGAGCGCGCGCTGCTCGGCCACGGCGAAATCGCCACGCCACACGCGGGCCTCCGCGTCGACGAGGAGCAGCCCACCCGCCTCTGCCCCGGTCGCGCCGCACGCGAGGCCGCGCTCGGCGTGGCGAATCGCGGCGAGGAGATCGTTGCCGCGCAGCGCCTGCTCCGCCGCGCGCCGGTACCATGCCGCCGCGCGCCCCGGCTCGGCGCCGCGCTCGAAGTGCTCCGCGAGCTCCGCCGCGTCGCCCTTCCCCTCCCCTTCGAGCCACTCGGCCACAAGCCGGTGGCCGAGCCGCCGGTCGTACTCCGTCAGCGCCCCGTACGCCGCCTCCCGCACGAGGCCGTGCCGGAAGCTGTACTCGGGATCGTCCGCGCGCGCCTCGATCGGAGGGCCGGGATCGAGCGCCGCGGCCCGGCGCGCCGGCGAGGCGTCGCGCTCGGGCCCCCCGCGCGCGGACGGCGTGGAGGAGAAGCCCTCGCCGTGCGCGCCGCCCCGGCCAGGCTGCCGCCTCTGGACGATCACCTCGCGCTCGACGAGCTCGGCGAGCCAGTCTGCCACCTCGGCGTCGGCACCGCCGAGCAGCGCGGCGACGCCGGCGGGCCGGAAGCTCTGGCCGAAGACGCTCGCCGCCCGGAGGACGCGCCGCGCCTCGGGAGCGAGCGCCTCGAGCCGCGCCTGCACCATCGCCAGCACCGTCTCCGGCAGCGCGGCCCCTCGCCCCTCGGCGGCAGCACGGATCTGCTCTTCCAGGAAGAAGGCGTTGCCGTCGGCCCGCTCGACCAGCGTGCCGATCATCTCGTCGGTGACGGCGCCGCCGAGCGCCTGGCGCGCGAGCCGCTCGCTGGCGCGGCGCGAGAGCCCCGCGAGCTCGATCTCCTGCAGGCCGCGGCCGGCCCACAGCTTCGGGAACATCTCGCGCACCTCGGGCCGGCCGAGCGCCAGCACCATGAACGGCGCGTCGCGCAGGTTGCGGAGGGCGCTGTTGATCATGCCCACCGTGGGCAGGTCGCCCCAGTGCATGTCCTCGAGGACGAGCAGCACCGGCTGCGCCGCGCACTCGGCGCGCAGGAACTCCTCCCACGCGAGGTGCAGCTGATCGCCCATCAGCACGGAGCTCCGCCGCGCCGCCCTGAGCGCCTCGCTGGCCTCGTCCGGGAAGGGCGTCCCCACGAGCTCGCCGAGGAAGGGCGCGACGTGGGCGACGCGCTCGCCGTGGCGACCGACGCGCTCGCGGATCTTGCGATGCACCGCTGCGGCCGGCGCGCCGTCGGCGACGCCGAGCGCGCGGCGGAGCACCTGCGCCAGGAGGCCGAAGGCAGAGCCGGCGCTCATGGGGTCGCCGCGCGCGATCCAGACCGCCATCGGCTCGTCCCGCGCCCGGAGGCGCCGGAGCAGCTCGACGCGCAAGCGCGACTTGCCCATGCCGGCGGGGGCCGTCACCAGCACCGCGGACGGGGTCTGCTCCTCGATGCACTGGACGAAGGTCGCCTCCAGGAGCGACAGCTCGCGGTCACGGCCCACGCACGGCGTCGGCTTGCCCAGGAGGCGCGGCACCGCCTCGAGGTCGTCGCACTCGCCGCGCAGGAGGTGGCCTGCGTGATCCGACCCGAGATCGAACCGCGCGCCGAGCAGGCTGGCCGTGACGTCGTCGATGCGGACGACGCCGAGCCGCGCCTCGTCGCCGGCGAGCAGCGCGGCGGCCTGGTCGATGAGCTTGCCGATCGGAGAGCGGGCGGTGATCTCGGCGCGCCCCGAGACGAGCGCGACGGGCGCGCCGCCGAGCAGCACCTGCATCGCGAGCGCGCACCGCGCCCCCCGGGCGGCGAGGTCGGTCGGCGCGACGAGGCCCGACAGCACGACGACGGGAGAGCGCGCCTCGATGATCTCGAGGCGGCCCTGGTGGCGCTCCGCCAGGGCGCTGAGCGCGCGCACCCGGAGCGCGTCCTCGCCCTCGGATCGGGTGGCGTCGCTGTCGAGCGCGCCGTCGCGGGCGACGAGGAGGCAGATCATCCGGCGCTCGCCGGTCGTCAGCTCGGGCGTGGGGCCGCCGATGGACAGGGGGACGCCGCGCCGCGAGCCAGGCGCGAGATCGCCGAGCGCCCCGAGCTCGGCGGCCACGGCCGCGCCGTCGCGGGGGCGGTCGCGCGGGGCCTTGGCGAGCATGCGCGTCACGAGGTCGTCGAGCGCGGCCGGGACCTCGCCGCGGAGCTCCCGGAGCCGCGGCGGATCCTCGAGGAGGACCTTCACGAGCACCGAGAGGCCGTCGTTGCCGACGAACGGGGGCCGGCCGGTGAGGCAGCGGTAGAGGATGCAGCCGAGGGCGAAGACGTCGGCGCGGGCGTCGATGGCGACCTCGCCGCGCGCCTGCTCGGGGGCCATGTAGCCGGGGGTGCCGAGCATCACGCCGGGCATGGTGAGCTCCTGGCCGGCGTCCGCGACGCGCACGACGCCGAAGTCGAGCAGGGTGACCTCGTCGACGGAGCCGCCGACGAGCAGGAGGTTGCTCGGCTTGAGGTCGCGGTGGACGACGCCGAGCCGGTGGAGGGCGCCGAGCGTGGAGGCGACGCGCACGCCGAGCGAGAGGCTCTCGGGGACGGTGAGCGGCTCGCGGAGCAAGCGCTCGGCGAGGGTCTCGCCCGAGAGCCACTGCATCGCGAGGTAGAGATCACCGCCCTCGGTCGTGCCGTGGGCGACGTACCCGACGACCCCGGGGTGACGGAGCGCGGCGAGCGCGTGCGCCTCCCGGCGGAAGCGGTGCGACTCCTGCGGGCCCGTGCGCTGGAGGAGCTTCAGCGCGACCGGCTCGCCCGTGAGCCGATCGCGGGCGCGGAAGATCTGCGCCATGCCGCCGGAGGTCGCGTGACCTTCGATCTCGAAGCGGTCAGCGACGATGTCACCAGCGCGCATCAGCGGTACCCCCGAGACGACCCAGAGAGCCGCAGCGCTCGCCTGTGGGGTGCTTCGGACGAGCCCATCGCAGTGACCGAGGATATCCAGAACGGCGGCGCTCCCCGTCAGCAAATTGTGCTGTAAGCAAGGCAACCTCAGGGACCGCAGCGCGATGAGCGCGCGGCGAGGGCGGATCCAAGGTTGTGCGCCTCACCACAACGAACAACGATGTGCCCGACGTCTGCCCGAGTCGATCAGCCCTGCGAGGGTCCGTCCTTGGCGCCGGAGAGGGCCTCGTCGACCTGCCGCACCCAGGCTTGCTTTCCGTCGAAGACCGCGACCAGCTCATGCACGGGGGCGGCGCCGGCGGCGACCAGCTCCACCGCGTAACGTCGATCGCGGACTTGCCGCGCCGCGGCCAGGAGCGCCTGCTCCGGGGTCTCGCCTCGCTGTGGCACCTTGAGCTCCAGCACGACGCCTGGACGGCCCGGCGCGCGCGGCCGCACGAGCAGGTCCACGCGGCCGAGGCCAGACTCGCGGTTCGAGCGAACGTCGTAATCCCCCTCGAGCTGCACCAGGAGGCTCAGAATGAAGCCGTGATAGAGCTTCTCCGGCTCCCGGCCGGCGGGGTCCTGATAGGACATCACCGTGACGAGCAGCCGCTCGATCAGCGCCTCCAGCGACGGGGCGTCGCCGTCGAGCAGCGCGCGGATCAGCGCCTCGGCGTGCCTCCGCTCCGGGAGCCCGCGCCGGAGCCAGGAGCGGAAGAGATCGCGGTACGCGACGCGGACCTCGAGGTTGGGAATGGCGAGCGAGGCGGTGACCTCGCCGAGCTCCTCCCACACCGCCGTGGCGGTGAGATAGCCGGAGAAGAGGAGGAAGCTCCACAGCGCCTCCGGCTGCTGGTCCAGATCGCGCAAGACGATGTTCTCGTCGATGCGCGCCTCGACGGGCTCGCCGCGCAGGAGCGCCTCGGTCTCGCTCGAGAGCCCGAGCCCCCGCCGGGCGATGAGATGCTGGAGGAGCTCTGTCGAGGCCGTGTTGACCCAGTACGGCCGGAGGGCGCCGCTGGCCACACAGTTGAGGATCGACCAGGGATTGTAGATGACCTCGCCGCCGAAGCGGCATCCGTTGTACCACGCGCGTACCTCCTCGAGGCGCGGCAGCGTGGGATCCGGGAGCGGCGCCGGCTGCGCTGCGGAGACGCCGTCGGGCCGCGCTTGCTCCAGGACGCTGGCGACCTCGGCCTCGGTGAAGCCGAAGGAGGTCGCGTAGCGGCGGTCGCTCAGGATCGACGACACGATGACGTTGTTCAGGCCGGAGAAGAGGTTCTCCCGGGCGACCCGCAGCACCCCCGTGAGCGCCCCCTTGAAGAGAGAGGGGTTGTCCTTGAAGGCGGCAGAGAAGAAGTTCCGGAAGAACAGCGTCACCTCGTCGAAGAAGCCGTTCAGGTAACCGGACTGGATGGGGGTGTCGTACTCGTCGATCAGGATGGCCACCTTCTGGCCGTGGTGGCGCGCGAGGTATCGGAGAGCTCTCTCAGTGAGCCACGGCAGTCTTCCTCGGAGATCTCTCCGAGGAGCATGTGCTCGTAGTGTCGCCGCTCATCGGGGCGGAGCGCGTCGCTCTTCAGCAGGTGTTGATGCTGGCTGTAGAGGCGCTGCACCTCGGTACGGATCGCGTCCAGCGTGGTCTCGTAGGAGAGGGTCTTGATGTCCTTGAACGTCAGAAAGAGGACGGGGTACCGCTGGAAATGCTCGCGGGCCGCCGGGTCGTTCCAGACGGCGAGATCCTGGAACAGCGGGGAGAGGTCCTCGTCGCGCTTCCCGAGGAAATACGCGAGGGTGGAGAGGTTCAGTGTCTTTCCGAAGCGGCGCGGCCGCGGGAACAGGACGACCTGCGCAGGATCGGCGAGGAGCTGTCCCAGGAAGGGGGTCTTGTCGACATAACCCGCGCCCGCGCGGCGGAGCTCGCGAAAATCGGACTGGCCGAGGGCGGGGACGAGGGCATGGCGACTCGCGGCGCGCAGGGGGCTGTCGCTCGACGTGATCGTGTCGGCGCTACCAGGGCGCGCGGGGACTGTCCCCGGCCGCCCCCGGCGCGTCAAGCGCGCGGCCGGAATTGGAAAGACGTCTGCTGAGCTCAGCGGCCTCGCATGTCCCGCATCCGCGCCGCCCCGATCCCGCCCGTTCCCGGCGCCGCCGCTGCTCCGCGTGGCCCGCCGCGCACGGTCGATCTACCCTACCCAGGTGCGATCCCACGTTCTGGTCGGCTGCCTCGCGGTCCTGATCCCCGCGGCCGCGACGCTCGCGATCCCGCACGCCGAGGCCGCGGATTTCGATCCGTCCGGCCGCGGCAAGCGGCCCAGGCCGAAGGCCCCCAAGCCCGGCGGCGGCAAGCCCGGCGGCGGTGGCAAGCCCGGCCCCGCCGCGCGGCCGCAGCCCGCGAAGCCGCCGCAGGCGAAGCCGGAGCCGGCCGAGGCCGGCGACGGGAAGCGGGGCGGCCCGTCGAGCGACGCGCTGATCGCGCGCTACACGGCCATCGTCATGAGCCAGCCGAGCGCGCCCTTCCCGCTCCAGCGCCTCGCCCAGCTCTACCGCGAGCGCGACGGGAACCTGAAGAAGCTCGTCGAGGAGTTCGAGCGCCGCGCCGCGCAGCCCGGGGCCGACGCCTGGGCCTCCAAGGTCGTGCTCGCCGGCGTCTACAAGCAGGACGGGCGCTACGACGACGCCATCAAGACGTACGAGGCCGCCATCGCGGACCGGCCCGGGGACCCGGCGGCCATGATGGCGCTCGCCCAGCTCGAGGCGGATCGCGGCGACAAGGCCCGCGCGCGCGCGCACTACGAGAAGGCGCTGCCGCTGCTCAAGGTCCCCGCGGACGTCGAGCAGACCCGGCGCACGCTGCTCGCGCTCTGCCTCGACCTCTCCGACTTCGACGCGGCCAAGGCGCAGCACGACGCGCTCGTGAAGAACGCGCAGGGCTCGCTCTTCGTGAAGGCCGAGCTCGGGCGCGAGCTCTCCGCGCGCGGGCACCACGCGCGCGCCGAGGCCGAGTTCCGCGAGCTCGTGAAGGCCGCGGCAGGCGACAACCGGGCGCTCGCGCCGGCGCTGCGCGATCTCGGGCAGTCGCTCGCCAGGCAGAAGAAGATGGACGAGGCGCTCGCCGTGCTGAAGCGGGCGCTCGCCATCGCCGGCAGCGCCGCCGGGGTGCGGGCCGAGATCCTGCTCATCATGACCGACGCGTTCCGCGCCGAGGGCAAGCTCGCGGAGCTCATCGCCATCCTCGAGGCCGAGAAGGGGCAGGACTTCCAGCGGCTCGCGACCCTGGGCGCCCTGTACGAGGAGACCGGCGACGTCGACAAGGCGATCGGGATCTACAGGAGGGCCCTCGCGCTCGACGGCAAGCACATCGACACGCGGCTCCGGCTCGTCCACCTGCTCCAGACCGCCGGCGAGCTCGACGCCGCCATCCGCGAGTACGAGCTCCTGATCAAGGCGGCCCCGGGCAACGCGGACTTCGTCTTCGAGCTGTGCGAGACGCTCATCCAGCGGGGCGACCGGCCCAAGGCGCTCGCGCTGCTCACCCAGCTCGAGGGGCGCGTCGCGGACGAGGCCGAGACGCTCGCGGCCGTCGCCGATTTCTACGAGCGGGTGGAGGAGAAGGACCGGGCCCTCAAGGTGCTCCAGCGGCTCGCCGGGGCCGCGGGCGGCGATCCGAGCCACCTCGTCGACCTGGGCGACCGGTACTTCCAGGCCGGCGACAAGAAGAAGGCGCTGGAGACGTGGGCGCGCATCAAGCAGGTCGTGCCGAGCCGGGCGCGCGCCGCGGCCACGCTCGGCGAGGTGTACCTCGACCACGACATGGTGGCGGAGGCGCTCGCCGCGCTCCGGGAGGCCGCGCAGCTCGAGCCCGCGAACAGCCGCTACAAGAAGGCGCTCGCGATCGCGCTGGAGCGCACCGCGAGCGCGCTCGGCAACGCCGGGCCGCGCTACACGGAGGCGCGCGAGCTCTGGGAGCAGCTGCTCGCCGGGGCGGGCAACGACAAGCTGCTCGCGCGCGAGGCGCGCACCCACATCGTCAGCCTCTGGTCGCTCACCCACGAGCTGCCGAGCCGCGTCGCGCCGCTCGGCGCGCGCTTCAACGCGACCCCGCCCGACCTGGAGGCGGGGCGGCTGCTCGCGGAGGTGCAGCGCAAGCTGCACCGGCTGCCCGACGCCGAGGCCACGCTCCGGAGGCTGGTCCAGGCCGCGCCGGGGGACGAGGACTCGCTCCTCGCGCTGGAGCGCGTGCTCGTGCTCCAGCAGAACCTCCTCGGCGCGATCGACGTGCTGGGCAAGCTCGTCGAGGTGAACCCGAAGCGGGCCCGCGAGTTCTACCAGCGCATGGCGCAGTACGCCGCGGAGCTGTACCGCGACGACGACGCGATCCGGTACGCCGCGCGGGCCGTCGAGCTGTCGCCCGAGGACGCGAGCGGCCACCAGAAGCTCGGCGACATGTACCGCCGGCGGCAGGACTTCCCGCGCGCGATCGCCGAGTACCGGCAGGCCCTCGCGAAGAACGACCGGCTGTTCCCCGTGTACTTCGACCTCGCCGAGCTGCTGCTCACGGCGGGGCAGGCCGAGGAGGCCGACCGGCTCTTCCGCCGGGTGGTGCGGGCGTCGAACGACGAGGAGCTCGTCGCGCGCGCGGCGCGGATGTCGATGCAGGTGAACCTCGGCCGGGGCTCGCTCGAGGTGCTCGAGCGCGAGCTCCTCCCGGTCGCGGTCGGCAACCCGCAGAAGCCGCTCTACCGGCGGCTGCTCGTGGAGCTCTACGGCGCGATGACCTTCCCGCTGATGCAGAAGGTCCGCGGCGAGGGCCGCGCGGGGGGCGCGGCGGCGCGCGCGGAGCTCGCGAAGATCGGCGCCCGCGCCGTGAAGCCGCTGCTCGACGCGCTCGCGGACGAGAAGGAGTCGCAGCAGAAGGTCGCGATCGAGGTGCTGGCCTACGTCGAGAACAAGGGCGCCGGGCCGGCGCTCTACAACTTCGCGATCGGCCAGGCGGACAAGGGCCTGCGCGCCCGCGCGATGATCGCGTGCGGCGCGCTGCGCGACCCGGCCATGCTGGAGCGCTACGAGCAGATGCTCGCGCCGAGGGACGCGGCCGCGAGCGTGCTGCCGAACGACGCGGTCGCGGTCGCCGCGACCTGGGGCGTGGCGCGGCTCGCGGCGGGCGGCGGGCGGCCGGCGGCGAAGGCGGAGGCGCTGCTCGCGCGGCTCCTGTCGTCGCCGGCGCCGGAGGTGCGGGCGCTCGCGGCGCTCGGCCTCGGGCTGACGCACGACCGGAAGCACGCGGCGGCGCTGTCCGCGGTCGCGAGGGCGCCCGAGGCCGGCTCCATGCCGCGCGCGGCCGCGGTCCGCGCGCTGGGCGAGCTCGGGGGCGGCGGCGAGGGGCCCGCGCTGTTCATGTCGCTCGCCGACTCGAGCGAGCCGGAGCTGCGCCGCGCGGCGCTGATCACGCTCGCGCGGCTCGGCGACGGCGGCGGCAGCGCGGGACACAGCGGCGGCGGCGCCGGCGAGGCCGAGGCGGTCGCCGCGAGCGGGGCCGCGCAGGCGATCGCGGCCGGCGCGTTCTCGTCCGACGAGGGGCTGCGCGCCGCCGCGGTGTCGGCGGCGGTCGCGCTCACGCGGCGCGCGTACCCGCGCACGCGCGAGCCGCTGCCGGTGCCGGACGGCGCGCTGACGGTGAAGGACGCGCTCGCGGGGCTCGACCCCGATCCGCCCGGCCCGGAGGATCGCGCGGCGGCGCTCGTTGCGCTCGGCCCGGCGCTGCAGAAGGCCGCGGTCGCCGCGGTCGCGACGTCTCCCGAGCGGGCCCTGGTCGTCGCGGACGCGATCCTGTCGCGCGGCGCGGCCGTGTCGGGCGGCGATCGCGGCGCCGGCGTGGGCGCCGCGGCGCTCGGGCTCGCGCCCTTCACGGACGGGCGCGCGGCGCTCGCCCCGGAGCCGAGGCGGCAGGTGGAGGCCGCCGTGGAGGGGATCGCCGCGGCGGTGGTGAGCGGGTTCGTGGCGCTCGTGCGGCACCCGGCGATCGAGGTGCGCACGCGCGCGGTCGAGCTGCTCGCGACCCGGCCCGAGCCGGAGGCGCAGGCCGCGGTGGTCGACGCGCTCGGCGATCCCGAGGAGAGCGTGCGGCGCGCGGCGCTCTCGGCGCTCGGCGCGGTCCGGCACGGGCCGACGATCGCGGCCGTCTCGGAGCTCCTGCGGTCCTCGTCGAGCTGGCCGCTGCGCGTGCGCGCGGCGGAGGCGCTGGGTCGGCTCGGCGCGCCGGGCGGGGGCGCGGGCGGCGGCAGGCCGAGCCAGGTCGCGGAGACGCTCGGCGAGGCGGCCCGCGCCGACGCGTATGCCCTCGTGCGCGAGGCGGCGGCCCGCGCCCTGGCCTCCGCGGACCGCGCGGCGGCGGCGCCGGTGCTCCGGCAGCTCGCGGCGAGCGATCCCGAGCCGCGCGTCCGCCAGACCGCGGCCGAGCTGATGCGGAGCGCCGCGCCTTGAGCCGCGCCGCTCCGCCCGGGCCGCGGCGCGTCGCGCTGCGGCTCGCGCTGCTCGCCCTCGCCGGCGCGATGAGCGCCGGCGGGGCGGCCGGCTGCGACGACCTGAGCCGGTTCTCGACGGCCGACGGGGAGGCGTACTGCGGCGCGATCACGCTGGGCGGCGCGTTCCGCACCGGCCTGAGCCCGCGGGTGCAGATGCGGCTCACGCTCGACGCGGACGCGCTCGACGGGCCAGAGCCGCCGGGCGCGCTGTGGACCTACGAGGCGCCCGACGGGGCCACGGCCGAGCGGCGCCTCCTCGACGGCGCGCCGCTGCGGCCGATCGGCGCGCTCTCCCACGATCCGCTGTCGCGGCTGGAGTTCGGGGAGGGCCGGGAGCGCAACGCTATCTACGCGGTCGACGCGGCGGAGCCAGAGGCGGAGCCGCTGCTCGCGGTGCTATCGCTGCGCACGGACGAGTCGGTCGAGGTGCGCCTGCTCCGGCCGGGCCGGGCGCCGCTCGCGTCGAGCGAGGCAGAGGCGGCGGGGCAGCGGCAGGTGTTTGGCAATTTCAGGCTGACGCGGCGGACAGGGACATGCGGGTTCTAGGCATCGAGACATCGTGTGATGAGACGGCGGCGGCGGTGGTCACCGAGGGAGGCGACGTCCTCTCCGACGTGGTGCGCAGCCAGGTGGCGCTGCACGCGCCTTACGGGGGCGTCGTGCCGGAGGTCGCGGCGCGCGATCACGCGCGCGCGGTGGTCCCGGTGGTGCGCGAGGCGCTCTCGCGCGCGGGCGTCTCGGCGGCGGATCTCGACGGCGTGGCGGTGACGTCGCGGCCGGGGCTCGCCGGGGCGCTGCTCGTCGGCCTGCAGGCCGCGAAGGGGCTCGCGTGGGCCGCGGGCAAGCCGCTCGTGGGCGTCGATCACCTCGTGGGGCACCTGCTCGCGGTGTTCCTGCGGCGGGGCGGCGCGCCTCTCGGCGACGAGCATGAGCGGCCGTCGTTCCCCTACGTGGCGCTGCTCGCCTCGGGCGGGCACACGGCGATCTACCGGGTGGACGGCCCGGCGATCGGCGCGATCCGGGAGCTCGGCGCGACGCGCGACGACGCGGCGGGCGAGGCGTTCGACAAGGTGGCGAAGCTGCTCGGCCTCGGGTACCCGGGCGGGCCGGTGGTCGATCGGCTCGCGGCCGGGGGAGACGCGGCGGCCGCGGCGGACGCGGTGCCGGCGCTGATGGCGCGCAAGGAGTCGCTCGAGTTCAGCTTCTCGGGCATCAAGAGCGCGGTCGCGCGCCACGTGGCGAAGCGGGGGCGGCCGGAGGGGCAGGCGCTCCGCGACCTGTGCGCGGCGTTCCAGGGGGCGGTGGTCGACGCGCTCGTGCAGAAGACCGTGCGGGCCGCCCGGGCCGAGGGGATCGAGCGGGTGGTCCTCGGCGGTGGGGTCGCTGCGAACCAGGGGCTCCGCGCGAAGATGGCCGCGGCGTGCGAGCGTCGGGGCCTCGCGCTGTTCGTGCCGCCGCTCGCGAGCTGCACGGACAATGGGGCGATGATCGCGTATGCGGGCGCGCTGCGGCTCGCGGCCGGGGAGCGGGACACGCTGGATCTCGCGCCCGAGACGAGGACGGCGCTGCCGCGGGTGACCCGCAAGGGCGGTGGCGCGAGGTGATCGGGACAGGCCCGTAGCGGGAGCGGCGCGAGGGCGCGGAGGACGCGGGCCCTGTGTGCGTGGGGACATGACGTCCGGTGGCGGACGATGGCGGACGATGGCGGACGATGAAGTAATGGCTCGTGCTGGGGATTACCTCGGACTTGTACGCTGCGGCGAGCCGTGGTCTGATGCGTTCTCAGGATCCAGGCCGGCCCGCGCTCGTCGTTCTTCCGGCCGCGCGGGACAGGACAAGGGTGGGATAGCCCGCCCGGCGGGGCGCGAGGATTGTAAGCCATGCAGGTTGTTCTACCGATAGTGCTCGGGTTGATTGCGGTGGCGTGCGGCGCAGGCGCCGTGTTCCTGCTGATGCAGGCCACGCAGCTGAAGCGGCAGCTCCAGGACGCGAACCAGCACATCGAGGCGCTCCGGCAGGCCAAGGGCCAGCTCGATCAGATGAGGGCGCAGTACGGGCAGCTCCAGCAGGCGCTCGAGCTCGCGAGGAACGACGATCGCCAGAAGGTCGACTGGCTCGATGCCCAGCAGAAGGAGATCGACTGGTACAAGAGCGAGCTCGAGAGCCGGCCGAAGATCACGCAGAAGCGGTACAAGATCCTGACGCTCGGCATCAAGTGGACCGGCAAGACGTCGCTCACGCTCAAGTGGGCGAATCCCCTCGTGGATCTGGGCACGCTGCAGGGGACGAAGATCGAGCGTTACGAGCGGACTGTCAGCCACGTCCTCACGAAAGAGGTGCTGACAGAGCACGTGTTCGAGATCGGCGACTGGGGCGGCGAGCACATCGTGGACGCGCAGCAGGAGCTCATCATGGAGGAGATCCATGGGCTCCTGATGGTCGTGGATCTGGCGGGCAAGGACGGTCAGAAGATCGAGCCGGCGAGGATCCAGGAGCAGCTCCGGGAGTTTCAGCCGCAGTCGCTGCAGTTCTTCTTCAGCCCGAAGACGCTGGCCTCGTGCAAGGCGGTCGTGCTCTTCATCAACAAGTCCGATGTTCTCTCCGGGACGCCGGCCGAGGTGGAGCGGGAGGCGCGCGGCTATTACAAGTCGCTCATCGACAGCCTGGAGCGGTACAAGAACAACATCGACATTCGCGTGCTCGTCGGGTCGGCGAGCTACGGGCACAGCACACATCACCTGTTCTCGCACTTCGTGGAGAAGATCCTCCCGAAGAACGCGTATGATCCTCAGCTCCTGCAGCGAATGAAGCAGGACATCAGCGGGAGCTCGGCGTTGTCGCGGACCGCGGCGCTCCCTGCCCCGCCGGTGCCGCAGCAGGTCAGGCCCAATGTACGGTAGCGAGGGCGCTTCGGGGTATGTGATCCCGCGGTACCGCGCGCCGGCGGACGCGGCGTGGTACCACGTGCTGCACGGGAACATCCCGGGGCACCAGATCGACTTCATGTACTGCCCGGAGGTGCCGCAAGGGCCCCTCACGACGACGCAGTTCAGCCACCTCGCGCGGCTGATGAAGTACATCGAGCCTGCGACGGGGGCGACGCACGCGTTCGCGATCGGCAACCTGTCGAGGGATGACACGCAGCACGAGCCTGGCCACGGGGCGATGGGGCTCATCTTCGGGTTCCGGATCGGCGGGACAGTCGACCACGCCGGGCGGGGAAACCCGCCGTTCGCGCACGGGATCGTCGCGGTGGATCGGGACCTCGGGTATACGACGCTGCTCGAGGCAGCGGCGACGTTTTACCGGCACGTGATGAACGCGACGGAGGTCAACTCGTCGGCGGGCATGTTCTACCGCGAGTACGTGAGTGCGGTGCGGGAGGCGCCGGAGCGGGTGGCGCACGTGCTGGAGCGGTATGTCGAGGAGTTCGGCGATCTGCCGTATCTCCGGCGGAGCGGCGCGACGTGGGACTGGGTGGCCGACGAGGGGGCGCAGCCGAAGCGGGTGGTGATCGTCCACAAGCCGGATGAGCCCTTCGGGTCGATCGCGCTCGCGGCGGCGAAGATCGCGACGGTGCTGTACCGGTCGAACATCAAGTGGACGTCGATCACGAGCGGGCGGGAGGCGGATATCCCGGGCGGGGTCTCGGTGCGGTTCGTGCGAGAGCGCGACGTCACGATGGAGGATCGGCACGGGGTGCTGATCCGGATCGAGGAGGTCGCGGAGGACGAGGCGGAGATCGCGCGGGGGATGTTCGGGGCGCGGCCGCAGGGCGAGGTGGAGGAGAAGCCGCAGTTCGCCGGCGGATGGCGCGAGCGGTTGGCGGCGCAGCAGGGCGGGACGGGGCCGCTTGGCGTGGCGGGCGCGATGTCGGGGGTGGCGCTGCAGGAGCGGCGGGCGCCGGGGTCGATGCCGCCGTCGCAGAAGGGCGTCGGGGCGGGGCCGGCGTCGCAGCAGGTCGGGCCGAAGGGGACGCTGGTCATCGATTCGGAGAAGCTGCTCGGGAGCGCGGCGCTGACGGCGGGCGAGGCCGGGGGCACGGGGCCCGTGCGGATGGGCCAGGCGGGCCCGGGGAACGCCGTTCCGGCGCGGGCGGCGGGCGGCGTTGCGGGGCGGGCGGCGAGCGGCGGGGCGTGGAGCGCGCCGGCGGCGGCGCCGCTGCCGAGCGTCGGCGGGGAGGAGCGCGACGAGATCCCGGTCATCGTGGAGAAGCCGGCGTCGTCGCGGACGTGGATATGGGCCGTCGCGGGGCTCGGCTTCGTGGCCGTGGCGGGCATGGTCGCGGTGCTGGTATCGCAGGGAACGCCCGGGGGCGGGACGGCGGCGCCGGAAGCGACGGCGCCGGGCGTGGCGCTGCCTGCGGGGAGCGCGGCGGCGCCGGGGCCGAGCGCCGAGTCCGGCGCGGCGGCGACGACAGGCTCGCCCTCCACGACGGCGCGGCCGGAGGCGACGGCGAAGCCGCAGGCGGGGCAGGAGCAGCCGCAGCAGGATGAGCCCCAGCCGAAGACGCAGTCGTCGGGGCGGACAAGGAACACCAAGGTAGGTGGGGCCGCGACGGGGCGCATTGACCCGAAGCCGAGAGCGGGTAAGGTGCCGCCGTCGCGCACCTCCGAGCCGCCTCTCCCCGAAGGGAAGCCAGAGTTCTGATGACTCCGACGATGAAGAAGCGTCCGCTGCTATGGAGTTGGAGCATGGCCGTGGCGTTGACGGCGCAGGTGGCCGGCGCGCAACAGCCGGCCACCCAGGCCGTCGCTGAGGAGACCGACGCGCTGACGGACAAGGCGCGGCAGCTCTATGAAGAGGGGAGACAGGCTGCAGCGGCAGGGAAATGGGCCGATGCGCGTGCGTCGTTCCTCGCGGCGTGGGCCATCAAGCCGCATTATCAGATCGCCTCGAACCTGGGGGTGGCCTGCGTGAAGCTGGGCAGGAACCGCGAAGCCGCGGAGTACCTGACGCGGTACCTCCGCGAGGCGCCTGCCACAAAGGTGAAGGAGCGACAGAGCGCGGAGGCGTCGCTGAAGGAGGCGCTCGCGAAGATCGCGTCCGTCACGGTGCGGGTGGCGCCGGCAGGGGCGGAGGTGACCGTCGACGGGGCGGTCGTGGGCAAGGCGCCGCTGGCGGATCCGGTGTTTCTCGATCCAGGGAAGCATGAGATCGGCGCGAAGCTCGATGGGCACGCGCCTGCCATGCGGCCGATTGCAACGGTGGCGGGGAGCACGGAGACAGTGGCCCTGCAGCTTGAGCGCACGCCGTCCGCCGAGATCGGAGGGAGCGTCGGCACGTCGATTCCTCCGAGGTCAGAGATGCCGCGCGACAAGGTGCGGACGGCGGTGCTCGTGGGCGGCGGGATCGCGGCCGGCGCGGGCGTAGCGGCGGGCGTGGTGCTCACGGTTCTGGCCAACGGGCGGGCGGGGGACGCCGAGAAGCTCAGGCAGGAATTGGTCGTGGAAGGCGACGGGTTCGCCTCGTGTCCTGACATCAGCTCGTCAAAATGCGCGAAGCTGAAGGACACCGTGTTCGCCAAGGTGGATCTCACGAACTCAGCGTTCTGGAGCTTTGTGGCGGGCGGAGCCATCGGGGTTGGAACGCTTGTTTATGGGCTCGTGACGGTGAGGCCGACCGAATCGCGTCCGGCCGTGCAAGTGGTGCCGCTCCTGGGAACGGGGGCTTCCGGGCTCCTGGTCAGCGGAACGTTCTGAGCTGGGGTACGTGGAACAGAGGAGATTCAGAATGCGTCATCGTGCCCGTCTCGCTGCTGCGCTCTTTCTGGGGATAGCAGCCATGGGCGCCGAGGCGGTCGGATGCGTGGTCCGCTATGATCCAGCCGAGGGCTGCGAAGGCCCCGCTTGCACCGCAGGCGGTGATGCAGGTGGCCAACCCGACCCGGCGAAGAACTGCGACCTCACCGACAAGAGCTTACCTCCGGACGGATCCTGTGGAGTCTTCGTGCGGTCGAGCGCGGCCGCCAGTGGGGACGGTAGCAAGGAACAGCCGTTCAAGAGCTTCACCCAGGCCGCCGCGAAGAACCCGAAGCGGGTCTATGCGTGCGGCGAGATGGGAGAGACGTATTCCGAGGCCACCGGCGTGACCTTCAACGGTGGAGTGAAGATCTACGGTGGCTTCACGGCCTGCGACGGAGCCTGGACCTGGTCACCCGACGCGCGGACGACGCTCCAGGGAGGGGCTGACGTCATTGCCCTCACGCTGAACGGCGGCAACAATCGGCTGGAAAACGTCGACGTCGTCGCCGCGGACGCCGACTCTCCGGGGAAGTCGTCGACCGCGCTGCTGACGAACGGCGGGACGATCGACATCGTCAACGTCAGGCTCGAGGCCGGCAATGCCAAGAGTGGAGCGCAGGCGCGCGCCATCCCGCGCGATTCGACGCTTGACGGCATCAATGGCGATCCGGGCCTGGCGGTATGCAGCCCAGGAGCTACGCACGGTGGACCAGCGGGTCCAATCACACGGTGTGCGGGTGGGGAATCCGAAGGAGGGAACGGGGGCGATGGCGGTACCGTGACGGGTACCACCACGAGTCCCGAGCGCTCCGACGCCGGCGACGGCACGTCCGGCAAGCCGGCCACATCCGAGCCGGCCGAAGGAGCGGGCGGAATCAAGGAAACGGCTGACCAGTCGTGCACGGATGGTAAGAATGGCGCCGCCGGTGATCCCGGTAAGCCAGCCGGTCCTTCCGAAGGCCTGGGCACCGTCGATGCGAATGGCTACACCGGGGTGCTCGCACAGCAAGGTGGCACCGGCAAGCCTGGTCAAGGCGGGGGCGGCGGAGGCGGCGCCAGGGGGACCGCTGCGGCGTGTTCAGGTAGCGTCAAGGTCTTGCTGCCCGGCGCCAGCGGCGGCGCAGGGGGCAGCGGGGGCTGTGGGGGTCAAGGGGGCGACGGGGGGCATCCCGGAGGCTCCAGCATCGCATTTGTCGTTGTCGATGCGACGGTCTCTCTCGACAGAGTGAGCCTTGTTGCTGGTGATGCCGGGAATGGCGGGCCGGGAGGAGAAGGCCAGCTAGGTGGAAACGGGAGCTTAGGTGGCGCCTTTGGGGCCCGGGCGGGTGATGCCAAGGAGAGCTGCGAGGGCGGGCGCGGTGGGCCGGGCGGCAATGGCGGCCCGGGCGGCGGTGGCCATGGCGGTCACTCGCTCGGCATCGCCTTCCGCGGGAAAGGGTTGCGGGTGATCAGCCCGGGCTCATTCACCCCCGGCGATGCAGGTACGGGCGGCCCAGGGGCGGGCGCTGCTCCGAACAACGGTGCATCAGGCGCGAACGGCCTCGTCCAAGAGTGCTGGGATTTTGCTAAAAATACGCCTTGCTCGACCACCTCTCGATCAGACGATTAGAATCCACGGGCCACGTTGACCTTTGAACCAGGAGGACGAGCTCAAGACGGAAGCAGCCGCCTCCGGTGCTCCGGGCGTGCCTCTCCATGCATGAAGCCGCGCGTCAACACCCTTGCGACGCAGGAACGGCCGCGGGACGCTGCGGAGCTGCTGCACCATCACGCCCTGTATGAAACGGGAGCATCAAATGCTTCCCTGATCGCACAGAAGAGGTACGGTTCGAGCTCCAGGGTAGGCAAGGTGCTGCCGTACCCTTCCCTTGCGCCCGACGCAGCTGCCTGAAGCAACGCCGGACTTACCATGATGAGGAACCGCCCGCTGCCGTGGACCCTGAGCGTAGTCATCGCCTTGCTGGCGCCCGCCGCCGAGGCGCAGCCGGCGCCCCCTCGGGCCGAGGCGCAGGAGAGCGACGCGCTGACGGACAGGGCGCGCCAGCTCTTCGCAGACGGGGTGAAGGCGGCCAACGCGGGGAAGTGGGCCGAGGCGCACGCGGCGTTCCTCGCGGCGTGGGGCCTCAAGCCGCACTACCAGATCGCCTCGAACCTGGGCGTGGCCTGCCTCCGGGTGGGCAAGCCGCGCGACGCGGCCGAGTACCTCACGCGCTACCTCCGCGAGGTCCCCGCGACGAAGGTCCAGGAGCGGCAGCGCGCGGAGGTGTCGCTGCAGGAGGCGCGGGCGCAGGTCGCGGCCGTCACCGTGGAGGTCGCGCCGGGCGGCGCCGAGGTGACGGTCGACGGGGCGATCGTCGGGCGAGCGCCGCTCGCGGATCCCGTGTTCCTCGATCCGGGACGGCATGAGGTGGGAGCGAAGCTCGACGGGTATGTGTCCCAGACCCGGCCGGTCGACGCGCCCGCGGGGGGCACGGAGACGGTGGTCATCGCGCTGGAGCGCCCTCCGGCGCCGGACGCGAGGGGCGCCGGTGCTGAACGGAGCGCCTCGCCGGCGCCCGGGGTGTCGCAGGGCGGCGGGAGGACCGCGGTGCTCGTCGGAGGCGGCATCGCGACCGGCGTCGGAACGGTCGCGGGCGTCGTGTTCACGCTCGTCGCCAACGGCAAAGCGAGCGACGCGGCGCGGCAGAACAGCGTGATCGACGCCATGGAGGCCGGATCCGTCAACTGCGCGACCCCCGCTGGCAGCGACCAGAAGCAGCAGTGCAGCAAGCTGCGCTCGCTGGTCGACGACCAGTATCTTTTCAGCAACCTGGCGCTCTGGAGCTTCATCGGCGCAGGCGCGAGCGCGGTGGGGACGCTCGGCTACACATGGCTCGCTGGAGCGCCGAGCGAGCCCGAGCAGCGGGTGCATCTCTTTCCGCTCGTGATGCCAGGCGGCGGCGGGCTCGTCGCCGGCGGCGTGTTCTGAGCCGAGGAACCATGAACCGACGAACACAGAGGGCGATGCGGCTTGCCGCGTGTGGGGCCTCGACGCTGACCCTGGCCTCGATCGCAGCGGTGCTCCCAGCGGCGAGCTGCCTCGGCCCCGACTGTAGCGAGCTGCATGAATGCGGCGGCGGGCGCGGGGTGGGTGGAGAGGCTGAGGGCGCGGGGACCGGCGGCGCATCAGGGAGCGGAGGTGCCACGGGGACCGGCGGCGCCGGCGGGACCGGAGGCGCGGCCGGGAGCGGAGGTGCCACCGGGGCCGGGGGTGCCGGGGGAGGGCCGACGCCCGTGGGGTGCGTGCCCAGCGACAGGCAGCGCTGGAGCGCGGACGCGACCTGCGGCGTGTTCGTGTCGGCCACGGCGGCCGACGGGGGTGACGGGAGCCCGGATGCGCCGGTGAAGACGCTCGCGGACGCCATCCAGCGCGCCGCGCAGATCGAGGACAAGGAGGCGCGCCGCGTGTACGCGTGCGCCCAGACGTTCAACGAATCGCTCACCGTGACGGCGGGGATCACCCTCTACGGTGGCCTCGATTGCGACGCTCATTGGCAATGGGGGGAGGCCAACAAGACCACCCTCACGGCGCCGCCCGGGGTTGTGCCCCTGGCCATGCGCGCCGAAGGCGAGACGGTGCACCTGGAGAATCTCCATGTCATCGCTCCGGCGATCGATCCGGACGACGCGGGGACCTCCGCCATCGCAGCGATCGCCGAGCGCTGCGCCATCGACCTGGCTCGGTGCACCTTCGAGGCGGGCGATGCGGCGCCCGGTGCCCCGGGGGCGGCCCCTCCTCCGCAACCCGCGCGACTCCCCCAGGGCACCCGGGGGAACGCTGCATGCTCGGCAAACGACGTATCCACTGCCGCGCCGCAGCCCGATACGTGCGGTACTGCGGACACCTCCGACGACTCGACCGGCGGGAGGGGCGGGCGTGGCCTCGAGGACCGCGCGACCGATGGCGGCAGCGGTTCTCCCGGTGGGGAGGACAATCCCAACGCTGGCGCATACGTTGCCGAAAGCAGAGGGTGTACCCAGGGCCAGTCAGGCAGAGCGGGTGAGGACGGCGCACCGGGCGCAGGGGCACACGGCATCGGCCAGCTCTCCAGCGCCGGCTACGCCGGGTTGTCCGGCGGCGACGGCCAACGCGGGAAGACTGCCCAGGGGGGCGGGGGTGGCGGCGGCACCCGCGGGAGCACCCAATGCCCTTTTGGCACCCGTGGCGGCGCCAGCGGCGGCAACGGCGGCACGGGTGGCTGCGGCGGTGCTGGCGGCAGGGGTGGCTCTCCCGGCGGGTCGAGCATCGCCCTGGTGAGCGTCAACGCAACACTCACGTTCCGTGACGGTGTCCGGCTGATCGCGCGTAAGGGTGGCAATGGCGGCGACGGCACCGGCGGCCAGGACGGCGGGCCTGGCGCGTATGGAGGGCCGGGCGGGATGGGTCGGGGCAATGATGTGATCGAAGGATGCCGCGGCGGGCAGGGAGGCCAGGGAGGCTCCGGCGGCCGGGGCGGCGGCGGTCAGGGCGGCCATTCCCTCGCCATCGCCTTCCTGGGCACGCCGGACACCGTCCCGTCCCTCGATGGCGTCATGGTCCAACTGGGCGTGCCCGGCGCAGGCGGCGCTGGCAGCGATGTCGACCATGAGGGCGGTGCGGGTCAGGCCAGCATGCTCCTGGATTTCTCGTCTCGGTGAGCACCGGCGCCATGATTCCCGCCGCCGTCTCGTCCTCGCCCCCGCGCGCAACACCGCTCAGGGAGCGTAGGGATCCTTCTTCTTCGCCTGGTCCCGCAGGCAGTTCGCCCGCATGAACCCTGTCTTGCCCGCGCACGGATCCGCGGGTTGCCGCCGGACCGCCGGTGGCTGTGCAGGCCGCGACGCTGCGGGCGCAGGCTGCGCCGGAGGCTGAATCCGGGGCTGCGCCGCGACGACCGACCGCGCCGGCGCAGGCGCCGCAGCAGGTGGCGACGCCGCGACCGCCGACACCGCCGCCGGCGGATTCGGCGCCTCCACCGCCGGCTGACTCCGCTCGACCGACGCCGGCTCCACGCCCTCCGGCCCCGCGTCCGGCGCGCTGTTCGCCCCACCGGCATCCACCGGCTCATCCACGCTGGGCGGCTCAGCCGCCGCCGAAGCCTGCGGCACAGCGGTCGCCGGCGGAGGCGGCGGGTCCGGCGGCCTTTCCGCGCTCGCGGCGCTCTCGAGCCCGGCCTCCGGCATCGTCTCGATCCCGGCCGCGTTCTCGGGCGGCGCTGGCGAGCGCAACACGAGGAAGAGCGCTGCGCCGACCAGACCAGCCGCGCCGGCGGCGAGCGCCGCGATGGCCGGGCCAGGAAGGTGCTTCCAGCCTCCCTGCCGCCGCGGCGGCGTCTGCGGCGCCTGCAGAGGCACCGGCGTGGCGCGCGCTGCCCAGGGCGACGGCTGCGCGCCTCGGCCTGCCTGAGGGCCGGACACGAGCGGCGCGGTCGTCGATTTCCCCGGCTCACCGTGGCCCCACGCGGGCGACGCGCCCAGCGCTGCCTCAGCGCTCGCCATGGCCTCCGGCTCGAGCCTCTGGGTCAGCTCGGCGTTCCACTCCCGCTCCGGCGCCCCGCTCGCCATCGGCGACACCGGCGCGCCGCTTGCCATCGGCGACACCGGCGCCCCGCTCGCCATCGGCGACACCGGCGCGCCGCTTGCCATCGGCGACACCGGCACCCCCGCCGGCGGCACCCCGCTCGCCATCGGCGACACCGGCACCCCCGCCGGCGGCACCCCGCTCGCCATCGGCGACACCGGCGCCCCTGACGCCGCCGCGCCGGGAAATGCGTGCGCCTCCATGGCCGCCATCTGCCCCCCACCCCCGCCCCCGACGGCAAATCCCGCCCTCGCGCCCGCAGCCGTGTACCCCTCGAGGAGGTCCGCCACCTCCGCCGCCGATCCGATCCGCTCGTCCCGGTGGCGCGCCATGCACCTCGCCACGAGCTCCACGAGCCCCGGGTCCACCCGCCGCACGTAGCGGGAGACCTTGGGCATCTCGCCCGTCAGGATGCCGGTGAAGACCGCCCTCGCGTCCCCCTGGAACGGCCGCATGCCCGTCAGCATCTCGAACAGCACCACGCCGAGCGACCAGATATCGGCCCGGTGGTCGACGTTCGGCTCGGCCCTCACCTGCTCCGGGCTCATGTAAAGCGGCGATCCCACCGCGCCGCCCGTCGCCGTGCGGATGCCGTCATTCACGGAGAGGTTCTTCGCGACCCCGAAATCGAGCACCTTCACCACCGGCTCGTCCGCGTCGGCCTCGCGGTGCAGGAAGATGTTCGCCGGCTTCAGATCGCGGTGGACGATGTGCAGCGCGTGCACCGCCGCGAGCCCCCTCGCCACGTCTCGCCCGATCGACGCCGCCACGTCCGCGTCGAGCCGCCGCCTGCGCACGAGCAGGTCCGCGAGCGTCTCTCCGGTGAGCAGCTGCATCACCAGGAAGGGCTCGCCGAACTCGGTCTCCCCCATGTCATACATGTCGATGACGTTGCGGTGCCGCAGCGCCCCGCCATTGCGCCCTTCGCGCTGGAGCCGCCTCCGGAGCTCGGGATCCGGGCGGTGAATCAGCTTCAACGCCACCTCACGCGAGGTGGACAGGTTGAGCGCCGCCCACACGACGCCCATGGATCCCTCTCCCAGCCGCCGCACCAGCTTGTACTTCTCGGCAATCACCAGGCCGGCAGCGATCTGCGTGAAGGAAGTGGACATCGAGCTCAGCAGGGTGGGTCGAGGCGCATCGCCGCGATGGGCGAGGTCGCTTTACCTATCGCAAACGAGAGGACGGCGCGGAAGGTAGCACGCTCTCCGCCGGGGTCCCTCGGGAGCTCCACCTCACCGCGCCGCAAGAGATACCCCGCGGCCATGCCGATCCCCAGGAGGATCGCCGCCGAGACCACGGCCATCGCGATCCACACGACAGGCGAGCGGACGGGCACAGAAGGCGGCCTCTTCAGCTCGCGGAGCGGATCGAGCGGCACCGTACCGCCGAGCGACAGCGCCTGATCGAGGGGAGCGCCCGGACGCGCCAGCGGCGCGCTGGCCGGTGATCGATAGGCGACCGCCTGCTCCGGTGACATCTTGAGCGTCCCGCGGTCCCCCAGCAGAGGATTGCTCGGCATCCGCTCCCGATGCCCCGGTTGCCCCGGTGTCGCCATGCCCCCGCCCGCCGCCGGCTGCTCCGGCCACGCGCCCGCCGACGGCCGCGCCGGCCACGGGACCACCGCCGGCTGCGCCGGCGCCGCGATCGCCCCTCGAGGCCCTGACACCGGCGTGTTCGGGTGTCCCGGCAGGGCCTGCAGATGCGCCATGGACGCCGGGAGCGGCGTCCCGGTCGCCGGCGTCGGCGATCGCCCAGGAGCCGCCCCACCCCACGACCCTCGCCCGAGCTGCTGCGGGATCTCGTGCCGCAGGTCCGGCGACGACCCCGGCCTCGAGGGCACGCGCTGCGGCGCCGGCGGCGTGACGAACGGCTCGAGCGCCGCCGCGACCTCGGCCGCCGAGCGCGGTCTCTTCTCGCGATCGCGCTGGAGACATTGTGTCACGAGGGCATCGAGGCCGGGATCGATCTGCCAGACGGACTGGGACACCGCCGGGATGTCGCCGTGCAGCACGTTTCTCAGGAGCTCATGCGCCTTGCCCTGGATCGGCCGCCAGCTCGTGAGCATCTCGAACATCACGACGCCGAGCGCCCAGAGGTCCGCGCGCGTGTCGATATCGCTCTGCGCCCGCACCTGCTCCGGGCTCATGTACGCCGGCGAGCCGATGAGGATGCCTGTCGCGGTCCTCGCCTGTTGAGGACCCGCGAGGAACTTGCTCACGCCGAAGTCGAGTATCTTGACGGTGGCATCGCTGTCGCCAGGCTCGGTGTGAAGAAAGATGTTGGACGGCTTCAGATCGCGGTGGATGATGCCCCGCTCGTGCGCGGCGGAGAGGCCGCGCGCGATGTCCCGAGCGATGCGTGAGGCATCGTGGATCTCCAGCTTGCGCTTGCGCTTGAGCAAGGACGAGAGCGTCTCTCCGGAGAGCAGCGGCATGACGAGGAACGGGTCGCCGTTCTCCGTCTCGGCAGCATCGTAGATATCGACGATGTTCCGGTGGCTCACGGCGCCGCAGGCGCGCGCCTCCCGCAGCAGCCGGACGCGGAGCTCCGGGTCGGGCCGCACCAGCAGCTTGAGCGCGACCTCGCGAGAGGTAGCCTCGTTGTGCGCTGCCCAGACGACGCCCATCGCCCCTTCGCCGATCCGCCGGAGAAGGCGGTACTTGCCGCAAATGAGCGCACCTGGCGGCGGCGCGGCAGGGGCCGAAGGGGACTGCATGGGGTGGTCTCGCTGGAGGACGGACGTGGCAGCAGGTCGACGGTGCCTGGGAAGAAGTGTCGCAGGTGAGGCAACGCACCGTCAAGAAAAGCCGCTGGCCGGGCTCGCAGAGCGCCAAACCGCTCCGACACCTCCGCTGTAGACGCGCGCTCAGCGCGCGTGATCGTCGCCGCTTCGCCGCTGCCCGGGAATCGCGGCGCGACCGTGGCGCCACCTCGGGAGGGGCGGCCCGCGCCGCGGAGAGGTCGAGTCTATTTCTTGAGCTTCGCCTCGCACTGCTTCTTCGCCAAGAACCTGAGATGAGCGCACGAGGCCGGGGCCGGGGGCGGCGCAGCCTTCGCGGGCTGCGACGTCGCAGGCTGCGATGTCGCGGGAGGCGCCCCGAGCGTCGAGCTGCCCGGCTTCGCGCCGCTCGCCGTCCCCGCCGCCGCGCCCGCCCCGCCGCCTGGCGCCACCGCGCCCGCCCCGCCTCCTGGCGCCGCCGCAGCGGCTGCGCTGCTCGCCGGAAGGGCGCTCGGCGCCGACGGCACGGGCGGCGCCAACGCCGAGGAGCCCGGCGGCGCCTCCGCGGATGGCACCGAGGGCTCCTGCGCCGAGGGCTCTTCGTTCCGCGGCGGCGCTTCCCCGCGCTCCGGCGCGGCGACCGTGTCTCCGGCGCGGTCCAATGACGGCATCGCGCTCCCGGACGCTTCCGGCGCGGCCGACGATGGCCCCGGCGACCTCAGCGAGATGAGCATGCCCACGACGATCAGCGACAGCGCGGCAGCCACGATCGCGAGCGTCGCGGCCGTACGCTTGCGCCTCGGTTCCTCACCGTGCGGGGCCCGCTCGTGAGCGTCCTGGGCCTGGTGCACCCCGACCTGGTGGACCGACGGGTGGTTCGAGACGAGCGGGGTCGTCGACGAGCTTCCCGCTTGCCGCGGCGCGCCCGTTGCCGTGGCCCCGCCCGGCCTGGAGTCCGAGGCGCTCGCGCCCGCTTCCGGGCCGGGCCTCGCGGCCGGCGCCGAGCTCCAGCTCGGCTGCGCGGCGATGCCTCCCGGCGGCAGCGCGCCAGCAGGGCCGAGGCCACCCGGCCCCACCCGGCCCTCGGGCATCGGCGGTGCGTTCATGCGCACCGTCATCGCCCAGGAGCCCTGCTGCGGCGCCGCCACGGGCGCAGGCTGCACCGGAGCGGCTTGCGCCGCGCTCGCCTGGGACGGCTCCGGCGCTGCAAACGCCGCCACCGACGACGACGTCCGCGGCGCAGCGGCGGCAGGCCCCGCCGCCGGATACGCCCCCGACCCAGGGAGCGGCCCCGCGGGCCCGGCCGCATCCGCGTTCTGCCGCGTGAGGGGCAAGGTCGCCACGTCCTCGTCCCGCGGGGCGCGCACCACGGACGCCGCGGCCAGGTGCTGGCCCGAGCTGCCCGGACGCCGAGGAACCGCGCCCGCCGCATGGCCGGCTCCCGACGCTGGCCCCTCATCCGCCACGCGGCTCATGCCCGACGCTGGTCCCGCAGCCACCTGCCCCGGCCCCAGCGACGGCGACCTGTGCGCCTCAGGCGACTCCTGCACCGGAACCGGGGCCCGCGGCCCCCCACCGAGCAGCGCCAGCGGCAGCGCTCCCGCGCCCACCTCGACGCTCCCCGGCCGGTTCACGACCGACCCGGGTTGCGCCACCGACGCAGGCTGCGCCGCGAGCGCCGACCCGGGTTGCGCCACCGACCCGGGTTGCGCCACCGACGCAGGCTGCGCCGCGAGCGCCGACCCGGGTTGCGCCGCGAGCGCCACCGTGCCGCCTTGCGACTCCTGCCAGCCGGCGTCCACGTCCTCGTCCGGGGGCGCCTCCCGCCCCTCCGGCGACGACTGCCGCAGCGCCGCGTCCCTGCCCGGGCCCACGCCGCGCTCCGTGTACCGATCGAGCAGCGCCGCGACCTCCGCCGCAGAGCCGATCCGCTCCGCGCGATCCCTGCGCATGCAGCGGGCGATCAGGTCGACGAGCCCCTGGTCCACCCGCCTCAGGTACTTGGACACGGTGGGGATCTCGCCGGTCAAGATCCCCATGAACACCGCCTGCGCGTCCCCCTGGAACGGGCGCATGCCCGTCAGCATCTCGAACAACACCACGCCGAGCGCCCAGATGTCGGCCCGGTGATCGACGTTCGGCTCGGCCCTCACCTGCTCCGGGCTCATGTAGAGGGGCGACCCCACCGCGCCGCCCTGCACCGTGTGCAGGCCGTCGTTGACCGAGAGGTTCTTGGCGACCCCGAAATCGAGCACCTTCACCACCGGCTCGTCCATGTCCGGCTCGCGGTGCAGGAAGATGTTCGCCGGCTTCAGATCGCGGTGGATGATGTGCATCGCGTGCGCCGCCGCGAGCCCCCTCGCCACGTCCCGCCCGATCGACGCCGCCACGGGCGGGTCGAGCCGACGCCGCCGCGCGAGCAGCTCGGCCACGGTCTCCCCCGTGAGCAGCTGCATCACCAGGAACGGCTCCCCGGCCTCGGTCTCCCCCATGTCGTAGATGTCGATGACGTTCCGGTGCCGCAGCGCCCCGCTGTTGCGCGCCTCGCGCTGCAGCCGCAGCCGGAACTCGGTCTCCGGCCGGTGGATCAGCTTCAGCGCCACCTCGCGGGCGGTCGCCACGTTCACCGCCGCCCAGACGACGCCCATCGCCCCCTCGCCGATCTGGCGCAGGAGCCGGTACTTCTTGTCGATCAGCACACCGGACGCGAGCAATGTCGAGCTCTTCGGCGAGGGCATCATCGGCTTTCCGGAAGCGCGGCACGCCCCCCCATCACGGAGACCGCACGGACGGCCGCGACCAGCAGCGCGAGGCGTGCACCGGCGCCCCCACGAGGCCCCCACCGCCCAGCGCTCGCGCCGCGCGATCCGCCATCCACCCGCGCCCGTGCGACGTGACATCCGGTCCCCAGGTCCACGGGTCAGCCTCCTGTGCGGGGCATCCTACAGCAGTTCTCCCTGGCGCGATACGTTCCCTGCGAAGACGAACGCACGAAGAACACCGACGAGGAAAGAGGGAGAGGCCCGATTCGCTCCAGCCAGGCGCGGACCCACGCTCGCCGCCAAACCCGGGGAATCACTCGTGGAGGAAAGCGAGGCGCACATGAGCGACACAACCATCATGAAGGTCTCCTCCGGCCGCTCTCCGAAAGGCCAGATGGGACAAAAATACCTGGCCTCCGGGATCCAGGTCTCGATGCGACTCTGGGAACGCGAGCCGCCAGGCGACGCCAAACAGCCGACCGCGCGGGATTACGAGACCGTAGGGTTCGTCATCGCTGGACGGGCCGAGCTGCTCATCGAGGGGCAAATGGTGCGCCTCGAGCCGGGCGACTCCTGGACGGTCCCCAAAGGGGCGTCGCACTCCTACAAGATCATCGAACCGTTCACCGCCGTGGAGGCGACGAGCCCGCCCGCCGGCGTCCACGGGCGAGACGAGACCGGGGCGACGCCCTCTGGCAAGACCTGAGACCGCGACGCAGGGGTCTCACCCCCTGGAAGCCCGATCACCCGGACCTCACAGCGCGGTGCCAGCGCCGGACGCGGGCTTCTCCTTGTCCTGCGCTCCCCTGGCGCGCCCCGCCGGCTGCTCCGCGGCGGCACGCCCCGCCGGCTTCTTGTCGTCCGCTCCGCCCGCCGCCGGCTTCTTCTCGCCCTCAGCGGCCTTCTTCTCCTCCGGCGTCGCTCCCGCCAGGTCGCCCGCGCCCGCCGTCCCGGCGCCGCCGGGCTTCCCGTCGCCCGCGCCCGCCTCGACGGGCGTCACGAGCACCGCCGGCTTCACCGGCTCGGCCGCCGCCTTGTCGCCGTCGTCCACCGCGCCCGCGGCCGGCGCCGACGCCACGCGGACCTCCTCCTCGCGCGGCTCGACCGGCGTCGGGTCGTCCGGATGCGAGGTCGGCACGTACACAACCAGCCGATCCCCGGGCATCAGCGGGCTCCGCCTCGAGCGCTGGTTGATCCGCTCCAGGCTGCCGACGCTGAGGCCGTACCGGGTCGCGAGCTTGCTGAACGAATCCCCCTCCCGCACCGCGATCTCGATGCGCTTCCGCCCCTTCAGCCCCTCGAAATGCGCGAAGAACTCCTCCGAGCCGACCTCCATGACGCGCGCGTCGCCCTCGTCGAGCAAGAACACGCCGTCGTTGCGCTGCGACCTCGGGACGAACAGCTGGAGCGTCATCCCCTCATGGAGCGACGCCCCGGGCGCCAGCGTGTTCCAGCGGCAGATCTCGTCGGGCGTCACCGAGAGCACCGCCGCCAGATCGCGCAGCGCGTCGCCCGCGACCACCCGGTAGAACACCCGCCGGCGCCCCTCGTAGGAGAAACGCTGCGCCGGGACCACCACGACCGGCTTCCCCTCCGACGACAGCGGCGCGCCGCTCGCGAGCAGGTGCTCGGCCGCCGCCGCCCCGACGCCCTCGGCCGCCGGGACGAAGAGCAGCGCCCCGGGGCGCACCGGCTCGCCAGGCCGCAGGCCGTTCAGCGTCTGCAGCGTCCACCGCGTCGTCCGCCGGAACGTCGCGATGTCGTCGAGCGACTCGCCCCAGCGGACGAGGTAGCGCTCCAGCTTCGGCTCGCGCTCCAGGAGCTTCGGCATCGACTTCGCCGCGCGCGCCCCCGCCCCCGCAGGCACCCGGACCTCCCAGCGCGCCTGCTCCTTCGCGTCCACCGGCGACGGCGGCGTGCGCTTCGCCACGAGCTGCGGGTTGAGCGCCTCGATCTCCGGCGCCCCCGCGCCCGACGCCGCCGCCACCGCCTGCAGCGACACCCCGGAGCCGAGCGAGATCTTGTCGAACGTCACCGCCGGATCGAGCTCCACGTCGTCGCAGCCGAACACCGACGGGTTCCGCGCCACGATCGCGATCGCGAGGATCTTCGGCACATAGAGCGCCGTCTCGAGCGGCATCCCCGCCTCGAGCCGCGACAGCTCCCAGAAGTCGTTCGTGTTGTACTTCCGGATCGACGCGAGCAGCCCCCCGTACCCCATGTTGTACGCCGCGAACGCGAGCTCCCAGCCGCCGAAACGCCGCCGGAGATCCGTGAGGTACCGCGCCGCCGCCAGGGTGGATCGTTCTGGATCCAGGCGCTCGTCGACCCAGCGGTCGACGGTGAGGCCATAGATGCGCGCCCCCTCCGGCATGAACTGCCAGAGGCCGGCCGCGCCGGCCGGGGACTGGATGGTCGGGTCGAAGCCGCTCTCGACGAGCGAGAGCCAGAGGAGATCCTCCGGGAGCCCCTGCTCGCGGAGGATGCGGCGGATGGCGGCGCCGTAGCGACCGCTCTTCTTGATCCACGTGACCACGGCGGATCGGCCGCGCGGGTCGTCCTTGTAGTACTCGAGGTAACGCACCACCCGGCCGTCCCAGCGGACCGGGATCTCGGGCAGATCGAGCTGACGCAGCCAGGAGATGTCGCGGGTCTCCGCCGCCTCCGCCGGCGGAGCGGGCAGGCCCGCAGGCGGCAGGCCGGAGACCTCGAGGCGCGGCTCGCCCGCGCCGAGCAGGAGCGTGCCGTCGACCGGCCACGCGGGCCCGGCGCTCGGGGCCGCGCCGGGGAACAGCGCCAGGTCGATCGCGCGCAGCGTGCGGAGCTCGGGCGACTCGCCGGTGCTCGCCCCGGCCGGCGTCGCGGTGCCCGCGATCACCCGCCGCGCCGCCTCGTCCGGCACGCCGGGCTCCCCCGGCTTGCGCGTGATCTTCGCCGCGCCCTTCTTCGTCGACGCCTTCGATCGCCCAGCGGCCTTCGCCGGCGTCTTGGCCGCGCTCTTCGCGCCGCCCTTCCCGCCAGACACGGCCGCCACCCTGACCGGCGCAGGCTTCTCCGCCTTGCCCTCGGTCGACCCATCCTTCTTCGCGTCGGCCTTCGCCGGCTCCGCCTTCGCGGGCTCAGCTTTCGCCGGCTCTGCCTTCGCGGGCTCAGCCTTCGCCGGCTCCGCCTTCGCGGGCTCAGCTTTCGCCGGCTCCGCCTTCGCGGGCTCGGCTTTCGCCGCGTCGGCCTTCGCCGGCTCCGCCTTCTTCGCGTCGGCCTTCGCCGGCTCCGCCTTTGCCGGCTCCGCCTTTGCCGGCTCCGCCTTCGCACCGGCCGCAGGCGCCGCTACCTCCGAAGGAGGCGCCGCAAGGCCGTCGAAAGCGACGCCCGAGAGGGCGGCCCACCAGCCAAGACATACAAGCCTGCGTGCGGCGCGTCGGATCCGCATGTCAGCGACCGACCTGTCTCACGATGCGCCCGAGGGGTCAACTTTGGCAGCCCGCTGGAACCCAGCTCACCCTAGAGCGGTTCCCACCCGCCCTGCTACGAGCGTCGCAGAGCGGCGGTCACCCGCACAGGAGACGGGTCCAGATCGGCGTTTTCGGCGCGGAAGCGCACTCCGGTGCGCTGAGCACCGAAAACGTCGAGATGGGCCCGTATCCGAAGCGGGTGACCGCCGCTAGGAGAGCAGCGCGATGAAGTCGCCGATCGCCGTGAAGGGCAGGCTCTCGTTCACGACCCCGGCCCGCACCGCGGCCCCGGGCATGCCGTAGACCACCGCCGAGTCCTCGCTCTCGGCCACCACCGTGCCCCCGGCCGCGCGGACCGCCCGCGCGCCGTTCACCCCGTCGTCGCCCATCCCCGTCAGGATGATGCCCACCGCGCGGCTGCCGCCCACCTGCGCCACGCTCCGGAACAGCCGGTCCGCGCTCGGAACGTACCGATCCCCGGGCGCCGGCGCCCCCACCCGGATCCGGATGTCGCCGCTCAACCCGACCCCGCTGCCCGGCGTCACCGCGATCTCCATGCACATCCTACCCGGGCACACATAGGCCTTGCGGGCCACCACCTGCTCGCCGTTCTGCGCCTCGACCACCCGGAGGCCGCCCTTCCGATCGAGCCGCTCCGCGAACGTGCGGGTGAACTTGTCCGGCATGTGCTGCGCGATGAAGATCGCGCCGGGGAAGCGATCCGGGATCCGGTTGAAGATCTCGAGGAGCGCCGTGGGCCCGCCCGTCGACGAGCCGACCGCCACGAGGTGGCGCAGCGAGACGCCGAGCCGCGACGACTCCTGCACCGCGCGCGGCGACGCGGGCTGCGCCGCCCGCGCCGGGGCCGGCGCAGCCGGCATCGGCGACCGGGGGCGGAGGTAGCGCACCAGCAGGACCTTCTGGATGATCTCCCGCCGGATCTGCGCGTCCGCCGTGAACTGCCGGTCCGGCTTCGCCACGAAGTCGACGGCGCCCAGCTCGAGCGCCTTGAAGACGTTCTCCTTGTGGCTGTAGCTCGAGACGATGATGACGGGCGTCGGCTGCCTCGCCATCAGGATGCGGAGGAAGGTGAAGCCGTCCATGCGCGGCATCTCGAGATCCAGCGTGATCGCGTCCGGCCGGAGCTGCGCGGCCTGACGGAGCGCGTCGTCGCCGTCACCGGCCTTGCCCACGACCTCGATCTCGTCGCTTCCGCTCAAGATCTCGGCGATGTTGCGCCGGTTGTACGCGGAGTCGTCGACGACGAGCACGCGCAGGGGAGCGAATGTCATGAGCGCAAAACCTTCCGCCGGAGGTTCATTCTACCCCACCCGGAGCGCCATGGGACCAACCGTCGCCTGCGCAGCCTCGACTTCGTCGGCACCTCATCCGCCCTCCTCCCCGCCGCCCCGGTCCGGGCCGCCCCGATCGGGCGAGATCTCCGGGATCCCCAGACGCAGCGTGGCCGCCGGCTTGCGATACACGAGATCCTCCCGAAGGTGCACGAGCTCGAACGCGGTCGTGACGTTGAGGAGCGACTCGGAGTGGCCCAGCAGGAGGAAGCCGCCGGACGAGAGGCGCTCGTAGAAGATGTCGATCACGCGGCGCCGCGAATCCTCGTCCAGATAGATGAGGACGTTGCGGCAAAAGATGACGTCCACGCGCCCGATCACCGCCGCGCGCGACGAGTCGAGCAGGTTCAGGTGGCCGAACTGGCAGAGCGCCCGCAGCTCGTCCGCCACGTGGAACCCGTCCGGGCGCTCCACGAAGTAGCGCCGCTTGAGCTCAGGCGGCGTCGCGCGGAACGACGAGGCGCCGTACACCCCCCTGCGCGCCGCGATCACGCAGCGGCGGGAGATGTCGCTGCCGAAGATGCGGACCTCGCGGCGCTCCGCGGCGCCCGACTCCCGCGCGGCGATCGCGATCGAGTAGACCTCCTCGCCCGTCGAGCAGCCCGCGCTCCAGATGGACAGCCGGCCCCTGGCGCCCCCCGCCTTGACGATCATGGGCACGAGCTCGGTCATGAGCGCGCGCAGCTGGTAGTCCTCCCGGAAGAAATACGTCTCGTTGACCGTGATGAGCTCGAGCGCCTCGTCGAGCTCGGCGCGCCCGCGGCTGTGGAAGCGCAGGTACTCGTGGTACTGCGCGAACGACGAGAGCCCGAGCTCGACGACCCGCTCTCGCAGCCGGCGCTCCATCGACGTGCGCGCCTCGGGCCCGAACTGGAGCCCGCAGTGCTTGTTGAACAGGTCGCGCAGCCTCTGGAACTCGTCAGGCAAGAGGCGGATCTCGTCGTCCCGCCGCCGGTTCACAGCACCTTCCCCGACGGCGGCCCGCCGGTCGCCCCCGAGGGGGACGCCGCGCCCTCACCGCCGTCGATGGCCACAGGCGCGCTCAGCCGCTCCGCGGCGTCGCCCCAGGGAGGATCCGAGCGGAACGGCGCGCCCCCCTGCGCCGCGGCCGCGACGAGATCGGGCTCCCCCGACGCGCGCACCAGCCCGAGCAGCTCGCGCGCGCGCGCCCGCTCGTCGCTCGCGCGGTCCGGGAGCGACGCGTACAGGCGGCCCAGCGCGCGCGCCGCGGCGAGCCGGACCTCCCGCTCCTCGTCTGCCAGGGAGACGCTCAGCACGTCGAGCGCGGAGACGCCCGCCGCCGCCGCGATCGCGGTCACGGCCGCCCGGCGCGCGCGCACGTCCCCCACCGACGCGACGCTCGTGAGGAACGCGATCTCCTCCGGCTCCGCGTCGCCGAGCGCCTCGATCACGATCGCCGCCGCGAGGTGGGTGTCCTCCGCCAGCGCGAGCCCGCGCGCGAGCTCGCGCGCCGTCTCGGGGTAGCGCTCCGTGAGCCCCGCGAGCGCGCTCTCCGCAGCGCGCGCCACCGGCAGCGAGATCGCGCGCGTCTGCGAGACGACGAGCGGGAAGTCGACGGCGGCCCCGATCTTCGCGAGCCCGTAGAGCGCGCTGGTCGCCACGAGCGTCGAGGGGCTCCGGACCGACCGCCGCACCGCGCCGAGCAGCTCGGCGAGCGTCGCCTCGACGGCGGGCTGCTCGCCCGAAAGCGCGCCCTCGCGCGCGCCCTGCTCCGCGATCGCCACGGCGCCGTCGAGGAGCGCGGCCGTCGCGTCGTCGACGCCCTCCCAGAGATCCGGGTCGGGATCGATGTGGCGCTCGAGGTAGGACAGCACCGAGGGCAGCGCCTCCGCGCCGAGCAGCCCCAGCGCGCGCTGCGCCGTCTCGACGAGCGCGGGCTCGATCATGGCCTGCACCGCGGCGTCGGCCGCGCCCGGGGCGCGCGCCATCGCCGCGAGCAAGAGCGCCTGGGCGCGCCCGCTCACCGGATCCGCGCCGAGGCCGCGCCACGACGGGGGCTCCGCGCCGCCCGAGCCCGGCGCGGCGCCGGCGGCCTGCACGAGGCGGGCGCCCACCTCGGGCGGCGCCGCCCGGAGCGCGTCCACCGCGTGCGACGCGAGCGGCCCCTCGGCGAGCCGCGCGAGCGCCCGGACGAGCTGCGCGAACGCGCCGCCCCGCGCCGTCGCGAGCGCCCCGCAGAGCGCCCGCGGCGCCTCCGGGCTCTCCGCGAGCGCCGCGGCGACCAGCGCCGCCGGCCGGAGGATCGGGTCGTCGATGAGCGACGAGAGCACCCGCCACGGCACGGGCGCCTCGAGCCCGTTCAGCCCGTTCAGCGCGGTCAGCCGCACGAAGCGATCCCGATCGGCGAGCCGCTCGTACAGGATGTCCGTCACCCGCTCGCGCGCGATGAGCCCCATCCCGGCGATCGCCTCGATCGCGCTCTGGCGCAGGTTGTCGTCCTGCTCGGCGAGCGCCGCGTAGAGCGGGTCGAGCGCCGCCGGGTCGCGCGTGCGGCCGAGCGCGTCGACGACGAGCTTGCGCTCGTCCCCAGCGAGCGCGCCGAGCGCGTCGACGAGCGCCGGCGTGGCGTCGCGCCCGCAGTAGCCGAGCACCTCGATGGCCGCGTTCCTGAGGCCGACGTCCTCGCTCTTCTGGAGCGCGTCGAGGAGCGCCGCGACGAGGAGCTGCGGGGCGGACGGCCGCTCCCCCTCGGCGCCGGCGCCGGGCGAGGCCGGCCGCTCCCCCTCGGCGGCCTGCGCCGGCGCAGAGGTCGGCGCCGCCTGGATCAGCCGGTGGCAGGCGTAGGTCGCCTCCTTGCGGACGCGCCAGTCGGGATCCCCGAGCGCGCGGAGCAGGAGCGGCAACGCCTCGACGACGTCGGCCCTGCCGAGCCGCGCGGCCGCCTGGCGGCGCTCCTCGGCGTCGTCCGCGGAGAGCGCCGCGGCGATGGCCGCGATCGGCATCGGCGTGCTCCGCGCGCTGGGCGAGATGGACTCGGGCTCGGCCGGCCAGGAGCCCGCGTCGCCCGCGCGCGGGCCCTCGAACGGACCGAGATCGTCGAACGCGCGGCTCACGGGGCCTCCAGGAGGGCGCCCGACGCGGCGAGCGCGAGCGCGAGCTCGATGAAGCGCCCGACGTCGAGCACGAAGATCATCCGCTCGTCGTGGGTCGTCACCCCCGTGATGCCGCGCAGATCGCTGCTGCCGCCGACCGGCGGCGTCGGCCGGTAATCGCCGCTCGTCCCGAAGACCTCGGTCACCGCGTCGACGACGAGCCCCACCGTGTGCGTCCCCACGTCGACGAGGATCCACTTGGTGCTGCGGGTCGGATCGACCGGGGGCAGCCCGAAGCGCACGCGGAGCTCGATGACCGGCACCACCTCGCCGCGGTGGTTCGCGACGCCGGCGACCTCGGGGGGCGTGTGCGGCAGCGTGGTCACCTCGAGCGGGTTCACGATTTCGCGGACCCGCGTGATGTCGATCGCGTAGTGGACGTCGCCGACCACAAAGCCGACGAGGCTCTTCTGTGGGTCGGGACGGCTGCGCTCTCCAGTCAACGGCATCTGAGCCTCCGAGCGCCCGGGCTCTACGAGCCGCCCGGGCGCGGACGAATCGTCCCTTAGGACGCGAGTATGGCCTGCAGGTCGAGCAGGATGATGACGCGCGGCTGCGCCTCGCCCTGGGTGCCATCCGACGCGCTCGCCCCGTGCATGGGCCGGGCGATGCCGGCGATGTAGCCCGCCACGTCTCCCCCGAGCGCCGTCGCGGCGTGCTCGATCTCGGCGTCGGCGAGCCGGTAGACCTGCTGGACCTCGTCGACGAAGAGGCCGAGCGTCTCGCCGTTCGCCGCGTCGACGAGCAGGATGCGCGCCCGCCGCTGCGCGGCGCTCTCGTGCAGCCGCATCCGTCGCCGCAGATCGATGACGGTGACGAGCTGCCCGCGCACGCTGACGATGCCCATCGTCGAGTCCGGCGCGCGCGGCACCGGGGTGAGCGGGGGCGGCTTCAGGATCTCGCGCACGAGCGAGACGGGCGCGGCGTAGGTGTCGCCCGCGAGCGTGAACGCGAGGTACTCGGTCCGCGGGCCGCTCGCCTGCGCGCGCGAGTTCCGCTTCGAGACCGGTATCCGGGCGGGCCTTCGGGTGAGGTTAGCCATGGGTGCTCCGCGGATCGTTGCGCTGCCGGTCCCCGCCGTGGAGGATCTCCTCGATGAGCGCCGGGGCGTCGAGGACGAGCGCGATGCGCTGGTCGCCGAGCTCGGTGGCGCCGGAGAAGCCGCGCACCGAGGAGAGCGACGGGCCGAGCGCCTTGATCACGACGTCCTGCTGCCCGATGAGCGTGCTCACGACGAGGCCCAGCCTGCGCGCGCCGACCGACGCCACGACGATGTACTTGCGCTTGTTGCCCCCCTGGAGCCCGAGCGTCGCGCGGCCGCCGTCGCCCCGGCGCCCGCCGCCCACCGCGGCCCGCGCCGCCGAGCCGCCGCGCGCGCCGCCGAGCAGGCCGGCGATGCGCGCGCTGAGCTCCTCCTCCTCGTTCAGGCCGAAGAGCCGCGCCAGGTAGCAGAGCTGGAGCGTGCTGTTGCGCAGCGTGATCATCTCGCGGCCGTCGATCTGGCGCACCGTGGCCTCGTCGAGCGCGACCGCCTCCTGCACGTTGGTCAGCGGGATCGCGAACAGCCTGTCGGCGACCCGGACGATGAGCGCGCTGATGATCGCGAGCGTGATCGGCAGCGTGACCGTCATCTTGGTGCCGATGCCGGGCTCGCTGTGCACGTCGATGACGCCGCCGAGCTTGCTGATGTTCGTCTTCACGACGTCCATCCCGACGCCGCGCCCCGAGAGCTCGCTGACGTCGGTCTTGGTCGAGATGCCCGGCTGGAAGATGAGGTTCAGCACCTCGCGGTAGCTCGTCGTCCGCGCGTCCTCCGGGGTCATGACGCCGCGGCGCAGGGCGGCGTCGAGCAGCTTGTCGACGTCGATGCCCTTGCCGTCGTCCTCGATCTCGATGACGACGTGGTTGCCCTTCTGGAAGGCGTTCAGCGCGATCGTGCCGACCGCCGGCTTGCCCACCGCCTCGCGCATGCTCTTCGACTCGATGCCGTGGTCGATGGCGTTGCGCATCATGTGCATGAGCGGGTCGCTGAGCTCCTCGACGATGAGCTTGTCGACCTCGGTCTCGGCGCCCGTGATGACGAGGTTCACGAGCTTGTCGGCGTCGCGGCTGATCTGGCGGACGACGCGCGCGAGCTTGTCGAAGACCTGCCCGAGCGGGACCATCCGGACCTCGAGGATGCCCGCCTGCATCTGGGCGAGGTGCCGGTCGAACGTGCGCTGGAGCCTGTGGAGGTCGAGGGAGAGCTCGCGCTCGGTGGGCGCCGCGCGGAGCCGCTCGACGAGGCGGCCGAGCGCGGAGCGGACGAGGGCGAGCTCGCCGACGATGTTCATCAGCCGGTCGAGCTTGTGGATGTCGACCCGCACCGTCTGCGCGACGGAGCGGATCGAGCTGAGCTCCCCCTTGCGGTTGCCGCGCGCGCTCGACGGCGGGCTCGCCGCCGACATCGAGCCGGTCAGGTCGACGGCCCGCGACACGCCGGTCGGCGCGCCGCCCCGGAGCGCCGCGGACATCGACGGCATGCCCGGCGGGGCGACCCGGCCGTGGCCGTTGTTGTTGCGCCGCGGGATCTCCTCGACGGCGGCGCCGGCCTGGTGCAGCGCGCGCTGGAGCTCCTCGAGCGGCGCGCGCGAGGCCATCAGGATGTCGAGCTCGATCGAGTCCTGGTCCGCGCCCGCGCCGGTCGGCAGGTAGGTGATGATCTCGCCGTACGGCTTCGCGGTGATCTTCAGGTCGTCGAGGGCCTGATCGATCGTGGCGAGGTGGAACTGCACGCGGAGCCGGAACAGGGTCATCCCGCTCGCGATGTTCGTGCGCAGCCGGTGCTCCTCGTACTCGGTGAGCACCGAGAGCAGCCCCGGATCGAGGTCGTAGTTGTCGTCGGGGAGGCCGGCCGCGCTCGGGCCCGCGTCCTGGTGCAGCTGGCGCAGGAGGTCGTCGACCTCGGGCATCGGCGCGTCGCGCCCGTCCTTCTCGTTCTGGAGGATGCGCCCGTAGAGCTCGACGCTGCGGAACAGGAGGTCGAGGACCGACGCGTTGATCTCGATGCGCCCGAGGCGGAGGTTGTCGAGCAGCTCCTCGAGCTCGTGCGAGAGGGTGGCCATCCGGGTCGCGCCGAAGAGCCCGGCGAGCCCCTTCAGGGTGTGCACGGCGCGGAAGACGTCGTTGATGACGTCGGGGTCGACCTTGTTGGTCCGCACCGCCTCGTCGAGCGCGAGGAGGTCGCGCCCGAGCCCCTCGACGATCTCCTGCGCTTCCGAGAAGAACTCTTCGCGCGCCCGATCGCCGCTGTCGACCATCAGCCGCCGCCTCCCTCGCCGGAGCCGGGCTGCTTGGTGCGGGCCGCGGGCTCCTCCGCGTGGGGGGCCTCTGCGCGCGGAGAGGGCGCGGCCGCGCGCTCGTCGACGCCGGCGGCGCCGTCGGACGGCGAGGCGCCGGCCTGCGGCGCCTCGGTCCGCGCGTCGAGGCTCGCGACCACCGCGTCGCGCAGGGCCTCGGGCGTGAACGGCTTCGGGAGGAAGCGGTCGGCGCCGAGGCGGAGCCCGCGCTGGATGTCTCGCTCGGTCGCCTGCGTCGAGATGATGAGGATCGCGACGTGCCGGTAGCGGTCGCTCTGCCGGACGAAGCGGATCACCTCGAGCCCGTTGATGTCGGGCATGTTGATGTCGGTGATCACGAGGTCGAACGCCCCGCGCGGCAGGAGCCGGAGCGCGTCGAAGCCGTTCACGGCCTCCACGATGTCGACGTCGCCCGCGAGCCCCAGCACGCGGTCCTCCAGCGTCGAGCGGATGTACGCTCGCATTGCCGGCGAGTCCTCGACGATCAGGATGCGTGCCATGCGGCGACAGGGTAACGGAAATCGGCCCGGGGAGACCAACTCGCTGAGCGCCCGGAGGCGACGCGCGCGGTCTTCGAGGCGCGCGGGCCTATGTACGGCGGTCTCCCTCCCGGAGTAAACCAGCGCGAGCGCCTCCCTGCACGATCGGCGAGGCGGCCGCGCGGGCGGCGCGTCTGGCGAGGCCGCGCGGGCGGCGCGGCGGGGCCGCCCCGCGCGGCGCGGCCAGCGCCTCGGGGTGTGGGGCCGCCTCCGCCGGCGCGGCCGTGCGGCCGTGCCCGCCCGGCGAGGCGGCCGCGGCGGGAGGGGCCACCTGCGGCAGCGAATTGACATCGCGGCGTCCGATGCGCGCTAATCGCGCGCGTGAAAATCCTCCTTTGTTCTCCAGCGTTCCGGATCCTGCTCGCCGCCCTGTTCGCCCTGTCGAGCGTGGCGTGCGGCGGCGGGCTGCGGGTGACCCGGATCAACTCCGCCCAGAAGAAGCCGAACAACGTCTGGGTGTTCTTCAGCGTCGATGCCGGCGAGGACGAGCCGGTGGGCGGCCTCACGGCCGAGGACTTCGAGATCTACGAGGACGAAGAGCTCGTCTCGAAGTTCGAGAGCAAGCAGACCATCCAGAACCCCGAGGTCGCGGCGGTCATGTACACGATGCTGCTCGTCGACATGAGCGGCAGCATCACCGAGTCGGGTCAGGCCGACGCCCTCGTCGACGCCGCGCAGTCGTTCAGCGACCGGGTCGGCAAGAGCCAGAAGGTCGGCGTCTACGCGTTCGACGGCGAGGTAAAAATCCACTCGGTGGTGCCTTTCACCGAGGCGCAGGGCTCGGTCCAGGGCGGGCTCGAGGGGCTCCGGAGCTACAAGCCGAAGGACACGTCGACGAACCTCCACGGCGGCGTGGTGGAGGGCATCCGGGAGCTCAAGAAGCAGCTCGACAAGGACCGGCGCCCCCTCAAGTTCGGCACGCTCGTCGTCTTCTCGGACGGCACCGATCGCGCGAACCGCGTGAGCCGCGAGGACATGCTGAACGAGCTCAAGAAGGAAGACTACGAGAACTACCAGATCTTCGTCGTCGGCGTCGGCGCCGAGATCGAGAAGGCGCGGCTCGACGAGATCGGGCGCGACGGGACCGAGCTCGCGGCGGACCAGGCGAAGGTCAAGGAGTCGTTCGACAAGATCGCGGCGAAGATCGAGGCGCACATGAAGCGCTTCTACCTGCTCTCGTACTGCACGCCGGCGCGCGCGGGGGAGCACGAGGTGGAGATCAAGGCGATCCGGAAGGATCCGTCGGCCTCGGGGTCGCTGTCGTGGAAGTTCAACGCCGACGGGTTCGGGCCGCCGCCGGAGTGCGATCCCAACACCCCGCCGTCGTTCGAGCTGAAGGCGACCGTGCCCGCGGACGACGGCGGCGGCGGCGGAGCGGGCGCGAAGGCGAGCTTCAAGGCGAACGCCAACGTGAAGGTCGAAGCGAAGTGAGGTGCGCCGCGGCCGCGCGAGGCGGCCGCGACGCCGTCCCAGCGGCTCGCCGCGCCCCGCGGCGGGCCTGATCCAGCCAGGTTCGATCCTCCTCCCTCTCGTCGACGTTCACGCGTCGACGTTCACGCGTCGACGTTCACGCGTCGACGTTCACGCGTCGACGTTCACGCGTCGACGTTCACCCCTCTGCTCGGCGCCGGCGCTTCTGGCGGCGTGGCGCGCGCTGCCAGCAGGACCCGCCAGGCCGTGGCGCCGAGGAGGACGGCGCCGCCCACGGTCGACCAGATCCCGGGGCGCTCCCCGACCAGCAGGAGCGCCCAGACGGGGTTGAGCACCGGCTCGAGGAGCACCAGCAGCGAGGCCTCGACGGCCGGCGTGTGGCGCATGCCGCGGCTGAACAGGGCGGTCGCCACGCCGATCTGCACCGCGCCGAGGAACACGAGGAGCCCGAGGTCGACGAGCCCCGGGCGGGCCGCGCCGCCGAGGGCCATCGGCAGCGCGCCGAGCCACGCGAGGACGTTGCCCCAGACGAGCACCGCGGGGTTGTCGTCCGGAGCGGCGCGGAACCTCATGATGCACAGCGCGAACGCGAGCCCGGAGAGGAGCGCCAGGGCGTTGCCGAGGAGCTGCCCCGCCGAGAGCTGATCCAGAAAGAAGAGCGCGAGGCCAAGGATGAAGACGGGAGCCGCCACCATCTCGCCGCGCGAGGGCCGCTCGCCCAGGAGCCAGGGGCTGAGCAAGAGGACGTACACGGGCGAGGTGGACTGCAGGAAGATCGCGTTCGCCGCCGTCGTCAGCTTGGTGGCCTGCACGAACAGCACCATGACCGCGGCGTAGATCGCCGCGACCCCGAGCGTGCGCCACGAGGGGAGACGGCGCGCGCCCGGCATGGCCAGGCCCAGCGCGAGCGCCGCGATGAGCGCGCGGGCCGAGGCGACCTGCCACCCGTTGAGAGAGATCAGCTTGATGGCCGCCCCTCCGGTGGACCAGAGGACCGCGGCGGCGAGGATCATCAGTCGAGACCGGAGCATGGGCGACGAGGGCGGCGAGCCTAGCCGAACGGTCGACGAGGCGCGCAGGGGCAGATTACGCTGCTCCGCGATGCCACCCCGCCGCCCCGAGCGCGCCGACCGCGACATCGATCCTCGCTCCCGCCGCTCGGCAGAACGCGCCCCGCTCGGGTCAACCTCGTCGCGCGGCGCCCGCCCCCGCGCGCGGCTCCTCTCGCTCGCCGCGGCGGCGCTCGTCTCGGCAGCCCGGCCCGCGCCGATCGCGGCGCAGCCGAGCCCCGCCGAGCAGGCGAGCGAGGACCTCTCCGCGGCCCGCCAGCGCTGGAGAGCGGCCGTGGAGAGGGACGATCTGGCCGAGAGCGCCGCCCTCGCCGACAGGTACTTTGCGCTGCTGGAGGGCACCTCCGAGCTCGACAACGAGCTTGCGCATTTCTACCTCGGCTACGGCGACTACCCGCGGGCCGAAGCGCTGCTGGTGCGGGGCCTGACGCGCGAGCAGCCCTCCTTCAACGACGAAGGGATGCTCTATGCCCGGCTCGCCAACGTCTACATCGACCTCGGGGATCTCCAGAGCGCCGAGGAGCTCCTGAAGCGAGCCCAGCCGCTCCTCCAGGGCTGGGGCGAGTTCTATGCCGTCGACTCGCTCGCGCGGCTGTACCTGGAGCAACGCGCGCTGCGCTCCTTCGCGGAGGCGCTCGACAGGATGCGCGTGATCCTCAAAGAGGCCAACGGCGGCTCGGGGTGGGCCTACGCGATCCCGGATCTGCGCGCCGCGCAGCTCTGCTTGCGGCGCGGGCAGGTCGAGGAGGCCGAGCGGCGCCTCCTCGACCTGCGCCCGCGGCTCGAGCCCGCGCTCCCGGCGCAGAGCGCGGTGCGCGCCGATCTGCTGGAGGAGCTCGGCGTGCTCTTCACCCGCAAGGGCGATCCCGCGGCGGAGGCGCTGCTCCTCCAGGCGCTGGTGATCCGCGAGCGGCTCTTCGCGCCGGATCACCCGGCCATCGTCCGCGCGCTGGGGCACCTCGCGAACCTGTACGTCGCGCAGGGCCGGGCCGCCGTCGCCGTGCGGACGCGCGAGCGGGCCGCCGGCCTCCAGGACCGGAGCGCCCGGGCCAACCTGGCGAGGGGCTCCGAGCGGCAGAAGCGCCTGGTCATGGGCCTCGTCCAGCGCGACACCGACGCGACCCTCTCGCTGCACCTCCAGCATGCCCCGCGCGACCAGGCCGCCGCGCGGCTCGCCCTCCGGTCGATCCTCCGGCGCAAGGGGCTCGCGCTCGACGCCATCGCCGAGAGCTTCGCGGCGCTGCGGCGCGACCTCGACGCCGAGGGCCGGGCGCTCCTCGGCGCCCTCACGCAGCTCGACGCGAAGCTGTCCACCGCGATCACGCGCGGCCCGATCGACATCCCCGCCGAGGAGCACCAGCGCGAGGTGCAGCAGCTCGAGGCCGAGCGCCAGCGGCTCGAGTTCCAGCTCGCCGCGCGGACGCGCGCCGCGCGCCCGGCGGACGCGAAGGAGCCGCCGATCACCGTCGAGGGCGTGCAGGCGGCGATCCCCGACGGCGCGGCGCTCGTCGAGATCGTCCAGTACCGGCCCCACGACCCGTTCGGGCCGCCGGTGAGGCCGACGTGGGGCAAGCCTCGCTACGCGGCCTATGTCGTCGGGCGGCGCGGGGACGTCACGGGGGTGGATCTCGGCGACGCCGCCGCCATCGACGCGGCCGCCGCGGAGCTCTCGCGGGACCTCTCGAACCCGGAGCGCGACCCCCGGGAGCGCGCGCGCCACCTCGATGCGCTCGTGATGCTGCCGATCCGGGCCGCCCTCGGCCCCGCGCGCTGGCTCCTCCTCAGCCCCGACGGCGCGCTGAACCTCGTGCCGTTCGCCGCGCTCGTCGACGAGGACGGCGGCTATCTCATCGAGCGCGCCGCGTTCACCTATTTGACCAGCGGACGCGATCTGCTGCGCACCGCGGGCGCCGCGGCGCCGCGGGGAGCGCCGCGTGGAGGCGTGCTGGTCATCGCCGATCCCGCGTTCGGCAGCCTCTCCGAGCGCGCTCCGGATGACGACGCCACGCGCGGCCTGCGCTCCGCCGAGCTGGCCGGGGCGCGCTTCCCGCCCCTGCCCGGCACGGAGCGCGAGGCGGAGGCGGTGCGGAGCGCGCTGGCCAGCGCGACGGTCCTGACCGGCCCGTCGGCCACCGAGGAGGCCCTCAAGCGGGCGCAGCGGCCGCGCGTGCTGCACATCGCGACGCACGGCTTCTTCCTCCCGGACCAGGGCTCCCTGGCCGATCCGGCGAGCACCCGCGGCGCCGAGATCGAGGGCCCCGCCTGGAGCGAGAACCCGCTCCTGCGCTCGGGCCTGGCGCTGGCCGGCGCCAACGCGCGGCGGAGCAGCTCGGACGAGGACGACGGCATCCTGACCGCGCTCGAGATCTCCTCGCTGGACCTCCACGGGACCCAGCTCGTCGTGCTCTCGGCCTGCGAGACCGGCCTCGGCGAGGTCCCGCGCGGCGACGGGGTCTACGGCCTCCGCCGCGCGCTGCTCCTCGCCGGGGCGGAGACGCAGGTGATGAGCCTGTGGAAGGTCGGCGACATGGCGACGCGGGATCTCATGACGTCGTACTACGCGGCGCTCGCGCGCGGCGGAGGGCGCAGCGAGGCGCTGCGGTCGGCGCAGCTCGAGATCCGGCGTGAGCGCCCGCACCCGCACGCGTGGGCCGGCTTCATCACCTCGGGCGAGGGCGCCGCGCTCGACGGCAGGCAGGTCGCGCCGACCTTCCCGCGCGTGGCGGCGAGCCCGCGCGGGTGCGCCTGCGCGGCCGGCGAGGGCGGCCCGAGCGCTCCGCCCGCGCTCGCGGCGCTCGCCGCGGCGCTCGTCCTCGTCGCGCGGAAGCGCTGGCCCCGCAGGCCTCGGAATTGGTAGACGTCGACGCCGGAGCCCACCCATCGCGGGCTCGTGGAGGTCTGCATGCGTCGATCGGCGATCGTTCTGGTGCTCCCCGTCCTGGCCTGGATGCTCTCTGCCTGCGGAGGCGCGCAGGCGCCCGAGCAGCCCGCCGCGAAGGAGGGCGAGGCCGAGATCTGCCCCACGGGCGATCCCGGCGTGCAGCCCTGTCCGGAGGGCTGCGTGTGGGACGAGAAGGTCCAGAAGTGCAACAAGGACCGCGGCATCATCGTGCACTACACCCCGGGCGCGGCGGCCCCCAAGCCGGCGAAGTGATCATCCCTCGTCGAGCCACGCCGCCATCTCCGGCGGAAGGCCGCGCAACAGGCCGATGACGCGCGGGCTCGACGCGCGCACCTCCCCGACGAGCCGCCGGCGCTCCGCCTCGATCCTGGCGAGGAGAGCGCTCGGGCTCGTCTTCCTTGTTGATGATCGCGGCAATCCGCGGGGGTTCGGTGAAGTTCACCGGTGAAATCCGCGCCCGGTGCCGGTGAAACCCGCATCCGACGCCGGTGAAGTTCACCGGTGAAGAGGTAGCTCAGTGCTTCTTGGCGCGGCGCTGCTTGATGCGGGAGGCGCTCAGCTCCTTGGCTTCCTTGAGCCGGTAGCTCTCGGCCTCGATCTCGATCACCTCGGCGCGGTGCACGAGCCGGTCGACGAGCGTGACGACGCAGGCGGCGTGCGGGAAGACCTGGCCCCAGTCGGAGAATGCCTTGTTCGTGCTGAGCAGGATCGGCTTCTGCGCGTCGTAGCGACGAGTGACGACCTCGAACAGCAGGTCGGCGTAGCGGCCATCGTAGGAGAGATAGCCGACTTCGTCGATGCAAAGAAGGGTGGGAACCGTGTAGCGGTGCAGCCGGCGCGCTAGCGCGGCCGAGGACTCCTGCGCGGCGAGGTCGGCGAGCATGTCGCTCGCGGTCGAGAAGCGGACCGTGTGGCCGCGGACGACGGCCTGGTGGGCGACGTTCTTGAGGATCATGGTCTTGCCGACGCCGTTGGGGCCGACGAGCACGGCGTTGTGGCCGGTGGCGATGAAGCCGGGAGCGAAGAGGTCGTCGACGGCCTCACGGTCGATTTTCTTGGGCCAGGACCAGTCGAAATCGGCCATGGGCTTGAAGGCGGCTACGCGGGAGTTTTTGAGGCGGCGTTCGAGGCTGCGCTTGTGGCGCTCGCGCTCCTCGATGGCGAGCACCTCGCGAAGCCAGGGCTTGTCGGCGAGCTCCTCCCAGCAGGCGAGCAGGCCAAACAGGCCGAGGCCCTTCAGGCGGGCCTTCGTCTCGGTGGGCGTCAGGTCGGTCATGGCGTTGAGTCCTTCTTCAGCGCGTCGTAGGTGGCGAGCGAATGCGGCGTGACGACGAGGTTGGCGTGCTGGCCGCGCGTGACGGGGATCGAGACCGGAGGCGGCAAGCAGCGCTCGGAGCGGTGGCGGTCGAGCACCTGACGGACGGCACCGACGTGGATGGTGTCGCGCTCAAGCACCTCGACGAGGGCCTCTTCGAGGTCGGCGGCGCCGACGGCGTCGAGCAGTTGCAGGAGCCGGGCGATCGCGCTGCCGACGTTGCCGCCGCGCTCGGCGACGATGCGGAGGAATGCCTGGCTGCTGCGGGCGGCGCGGGCGAGGCGATCGAGGCCGCGGTGCTCGCGGGCGCGGCGCTTCTCGTCGGCGAGGCGCTGGAGGTGCTCGGGCTGCTCGATCTGCTGGCCGCGGTCCCACGAGCGGACGTGGGTCGCGATGATCTCGTTGCCATCGGCGATGCGCACCTGTTCGAGGTCGGCGAGGACAACGAGCGTGCGGCTGGTCCGGTCGTGGGGAACAGAGTAGTCGTTGAGATCGAAGCGCGCGTAGGGGGTCTTTCCGACCTCGACCTCGACGCGCTCGTGGGCTGGAAACGGCGTGTCAGGGTGCCCGAGCAGCACGCTGCGCTCGTCGTCAAAGGCCTGGCGCACGGTGCGGGCGCGGTCCTCGACCCAGGAGCGATCGAGCGCCGCGGAGCTGGTCCATTCGGTCGCTTGTCGGTTGAGGTCGCCGAGGTCGGCGTAGGTCCGAGCCTCGAAGAATGCCTCGCGGACGTAGCGGATGGCGCGCTCGACGCGGCCCTTCTCGTTGCCGCGGGCGACGGCGACGGGGCGCGGCTCGAAGCGGTAATGCGCCGACAGAGCCAGCAGTGTGGGGTGGAACCGGATCGCATCGCCGTGGCGCTCCACGACAGCGCTCTTGAGGTTGTCGTAGAGCAGCACGCGCGGGACGCCATCGAAGTCGGCGAACGCCTCGACGTGCCCGCGCACGAAGAAGGGCATCGCCGCGCCCGGGAAGAAGCGCAGGAAGAGCCGCCGCGAGTAACTGAGCACCATGATGAAGGCCCAGAGAGGGCGCAGCGCCCGGCCGACAGCCAGCTTGCCGAAGTGCGCCCAGTCGACCTGCGCTTGCTCGCCGGGCAGCGTGCGCAGCCGCTGGAATGCCTCCGCCGGCTTCTTGGGGCGGAGGCGGCCGATCACCCGGCGCAGATGATCGGGACCGCCCGGATAGCCGCGCTCCTTGAGCATGCCGAAGAGGCGACTCGAGCGCAGCGAGGGATACTTGCCGAGCTGCTCGACGATGAAGGGCACGAACGGGTCGACCATCGACGGGCGCGGCGCGACGACCTTCGGGTCGACGCCCGCTTGCCCGAGCACGCGCTGAACGGTGGTGTGGTGCAGCCCGAGCTGGGCGGCAATGGTGCCCACGGGCCACTTCTCGCCGTGGTAGAGGCGCAGAACCTCGGCCTCCTTCTCTTTCGCGATCACCGCCGCCTCCCGTCACCGCGGAGGCCCTTGTGGGACGCGGGGAGCGCGTCGGTGAACAGCTGACCGAGCGCGCCGCTCGCGCATGGCCCAGGGCGGAAGTCGCGCTCCGCAGAGCGAGCAGCGGCCGACATCTCGGATCCAATCGTCATCGTTGTCCTTTCGGCCGGGGGTGATCTCCGGCGCGAGCTGGGACATCGACGCGGCCGCGGCTTGTGTCACCCCGTGATGCGTCACTTTCTGCGCGGAGAACTTGTCCCGCTGCCGGTCCCGATACCGGGCCTGGCGAGCGGCATGGAGGCGGCGAGCGCGAGGCCGGGTCTGGTAGGCGGCGCCGGCGCGGCGGAGCGACTCACGACGCCGGAGCGGGCGGCAGTCGGGGCAGAGGCGCTGGCCGCGATCGCAGCGACGGCAGAGGCGAAGCTGGACGCGGCAGCGGGCGCAGTGGGCGAGGCGGTAGGCGGACGAAGGCAACGGGCTCCATGCCGCCGCTTTCTGGACCTGGAGCCCGGCTTGTGATGAAGGTGAGGGACTCCGGCAACGCGGAGCTCCAGAAGGCCCGAGGGTGGCAGCCCTCGGGCCTTCGACTTTTCGGCGGGCGTAACGTCTACGCCGCGGAGGCGAGCGTGGCCCAGATCGGCGTAGGTGCCGGCGGTGAACGGTGAACGCTGCCGATCATGGGGCCGCGGTCTTCACCGATCAGACGCGGGACGCGATGATCACCGACATCTTCCTATCGCACCACGAGCTTGGAGGATCGAGGCAGGCCGATCCTCGTCGGGTCAAGCCGCCTTGACGGAGGCTACCCTTTGATCTCTTCTTCTGCTGTGCCAGCGAGATCTTCCACGAGAGCGCATGTATGCAAGAACCGATGACCCGGGGCTCTCTGATACTCAATGCAGCAGCCTACTCGGACGTGCTGTGTGACGAGGCTGGGGTCCGCCGGGTTCGTCACGGGCTCTCTCAGGAGCTCAGGAGGGCGCTGGCCACCATGTCCACCACGGCGTGGTACCCTCGCGCCTACTACGTCGAGGTGCTGCGCGGCATCGTCCAGGTCCACAACGAGCCATCGCAGAGCTACCTGGACGTCGTGAGGTGCGGCCGGACGGTCTTCGAGAAGGAAGCGAACACCTTGATGAAGCTGCTTCTCAGGGTGATGAACGCTCGTCTCTTCCTCCGGAAGTTCCCCGACTTCTGGGCGCAGGATATGGTCGGCGGGACGCTGCGGGTGGACTCCTCGCAGATCGAGCGGAACGAGGTGACACTGCGCGTGACCGAGGTCGCAGGGTTCGAGCACCTCGGACCGCTGTGCGTCGGTTTCGCCGGCCGTGCGCTGGAGCAAGTGACCGGCAAGCAGGTCGACGCGACCCAGACTGGCTGGTCGTTCGACGAGCCAGACGCTGATGAGGTCACGCTGCGCTTCTCGTGGTGAGCGCGCCGACGCGCCGGCGTGAGCGAGCGGTGACTGCCAGGCTGAGGAGGCGACAACCTCCCTGAAAGATAGGGCATGCCAGGTCGACGCCCAGCTGGTCGACCCATGGGACGCTCTCACGCGTCGCCCGCCTGACGAGTAGCGCATCAGCGGCGGCCCGAAGCGCCGCCCGCTGCATGCGCGGGTTGGGCGGCTGCAGAATCCCTATGGCCGTCATGCAGGCGCAACATCGGCGAACACGCGCGCTTCCATGATTAGGTCGCGATGTAGCCGGACAATGCCGTCGTCGCTAAGAGCCTATCCCAGTAGGCCGGCTGCACGCCAGGTGATGACCCCGCAGGCGAGGTGCAGAAGGGCGAGGTAGGTGTCCGCACGCTTCGACCACCGGATGAGGATTCCCCGAAAGCGGTTCATCCAGCTATGGGAACGCTCGACGACCCATCGGCGGGCTCTGCGGCCTGCCTCCTTCTTGATCTCGCGCGCCTCCTCACCGCGCGGGCGGATGTGTGCCGTGAACCCGAACTCCTTCAGCAGCGCCGGTACTTCAGCGTAATCGTACCCTTTGTCCAGACACATGCCCTGCGGCTTGCGCCCGCTGGGATGCGGGCGTTCGACCGGGATGCTCTCGATGGTCTCGCGCGCCATCTTGAAGTCGTTGCGATTGGCTCCGGCCACGGCGACGCCCACGGGGACGCCCGACGCCTCTGTCAGCAAGCTGCGCTTGGCGCCCCTCTTGGCGCGATCGGTGGGGTTGGGCCCGGTTTTTTTCCCCGCCGAGCGGGGCCTTGCTCATCGCCCCGTCCATCGCCAACCAGCTCCAGTCGATGCCGATGAACTCATCGTACGCCAGCAGCCCGCGGCGCCAGAACTCCCGAAACGCGCCCGCCTCGATCCACTCGATGAATCGTCGATGCGCTGAGGAATGGCTGCAGATACCGGTCGCATCGAGCGCCCCCCATTGGCAGCCCGTCCGGAGGACGAAGAAGATGGCGTCCATGGCCACGCGATCGGGCACGCGCGGGTTATGGCAACCGAGCGGGTGCGCCCTGCGCGGCGGCAGTAAGGGTTCCATCTCTGTCCAGATGGCGTCGGGCAACCTCCAGCCATCATCCTTGAACTGCTTCATCTGCCGCGGCTGCCGCGTCACGTGCCAATGTCAAGACGTCTGGCCAGGACCTCCGCATGTTCCTGAACATAGTCTCCCAAGATCCCAGGTGCTCCCTACTGGGATAGGTTCTAAGTGGCTGTCCTCCGGCTGCATCCGCGACGCGCTCGTGCATGACTACTCTTACCGAAGGTTTGGCGCGCCCATAGCGCAGCCACGGATTAGTCATATCGGAGTCGCCGACGGCCTTCTTGGTCAGACACTTATGCTCCGCGCGGGTTACGACGCAGCCGACGCAGAGCTTCGACAACAACGTGCCAAGCATCTCGCGGTCGCAGCAGTCATCCCGCCGAAGACCTTCAACCCCGCGGTCCAGTAGCCACTCCACCAGGTCTCCGCGCTCGCACACGTGCTCATGAACCAATGCGTCGTCGGTAGGCATGTTCTGGCTCTTGAACCAGGCCGGCGTCGTCGCCTGGCCGTGCCGTTGCAAAGAGGCGACGGCGCCTTTACTCCAGAATGGTGCACCGAGGCGCTTATCAGTCGAGAACGCTTCAGAGAACTTCCAAAGTATCACGTGAGACAGTGTTTGGCCGGCGAGCCAGCGGTAACTGGCAGCGAGCTGCCTATCGTTTTTCGCGCGCCACCATGATTCGAGCAGAACTGCGGCTTGTTCCACGCATGCCATCCGCACTCCGAGCGGAGTCCGCTCGACGCGGCTCTCGCGCTGGAACGCCATGCGCGTCGCTTCTTCCCAGGTCAGCATATTCTTGGAATCATCCACAGCTCCTCCGGTTTCCTCCAATGCCCGCCCAACGCCTGGCCGTTCTGCCGCAGGCCGGGCTGCCGCGCGAAGCGCGGTTGCCCGGACTGTCGGTCAGCAACGGCTTGTTCGGCGGCAGCGTTCGGGCTACCACAGTGCTCTCCTCACGGAATTCACGCGTTCACGTGGAGCGCACCGGGATAGAGAGATCGGGCCCGTACTTCTCGATGAGGAAGCGCTCTCGGTAAAGGTGGTATGCGGTTACGGTCACATTTGCGACGTACCACGCATTGAACCCGGCGCCGACGCCCGCGCCGACCAATGGTACGATCTGTGCCAGCTTCGCCTTCGTCAGCCGAATGCCTAGGGCTTGGGCGATCTTCTTGATCACCTGGACGCTGATCAAGCGCTGCAGTTCAGCCCACGTCTTGCGTTGCGCGATCAAGACCGAAAGCTTGGTAAGCTCGGCCATTGCGACCTGCTTCGTGGCGACGGTTGGCGACGACGCTGCGCCAAGGATGCTCATCGCGAAGGCTCGTTCATGCTCGAGCGCGACGTCGAATCCATAGTACGTCGCGTATTCATTGACAGCCCGTAGCGCGAGGCTGACTAAGGCGGGAATGTCGATAGCAATTCCGGGGAAACCGAGCATGCCGGCAGCGGCGCCCTCCCCGCCCGCCATCACCTTGTACTTCGCGGCGAGGTAGCCGACTGTCTTGTCGACGTCCCCCATATCGAGATGGTGCAGATCCGAGGCGCGCTGCACGCCCGCGTGACCGTTGGCGCGAAATTCCTCGTATATAGCGTCGGCGCGAACGCTCCACGACGCGCCATCGTTGAGGGTACTGACGATGCCGGCGACGGCCTTGGTCACCGCCGTCCCGACCGGATTGTCAAACGCGACGTCCCCGACCCACTGGATGGGCTTGTTGACAGTCTCCCACGCGTCTCCAAGCCAAGAGCGAGGTGGGTTCTTGAAGAGGTCGATTTCCCTGTGTGCGTTCTGCTCGTACGGGCTCAAGTCCGCCATATGTTGCTCCTATTGCCGCCGTGCACATCAACCGCTTGGCTTTTTTGCGTGTCAAGTAAGGCCACGGGAAGAGTCGTCGCCCTCGCTGTGAACCAGCCTCTGGGCTCTGCCGCCGAACGACTTGGCCGTTCTGCCGCGGGGCTGGCTGCCGCGCGAAGCGCGGGTGCCCGGACCATCGGTCAGCAACGGCTTGTTCGGCGGCCTCAGCCGAGACCGGGCGTGCCGCAAGGCCCAACGGTTTACCCTTGGTCAAGTCGACCTCTGTGACCCGGCGACGGCATCCTTAAGCGATGCGGGCGGTGCAGCCATCTCCGCGGCGCCCTTAATCTTGTTGCTCAGAACGATCGTCATTTGCCGGCTCCACTGTACTACGCCGTTCAAGACCTCTCGAAACTGCTCCGTGCGCTGAACGTCGATCTTCGACGTACCCGGAATCAACAGGACACGTTGGCCTCTCTTAACCGATCCGTTGCTTACATTTGAATCGTTTGGCGATGCCCGCGAAAACGCGATCGCCCTATGGAATCGGTCATCGGTACGCTCCGGACCATTTACGTAGTCAAGCCAGCCTGGGCGATAATCACCCTCGCCTTCGCCGCCCTTTGACCAATGACCAAGGAGTTTATGGTCGGCTCCGAAGACCTCAACGTTAACTACCAGCACCGGAAACTTCTGAACAAATCCCTGTCCGAGCCAGTCCCACCGAACGAACTGTTCGACTTCACCCGGGGCAATTTGAATGATTGAGTTCGGAAGTGCGGCCAGGTTCCGAGGCTCTGATAGGGCACCGCACTTTGGCAGCGCATCGAAGTCGCTATTATAGAAGCCCGCGTCGTCCGTGCCGATGTTGCGCTCGGGATCCATCAGCGCGCGCGCGCGAACATAGACCGCCGGAACGCACGTTGTGTCGCGCCCAGCATTTACTAATTCGACGTTGGTTTCAAGAATCCAGGCTTTCCCCCCCGGGGTATCGCACTCGATAACATCGATGTCTACCGTCACGTTCAGCGTGTGCTCGGTTCGGACGACACTTTCGTTCGCTTGTAGCTGCGCGACCTTCTCCTGATGGTCGAGAAGCTTCGTCTGACGCATGTCGACTCGCCGAAAGCGCACCAACATCAACACGACAGTTACGAGCGTTACCATCGCATTTAGCCACGGAATGAGCTCGGTCACGTTGTCCAGTTCCTACTTGGGGGTGAGTCAAGTTGCAGTTCAAGCGTCGCCGCGGATCGGAGCGCACTTGCCCGCCGAACGACATGCGGGTGTGCCGCGGGGCGCCGTGCCGAGCGGAGCGAGGCTCGGTGCATCGGCAGCACCAGCCGCTTGTTCGGCAGTTCTATCAGGATTGCACCCCGGTCAGGAGAGGTTGATCTCGCGCGATCACCGTGTCGCCGCTGGGGATGTCGTATGCCGTAACGTGCCAGGGCGAATCGTCGAGCAATCGTCGTTCGACTTTCGATGGATCCCGTCTGGCAACGTCGTCGAGGTCGCGTCTGTCGCCGTCGCACACGATTGCGCGCACCGGTAGACTTTCGCGAAACGCTCGGAAGACGGCCGAGTCAACCGCCACCGCACGACGCACGTTCGCAGTGCGAGTGCCTGCGTCAAGGTGTTTCGCTCGCTCGACACGCCGACGAAGGTCCCGCATGTTCACTCGCTGCACTACGCGGCCGTCCGCAAGGCTCATGAGTTCGAACCACAGACTGACCACAACACGGTCGTTGTCGACGAAGCACCACTCGTAGCAGTAGGCGGGGTTCGCGGCCGGGGCCTTGACGGGCTTTCCATCTGCTCGAAACGCCCACGGCGCGACATCGATCCCAGCCTGTTGAACGAGGTCCATCATGCGCGGCTTAGCGCTGGGCCGGAGCTTTTCGAGGGGATCGAGAGTCGTCATGGGTACGCCACTCCTTTGCGAGAACCACGTTACCGTCACGCTTTTCTCGTGTCGACAACCCAGGCATGATCGGGATCCGGAACGAAGGTCAGGCCACCACCGGATTCGTGCTTGGACGGCGTTCCGGCCCACACCGAAACCAGCCAACCACCTCTCACCTTCGCGCGGTAGGTGAAACCGTCGGGCTTCCCTCCGTGCGGCCACTTATCGTCGATCCACTCCCAAGTCAGCTTCGACATGTTCTCCTCTTTACGGTCGGGCTGCGCGAGCATGGCCCGCGCCGACGCTCATCTGCCGAACGTCGCAATCAGCTGTGATGCACGACATATCTACGCATTTCCCCATGTGGGCCGCGAACCGTGGCACCCTATCTCCATATTCCCGAGGACAAGTCGCGGCCCGTCCTGGCCTATCTCCGTGATCCCACAGATAGCCTCGACCTTCCGCAGCCTATCTGCGGGATCACGGAGATAGGCCGCCGCTGCGTAACTACGTATTCCCGTTGCTAGGTCTCGGACGGCGACGGCGTGTCGTCGCGCAAAATTCGCGCCGACGGCTGGGTGCCCCGAGCGACCAGAGCCCGGTCGACGTATCCCCCGGTCGCCGCAACTCGCGCCCGCCTCGCGCCGATGAGGGCCAGTGCGTGTCCGACGAACCGGCCCTGCGCACGCAGGACCATCCACATGGCCATCATCGAAGCCGTACGCGCCACCATACGACGCCTGCATTGCTCTCAGCGCACCGAAGAGGCAATTGTCCACTGGATCCGGCAATTCATCCGCTTCCACAGCGGCAAGCACCCACCGCAGATGGGCGCGGAAGAGGTCACGGCTTTCCTCAACGAGCTTGCAGTCGCACGCCGCACCGCGGCATCCACGCAGAACCAAGCGCTGTGCGTGCTCCTCTTCCTTTACAAGTGGGTTCTCGATCTGCAGATACCCCGGCTCGAAGCGCTCGAACGCGCACGCCGGCCGGAGCATCTCCCCTCGGTTCTCTCGCGGCATGAGACGCTCACCTTGCTCGAACACCTCGTCCCGCCTGTTCGGCTCATCGGCGAGCTCCTCTACGGAAGCGGCCTCCGGCTCCTCGAAGCACTTTCGATTCGCGTCCAAGACGTCGACCTCGATCGACGGCAAATCATGGTGCGCCGCGGGAAAGGGCAGCACGATCGGCCGGCCTTGCTCCCCGCTTGAGCGCGCGACGAGCTGCACGCTCAGCTCGACTCCGTAGCGCGGCGGCACGAGAAGGAGCTCGCGGCTGGTCGCGGCGAGGTCGACCTGCCCCACGCTCTCCGAGGGAAACTGCCAAGAGCAGCCACCAGCCTCGCCTGGCAATATCTCTTCCCCGCCTCTCGCCCTTGCACCGATCCAGCGACTGGCCGACAGGTCCTCTACCACCTGCACGAATCGGCAGCGCAAAGGGCCGTGCGCGACGCCGGACGCGCGGCGGGGCTCGCCAAGCGCGCGACATGCCAACCCCTCCGCCACAGCTTCGCGACCAACCTGCTCGAGGCGGGCATCGACCGCCGGACGATCCAGACGCTGCTCGGCCACAACGATGTGCGGACCACAATGATCTACACCCACGTCATCGACCGCGGCCTTCTCGACGTCATCAGCCCCCTTGACCGCTGACCGCCGCCTCAGCGTGGAGCGCCTTGAGCTCCGACCCCACCCCGTCGTGCCGCCCCCACGCATCGTGGAAAGGTAGCGTACCTTACGGTTGCCCCGCCTTGTCAAGGAGACCGACGCGTGATCGTGCGGGCTCCACACCGGACGACGACGCTCGAGATCGCCGCAGCCCTTGCGCTCCCAAGGCCGACGGTGGCCCGGCGGTCGGGAAGAACTTCACGGAGAGCGGGTTGCCAGCGGCGGTCGCCGCCGGGGGTCACGATTCGCTCGTCGATTGGGGACTCGCGGGTCCCAGAGGCCCGGATGACAAGCCTTGATCGGCTTGACGACCTGAGCGTCGCCCTCACCGGCGCTGCGGCCGAAGCACCCGCGTCAGCGCGGCTGCAGGTCACCTCGCCCAGGGCACCGAGAGATCGAGCTCGACGGCGTCGAATGGCTCGACGCGGACGCGGGCGGCGTCACGGTGGACGACCGCAGGTCCCCAGCGGCGATCCGCGCCGAGCACGTACACCTCCAGCGTCCGCTGGATGGGGTCGACCAGCCACGCGTGCCGCACGCCCTCGCGCGCGTAGATCGGCATCTTCTCGTCGCGGTCGACGTCCTCGGTGGAGGCGCTCAGGATCTCGCAGATCCAGTCCGGGGCGAGCGCGAAGTACGCCGTCTCGGGCAGCTCGGGCATGCGCTCGCGGCGCCAGCCGGCGATGTCCGGCACGAGCGCGTCGATCTCACCAGGCGCGTGCGGGTCGGGGAAGTGCAGCTCGGGCTCGTCCAGGATCCACCAGCCGCCGGGGCCCCCTCGTCCGCGCTGGAAGGCGCCGTGCAGGTCGGCCCCCAGCGACGACGCGGCGTTCGCATGTCGCGGCGCCGGCCGGGGCATGACGTGGAGCACGCCCCGGATGAGCTCCGCCACCTTGTTCGGCGGGACGGCCTCGAGGTCGGCGTACGTGGCGCGGCGCTGCTTCTTGGCGGGCTGACCCATGACGGAAGCCTGCCCGTGGGCGCGCGGCGGGGCAAGGCGTTCAGGTCCGCCCGTCGCTCACCCTCGCCGCGGCCGCAGCGCCCTGATCAGCGCCTCGATCCCGCGGGAGCGCCACCTGTAAGCCGTGCTGACCGGCGCGTCTTGCTGCTCGGCCACGTCCTCGATCGACATCTCGAAGATATCGTGGGCAATGATCACGTCGCCCTCGTGCACGGGTAGCTGGTGCAGCGCCTCGAGGAAGGCAAGGCGCCGCTCCTCGCGCTCGATGGCCTGATCAGGAGTCGGTGCCTCGTGCTCGGCGTGGGGCGGGGTCGCGACGATCTCCTCGCGTTGCACCCGGGCACTTTCGAGGTGATGGCGGACGCGGTGATAGGCCAGCGCCCGTATCCAGACACGAAGCGCTTCTGCGGGCTGCACGTCCGGGTCGGGGCGGTAGCGGTCCTCTTCGCTGGCCTCCCACGCGGCGAGGAGCACGTCTTGCGCGAGGTCTTTGACATCCTCGCGTGTCGCCCGGCGACCTCGGAGGTAGCGCGCTACGAGGGCGCTGACGACGCCTGCTTGCGCGACGAGCTCGGCAGACGTGAGGCGCCTTGGCGCGAAGCGCCGGTTGTGAACGACGATTGCGAGAAGGAAAACGACGAGCTGAGCGAGGGTAAACGCTACTGCGTCCGTCGCCATACCGCTACCCCCTGAACAGGAACGATCGTGACGTACAGCGCGATCAGCATCGACTGCGCGAGATCCCAAGCAGTGAAGACGCCGAAGCGGTAGGGGCCCGCGAGCATCGACAGCTCGGTGATGATGATCAGGCCTGTCGCGACGTGGTGAACCCTCGCCCGCTCCCTCCCGGTGAACCACAGCAGCAGACAGCCGACGGACGTGCAAAGCGCCGCGAGCTGCAAGGCGAAGTAGGCCTTGCCGAGGAGCTCACCTCGGAAGGTGGGGTATCCGGCAGCAAGGCCCGCGATCGCCACGACGTACACCGTGAGCACACCCCACGGGCGCCGACGGCTGAAGGTCCACACCGCGAGCGCCGCCACCCCGGCCATCCAGCCGACGAACAAGGCGCTCTCGACGTGCCCGGCGACGCGAACCCAACCCGTGAATGGGGCTCCCCCGAGCTCGGCCCGCGCCGGCTGCAAGACGTAGAGTCGGATGACCCGACGCACGACGTCGGAGACAACCCCGTACCCGAGGAGCCATGCGATGGGGCGGTGCTCGGGGCGATACCGCGCGACGACCAAGGCCAGGGCCGCCGACAGGACGGCGAGCCCGTACAGCGAGGGGATCACCCGCCGACGGTACGCGGGGCTTCGTTTCGGGCCAAAAACGGCGCGCCTCCGGTGCAGGAGCACGGGAGGTGTCCGGGGCGAGCTCGCGCCTCCTACGGCTTCCGGTAGCGCCGGCGCGGTCGCTGGAGGGCTCGGGGGAGCACGGCGGTCCCGAGGCCGATGAAGACGAGGAAGTGCTGGAAAAAGCGGGCGAGGTTCAGCGGGTCGGGCGGTTCGATCGGCATGGCCGGGAGGCTACCAGCGCCGGCTCGTGGACGTCGTCCGCTTTCTTGGCCCGGCGAGTCGACCTGTGGCACGCGCGTGCGCGCGAGGAGCCCGTGCAGGGTCAAGAGGAAAGTCGCGCCCGAGCGACGACCTTCGCTGCGCGAGCGCCTCGATGTCGCAACAGGACGAGCACCGCGCTGGAGGCTACCAGGGCTTCCGGCCGGTGGGTGTCGATTTCGTGAGAGAAGATCCGTGGCATCCGTAAGTAGCACCGGCGCGTCACGCGGCGAGCGCCGCCGCGAAAGCGACAAGGAGCTGGCCCTCGACCCCTCCTCGCCTCGCTCTAGCGGGCCGCCCCCGGGCCGCTGGCCCGCTTGGTACCCGTCGCGCCACAAGGGTGAGCGTGTGGAGGAATGCATGCGCACGCGCGCTGTTGCCCATCGCACTCCGCCGGCCCTGGTGTGCTCGCGCTCCGGCGCTTTCTCGTCCGCCTTTGCATCGTCACGCGCCTTCTAAGCCGGCCGTGGCGCTCAAGCCGACGATGCGATCACCCCTCGTCGAGCCACGCCGCCATCTCCGGCAGGAGGCCCCGCAGGAGGCCGATGACGCGCGGGCTCGACGCGCGCACCTCCCCGACGAGCCGCCGGCGCTCCGTATCGATCTTGCCGAGCTGCGCGCGGCGCAGCGCCGCCCAGAGGCGCGCGCCGGCGGCGATGCTGTCGTCGCCGTGCTCCTCGGCCACGCGCCGGGCCTCCACCGCGTCCTCCAGGGCGTCCCCCACCCGCTCCAGCTCCCAGTGAATCTCGGCGCGCCGGAGCAGCGTCAGCGCGTGGTACCGGTCCCCCCGCGCCCGCTGGAGCTGCTCGGCCTGATCCGCGCTCTCCAGCGCGGCGGCGGGCCGGCCCGCCCGCGTGAGCGCCGCCGCCAGGAGCGAGAGCGCCGCCGCGCGGAGCGCGGGATCCCCGTCCTGCGCCGCGAGCTCCGCGGTCCGCTGCGCGACCTCCGCCGCCTCGGCGGCGCGCCCCTCGCGCATCAGGAAGGCCGAGAGGTTCTGCAGGAGCAGCCGGAGCTGGCCCCGCATCCCCTGCTGCTCGGCCTCGGCGACGAGCCTGCGCAGCCGGTCGATCGCCACGCCGGTCCGCCCCAGCTCGGCCTCGAGCACCGCGAGATCGCCCCCGATGTGGACCCTGTGCCACGCCGAGGCCAGCGGCGCCGCGATGGCGAGCGCGCGCTGGAGGTCGCGCTCCAGCAGCCCGTGATCGCGGCGGTTCTGGGCGTAGTTCAGCTCGCACCGGAGCACGCGGGCCGCGAGCTCGGCCGCGGGGCCCGCGCCCGCCGCGAGCTCCACCGCCTCGCCCGCGAGCTCCATCGCGCGATCCCCGGCGGCCACCCCCGCGAGCGCCATCCGCGCCTCGCAGCGGAGCGCGGCCTCGCCGAGCGCGTCCGCGTCGGCGAGCAGCCCCGGATCGTCGGCCCCCGCCTCGCTGAGTCCGCGCGCCACCTCGAGCCGGTGGATGCGCCGACGCACGTCGAGCGGCCCGCCGCGCGCCACGACGGCGTGCTCCGAGAAGCGCACGAGCCGCCGGCTCGCCTCCTCGAGCTTCCGTCCCTGGATGAGCGCCCGGACCGCGTCGATCTCCAGGCCGGCGCGCGCCTCGGGATCCGCCGCGAGCGCGGCCAGCCGATCCGCGAGCGCCGCCGCCTCCTCGAAGAGCCCTGCGGCGGCCGCCTCGGCCATCGCGCGGCCGAGCCAGCGGCGCGCCTCGGCCACGGCGCCGAGCCGCTCGTAGCCCGCGCCGAGGAGCCCCGCGTCCACGCGCCCCTGCGCGCCCTCCGCGAGCGCGTCGAGCAGCGCCCTGTGCAGCCGCTGGAACCACGGCCGCCGCTGCGTCAGGTGGAGCGCCGCCTGCCGCAGCATCTCCTGCGGGAAGCTGTACTCCTGCGCGTCGCCGGAGGCCGTCAGCACGCCCGCGCCGACGAGCGCCTCGAGCGCCGCCTCGGCGCGCTCGTCGTCCCCCACGACGCGCAGGAGCACGTCGACGCCGAGCCCGCCGCCGCAGAGCGCCACCGCGGCGAGGGTCCGCAGGGCGCTGCGCTCGGCGGCGCTGTCGGCCGCGAACGAGGCCACCCGGGCCTCGAGCAGATCGGCCACGCCGGGGACCTCCCCCCGCAGGGCCCGGTCGTCCGCGGCGCAGAGGCTCCCGTCGCCGAGCGCCAGGGCGCCGCTCTCGTGCCACGCCATGAGCGCGTGCACGATGTAGAAGGGCACGCCCCCGGACGTCGCGACCACGGCCCGCTCCAGCGCGGGCGCGAGCGGGGCGGCGGGCGCCGCGGCCCCGCCCAGCGTGCCCTCCAGGTGCAGGCCTCGGCCCACCGCCTGCGCGAGCTCGGCGGCGGCCTCGAGATCGAGCGGCGCGAGGCCGAGGTAGGCCACCCCGGGGCACACCCGCGCGCGCACCTCGCCCAGCAGGGCGCGCAGGGGCGCCGGCCGGCTCGGCTCGCTGCGCGCGGCCGCCACAACGAGCAGCCGGCCCTGCCCTTCCGCGGCGGCGCGCCGCAGGAGCAGCTTGATCAGCTCCAGCGTCGCCGCGTCGGCCCATTGCAGATCGTCGACGAGGAGCAGCAGCGGCTCGCGGGCGCTCGCCCGCAGCAGCGCGTCCTCGATGGCCTCGACCGTGTGCGCGACCTCGTCCGCGGAGGGGAGCAGCGCCGGAGACAGCGCCCGCTCCAGCGCCGCGGGGAGCGCGCGAAGCTCGGGGACGTCGCTCTCGACGAGCTCCTCGGCGGCGCGGCGCAGCGGATAGAACGGGCTGCGTCGCTCCGGCAGGCACCGGAGCCGGACGACGTGGCGCAGGTCCCAGCCGGTGCGCTCGACCGCGGCGTCGAGCAGCCGGCTGCGCCCGATCCCCTGATGGCCGCCCACCACGATCCCGCGCACGCGGCCCTCCTGCGCGGCCTGCGCAGCGCGCGCGATCGCGTCGAGCTCGGCCCGCCGCCCGAGGAGCGGCGGCCGCGCGGGACGGTCCTCAAGCGGCGGCCGCGGGGGGCGGTCCTCGGGTAGCGGTCGCGCGGGGCGGTCCTCGGATAGCGGCCGCGCTGATCGCTCGGACCCGCGAACTGGCGGCTGCGACCCTTCCTTGCTCCCTGGCGGGGCGAGCTCGGGATCGAGCGCGGCGAGGATGCGATCGAGCTCGCGCGCGACCTGATCGGCGTGCCGGGGGCGGCTCTGAGGATCCAGGGCGATCAGCGTCGCGGTGAGGCGAGAGAGGAGCCCGGTCGCCGTCGTCGGGTCGGGCACGAGCGCCTCGAGCGGGGGAGCCGGCCGCCGCGGCACGAAGAGCCAGTGCGCCTGCTCTCCGCTGCGCCGCTCGATCTCGGCGGGGAGGCTGCCGGTCCTCAGGCGGAAGATCAGGACGCCGAGCGCGTAGAGATCGCTGGCGGGCGTGGCGGACTGGCCGACGGCGCACTCTGGAGCGATGTAGCCGGGTGTGCCCGCGAGCACGGAGCCCAGCTCCCGGACGCCGCCGGCGACCACGGGCACGCTCAAGGTCATGGTCGCGCCGGCCGGCTCCTCGGCCAGCACCGTGCCGGAGTAACCGTCGACCGCCACGGTCGGCGGCGGCCCGGTGGGGGCGGTGCGCCCCCCCTCGACCCAGCTCCGCGCGTTTCCCCCGGAGATCCCGAAATCGATCAGCTTGTAGACGCCCAACCCCCGGACGACGTTGGCGGGCTTGACGTCCCGATGGACGAGCCCGGCGGTGTGCACAGCGGAGAGCGCCCAGGCGACGGCGGACGCCGCTTCGAGGACGACGCGCTCGGGGAGCCGGCCGGCCTCGCGAGAGAGCTCATCGAGGCTCGTGCCGGCCACATACTCCATCACCAGGCCGACCACGCCGAGGGCGTCGTCGCGCTGGAACGAATAGAACCGCACGACGTTCGGGTGCTCGACCCGGCAGAGCGCCTGCGCCTCGTCGAGAATCGTGTCTCGCCACGCCGCCGTCGCGTCGGAGGAGCCCGCGAGCTGCTCTGGTACGAAGAAGAGCTTGATGGCGACGTCGCGGAGCTTCCTGCCTTCGTAGACCTCCTCGGCCAGCCAGACCGGCGCGAACCCGCCGCTGCCCAGCTGCCGGACGAGCCGGAAGGGGCCGAGGCTGGCGCCCTGCCCGAGCGGGGCTCCGGAGGAATTCGGCGACAAGCTGGGCATCCGCCGCCGAGCATACCCTAGCCACCCCGGCGCTCCCCCAGGAACCGGTCGCTCGCGCGTTCCGTCATGCGTCCGTGCGCGGGCGCCGTCAGGGCACGATCTCGCGGACGCTGCCCTTCTTGTAGAGGAGCCCGTCGGAGCCCACCCCGTCGCTCCGGAAATAGACGCTGATGTTGGGCTTACCGGTCTCCGAGCCCTCCCGTGTCGGCTCCCGCGTGAGCCTCATTGCGGGATCGACGCCCGGCCGACAGGGCTCGCCGCCCACGCCGAAGTCGGTCCCCTGGTCGACGTGCTCGTGGATCTTCACCCAGGTGCCTCCGCTCGCGCCGTCGGTCTCGTCGATCCAGAGCTCCTGCTTCACATCGCCGTTCGGCAGGTCATAGACGAGCTGCTTGTACCCGATCCATACCTGCTCCGGCATGCCGCCTTCCCAGTACGTCTTGCTGAGAATGGCCGTCGACGCGGGGTGATTCGTCTCCTTTTCGAAATCGATCTTGCCGTCATACCGCATGCGGGCGGCGATCCCGCGCGTGTCGCATTGGTTGACGTCCTCGTCCCCGATCGTGCCGTGGTTGGTGCGCGTCATGGCGACGAGGCCGCCATAAGGTGTCCCGTCGTCGGCGGCCCGCAGGAAATACATCGTCACCTCGACGTCGCGCCATGAATCGGCGAGCGCAGGGTCGTGCACGTACATCCGCGGGACGCGGCCGCTGATCTTGAGAATGCCCTGGCCGTCGGTGTCATAGGACGCATCGCCGTGGTCGGCGTCGAACCAGGCATCGGCCGGGTCGATCCCCGAAAAGCTGCGCGCGGCGCCGTTGTCCCAGGTCGAGAACCACGCTTTGCCCGAAGGCAGCGTGGGCCGCAGCATCGCTATCCCGAACCTGTCGAGCTGTCCCTCCTCCCCTCCCCCGGCGCCGGCCGAGCTGGACGCGTCTGCGCTGCTCGATGCGGACGACGCCTCCGCGCCGCCGCCGAGGCCGTTGCCACCGAGACCCCCGCCGGCGGGGCCGTTGCCACCGAGGCCGTTGCCGCCGAGACCCCCGCCGCCGCCGGATTGGCTTCCTGAGGCGGGGACGTGATCGTCGGCACAACCAGCGCTGCTCAAGCCGACGGCAGCCGACGTGACGGACATCGCGATCGTGAAGAAGACTCGCACGCCCTCGTGCATAACATGCTCTCAGCGGGTCCGCGAGGCCATTGACGGCGAGATACCGGCTGCAACGTACCTGCCAGGTGCTTTACGGGGACAGCTCCGTTTCAGTTCGAGAATTGCACCTTTCATCATGCTTCGAATGGGCAGCCGCTCGACGAGTTCGCCCGCTGGGTGGCGCCGCGCCGGCCGCTTGAATGGGTGCTGTCCATGCTACAGTACCTGCCCATGTCGATGATGGCCCGTGAGGAGCTCCTGTGGCGGTTCGCCAGGACCGGCGATCCCGAGATCGACGCGCGTCAGGACCGCATCCTGGAGGTCCTGCTCACGGCCAATCCCAAGATGAAGCAGCGTCTGGTCGACGAAGGCCGCCTCGAGGGTCGCCTCGACGAGGCGCGCGCGGCCCTGCGCCGCGTGCTTGCACACCGGCAGCTCGGGCTCGCCCCGGAGGATGCGGCGCGCATCGAGACGTGCACCGACCTCGCGACGCTGGAGCGGTGGCTCGGTCAGGCGCTTGCGGCGTCCAGCGCAGAGCAGGCCCTGCGCTGAGCGCCGCCGCCGGCGCACCTCGGCACCGGAACGGCCGCGGCAGCATGAGCGGCCCTCCCGGAAAGGGCCCTCGCACCATGAGCCGCACAGCGCCCGCGCCGCCGATGGCATCGTCGCCGTCCACGAAGACGTGCGGCTCCGCCGTCGCCGCCATGCCGAGCGCGTCCGGGCAGGCGAAGAGCTCGACGCGCCGCACGGGCCGCCGGTCGAGCCGCGGCGCGGCACCATCGACGACCTTGTGCTCGTCGACGGCCCGAGAGCCGACCGGCTCGTAGATCTCCGGCTGCGCCGTGCAGCGCAGCGCCGCTGGATACCGCTCGTCACAAAGCGCGAGCGCCGCCGCGTGGCGGACGCGAAATGTCCCTGCCGGCGGTGCGCCGGCAGGGTGCGAGCAGACCGCGTGGATGCAGCCCACGTCCGTCGGCCTCCCGTCCAGCGCCAAGGGCCAGGAATGCGAGAAAGAGACAAACCGCAAGGGCGGAGGGGCGCAAGTGATCAGGGACGAGATAGTCTTCGTCTTCCCCTTGCGCCCCTTGCGGTTTGTCTTCCCTTCCGTTGATTTCTTCGGGACTTCAACGTGTTCGATGCTCTAGCCATCTCCACGTATCACATCCCGGCACGATGGACGCGCCGCCCACGTATCAGAGCACGAACAGGCCGACGCGCTCTGGACGATGCAGAGAGCTCGTTCCACGGAGGCACGGAGAATCACGGCTTCAGAGCGCAGAAGACCAGCGCTCCGGCCTCCACGCCTCTCCGCGCCTGCCGCGTCTCTGCGGCTCGATGGTCCACGCTCGGACCAGGGCCCCGGTTCCAGCAGGATTGCGCATCCGGAGCGCCCGCCCCAGGAGATCGTCAACAGCACCGCTCCGCAGGGCGGTGCGCCAAAGGGGGGAACCATGAAGAAGTTGCTCGGCGCGCTGATCCTCGGCGCGCTCTCGCTGTCCGCCGTGCTGTCCAGCAGCGATGTGGCGCAAGCTCAGGAGCGCGATCGGCCACCACGCGGCTCCTATAGCAGGACGTGCAGGGACATCCGGACGGAGCGAGGCACGCTGTTCGCCAAGTGCGAGGACCGGCGGGGACGCTTCAACAGGACACGTCTGGACGACTTCAGGAGGTGCAGAGGAGATATCGCGAACGACAACGGCCGGCTCCGCTGCGCCCGCGGCCGCTGACGCGCGCCGCGGCCGCGCAGGGCGCCCTTCGCGAGGTGGGCTCCCTCAGCGACGAGGAAGCGGGTCCCCCGCCGGGATCCGCCCTTCCTCGACGGCCACGACGTACGGCGGCAGGCGGCCCGCACGCACCGCGCGGACGTCGGCGCGCATCGTCGCCGCGTCGGGGTAACGCTCGACCTTGTGGAACGCGAGGGCGCGATCCACGACGTCGCGCACGTCGCACACCTCCGAGGGCACGTCCGGCGCCCACAGCGCGAGCGACGACGCCCGCTCCGTCGCCGCGGCGATGAGCAGGCGCGCATCGGCCACGTCGCCGTGGATCGCGCGACCGGAGAGCACCCGAAACATCGTGGCGCCGAGGCCGAAGACATCGGTCCGGCCGTCGATCTCGCGAACCATCCCGTCGCCTGCTCGGGCGCCATGTACTCGCTCGTACCGAGCGCCACGCTGTCGCGGCGCACTCGATCCGTTGCGCACCCCCCTCCGCCACCCCCTCGCGGCGCACTCGATCCGTTGTGCACCCCCCTCCGCCACCCCCTCGCGGTTCACTCGATCCGTTGCGTACCCCCTCCGCCACCCCCTCGCGGTTCACTCGATCCGTTGCGCCCCCCCTCCGCCACCCCCTCGCGGCTCACTCGATCCGTTGCGCCCCCCCTCCGCCACCCCCTCGCGGCTCACTCGATCCGTTGCGCCCCCCCTCCGCCACCCCCTCGCGGCTCACTCGATCCGTCGCGTACCCCCTCCGCCCCCCCTCGCGCATGTCCGCCCGTGTCGGCGGCCCGCATGAGCGCCTGAGTTCCTCCTGGTTCTGCGTCCGCGGTAGGCCCCCGGAGGGGGTGCTCGTCGCGCGGGCGCGGGGTGGGGATGGGCCGATGTCTGAGCCTGAGCCCTCTCGCCTCCGGCTCTGCCGGAGGAGAGAGGGCTCAGGCGAGTTCGGCGGGGCCCCACCCCGCGCCCGCGCGACGAGCACCCCCTCCGGGGGCCGGGCGTCTCGGCAACACCTCGCTCACATCCAGGGACCGAGTTCGGCGGGGCCCCACCCCGCGCCCGCGCGACGAGCACCCCCTCCGGGGGCCAGGCGTCTCGGCAACACCTCTCTCACAGCCAGTGACGAACTCAGGTGACGCGTTACCAGCTTCCGGCGTCCGCTCGTGGATGCGCCTCCGCCGCTACCCCTTCCGCTCCTTCCACGGATCGTCCTGATACAGATAGTTCGGCTTCAGGATCTTGTTCTCCATGTTCGTGTGGAACACCGCCATGGTCGACGCCGACATCGGCGGGACGATCCACGTCCAGTCCGCATAGACCGGGCGCTCGCACTGCCGCTCCTGCTGCTCGAACTTCTTGAAGTACTCCGACAGCGTGTGGTGGTCCATCATCCGCACCTTGGCCTGCCGGAACGAGTGCAGCACCGCGACGTTCAGCTCGACCAGCGCCGCGTCCTGCCACAGCGTGTCGCTGCGCGTCCGGTCCAGCCCCAGGCGATCCGCGATGAGCGGCAGCTGATCGTACCGCGTCACGTCGCTCAGGTTGCGCGCGCCGATCTCGGTGCCCATGTAAAAGCCGTTGAACGGCGCCGCCGAGTACTGGATCCCCCCGAGATCGAGGGCCAGGTTGGAGACCGCCGGCAGCGCGTGCCACTTCAGCCCGAGCTCGGCGAACCATCCATACCGCGGGTGCTCGATCGGCACCTCGAGCACCTTCTCCCGCGGCAGCTCGAACCACTTCGGCCGGCCATCGCCGATCTGGATGATCAGCGGCAGCAGATCGAAGCGCGTCCGCTCCCCGCCCGGCCAGCCCAGCGCGAGCGCCTGGTCCGTCAGCTCCACGTTCCCAGGATCGCCGAGGATGCCGCCCTCCGGGAGCCGGTAGCCCGCATAGCGGACCAGCTGACCGTTCCAGATGCGGATCCGCGGCTCACCCGGCCTGAACACCGTCATGGTCGCCCGGATGTCGCCCCCGTTGGTCGCCAGATCGAGGTGCTCCACCAGCGCCTGGAAGATCTCCTCCTCCGTCTTCAGGTGGCGCAGATCGCGCACGTGGAGCGTCGACCAGAAGAAGCGCCCGATGCAGCGCGAGCTGTTGCGCCACGCGAGCCGGGCGCCATAGGCGAGCTCGTCGGGCAGGTGCGTGTACGTCCCGTGCTTCTCCAGGCTCGCCCGCACCTCCTGCCAGCGCTCTTCCACCGCCGAGGGCACCCCGAGCTCCGCGTAGCACTGGCGCAGGAACGCCTCGGCCTCGGTCGGCACCGCCTCGGGCGCGGTGGGGGTCACGTGGAACGACCCGTGCTCGACCGGACACACGCCGCCAGCCGCCCGCGCCGCGCCGACGCGCCGGAGCGGCGTCGGGCGGACCTCGCCGGCGGTGTCGACGTTCGAGCTGAACAGCTCCTGCTCGATGGCGTCCGGCGGCCAGCCCACCGCGCGCAGGTGCTCCTGCGCGTCGCGCATGAAGGCATCGGGCCCGCACACGAGCGCCCGCGATCCCGGCCGGTAAGGATACAGCTCGGCCACCTGCTCCCTGGACAGCCGCCCCTCCGCCTTCGTCGCCCGCAAGCGGAACGCGACGCCGGGCGTCCGGCCGGCGATCGCGCGCAGATCCTCCTCGAAATAGGCGAAATCCGCGGCGCGCGACGCCGACCAATCGAGGAGGAAGGCCCGCGCGTTGGGGCGGCCGGCCCTCCCGTCGAGCGCCCGCAGCATCGCCATCGCCGGCGTGACGCCGATCCCGCCCGCGAGGAACACCACCCGCTCCACGGGCGGCGCCGGAAGGACGAAGCTGCCCTTCGGGGCCGACGCGCGGAGCAGCGAGGCCGCGGCGCGCTCGCACAGCCACCGCGAGAACACCCCGAGCTCCTCGCGCTTCACCGTGATCTCGTAGTCGCCGCCGGCGCGCGCCGGCGCCGAGAGCGTGTACGCGCGCGCCACCCAGCGCCGATCGAGGTAGCCCTGCACGAGCACGTGCTGCCCGGGCACCGACGCCGCAGGCGCGCCGCCGACCGGCGCGAGCGTGATCTGGAAGATCCCGGGGGAGAGCTCCCGCGCGGCCTTCACCTCGGCCTGCTGGAGGCTCGATCCGCCGAACATCTCGGCGACCGCCGGGGCGCAGCCGCCGCAGATCTGGCCCGCCCGCGTCCGCTCCGACAGCTCGGCGGGCGTCGCGCACCCGGCCTCGATGAGGCTCGTGATCTGCCCGCGCTTGACCCCGGCGCAGTTGCACACGACCTCGTTCGGCTCGAACAGCGCCGCGGGCTGATCGATCTTCAGCTCGCCGAGCTCCCGGAACGTCGTGAGCTGCCAGCCGGGCAGCGGGCCGCGCGCCATGAGCAGCCGCATCGCCGAGGGGAGGCCCTGCCATTCGCCCTCGACGTGCAGCCCCGTGAGCTGCCCGCTCGACACGAGCAGCGCCCGGCGCTTGTCGCGATCCCCGCACGGCACCCACCGGAGGCTCTCCATGGGGGCGTCGAGCCACCGCGCCGAGACGCCGCTCCCGTCGAGCGCGCGGGAGAGCGACAGGATGCGGCCGCCGCCGTCCACGATCTTCGAGATCGCTGCCTCCTTGCCCGCCAGGGCGCCCATCGCGGCGCTGCTCTCGACGACCCCCTCGCGCCGCGAGAGCAGCCCCTGCCCGGGCAGGAGGTGGACGTTGACGAAATCGAGCGCGTGCCGCTCGGCCCAGGCGTCGACGCTCGCGGGCGGCAGCTCGAGCCAGGCCTCGTCGGACCCGCGGACGTCCGCGGGGATCCCCTCCCTGGCCAGGCTCGCCCAGCCCTCGATCAGCGCCTCGGCCGCCGCCTTCCGCAGGCCCGCCTGGACCAGCGCCGCCACGGCTTGATCGGCAGGCGTGTCCACGTACCGGAGCTCGAACGAGTCTTCGCGCAGCAGCTGCTGGACCAGGTTGTCGAGCCGCCCCCGCAGCCCGGCGGTGAACTCCTCGAAGTCGACGGTCCCGTCCCCGGTCGTGTCCGCGGCCAGGAGCAGCGCCTTCGCCTCGTCGGCGTGCATCCCGAGGCCGGTGAGGTACGGTAGGAGCTCGTCCTCGCTGAGCTTGCGGTTGTGGTCGCGATCGATCTCCTCGAACCGGCGCCACGCGAAGCGCTCGCTCGTCAGGCCGGCGCGGAGGCCGCGGGAGAGCGCGGCCGCCACCTCGGCGCCCGAGCACGCGGCGGGGCCGCAGACGACGGCCGCCGGCGCGCCGGGCTGCTCGAGCGCGCGGATCGCCCGGCGGGCCACGTCCGCGGGCGCCACCCAGGGCAACGCGCCGCCGCCGAGCGGCAGCGGCAGCGCGCGACGGAGCCGGATGTCCTCGCGCCAGAGGCTGAGCGCGCTCAGCAGCGGTCCGTGCCACACCGTCGTCACCGGCTGGCCGGAGGCGCGCACGGACGCCTCAGCGTCGCGGATCTGCTGCCCCACCCGGCTCGAGGGAGGGAAGTACGGAGCCACCCAGAGGAGGTGCGACGCGCCCACCTCCCTCGCCGACGCGACGAAGGTCCGCGCGGCCACGAGCGGATAGGCGAGATCCGCGGTGCTCATCACGAGCGCGATGGCCCGCTCCGCGGGCTCGATCGGCAGCGACTGGAGGAAGGAGGCGAGGTCGTTTCTGGGCTCGGAACAGACGATCTTGAGGAAGCTCATGGTGCTCGGCAGGGGCAGCCGCGGAGGAGCGCAACCGCCCTCGCGGCCGCCGGGCGGCATCGACGATCGATGGCTGATGGCTGCGCGCAGGCGCGGAGCGCTCCGCCCCAGGATACGGCGCATCCCCCGGCCGGCCGAAACCCGAAAACGCCCGCGCGATCCGGCACACACCGCCGCACCCAGGCCGCCAGGGTGCGCGCGGCGTAAGGCGATCCCCTGTTTTGCGTCGAGGAGATCCGTCCGCGCGTCACAATCTGCCCCATGGGGCACTTTGGTGCGCCGGCCTGCGCTGTCACCGCGTCTGGGCGCGACGCTGACGCGTCACCGCTCGACGGTCCCGCCGCTGGCAGCCGCGGGGCGTGACCAAGACCTCGCCCGTTCGTCCGGGCCGACGGGCGAGCGTACTCCGCTGCATTCGCGGGAAATCCGACATGAAAGGAGACCAGGCGAACGAGCGTGCAAGCGCCGGTCGCGTGCGCTCGAGCGCCGTTCTGCGCGCGCTCGTACATCCTGTGGCTGTGTACGACTGCGGACCGGACATACGGGCACGATCCTTGAATTCGCTCGCTCAGCGCAGCCATGAAGACCCTTACTTCGGATCAACCCCTGGCGATGAGGAGCAAGCAGACGCGGTCATTGGCTGCGTCCCATCCCGCGGTGTCCGCCGCGCGTCATCCCGTCCTGCAGGGCGTGACGATGGCGCCGGCGAACGTCTCCGAGGCGCTGGTCGCGCTCGAGACGGTCGCCGCGCGGCTGCGCGAGAGGAACGACCCGCGGGCGGTGTTCCCCGACGTCTACGCCGTGATCACGCGCCGCGTGAAAGAGGCGGTCGGCGCCGGCTCGGACGGCCGGTTCCTCGAGCCGGCGTGGATCTCGCGCCTGGCGGGGATCTTCTGCGAGTACTACCTGACGGCCCTCGCGGCGTCGCTGGAAGGGCGGTCGACGGGCGTCGAGGCGTGGGACGTCGCGTTCCGGTGCGCCAGCGCGGGCGGGGCGGCGGCGGCGGTGCACGGGCTGCTCGGCATCAACGCGCACATCAACTACGACCTGGCCCTCGGGCTCTACCGGAACATCGTCCAGCACGGCGCGGCGCAGGACGCCCGGCTTCTCGGGCGCTACCGTCACGACCACGACCTTGTGAATGAAATTCTCGCGGCGGCGATGCCGGAGATCTTCGCGATCCTGCGCGTTCGTTATGGTTGCCCGCTCGCCCGGGTCGCGACCTTCAGCCGGGACGTGGAGCGCGCCGTCTCGAGCGTCGTGATGTACCTGCTCAAGTGCTGGCGCGACCGGGTCTGGACCGACCTGCTCTCCTTGCTCGCGACGCTCGGGCACACGGGCGAGGCGGGCAAGCGCGCGGTGCTCGCCCGGATGAACCAGCGTTCGGGGAAGATCGCCCGCACGTTCGCGGTGGGCCACGGAGCGCTCCGCGTCGGGGCGCCGCTCGCCAGCGGCGCCGCCCTCACGCTGGCCCTGGCTGCCTGACGCGGGCCATCCCCGCGAGCTGACCGCAGGCGCCGCCCACGTCGCGCCCCCGCGGCCGCCGCACGAGCGTCGTCACGCCAAGGCCGGACAGCCGCGCCACGAAGGCGTCGAGCCGCGCGGCGGACGGCGGGCGCAGCGCCGGATCCGGGCCGGGGTTGCAGGGGATGACGTTCACCCTGCACCGGAGCCCGGCGACGTAGGCCGCGAGCAGATCCGCGTCCTCCGGGGCGTCGTTGAAGTGATCGAAGAGCACGTACTCGAAGAGCACGCGCCGCCCCTGCGGCAGCGCCCGCGCGATCGCCTCCTTCAGCGCCGCCATCGAGAAGCGCGCGTTCACGGGCATGATCGCCTGCCTGCGGGCGTCGTCCGGGGCGTTGAGGCTGACGGCGAGCTCCGCCCGCGCCTCGCGGAAGAACGGCTCGATCTTGTCCGCCACCCCGACGGTGCTCACGGTGACGTGCGACGGCGCGAACCGGAAGGCCCGCGGATCGGTGAGCAGCCGGATGGCCTTCAGCACCTCGCCGAGGTTATCGAACGGCTCCCCCATCCCCATGAAGACGAGGTTCCTGAGGGGCGCGCCGCCGCGCTCGGCCGCGAGCGCCCGCGCGATCCGGACCTGATCGACGATCTCGCCGGCGGCGAGCTGGCGCTCGAGCCCGAGCCGCCCCGTCTCGCAGAACGAGCAGGCCCGGGCGCAGCCGACCTGGCTCGAGACGCAGAGCGTGGTGCGGGCAGGCCCCGGGATGAGCACCGACTCGATGAGCGCGCCGTCGCGCGTGCGGAGGACGAGCCGGAGCGTGTCGTCCTGCGCCGGCGCCCGCTCGGCGATCTCGAGCGACGGCGCCGGATCGAGCTCGAGCAACGCCTCGTGCGCCCAGGCCCCGACGCCCAGGGCGGCGAGCGCGCGAGCGTCCCAGGCCGGCGCAGGCACCTGCGCGCCCGGCTCGGCGCCGAAGGCGTGGCGCACCACCTTGCCGGCGACCGAGCGCGCCGCCGACGCCGTGCCGCCGGCCCGGCAGAGCAGCTCCGCGAGCGAGGCCGCGTCGTGGTCGGCGAGCTGCGCGCGCCAACGTGGGACGCGCGCGCTCCTCCGGATCAGCGGGCGCCCCGCGACCTGCGCCGGCGGGTCGCCGGCGCGCGGGGGCGACGCCATCTCTTCGGGGATCTCCGGAACGCGCATGCGCACCCGCTAGCACGCCGCGCGCGGCGCCGCGCGGCCCAGCGACGCCGAGCTTGTCAATCGCATGTCGATCGCCACCCGAAAGACAAGCGAGAACTCGCCCGGCGCCCCCTGTCCGACACGAAACCTGCGCGTCGTCTGGGGCCATCAGGTGGCCAATCTGTGGACAAGCATGTGGACTGTCAAACCGGGCTCGGGAACGTGATTTTTGGGTTGCAGATTGGTTCCGAAGGAGGGAGTTTAGCGCCCGGAAGTCGGGCGGCGCGCCGGGCAACGGAGCGCCAGAAATCGCAGAAAAATCAATTGCATCGGTGTGGGCGGCGCGTCCATGCCCGGGCTGGCTTCGGCTGGCGCCGGCGCTTGGAGGGGTTGCCGCCCCGCGATCGGCGCAGGATCCGGCAGCTCCGCGGAGGTGTCAGGGTCCCACGGGGTTTCCACAACCTGGGAACAACCTGTGGATTATTTGTCCCTCCTGCGCGTGGCGTGTTCCAGGATCGGGTGAGCGGGGCTCCAGCGCCCGAGCTTTTCTACCGCTCGCGGACGCACCGGTGGGCTACGTTGCGGGCCGATGTCCGCACGCAACGGCCCTGTTTCCCGCGCGCCGCGCGCGCTCCTCGCGATCGCGGGGGGCGTCGCCGGGTGGCTCGCCGCGGGCGCCGCGGCCGCGCAGGCTCCGCCGCGGAATGCGCAGGCGGAGGCGGCCCTGAAGGAGGCGATGGGGACCGACTACCTCGAGACGCGGTTCGCCCAGGCGGAGCGCAAGCTCCGGGCCGCGCTCGACGCCTGCGGCGAGTCAGGCTGCTCGCCTGCGGTCAAGGCGAGGCTGCTGGTCGCGCTGGGCACCGTGCTCGCTCAGGGCAGGAAGGGGCTGGAGGACGCGCGCGGCGCCTTCGCCGACGCCCTCCGCGTCGATCCGTCGGCGAAGCTGGACCCGGATCTGGCGAACCCGGAGGCCTCGTCCGCGTTCGAGCAGGCGCGCGCGGCCACCGGCGCCGGGGCGGCCGGGTCGCCCGCGGCGCCTGGAACGGCCGGGTCGCCCGCGGCGCCTGGAGCGGCCGGGTCGCCCGCGGAGGGCGAGGCGGCGGAGGGGCAGATCCAGATCGCGCCGCTGCCCGAGCAGCGCGTCCGCACGCCCGTTCCGCTCTATGTCGAGGTCCCCGCCGAGCTGCTGCCCAGCGTGAAGCAGGTGACCGTCTGGTACCTGGCGCCCGGCGAGCGCGAGGTCCGCTCCCTCGTCATGAAGAAGCTGCGGGGCCAGGGGTTCGGCATCAACGTGCCCTGCGCCGCGGTGGGAAAGAAGGGGACGCTCCGCTACCACGTCGCGGCCGTCGACGAGGACGGCGCGATCCTCGCGAGCGCGGGCGCGCGCGACGCCCCGCTGGTCACGCAGATCCGGGAGAGCATCGCCTCGACGCCGCCCCGCTGGCCCGGTCACGCTCCGCCGGCGGAGTGCGCGGCTCCGGAGCAGGAGCGCCCGCGGCAATGCCTCGACGACCGGCAGTGCAGCCCCGGACTCGCCTGTGCCGGCGGCGCGTGCGTCGCGCGACCCGCAGCGGAGGCTGCGCCGAACGTCCGGAGGAGCTGGGTCGCCCTCACCTTCTCGCCCGACGTCGCGCTGCTCTCCGGCCGGGACGTGTGCACCGTCGCGTCGCAGCGGAGCGACCATTTCGTGTGCCTGCGCGGCGACGGGACCCGGTACGACGGCACGCCGACGCCGGACGTCGCGAACGACGTGAACCTCGGCTTCGCGCTCGCGACGTCGCGGGTGACGATCGCCTACGATCGGCTGGTCCTCGACAACCTCACGGTCGGCGGCCGCGTCGGCTTCGCGGCCGGCGGCACGACGGGGGGCGGCGCCTCGTTCCTGCCGCTCCACCTCGAGGCGCGCGCGCAGTACTTCCTCGGCGCGCGGCCCTTCGAGCAGCTCGGCGCGCGCCCGTTCGTGCTCGCCGCGGCCGGGGTCGCGCAGGTCGACACCGAGGTCGACGTGGAGGTCCTCGAGGACGCGACCGCTTGCGGGGCCGACCCCTCCGACAGGACGAGCCCCTGCACGAGGCCGGGGCCGAGCGGGAGGGTCGAGGCCCGGCGACAGACGCTGCTCGCGACCCGGCAAGCGGGCCAGGGGTTCGCGTCGGTCGGCGCGGGCGTTGCCTATGCGCCGATCGAGGCCCTCTCGCTGAACCTCGCGCTCCGCGCGAGCCTCACCTTTCCTGCCGTGACCACCGTCCTCTCCCCGGAGGTCGGTCTTTCCCTGGGGTTCTGAATGGCTGACACGTCGGATCTGCGCCGGGGGGCGACTCCCCCTGGCGCGCTGCGCAACCCGAAGATCGATGCGGCGATCGAGCGCGCCGTGCAGCTCGGCGATCCGGCCGAGCTGCTCGCGCTGCTCGACCGCAGCTCCGGGCTGCCCGCCCGGCGCGGCGGGGTGCGCGCGCCCGGCCCCGACCTCGGGCCGAACGCCCCCTTGCCGCGCGTGAACCTGGACCTCGCGCGGGCGGTCGGCGCGGCGATCGCGGACCGCGGCGCGCCGGCCGAGCGGCTCGTGCGGGCGCTCTGCTCGACCGCCGAGGAGTACGCGCTCATCGTAGCGGCGCAGGCGCTCGCGTCGCTCGCGGCGCGGGCGGGCGGAGCGGGGCAGGCGCCGCGCGCAGGCGGCGGGCGCCGCGGGAAGGGCGGGCTGGATCCGCTCGAGGCGCTCGAGGAGCTGGCCGAGGACCCGCGGCGCGTCGTGCGCGACGGGGTGGTGGCGGCGCTCCGCGCCGTCATCGCGGCGCGCGGCGACGCGGTGGTCGCCGAGCTCTCGTCCTGGACCGACGGCTACCTGCAGGCGTACGTCGCGCTCGAGGCGCTCGCCGAGCGCACGCTGCTCGCCCGGCTCTCGGCGGGCGCGGAGGTGGTCGAGCGCCTCGAGGAGGCGTTCGTGCTCTCGGATCGCTCCCCGCGCGCGGACGAGCGGCTGCAGGGCCTGCGCCTGCTCCGGCAGGGGATGCCCGCGCAGATCGCGGCCCTCGCGGGCCGCTTCCCCGAGGTCGTGCGCTGGCTCGAGGAGAAGACGCGGGCGGAGCGCCCGGAGTCGCGCGACGTCGTGGCGGACGCGATCGCGGCGCTCCGGAAGACGTCCTTCTCGGATGCGGAGGTCGACCGCCTGTCGGCGGCGCTCGGCGCGACCGCCCCGACGCCGCGCTACGCGGCGCGCATCGTCCAGGGGACGCGCAAGCGGAGCAAGGGGCGGCGGTAGGAGACGACAGGGCCTGTGCCGCCGGTGCGAAGAGCGCCGAAACGCAGCAGATCAGGCGGCCTCCTGCGACCCCTCCAGCGCTCCGACGCCGCCCTGCTGCTCCCGGGCGGCCTCGGTGAACAGGAACTGCAGCGCCCCCGGCGCGCGCCGGCGCCACGCGTCCTCGGAGTGGGTCCCATCCTCATCCAGGCAGAACAGCAGGTTGTCCTCCCTGTAGCCCTGCTGGCGAAGTTGCTCGACCAGCCGCGCGGCGTCGCGCAGCACCGAGCCGCCGTCCTCCTGAGCGCCGGCGTCGATGTACAGCCGCGAGCTTGCCGGGACAGCCAACGACGCGAGGACGTCGAAGATCTTCCGCTCGGCGAACCAGAGCGATGGCGACATGCAGAGCGCGGCCCCGAACACGTCGGGGCAACGCCAATGGGCATAGAGCGCCGCGAGGCCCCCCATGGATGAGCCGCCAATGGCCGTGCTGGCCGGGTCGCGCCTCACCGCGAAGCGCTCCTGTACGGCCGGCACGATCTCGGAGGTGAGCCAGCCCAGAAAATCGTCGAGCTTCCCTTCGCTGCCGTCGCCCGGGAACGGCGACAGCTCCGTCAACCGCTCTGGCCCGCCGTGATCGATCCCCACCAGGACCGGCGCTTCGAGACCTCGATTTGCAAGATCATGGACGGCCTCGTGAAGGTGCCACCCTCCGCTGTAGGAGGGGTCGTCGTGAAAGACGTTCTGCCCATCGAACAGGAAGAGCACAGGCGATGGCCGCCCGTCACGCGCCCCCTCGTCGGGCATGTAGACACGCACGTTGCGCTCCCCGTGGAAGCCGGGAATCCGGTACGGACCGAGGAGATAGATGACATGTGTTTTCGCGGAGGTCTGCTGTTCCACCGTCCCGGTGTGAAGCAATCACCAGGCCGCCACTCGGCGACTGCTCTCCGCTGCGGCGCGCGGCGCGGCCCAGGCCATCTCGGCTCCCGGGTCGCGCCGCGCCGCCATGGCAGAACGCCTCACGCGTGACACGCTGCTGCGAGCAGGCGGGCGCCGCCGCGGGTGCCCGGCCTAATTGCAGCTCGCCTCGGAGGCGCCGCCGAACACCGTGGTCCAGTAGGACCCGTAGGTTCCGCCCCCGGTCGCCCGCCCGATGCCGATGACCTTGTAAGCGGAGCCGAGCATGTTCTTGTTGTGGCCGTCCGAGTTCTTCCACTGAGTGAACGTCGCCTGCGCCGCCGAGTTGCCAGCGGCGATGTTCTCGGCCATGGCGGTGCCCCCGCAGCCGAGCTCGTAGCAGGCGTTGCACATGCGGGTCCAGGGCGTCCGGCCGTCGAGGCTCGTGTGCGAGAAATAGTTCTGATCGCGCATGTCCTCGCTGTGCCCCTGAGCAGCGCGGCTCATCGAGGTGCAGGCCGAGAGCGCGCCAAGGCCGTTCTGCGCGCGATACTCGTTGATGATCGTGAGGAACGCCTGCTCCTCGGTGTCGAGCGGAGTCGTGCTGGGCCCGGCGCCGCTGCACATCTGGCAGGCGCCGCAGTCGCTCGAGCAGCTCGAGCAGTCCTCGCCCGCGCCGCAAACCCCATTGCCGCAGACCTCACCGCTCGTCGAGCCGCCCGCGCCTCCCGTGCCGCTCGTCGAGCCTCCCGTGCCGCCCGCGCCTCCCGTGCCACTCGTCGAGCCTCCCGCCCCGCCCGCGCCTCCCGTACCGGTCGTCGAGCCTCCCGTACCGCCGGTGCCGCCCGCGCCTCCCGTGCCGCTCGTCGAGCCGCCCGCGCCGCTGCCCGGCGTCGAGGGGCCGCACGCCGCCTGCACGTAAAGCCGCTTCGCGGTCCTCCTGCACGGATCGCCAGAGAAGGTCGCGTTGCTCGCCCGCACGGTACAGCTCGCCTTTCCGAGACACGCGCGCTCCACGACGGCCTTCGACGTCGGCGCGTTGCACGCGGTGGCCGCGTAGCCGCCGCAGACCCCGCGCGGCCTGCCATAACTCGCGAACTGGATCGCCGTGATGATCTCGCCAGCTGGACAGGAGAGCTCGACGTCCGCGCCCTCCGACGCGGTATCGCAGACCGCCCCCGCGAGCGGCGAGGACTGGTCCTCCGACAGCTCCGCCGGCGGCTCCTCGCCGACCTCGGACGAGGCGAGGCAGCCGACGGCAGAACAGCCAGCGATGAAGGCGAGGACAAGCGTCCTGTGCAAAGCGCTCATGTGCATGCTCCTTGATTCTCTAAGCCCGTCTGAGCTCGACCCATCCCTGCGTCGCGGCGCGCGCCGGCATGTACGCCGGGGCACACGACACCTAGGTGGGCCACCCCAGTACAGCGTTGTTCAGGGGGCGGAGTAGCGCACAGCGCGATCCCACGCAGCGCAGCGCCTCCCTTCGATTCGCTCACACCACGGTGTCACCTGGCCGCTGGCATGTCCAGATACGAAACACGCCGGCGCGCATGATTTGCCGCTGAATCACTGGATCTTTTCAAGGCCCGTGAAAACGATCTCCGCGACGCTCGGCGACACAGGATTTCTTCAAGCAAAGGTGGTGTGAGACATGGCCCCAGCAGAACACACCATCTACCTTGGTCCGAAGGGTGGGTGTCCGTGCTCCGACGGCGGACCGCGATCAACAGCGCGGCTGAGCGACAGCGTCATGCGAGCCTCGAACGGCCGGGCTCGTGCATCGATGTGCTCCCCGGGGAGCGGCGGCCGCATGCCAGCAGCATGTCAATCGAACGCCCATGACATTCCGCGCGACTCCCCCGCTCCTCGCCACACCGCCACGCCGCGCAGCTCGCCTGAGGGCCCTCGCCCGCTGACGGTCGCGGCAGAGCTCGCCCCTGCGTCACACGCGGGGTGGTGGATGTGGCCTCCCGCCGTACGCGCGCGCCGCCTCACCCGCGCGGCGCGGCGGCCGTCGCGCGCGTGGAAAGGCGCCCCGACGGCCTGACGCCCTTACAACGACGGCGCGGCGACCTCGCAGCACGGCCGCTCGACAGCGAACCGCGAGGCAGCACCCGCGGCGGCTCCTGTGCTATGACCGCAAACCATGCGCCTCAAGGACCGCGTTGTCTTCATCACAGGAGCTTCCCGCGGGATCGGCCGGGCCGTCGCCCTCGCCTGCGCGCGAGAAGGCGCCGATATCGTCGTCGCCGCGAAGACGGAGGTCGCCGAGAACCCGCGCCTCCCGGGCACGATCCACGACGTCGCCCGCGAGGTCGAGCAGCTCGGCCGCCGCGCGCTTCCCGTCAAGCTCGATGTCCGCGACGACGAGGCCTGCAGGAGCGCCGTCGCCACCGCCGTCGAGCGCCTCGGGCGCATCGACGCGCTCATCAACAACGCGGGTGCGCTCTGGTGGGCCGATGTCGTGGACACACCCATGAAGAAGTTCGACCTCATCATGGGCATCAACGTGCGCGCGTCGTTCGCCCTCTCGCAGGCCGTCCTCCCCCAGATGATCGCGCAGAAATACGGCCACATCATCATGATGTCGCCCCCCGTCGACGCGGAGGCCTGCGCCCACCACGGGGCCTATGCGGTCTCCAAATTCGGCATGACGATGATCGCCGACGCCATCGCCGGCGAGTACGCGGAGCACAACATCACGGCCCACGCCCTCTGGCCCGCGACCGCGATCGAGAGCTTCGCCACGATCAACTTCGGCCTCGGCGGCCCGGAGCTCTGGCGCAAGGCGGATATCCTCGCCGACGCGACGCTCGCGCTGCTCTCGCGCGAGCCGTCGGCCCGGCGCGGCAAGGCGTGGATCGACGAGGCGCTGCTCCGCGAGGAGGGCGTCACCGACTTCTCGAAGTACCAGTGCGTGCCCGGCGTGGAGCCGCCGCACTTCCCCTTCACCGCGATCCCCAAGGCGACGGCCACCAAATCATGAGGCGCGATCCGTGACCCGCGAGGACGACAAGAAGACGCGCCCCGCCGCCGGCGGCGGCATCGATCCCGGGCCAGAGCTCGCCGCGGTCTTCGACGACCTGGAGACGCTGCTCAAGAACGGCGACGTGATCGAGGCGCTCACGGCGCGCGGGATCAACGCGAGCCTCGCGCTGCTCGCCGCCGACGCGCTCCGCGCCTACCTTGCGGGCCGCAAGGCCGACGCGGCGGAGGACTTCTCGACCGTCGCGGAGGAGATCCGCGGCCGGCTCGCCGCGAGCGCCGAGGCGCAGGGGCCGGACGACGGATCGCCAGGGGAGCCGTCGCGCTCGAACGGGAGGGGCTGAATGGGCACGAGCTTCGAAGCAGAGCAGACACCGAGGCCAGGCGATGGCGCGCGGCCGGCGCCGCCCTGGGAGCCGGCCGCGGCCCTCTCCGGCGCCGACTACTCGGCCGTCGAGCTCGCGCAGGGCGACGACCGCGTGTTCCTCCTCGAGCAGCGCGAGCTGCCCGAGCGCGAGCGCTACCTCACCGTGACCGACTCCGCCGGCGTCGCCGAGGCGATCCGGACCATGGCGGTCCGCGGCGCCCCGGCCATCGGCATCGCCGCGGCGTACGGAATGGCGCTCGCCGCGCGCGCCGCCCGCGACGAGGGCGCCTCCAGCTACGTCGCCGCCATGCGGGCGGCCGGGGAGCACCTCGCCTCCGCCCGGCCCACCGCCGTGAACCTCGGGTGGGCGGTGCGGCGCGCGATCGCCGCGGCCCTGCAGAACGCCGGGCGCCGCGGCGAGGAGCGCGCGCGGGAGCTCGCCGAGCTCGCCCGCGAGATCCACCGGGAAGACGTCGCCGCCTGCCACCAGATGGGCCGCGCCGGCGCGGCGCGCCTGCCGGAGTCGGGCACGGTCCTCACCCACTGCAACGCGGGCGCGCTCGCGACCGGCGGCTACGGCACGGCGCTCGGCGTGATCCGCGCCGCCATCGAGGAGGGCAAGGCGCTCCGCGTGCTCGCGTGCGAGACCCGCCCGTACCTCCAGGGCGCCCGCCTCACCGCCTGGGAACTCCAGCGGGACGGCATCCCGGTCGAGGTGATCTCCGACTCGATGGCCGCGTGGTTCATGCAGAAGGGCGAGGTCGGAGCCGTCGTCGTCGGGGCCGACCGCATCGCGCGGAACGGCGACGTCGCGAACAAGATCGGGACCTACGGCCTCGCCTGCCTCGCGCGCCACCACGGCATCCCGTTCTACGTGGCCGCCCCGTGGAGCACGATCGACCTCGCCACCGAGAGCGGCGTGTCGATTCCCATCGAGGAGCGGAGCCGCGACGAGCTCGCCGTCGTCGGCGGTCGCCGCGTCGTCCCGCCCGGCGTGCCCGTCCGGCACCCGGCCTTCGACGTCACCCCCGCGGAGCTCGTCACGGCCGTCTTCACCGAGCGCGGCAAGCTGACGACGCGCGAGATCAGCCGCTCCGTGCCGCCGGCGCCGCCAACCGGCTAGCACCGCCCGGCTAGCACCGCGCGCCAGAGGGCCGCGGAGCCGGCGCGCGCCCTCCCCCTCGCGCTCCCCCGCCGCATGGGCTAAGGACACCCCTGATGGCGCAGTTCTCGCCCAAACCTGAATGGCTCAAGGTCCGCGCTCCCGGGGGGGACACCTACCACCACCTCAAGGAGACGTTCCGCAAGCTCGATCTCCACACGGTCTGCGAGGAGGCGCGCTGCCCGAACGTCGGCGAGTGCTGGCGCGAGGGGACCGCGACGGTGATGCTCCTCGGCGACGTGTGCACGCGCGGCTGCCGCTTCTGCGCTGTCACGACGGGCGATCCGCGCGGCGCGGTCGACGTGCGGGAGCCGGAGCACGTGGCCCGCGCCATCGCCCGGCTCTCGCTCCAGTACGTCGTGATGACGATGGTCAACCGCGACGACCTGCTCGACGGCGGCGCCGAGCACGTCGCCCGCACGGTGAGCCGCCTGCACGCGCTCCGGCCCGACCTGCTCATCGAGACGCTGGTCGGCGACTTCCAGGGCCACATGAGCGCCGTCGACATGGTGGTCGACGCCGGGCCCGACGTCTTCGCCCACAACGTGGAGGTCGTCCGCCGCATCACGCGCGTCATCCGCGACGTCCGGTCGAGCTACGACCAGTCGCTCGCCGTGCTCCGGCGCGCGAAGGAGCGCCAGCGGCGCCTCGCCGCCGACGCGGCCGAGGCCGCGGGGGGCAGCGCCCCCGCGCCGCGGCGGCTCACCAAGAGCTCGGTCATGGTCGGCATCGGCGAGACCGACGACGAGGTGCTGGAGGCGCTCCGCGACCTGCGTGCGGCCGGGGTCGACATCGTGACGATCGGCCAGTACCTCCGTCCCTCCTCGAAGCACGCGCCCGTGCAGCGCTTCGTCGAGCCCGAGACCTTCGCCGCGTTCGAGCGCGCGGCGCTCGAGATGGGCTTCCTCTACGCCGCCAGCGCGCCGCTCGTTCGCTCGAGCTACAAGGCGGCCGAGGTCTTCGTCCGCAGCCTGATGGACCGAGGCGGCGCAGCGCTCCCCGCCGCCGCCTCGGGCGCCCCAGCCGGCGAGCATCCCGCGGGCGTCGAGGCGCTCCTCGAGGAGCGCCTCGCCGTGGCGCGCCGCGAGGCCGCCCGCCTCACCGCAGAGCTCGACCCCGACGAGCCCCATCCGCCCGGCGGCCCAGCGACGGCGTCGGCGACCCCCGCGCGCCTCGTCCCGGCAGCCTCCCTAGTCCGCCGCTAGAGCGGCGCTCACCCGAGCGGCGCTCGCGCCAAGCGCCTTGACGCTTACCGGCGTTTGGCCGAGCGTATTGCTCGGCAGGAGGGTCCAACACCACGATGTCCGCTCCCATCAACAGGCGCCTCAGCGGCATCGCTCCCGGCGCCTCGCGCCTCGGCTCGGAGGCGCCCCGCGTGCGCGTGGCGTCGATCCTGGCCCAGGCAGCGAGGGCCTACAGCGCGCGCCCTCCGATCGAAGACATCACGATGCCCACCGGCTTCGATCCCGCCGCGGTGGCGCTCTTCGAGACGATCATCGAGGCCGCGTTCCTCGTCGCGAACGCCGACGGCCACTTCGACGACGACGAGCGCGGGCGCTTCCAGGCGATCGTCGCCGGCGCGTGCCAGAACCTCGTCCACGAGAAGCAGCTCGAGGCGCTCCTCGCCGATCTCGGCGAGATGCTGGCCGAGGACGGGCTGGAGAAGCGCATCAGCATGGTCGCCCGCACGATCGCGCGGACCGAGCACCAGCGCGAGGTGCTCCGCGTGGCGGCCTCCATGGCGCACGCCTCCGGCGGCGTGAGCGCGCAGGAGCACGGCGTGCTCGAGCAGCTCGCGCGCGGGTTCAAGCTCGACGCGGCCGCCGTCGACGAGGCCCTCGCGCAGGCAGCCGAGCCCGTGAACGTCTAGCGTGGACATCAGCGCCGCCGCGTACGGCGGGAGACGCGCATCAGGGCGCGCGCGGGTTTGACTCGCCGCGGCGAGTCAAACCCCGGGCGAGATCGCTGCGACGAGTCAACGTCACATCAACGTCACGCGTAAAGCGAATGAGCGTGCGCCGCGTCTGGGCACTGGTCTCGGGCAGCGCCTTTGGTTAGTGTCCCGCGAACCGATGAGCACCGCGACGTACTCCACCGACCGCCCGCCGAACGTCTCAGGGGCAAGCCTCGAGCCGCAGGCTGCCGTCGCGCGGCACCCGCTCGATACGTGTGCCGACGACGTGATCAAGGTCCTGCGCGACGACGGCTCGCTCGACCCCGCGCACGATCCGAAGCTCGAGCCATCGGAGGTCATCGCCCTCTACAAGGCCATGGTGCGCACGCGCCTGCTCGACGAGCGGCTCGTGGCGCTGCAGCGCCAGGGGCGCATCGGGTTCCACATCGGCTCGCTCGGCGAGGAGGCCACCGTCCTCGGCAGCGTGTCCGCGACGCGGCCCCAGGACTGGGTGTTCCCCTGCTACCGCGAGTTCGGGGCGGCGCTCTGGCGAGGGCTGCCGCTCCAGCGGTACATCGACAACATGTTCGGCAACGCGAACGACACGGTGAAGGGGCGGCAGATGCCGGACCACTACACCTACCGCGAGGGCCACTTCGGCTCGGTGAGCTCGCCCATCGGCACGCAGATCACCCAGGCCGTCGGCTTCGCGTGGGCCGCGAAGCTGAAGCGCGACGAGCTCGTCACGCTGGCCTACTTCGGCGACGGCGCGACGAGCTCGTCGGATTTCCACAGCGCCCTGAACTTCGCTGGCGTGTTCAAGGTGCCGATCATCTTCCTCTGCCGGAACAACGGCTGGGCGATCAGCGTGCCGACCGAGCGCCAGACGTCGAGCAACACGTTTGCGAGCAAGGGCGTCGCGTACGGCGTCCCCGGGGTGCGGGTCGACGGCAACGACGTGTTCGCCGTCGTGAAGGTGACGCGCGACGCGATCGCGCGCGCCTCGCGCGGCGAGGGCGCGACGCTCATCGAGGCGATGACGTACCGCCTGTCGGGCCATTCGACGAGCGATGATCCCAAGGCGTACCGCCCCGAAGCATGGCTCGACCCGTGGCGCCGGCTCGATCCGATCGCGCGGCTCCGGCGGCACGTCGAGCGCACCCAGGGCTGGACGGACGCGCAGGATCGCGAGATCGAGGCGGCGGTCGACGCGGAGGTCAAGGCCTGCATCGCTGTCTCGGAGAAGGTCCCGCCGCCGTCGCTCGACTCGATGTTCGAGGACGTCTATGCGGAGCCGCCCTGGCACCTCGTGGAGCAGCGGGAGCAGCTCAAGGCGGGCCCGAGGCCCAAGGGCCACGGCGGCCACTAGGCAGCGCGGACGGCGGCGTCGGCATGGCGGCTCGCCGGACGGCGGCGCGGCGGGGGTGGCGCCGCTGCCCGCGATCGGCGAGGACCCCCGGGGGGCCGGGGCGCCGGTGAGGTTGTACCCCCACCTGTTGGCCGAGAGACGGAGACGAAGAGCATGCCTCAGATGAACATGGTCCAGGCGATCAACGACGCGCTACGCCACGAGATGCGGCGGGACTCGCGGGTCGTCGTGCTCGGCGAGGATGTCGGCAAGGTCGGCGGCGTGTTCCGCGTGACGCAGGGCCTGTTCGACGAGTTCGGGGACGACCGGGTGATCGACACGCCGCTCTCGGAGAACGGGATCGTGGGGACGGCCATCGGGATGGCGCTCTACGGGCTCGTGCCGATCCCGGAGATCCAGTTCGCCGACTTCATCTATCCCGCGTACGACCAGATCGTGTCCGAGCTGGCGAAGTACCGCTACCGCTCGGGGGGCGAGTACCCGTCCAAGCTGGTCATCCGGACGCCGTTCGGCGGCGGCATCCGCGGCGGGCACTACCACTCGCAGTCGCCCGAGGCGCAGTTCGTCCACGTGGCGGGCCTGAAGGTCGTGTGCCCGTCGAACCCGGCCGACGCGAAGGGGCTCCTGCTCTCGTCGATCCGGGACCCGGATCCGGTGCTGTTCTTCGAGCCGAAGCGCATCTACCGCGCCGCGAAGGGCGACGTCCCCGAGGGCGAGTACACGGTCCCGCTCGGCCAGGCGAAGGTGGTCCGGCCGGGCTGGCACGTGACGCTCGTGGTCTGGGGCGCAATGCTCTACGAGGCGCTCGACGCGGCGAACCAGGCGGCCGCGCAGGGCGTCGAGTGCGAGGTGATCGATCTGCGCACGCTGTGGCCGCTCGACATCGACACGGTGATCGAGTCGGTGAAACGGACGGGCCGGTTCATCGTGGTGCACGAGGCGCCGAAGAGCTGCGGCCTCGGGGCGGAGCTCGTCTCGCTGGTCAACGAGAAGGCGTTCCTCCACCTGGAGGCGCCGCCGCTCCGGGTCACGGGCTTCGACACCCCGTTCCCGTACACCCTCGAGAACGAGTATCTCCCCCTGTCCCATCGTATCCTTCCGGCGATCCTCGAGACGGCGAGGTACTGACGCATGGGCAAGTACGAGTTCAGGCTTCCGGACATCGGTGAGGGCGTCACCGAGGGCGAGATCGTGACCTGGCTGGTGTCGCCGGGCGACATGGTCGCCGAGGACCAGCCGATGGTCGAGGTGATGACCGACAAGGCGACGGTGACGATCACGTCGCCGCGCACGGGCCGCATCGTGGAGACGCGGGGCAAGGTGGGCGGGGTCGTCCCCGTCCACTCGGTGCTCGTCGTGTTCGACCTCGACGACCGGCCTGCGGCGGCGCCGCCCGCGTCGGGGGCGGGGGTGCGCCAGGGTGGCGCGAAGTCCGGGGCTGCGGAGCCGCCCGCGGCGGCGGCCGCGAAGTCCGGGGCTGCGGAGCCCGCGGCGACGGCGGTCGGCGACATCCGGGAGGACCTCCCGGGGATGAACCTGGTGGCGCCGGCGCGGTCCGCGTGGGCGAACGGCAGCATCGGCGCGGGCACGCGCGGGGCGGCCTACTTCAACGAGAAGCCGCTCGCGACGCCTGCGACGCGCAAGCTGGCGCGCGACCTCGGGGTCGACCTGCGGCGCGTGCCGCCGACCGGCCCGGCGGGCCGCGTGACGAAGGACGACGTGCGGGCGCTCGAGGCGCCCGAGGAGGCGGCCCCGGCGCTGCCGGAGGCGGCCCCGAGGCGGGGAGCGGGCGCGGCGGCCCCGGCGCTGCCCGAGGCGGCGCCGAGGCCCGGCCAGCTGGACGAGGAGCCGGGAGCGGCCCGACCCGAGGGAGAGCGCGGCCGGGGGTTGCCGACGGCGCCGGGCGACGAGCGCATCCCGCTGCGGGGCGTGCGCAAGCGGATCTTCGAGGCGATGTCGCGGTCGAAGCACACGGCGGCGCACTTCACCTTCGTCGAGGAGTGCGACGTCTCCGCGCTGAAGGAGCGCCGCGCGCGCCTGCGCCCGCTGGCCGAGAAGGCGGGCGTCAAGCTGACGTTCCTGCCCTTCTTCGTGAAGGCCGTTGTCGCGGCGCTCAAGAAGCACCCGACGTTGAACAGCGCGTTCGACGAGGCGACGCAGGAGATCGTCGTCAAGAAGAGCTATCATATCGGCATCGCGTCCGCGACCGAGGCCGGGCTCATCGTGCCTGTCGTGCGCGACGCGGATCGGCGGAGCGTGCTGGAGATCGCGCAGGAGATCGCGCGGCTCGGCGAGGACACGAAGTCGGGGCGGGTGAAGCCGGAGGATCTCGGCGGCTCGACGTTCACGATCACGTCGCTCGGCCAGCAAGGGGGGCTGTTCGCGACGCCGATACTGAACTTCCCCGAGGTCGCGATCCTGGGGATCCACCAGATGAAGCAGAAGCCGGTGGTGCGCGACGGGCAGATCGTCATCGGCGAGGTGATGCTGGTGTCGCTGTCGTTCGACCACCGGATCATCGATGGCCACGTGGGGGCGGCGTTCGCCTACGAGATCATCGGGTACCTGGAGGATCCGGATCGGCTGTTTTTGGAGATGAGCTGAGCAGAAGCCCGGCTGCCGGGCTGGTGCCGCTCAGGCTCGTCCCTGGTCGCGCGTGAGGTCGTGCCGAGCTGCCTGGCATCGCGCGCTGGCCTCTCTACCGTCCGGGTGCCCTACCGGGATCTCCCGGAGCACGCCCATCATACCGAGCGAGCTCGGCTCAAGACGAAGACGCGGTGACCACCAAGCTGCGCGCCGCCATCCAGACGCCCGTGCTGCTTGCAAAGGGGCGAAGGGCTTCGCTCAGCGCCCGCTCGAACGCGGGCTTGAGCGATGGGTCCGTGTCCGCCATGAAGCGGGCCGATGGCCCAATTTGCATCGAGTACTCCACTGCCTCGGCGATGTCTCGCGCCGCTCCCAGTTGAATCATCGTCTCGCGGGGTTCGATGTTCACGCGCTTGAAACCCGCAGCGCCGAGCACCTGCTGGACGAACGCGGGAGCGGAAAAGTAAAACGGCCCAGGCTGGCCGGGCTGCAGCAGCGCGGGCATCGGATGATCGGGCGAGACGCTGCGCGCCGCCATGAGCGGCACGTGAGCCCAGTCATTGCGCTCCAGCTCTTGCCAGCACACGAAAGCCAGGCGCCCGCTCGGTCGCAGGCTCTCACGCATCTCGCGGAAGGCCGCGACGGCATCTGGAAAGAACATCACGCCGAAGCGTGAGTAGATGGCATCGAACGGCACCTCGAAGGTCTGACGTGCAGCGTCTCCCAGGATGATCTCGACGTTGCCGAGGCCCGCTTGCGCGACGCGCCCGCGCGCAGCCGTCACCATCGGCTCCGATATGTCGACCCCGACGACCGCTCCCGTCGCTCCCACGCGGACCGCGAGCTCGATGCAGCTCTGGCCCGCGCCACAACCCACGTCGAGCACCCGCTCACCCGCTTGGAGCTGCAAGCGTTCCAGCGCCGGGCGCCCGAGGGGCTCCAGCTGCGCGTCAGTTTGCGCCTGCAACTTCACCCACGCTTGCCCGCTCGATTCTCGCCATGCGTCTTGAGCTTGCATCACGCCGTTTCTCTGCCGAAGAGGATATGCGCCCCGGCCGACCGAACGCAAGCCGGCTCGGCGCGGCAGCCAGGCGTTCGCATGGAGATGCCCTGGGGCACGTCGAAGACGTGGGCGGACGGAAGGATCCCTTGTCGCGCGGGGCCGGAACCGGCAACATCGCGCGCCGTGATCGCGATTCCCAAGACCCTCGAGGACGCGTTGCGCGACCGGTTCGTCGTGCCCTTCGTCGGCGCCGGCGTGTCCATGGCCGCGCTGGACCGGAACGGGAAGCGGATGTTCCCCAGCTGGGGAGACCTGCTCCTCGGGGCAGCCGCGCGCCTCCGCGAGGACGGCAAGCGGCCCGAGACCAACGTCGTGGAAGGGCTGCTGGAGAAGCGGGCGCCCGACTACTTCGAGGCGGCCCGGCACGCGCGCGAGGGCATGGGACCGGGCTGGTACCGCTACCTCCGCCAGGTGCTGGATCCGCCGGGCAATCGCATCGACTGAGGTTTTCGAACGTCGCGGGAGGGGTGAGCTGTGGGCCGTCGGGAGGATGAACGAACCGAGCAGGAGCCGACGGGCGCGGCGGACAAGATGGCCGAGGTGCTTGCTCGGTTGTACCGCGCAGCCGATCGATGGCCGAGAGTGAACCCGCAGGAGCTCCAGCATCTCGAGCGGCTGGTCGCTCGCCTTCCTCCCGATGACCGCTCGCACGTGCTACTCCGAGCGTTCGTTGCGCCGCCTGCCAATGCGTACCTCGCGCAGCAGTACGCGGGAGAGTTGCTCGAGCGGCTCCGCCCACCGTGCTCCGGTCCGCTCACAGACCTGCTGCGCAGTGTTTTGCCCAAGTGGAACCGGTCAGTAGAGCAGCTCCCCTGGTACCTTGCCGACGTCTTCGGTTCGAAGGCGATCGTCGAGAGCCTCGACGAAATCGATCGTTGCGACATGGTCGATCGCGTGCAAACTACTACAGTGCGTTACTGGCTCAAGGGCCTCGACCATGGCGCGCGACGTGGCTAACAACCCGTTGCAACGGCGCATCGAACAACTTCTCAAGGAGGACGAGTGCCTCGCCTCTTGCGAGCTCGGCTTAACTGAGGTTGGGCAAGCCCTCACCTTCCGGTTCGGGGTCGTCAACTGGCGCGGCGCCTCGGAGCTCAGCGCACCATGGTGAAGAAGTTGAGCTTGTTGCCGTCCAGGTCGCGGAAATACCCTCCGTAGAAGCCCTGTCCGCGCGGCCCCGGCGCGCCCTCGTCCTTGCCGCCCAGCTCCACGGCCTTCTTGTGGAGCGCGTCCACCTTGGCTGGGCTATCGACGGCGAGCGCGACCATCACGCCGTTGCCGACCGTGGCCGGCTGGCCGTCAAAGGGCAGGGTGACGCCGAGCGCGGGCGCGTTCGGCTTCACCGCCCAGATGATCATCCGCTCGGATTGCATGAGCCGCGTCGCGCCCAGCTCGCCCAGCAAGGCGTCGTAGAAACGGGCGGCACGCTCCAGATGGTTCGTGCCCAGCGTGACATAGCCGATCATGGATCTCTCCGTTCGTTTGAATGGTTCGTCTTCGTTGGCCCCGGCGTGCTCATCCGCGCTCCAGCTTTTTGCCGCCCGCCGCGACGGCGGCCTCCTTCGCTGCTCCGGAGCTGTACATGAGGGCGGCGGTGCCGTGGGAGAAAATCCAAACGCTTCGGAACCGTCAAGCCCCGACTGCCGGACCTGGCGACCGCGCGGTGACGCTCGCGCTCGCCGCTGTGGCCTGCTATCACGCGGGCCACAGCGGCTTCGTTCACCTGCGGGCCATGGCTGCGGACCACAGCGCGGCTCCTGCGCCCGTGCGCATATCGGCGCGGGTTCGCGGCGCTCTGGCTGGGCTCGACCGCAGAGCTAGGCGAGGAGGGGCGGCGCGCCGTTGGGTGCTGGGCCGGACGCCGCCGCGCCGGGCGCCGCCGGTGCAGCCGGGCTTCGCGGCACCACCGGAGGCGCGGCGCCCGGCGATGCCGGCGCCGTCGGACCAGCCGTGGCGGCGTCCTCCGGGGCTGCGGCGGTATCGCTCGACGACGCGGAGCGACCGCCGCGGCCCTTGTACAGCGACGGCGCGATCGCGTCGGCGTCACCCTCGTTCCAGCGGAGGTAGGCGACGGCCCTGCGTGTCTGATCGTAGGCGTGAACGAGCAGCGAAAACGCGCGCGCTCGCTTGTCCGCCGCCTCGGTGGGCCCAGGCCCTTTGCCGTGCTCCCTCACGCCGAGGGAGGCGAGGAGCTGCGGCCCGATCTCTCCGGCGCGGCGCACCTCCTCCTCGGTCGCCGCCGTCTTTCCGGCGATCTCCGGCCAGCTCCCGCTGAACAGCGCCGAGAGCGCCACGAGATCGTTGGCCGTATCGATGTGCCCCTGCCCTGCGCGGATCTCCGCGACCGTCTCCGCGTCGAGCAGGCCACGGCGGGCCAGCGCCTCGGCGTCGCTCAGCAGGTTCTCGCGGAGCGGGACGGCCTCTTCGAGGAGCGGCTTCAGCGCGTTCTCCGCGCCTTCGCTGGACAGCCACAGGAGGTGCGCGTACCACGCGGCGAGCGCGTAGGTCTCGAGCCTGTCGAGCAGCGCGACATCATGCTTATGGAGGTGCTCGGCGACGGCGGGTCGCAGCGCGAGGAGGCCGGGCAGCACGCCAAGCACCTGAGAGACGACGCGCGGGATATCGAGGTTGATGGTGATGAGCCGATCCGCGCTCAGCGCCTCGATCTCGCGGAGGGCGTTGTCGAACGCCTTCGCCGCCTGGAGCGGGGTCGCGGGCTTCTTGGGAGCTGCCTTTTTCTTGTTCGAGAACGGTCTGGCCATGAGGGGATTACCTCTCGTTGATGTCCGTCGCGGAGCGGCGAAAGAATGGATATGCCATGCCCCCTACCCCCCACGCTGGATGTGATGTGAACGCCCAGCACACGCCGGACGTTCCGGCAGGGGTAATCATGCTCGCTTTCGTGTCAATTCATCAGCCGGATGATTTTCAGAGCGCGTGCCCCTCAACGTCGTAATCTTGCTCAAGGGCATCCATGCCTGCGAGTCGAAGGGGGGCTGCCCTATCGTCGTCTCGCGCGCCTGGCGTCCCGCGGGACGGGCGGTGTACGGGACCTGAATGGTGGAAAGTTACAGGCTCGGGCAGTCCGGTTGTGCGAGGGCTGCTCGGCTGCCTGCCCATAACCGGATCCGGTTCCCCGAGGGCTGCTCAGCTGCCCGCCTGTAACCGGCTCCGGTTTCCCAGGGCTGCCCAGCTGCCTGCCCGTAACCGGATCCGGTTTCCCGAGGGCTGCCCAGCTGCCTGCCCGTAACCGGATCCGGTTTCCCGAGGGCTGCTCAGCTGCCTGCCCGTAACCGGATCCGGTTTCCCGAGGCTGCCCAGCTGCCTGCCCGTAACCGGATCCGGTTGCCGGAAGCCTGGTCGGCTTTCCGGCCGCAACCATCCCCGGTTGCCGGGGCATGCGCAGCTGCCCGGCCACGCTGCTTCCCGTGTCCCGGAGGACGCTCAGCGGGTCGCCTCCGGCCGCATTCGGCCGCAAGCGCGACGGCCGGGCGCGCCGGCGCCCCACGCCACGCACCGGGCCGTGCATTTTCTCAAACGGAACCGGAAATCCCGCCGCAATTCTGGATATGAGCACCCTCCTTTCGCCCGCCCACGACACCTCCCGCAACGCGACATGGAATTCCGTTCACGCTGCCGCAGTGGACATCCTCCCCAGCGTGCTCCGGCTCCTGGGGGTCTCCGAACCCGATATCGACGACCTGTTCCAGGAGATCTTGCTCGCGGCGTACGAGAGCCTGGATCGGTTCGATCCCGCCTTCCCCGCCTCCACCTCGGCGCCGCTGGAGGAGGCCGACTCCGCCGGCGATCCGCCGCCGCGGGAGGGCAGGCGCCAGCAAGGCAGCGCGGAAGCCCGGTGGGTGTTCGGGATCGCCTGGCGGAAGGTCAGCCGCTACCTGGACCGCGCTTACCGCCGCCGCGAGGTGCCGACGGGCTTGCACCCCGCGCCGCACGAGCAGGCCGTCGATCCCGCGCCGAGCAGCGAGCAGCGCGTCGCGGGCCGAGAGCGGCTGGAGCTCGCGATCGCGGTGCTCGGCACGATCGCGCCCGAGCGGCGGATCCTCCTCGTCCTGCACGAGGCGTTCGACGTGCCGGTCGTGGAGATCGCGCGCATGCTCGGCATCAACTACAACACCGCCTGCAACCGGCTGCGCCTCGCCCGCGAGGACTACCGCGCCGCCGTCGCGCGGTTGCGCCCGGAGCAGCGACAGGCGCTGCGCGCCTGCTGGCTCCTGTTCCCGCTGGCGTCCGACTCCCTGGTGCGCGACGACGGCGCGGGCGCCTCGGTGCCGCCGGCCGCCCCGCCGGCGCCGTCTCCCCCTGCTCCGCCGACAGCGCCGGCACCTGCTCCGCCCACACCGCCGCCAGCTCCGCCGGTGCCCCCTGCCTCTGCTCGGCCCGTGCCTACGGCGCCCTTGCCGCAGACGCCGGCGACATCGAGCCTCCGGCGGACGCTCGCTCGGGTCGGCCGTTACCTCGGAACGGTCGCGGCAGGCGTCGCCGGTACGATCGCCGTGCAGCTCGCCCTCGCGTCACCGCCGGCCCACTGGGCTCGGCGCTTCGAGGCGCTGCTGCCCGAGCCGCCGCCCGCGAGCAGCGCCTGCCTTGCACCGACGCCCCAGCAGCAGACACCGGAGCCAGCGCCCGTGGCTCCCGCAGCCGAGGCGCTCCCGCGCCCGTGCCCTGCCGCGCCGCGGGCGGCAGCACCGGCCGGCGAGCGGGAGGACACCTTCGCGGAGGAGCTCCGGCTGCTCTCCGCAGCGCGAGAACGCCTCTCGGCCGGTGATCCCGCCGGGGCGCTCCGGCTGCTCGCCGCACACGAGGCGCGATTCCCCGCAGGCCGGCTGACGGGCGTGCGGGAGCGGCTCCGCACCGTCGGCCGAGCACGCCTCGCTCCTCCCGAGCAGAGGGCGCCGGGAGGAGCGCCGTCGCGATGAGCTGCACCAGGCCCAGACACGGGCTCGGCGCGCGCCACGCCCGGTGCGCTGCCGGATCGACCCGGGGCGCCGGGCGCCCGGCGCGCGCCGCCGTGGCGGCGGCCATGGCCACCACGGTCCTGCTCTGCGTCGCGGCAGCCCGCGCCGCGCCGGAGCTGCGACCGGCTGCGATGCGGCTCGAGGTCGTGCGGGGCCCTGGCGCCCAAGCCTGCGGCGACGAGGCGTTCCTGCGCGCAGAGGTGGCGCGCGGGCTCGGCGCCGACCCCTTCCAGGACGACGCGCCGCGGGTGCTCACGGTCACCATTGCGCAGGCAGGGCCGGAGCTCACGGCCTCGATGGCCCTGCGCGGGAGCGAGAGCGCGGGCGATACCATCTGGGCCGAGGGGTTCGGCACCCGGAACGGCTGCGAGGCGCTGCTCTCCGGCGCGGCCCTCGCGATCGTGGCGCAGATCCTGAACATGCCGGAGCGGGCGCCACCGCCCTCCGAGGCCTCGCCGGAGCCCGAGCCCTCAGCGCCGCCTTCACCGCCGCTTTCGCGGGCGCGCCGGGCGGCGCCGGAGCCAGTGCGCCGGGCCGAACATCCGAAGGTGCCAACACCGCCGGAGGCGGCCCCGTCCCCGCCGGAGCCGCTGCGGCTCGAAGCGGGGCTCGGGGCGACCCTGGGCCTCGGGACCACCCCGGGGCCTGCGACCGGGATGACGCTGGCGTTTGGCGTTCGCCGGCCCGCATGGTCGATCGCGGTGGAGGGGCGCGGGCTCATCTCCCTGGTGCAGGAGGTGGAAGGCACGATGGTCGATACCACGTCGTTCACGACGGCTACCGTGGCCTGCTACCACCACCTCCTCCTGTTCGGCTGCGGACTGGCCACGATCGGCACTGTCCGATTCACCCCTCACGCCCCGTGGACCATGCGCCGGCGCAGCGACGCCATCTTCGGCTTCGGGGCGCGGCTCGGTGCCGAGTGGCCGCTCTCCCGCACGTGGTCCGCGCGTGGCTACGCCGAGGCGACGTGGATCGTGGAGGACGCGGCGCTCATGCGCATGTCGTACGACACTGCGACGCCAGCGCCACTCTTCTGGTCCTCCTCGCCGCTCGGCACAGCTGTCGGGCTAGGCGTTACGGCCACCTACTGAATGTCATTTGAAGACGAACACTTTGTCGCGCTCATCTGGCGAGAAATCTGGGAAGGACATGGGAATGGCGAGCGCAGTTGGTAGCACGAACGGACATGCCCATTGCACGCACGGAGCCGTGACGGGTAGCTTGCTCGGCATGCGTACCTGGTCTCTGGTGACGTTAGGGCTCTTGTTGCTGCCGGCCTGTGGCGACACACATCCGACGATCTACGGTCCCTGTCAGCCGAGCGAGTGGGGCAACCCGGCCTGCCCCTATCCCGAGGCGGGCACCGGCGATGCGGGCGACGGCGGGGATGCGGGCGACGGCGGCGGGACCGGCGGAGCCGGCGGGACCGGCGGCGGCGAGGAGAGCGCCTGCGCCGGCGACTGCATCCCACCCGCCCCGCTCGGCTGGTTCGGCCCGGCGCTCCTCTGGTACGGCCCGCGGGACCAGGCGCCGGACTGCCCCGCAGCCGCGCCGAACATCGGCTACGAGGGGTTTGCCGACCTGGCGCCCGCGCCGCTCGCCTGCGCGGCCTGCCTGTGCGACCCGCCTGACGCGGCCGCAGCCTCGTGCCAGCTCCCGCTGGGCTGGTCGGCGCACACGGCGACAGGGACGACGTGTGCTGGCGACCCCGACAGCGTCGCGACCCCCTTCGCGGCCCCTGACGGCTGGGACGGCGCCTGCACCGCCTCGACCGCGATCCCCGCGGGCCAGGACTGCGGCGGGCGACCGTGCGTGCAGTCGATCTCGATCGACGCGCCGGTCGTGCTGGTCACCGCCGCCGCCGCATGCACGCCCAGGGTGGACGAGCCGCCGCCGCCGGCTCGCCTCGATCCCTGGCAGACCCGGGCGCTCGCCTGCGTGCCCGGCGCCTACACAGAGTGCCCGGGCGACCGGAGCACCTGCATGCCCTCGCCGGAGCAGCCCGGCGTCCCGCCGCCCGGCGGCTTTTTGACGTGCATCTTCCACGAGGGCGACGTCACGTGCGAGGCGCCGTACCTGGATAGGCACGTCTTCTACGGCGGCGCCGACGACACGCGCGGTTGCTCCGAGTGCGCCTGTGGCGAGCCGGAGGGCGCGTCCTGCACCATCATGGCCTCCGTCTACAGCGACGGGACGTGCGCGGAGCAGGTCGCGTCGACCCTCGTCAGCTCCAGGGCGCCGTTCTGCGGGGTCACGCCGCCCGGCATCGGCCTCGGCAGCAAGTCGGCGGAGGTCGTCGACGTCGATCCCGGCGGCTGCGCCCCGAGCGGCGGCGAGCCCCTCGGCGAGCTGCTGCCGGCCGAGCCGTCGACGTTCTGCTGCCAGGCATGAGCTCACCCGCGTCGCCTCTGTTATGTACAGGGCCGCTGCTACCCCAACCTGGGTCAGGTTGCCCCGGCCTCAGAGCCCTGATCCCGCCCAATTGGCCGCCCCGTGCAGACGCATAGTCAACCATCAGGATGGGCTCACGCTACTTGACTCTCCGTTGCCCCTCTCCCAGGCGCAGCGTGCTTACCAGCACGGCAACAGCGGGTGCTGCCTGCACGGGCGGGAACGGTCGAGAGCGGACGCGAAGGGGCGATCTCTCGTCTGCGGACCCTGTGGACGTGGTGTGATGGAGGACTGGAGGAGCGGATATGAGGCGAGGCGTTTCGGCGCAACGACCGTGCTGGTGGGCAGCGCCGTGGGCGCGTGCCTCACCCAGGGTGACGCCTCCTCGGGGACCTGCCGCCTACGGAGGAGCCTGCCGGTGTTGAATGGCGTGCTCGGCCTCCATCGTGTACCGGCGGCTCTCGGTCTCGTCGGGTTCGAGCCCCAGCTCCCACCTCACCATAGCGATAGGCCATCGCCAGCGCCTGGAGCGCTGCGGGGTGCTCCCGCTCGCCAGCGCTCTCGTAGAGCTCCACGGCTCTTCTGTCATTGTGGCTGAGCTCGACCGCAGCGCCAGGCAATGAGAGGCGGCGCGCCGCCGAGCGCTGCGCCGGACACCGCCGCGACGGACCGTGATGGCGCGCATCCAGCTCTCCTTTCCTCGGAGCGTCAACGGGATCGTTGATCCGCAGGACCGGAGCGGTCCGGGGTCAGGTTGAACGCGGAGCCGACGAGCGCAAGGTGGCTGAACGCCTGGGGGAAGTTCCCGAGCAGCCGCCCGCTCCCTGGGTCGTACTCCTCCGAGAGCAGGCCGACGTCGTTGCGCAGCGCGAGCAGCCGCTCGAACAGCGCCCGCGCCTCGCCGGCGCGGCCCATGAGGGCATAGCAGTCCGCGAGCCAGAAGCTGCACGCGAGGAACACCCCCTCGGCGCCGGGCAGGCCGTCGGGCGTCCTCCCAGGGGCGGTCGAGTAGCGGAGCACGAAGCCCCCGCGCACGAGCTCGCGCTCGATGGCGCGCACCGTGCCCGCGATGCGCGGGTCGCCGGGCGGCAAGAAGCCCACGAGCGGGATGAGCAGCGTGCTCGCGTCGAGCTCCTGGCTGCCGTACGACTGCGTGAACGTGCCGCGGCCCGGGTCGAACCCCTTCTCGCACACCTCCGCGTGCACCGCGTCGCGCAGCGCGCGCCAGCGATCGACAGGGCCGTCCAGCCCGAGCTGCTCCACGGTCTTCACGGCGCGATCGAACGCGACCCAGGCCATCACCCGCGAGTAGGTGAAGGGGCGCGGCCCGCCCCGCACCTCCCAGATGCCCTCGTCGGGCCGGCGCCAGTTCGATTCGAGGAAGTCCATCAGCTTGCGCTGGAGGCGCCAGGCCTCAGGCTCCGGGGCGAGGCCGGCTCGGCGCGCCTGGTACATCGTGTCCATCACCTCGCCGTAGACATCGAGCTGGAGCTGCTCGACCGCGGCGTTGCCGGCGCGCACCGGCCGCGAGCCCTCGTAGCCAGGCAGCCAGGGGAGCTCGATCTCGCGGAGCCGCCGCTCGCCCGCGATGCCGTACAGGATCTGGAGCTTCGAGGGGTCGCCCGCGATGGCGCGCAGGAGCCAGTCGCGCCAGGCCGCGGCCTCCTCGCTGTAGCCGCCGAGCAGCAGCGCGTAGAGCGTCAGGGTCGCGTCGCGCAGCCAGCAGTAGCGGTAGTCCCAGTTGCGCACGCCGCCGATCCACTCGGGGAGCGAGGTCGTCGGCGCCGCGACGAGCCCGCCCGTGGGCGCGTGGGTGAGCGCCTTGAGCGCGACGAGCGACGTGACGACCGCCTCCTTCCAGGGCCCGGCGTGGGCGCAGCGGCTCGACCAGGCGCGCCACCACGCCTCGGTGTGCTCCACCGCGCGCTCGGCGTCGATCGCCTCGGGCGGCGGCTCGTTCGACGGGTGCCACGTGAGCACGAAGGGGATGCGCTGGCCCTCGTGGACGTCGAACTCGGCGACCGTGGTGAGCCCTGCGCCGTGGACCGGCACCCCCGCGCGCAGGATCAGCGCGTCGGGCCCGGCCACCGCGCGCAGCGCGCCGCCGCTCGACCGCACCCAGGGCACGATCGAGCCGTAGTCGAAGCGAACGATGAGCTCCAGGGAGACCGGGACCCGGCCGCGCACGCCCTCGAGGACGCGCACGACGTCCGGCGCCCTCCCGCGCAGCGGCATGCAGTCCACGAGCCGCACCGCGCCCTCGGCCGTCGTGAACTCGGTCTCGAGCACGAGCGTTCCCTCGCGGTAGCGGCGCGCGACGCGGGGCGCCGGGTCCTTCGGCCCGATCCGGAAGCGGCCGTGCTCCGGCGTGCCGAGCAGGGCGGCGAAGCAGGCGGCCGAATCGAAGCGCGGCAGGCACAGCCAGTCGATGGATCCATCGCGCCCGACCAGCGCCGCTGTCTGTGTGTCCCCTAGCAACGCATAGTCCTCGATCCGCAGCGGCATGCGAGCTCCTGACCGGCGCGGCGACGAGCGCCGGCGCCTCGGCGGCGGCGAGAGCACGGAGGGTGCCACGCGCCCCGCCGCGGGTTCAGGCCGTGGCCCAGGAGGGCGATGGCCACGCCGTGCACAGCGGGCGCCGCCGGGCACGACCGTGGGGCTCGGGCGTCAAGCGGTGGGCGTGCCGCTCGGCGCCGCGCCGGACGCCGCCGCGCCGAGCGGTGCAGCGCCGGACGCAGCCGGCGCCGCCGTGTCCCGCGGCACCACGCGAGCTGCTGCCGGCCGAGCCGTCGACCTTCTGCTGCCAGGCATGAGCTCACCCGCGTGACCTCTGGCAACCGAGCTGTCCGATCGTCGCTGTCGCCTCGGCCCCGGCGCTCAGAATACCGGCCGGAGACTGCCAACGACGCCGTCTTCCTCCTCGTTCGGCCCCGAGGCGAAGAAGAGCTTGGGTGTGCGGCCGGGGACGGGCAGGAAGGTGAGCCCCCAGAGACCGTCGATGACGACAGGCTCGCCGCTGCCGTCGTCGCAGAACCGGAGCTGATCGATGAGCTCGCCCGAGTCGAGGTCAAAGGCGCTGATGTGGCCGTCGCCGAAGTTCCCGACGAGGAGGCTCTCGCTGAAACGGCCCAGCCTGCGCGGCGCCCTCACCATCGCCCATGGAGCGTTGAGCGGCCCCTCCGAGGCGAAGCGCCGGATGAACCTTCCGGTCAGCGAGAACTCGTCGATGAAGCCGTTGTCGGGCTCGTTGTCGATGCCTCCTTCCTCCCGCAGCGCGAAGGCCACGAACACATGACCTTTGATGACCTCGACGTTGAACGGCGCGAACCGGCTGTTCTCCGTTGCCGGCACGCCGGGCGTGCAAGGCTCCGTCAGCGAGGCGATGCAATCGTCGGTGAACGTATCGAGAAATTTGTACCGCCCGCTGTACCGCTCGACCTTCCCGCTGACGAAGTTCGCCAGATAGAGGAAGTCGCGCCCTGTCTGGGCGCTGTGCCCGATGGTGATGCCCTTGTAGACGGCCGATTTGTTGGAGTTGTCGATCACGATCCGGGCCTCGTCCGGATCGACGAACGGGTTCCACGCGGCGCTGGCCCCGTCCTCGCTCGCCGTGAGAAAGAGCGCCGGCAAGTCGAAGTTGCCGGGTACCGGGAAGCTCGATGTCTTGTTCAGGACGAGGCCCGTCGGCGCCGAACCAGGGCTCGCGACCCCGGCCGGGATATCGATGATGACCTGCTCGCTGCCGAACAGGAGGGGCTGCCCGTTGCTCTGGTAAGCCGTGACCTTGCCCGTCCCGTTGTCTGCCACCCAGAGCACATCCCCCGCCGACGCCCGGATCCCCCAAGAGTTCTTGAGGTTGGGATCGACGAACTGCGCGTCGAAACCAGGCCGGTTCGCGACGAGGTTCCGCCGCACGAAACAGAGCTCGCTCCCCGTCGCGCCGGCGTATTCCGCGAACAAGGCCGATGCCGCAAGGGCGCATCCGCCCACCAAAGCGCTCGCTTTCATGTGTGTCCCCCCGCTCCGAGAGGCCAACGGCAGAGCGAACGGATAATCGCCCCACCGCACAAAAGCTCCAGGAGCGCTCTACTAAGACCTGATGAGACTTCCCCGTCAAGCGGGAATCACCGATACTCCTGCGCGCGAATGTCGCTTACGACATCCGTATGCCAGGAGCGATAGCCGGTTCGACCACGCGATGCGCGACCGCGGGTGACCCACCGCGGAGCAGCAAGGCGGACGATCCGTTTCGACGGAGCGGTGAGCCTTCGCCGGGGGCGCTTCAGCACGGCGCGCTCTCCAGGCTCGGGCGTCGGCGGCTGGGCCCGGGTTGGATCCATGTTTCCGAGGAGGTGCGATCCGTCGTCTCGTGACGCTCCTCCGAAATCCCGGCAAAAATGCCAGATCTCGACGGCTCGGCACCGCTATCCCCCCTACCCCCGCGCTGGATAGGATGTGAACGCCCGGAACACACCGGACGTTCCGGCAGGGATCATCATGCTCGCTTTCGGCTGCCTGCCCATAACCGGTTCCGGTTGCCAGAACCATGGTCGGCCTCCCGGCCACAACCGTCCCCGGTTGCCAGCGCGTGCTTGCCAGCACGGCTACAGCGGGCGCTGCCTGCGCGGGCGGGAACGGTCGAGAGCGGACTCGAAGGGGCGATCTCTCGTCGAGGTCGGCGGCGAGCAAGACGCGCTTCGCGTTCACCTGTACGTGGGCGCCGGCCTCGATCTCGCGCTCTTCCCCGAGGCGGACGCGCCGCAGGCTGTCCAGCCACGCCTGACCTCCGGAATCCGAGGCGAGCGCGCCGGCGGCCGCCGGCAGCGCTGAAAAATTCCTCCATAGCAAGATCGAACGGGCGCGCGCGAAAGCCGCGAAACCGACCTGCCCTCCATCGCGTAGCACCATCGAACGACGCGCCCCGAGCCATCGCGGGTGGAGGCGGGCGCCATGCGGGCGCCCGCGGCCGCTCCGGCCTCAGGGGTGTGTCGGAGGACCGATCGCCGCCACGCGGCTCGCCGCGGCGGAGGCGATCCAGGTCGCGTCATCTCAAGCATCGCTTCTGGAGGATGGTCATGAAGATTCGGAATCGCGCGCTGTCGGCTCTGCCCCTCGTCCTCACCCTCGCCGCCGCTTGCGGCGACGGCGAAGGCGGCGATACCACCGGCGCCGGCGGCATGGGCGGGGGAGGCGCGAGCGGGCCCGGCGGCGGGGACGCGGCCACGAGCTTCGACGTGACCCTCGAGAACGTGACGCCCGGGCGGGATTACCGGGTGGCCGGCGTGTTCAACACGCCCGTGGGCGAGAGCATGCCCGGGCCGCTCTTCCCCGAGAAGAGCTTCGAATTCCGCGTCGGCGCCCTGCCGGGCGACAGGCTCTCGTTCACGACGATGTTCGGGCAGTCGAACGATCTGTTCTATGCGCCCGATGGCGCCGGGATCGCACTCTACGACGAGTCGGGCAAGCCGGTGAGCGGGGACGTGACCGACCAGGTCCTGCTGTGGGACGCGGGCAGCGAGGCCAACGAGGAGCCGGGCGCGGGGCCGAACCAGGCGCCCCGGCAGAGCGGCGCGAACACGGGCGCTCCGGACCCGGACAACACAGTGCGGCTGGTCCAGGATGACTATACCTACCCGGCGGTCGAGGAGGTCATCCAGGTGACGGTGACGCCGGAGCCGGGCAATGAGTTCACGATCCGGATCACCAACATGTCGGAGGTGGGGACGCTGATGCCCGAGGGCGGGGAGCCGGCCGCCGTGCCGCTGTCGCCGGGGCTCTTCGTGGTGCACACGATGGACAACCCGCTGTTCACGGTCGGGCAGGCGTACCCCGACAACGGGCTGGAGGCGCAGGCCGAGGACGGGAACCCGATGATGCTGCACGAGGGGGCCATTCCCCGCGCCGGGCTGACCTCGCCGGTGGCGCCGGGCGTCGCGGTGGTGCACGGGTCCGGAGCGCCCCTGTTCAGGACGGGCGAGGCGGACCGGGGCAAGGGCCTCGAAATGCTGGCCGAGGACGGGAATCCGACCGCGCTCGCGGCGTCGCTGGAGGCCGAGGTCGGGGGCGAGAGCGGGATCTCGTCGGTGCTTGTCTACAACACGCCCGTGGACGCCTCGACGCCGGGGCCGCTGCTGCCCGGCGCGAAGTTCAGCTTCACGGTGACCGCGCGGCCCGGCGAGCGGCTGAGCTTCGCGTCGATGCTGGGGCAATCGAACGATCTGTTCTTCGGGCCGAGCGACGCGGGGATCGCGCTGTTCGACGCGAGCGGCGAGCCGGTGAGCGGCGATGTCTCCGACCAGGTCACGATCTGGGACGCGGGCACCGAGGCCAACCAGTGGCCCGGCGTGGGCCCCGACCAGGCGCCGCGCCAGGCCGGGCCGCAGATGGGCGCCGACGATCCCAAGGACCAGGTGCGCAGCGTCGATGACGGCTATCTGTATCCTGCATCGAACCAGATGCTGAAGGTGACCATCACCCCGGCGCGGTAGCGGGGGCACGAGCGGCAGCGCTGGCCGCTGGACCACGGCCCGGGGGTGCCTGGCGGCCGCGCGGGGCGTCTCCGCCCAGCACTGCAATGGTGACGCCTCGTCGGGGACCTGCCGCCTACGGAGGAGCCTGCCGGTGCTGGATGGCGTGCTCGGCCTCCATCGTGTACCGGCGGCTCTCGGCCTCGTCGGGCTCGAGCCCCAGCTCACCATAGCGATAGGCCATCGCCAGCGCCTGGAGCGCCGCGGGGTGCTCCCGCTCGCCGGCGCTCTCGTAGAGCTCCACGGCTCTTCTGTCATTCTTTGGCACGCCGGCGCCTGCGCGATACGCATTGGCGAGCAGGAACATCGCGTCCGGCGACCCTCCGCGCGCCGCGATCTCGAACCAGCGCGCAGCCTCCGCGGGGTCCGCCGCCACGCCATCGCCGTTCTGGCTGATCACGCCGAGGAAATACGCGGCGCTCGGGTGCTGCGAGGCGGCGGCTCGCAGCAGCCAGGCGCGGGCGCGCGCCGCGTCCCTGGGGACCGACGGCAGCCCCTTCAGGTAGATCCTTCCGAGCGAGACCTGCGACTCGACGTCTCCCTGCTCGGCCGCCCGCGCGAGTGAATCCATCCCGGCGAGGACCTCCCCGGGATCCGCGAGCGTGAGCAGGCGAAAGCCGAGCGCCCGCGCCTCCATGCCGCTCGGGGGCGGCGCCCCAGGGCGCGACGGCGGCGACGACGCCGCGGCGGCGGTGGGGCGGTCCGCCTCGGAATGAGCGCCCTCGCGCAGCCCAAGGCAAAGGGCGGCGGCGCCGCCGAGCACGAGGGCGCCTCCGGCCAGCACAGCGAGCCGCACGCGAGGCGGGACGCTCACCGGCCCAGGTCGATGGAGTACACCGAGAGCATCTTGGCGCTGCCGTCATCCTGCGCGACGAGCGAGAGGTTGGTCAGCCCGGCGGCCTGCGCCTTCGGGAGCGCGTTCTGCGCCGAGGTGAAGGTCACGGGGCCCGCCGTCGTGACCCGGGCGAAGCGCCAGCTGCGGGCAGCGCCGTTCTGGGCCCGCGTGAGGTTCTCTATCTTCTTGATGTACGTGATGAGCACGTCGCGGTTCGTGTCCGGCGCGGCGTAGATCGTCTTCGAGCCGTCGAGGCCAGGGAAGCTGCCGCCGCCGCTCGCGCGGTAGTTGTTCGTGGCCACGATGAACTCCGCGGCCAGATCCATGGGCTCCCCGTTCCACTGGAGGTTCTTGATCCGGCCGCTGGCCTTCATCCCCGCCGGCGGGAGCGGCTGGGTCACGTCGATCTCGTACGTGATCCTGCTGTCCGTGAACATGTCGAAGTTGTATCCGGGCATCGCGGTGTTGATGAGCGGCTGCGGCTCCGTCTTGCTCGGATCGATCTGGTTGAAGCGCGTCGCGGCCCTCTCCAGCCAGTCGAGGAGGTCCGCGCCGGTGACCTTCACCGCCTGGACCGTGTTCGCGTACAGGTAGAGATCGGCCGCGTTGTTGATCGCGATGCTCCCCGCCGGCACGTCGGTGTAGTCGTTGCCGCCCTGAAAGCCGGACTTGAACGGCGCGCTCACCGAGAGCACGGGCAGCGACGCGTACTGCGGCAGGTTCTCCTGGACGTAGCGGGCGACGTAGTCGGCCTGGGCCTGATTGACGATCTGGATCGCGCTGGCGTCCCCCACGTCGGCGAACATCGACGACATCGCGAAATCGGTCGTGCCGATGGGCGTCTTGACGTAGGCGACCGTCGCCTGGTGCTCGGCGTCGAGGAGCGGCGCGAAGGAAGCGTCGGCCGCGACGAGGACCTTCGTCTTGTCCGGCTGCGCGTCGCAGAGCGCCGCGAACGCGCAGGGCGCCCCCGTGCGCCAGCGCTCCGTTGCATCACACGCCTCGGGGAGCCCACCCTTGCAGGTCGTGGCGATCGGCCGGGCCTCGACGACCGTCTTCGCCTTGTCGACCTTCCAGCCCTCGCCGTCGTGCGTGAGCCCCAGCTTGATGACGCCGAGGTGCTGGCCCCAGAAATTCGCCATGACGGCGGGGACGCCGTCGACCGTGCCCGCGACCTTGTCGACCTTCGGCAGGCTGAACTGCGCAACGGTGCTGCTCGGGTTGGGGAAGATCTGGTGCGAGTGGCCCATGAGCATCGCGTCGATGCCGGGCACCTGGGCGAGGTGCCACGCCTGGTTCTCGAGGGTGGGCGTGTACGGCGAGTCGTCGAGGCCGCCGTGGATGATGGCGACGACCAGCTCGGCCCCCCTGGCGCGGAGATCGTCCACCAGCGGGGCAGCGACCTCCTTCACCCCCTTCGTGAAGACCTTGCCGTCGAGCCATTTCTTGTCCCAGCTCAGGATCGTCGGCGGCGTCACGTCGATGAAGCCGACCTTGACCGTGCTCTCGATGGCGCCGCCGCCCGGCGCCGCCGCCTTGATGGTCTTCTCGACGATGACGGTGCTCGGGAAGAGCGTCTCGTTCGTCTTCAGGCTGAAGACGTTGGAGTTCACCAGCGGGAACCGAGGGCCCTCGCAGTCCGCCGAGCCAGCGAGATCGAGCCCCTCGACGTCGAACGGGGTGTGGGTCACCTGCGAGAGGAAGGCGAGGCCGAAGTTGAACTCGTGATTGCCGATCCCGCCGACGTCGAACCCCAGGTGGTTCATCGCCTTGTACATGGCCAGCGTCTCGCCGCACGCGATCGGCTCGACGAGCGCCTGATAGTCGGCGAGGACGGTGCCCTGGATCGTGTCGCCGTTGTCGATCAGGATGTTGTTCGTGAACTCGGCCCGCGCCTGGTTGATGAGGGTCGCGGTGCGCTCGAGGCCAATCGATGGATCAGTGACCAGCTTGAAGTAATCGAAGCCGAGGATGTTGGTGTGGAGATCGGTGGTCTCGAGCAGCGCGAGGTCCGCCGTGGCTCCGCTCGGCGTCGCCGGGGCTCCTCCCGCGCCGCCGCCGCCCTGCTCGCTTCCACCCGCGCCGCCGCCGCCCTGCTCGCCTCCACCCGCGCCGCCGCCGCCCTGCTCGCCTCCACCCGCGCCGCCTCCACCCGCGCCGCCGCCGCCCTGCTCGCTTCCACCCGCGCCGCCGCCGCCCTGCTCCCCTCCACCCGCGCCGCCCGAGCCTGAGGAGCTGGAGGTCGATGAGCCCGTGCCGCCCTGGTCGTCGCCGCACGCGGTCAGCGCGGTCATGGCCAGAATCACCGAGGAAAGCGACGCTATCCGTCCGACTCGACCTGTCATCGTGAACACCTTTCCGAGCGCCGCCTCGGCTCGATGCCTCTTCGCGCGCAACCAGCCATGTTGAATCGGGGCGAGCGAGTTTTCGCATCCATGCACGCCCGGAGCAAGGGCTTCGATGAGCTGCTCGGAATGTCAATGGCACCGGAGAGGCGAGGCGGCGGAAGGACGCTTGAACGGTGCGCCCTCTGCGCGCCGCTGCTTCCATTCAATGACCGCTGGGTGACAGTCTCGTTAACGCTCGCCACGTGCGAAGGACCGCACGGAAGGACGCGCTCCCGCAGCCTGTGGAGTGAAGGGTCGGGACGGCGGCGGGACGTCGATCGGGGCCCGGTGTCTCAGGCGCACCGGCGCGGAGGGGGCAGCGCCTCCTCCGTGCTCCGGGAGCTCCCGCGGGGGCCCACGCGGGCCATCATGGCAGCTGTCCCCCGCCCTGGACTGGCCTCAAAACACGATCGTCCAGCCTGGATTGCTCACTTGCTGCTTGGTGTAGGACACGCCGTCGACCTTCAGCCCTTCCGCGTTGAGCAGCGTGATGATCCCGCCCTTGTTGGAGAGGACCACCGGAGCCTGGACGACGACCGTCGTCAGCCCACCGGGCTGAAGCTCTCCGGTGAGCGCCATCTTCGATTTGGCCTTGTCGGCCAGCGACCAGCCACCGAGGTTGATCTGCCGGTTCGACGTATTCAACAGTGTAACGGTCTCCCGTTCGGGTGTGCGCGTGTCGTTCACGAGGGCGGCGACGATCCGCACGATCCCGTCGGGCTGCTCTACCGTGGGGAGTCCACCGCCTCCACCGGTCACATCGGACGGCGGTCCGGATACAGGGATGTCGAGCGTATGCCCTGTCTGGTCATCGGTGTGCCACGCCTGCGTCTGAAATTTCATGAAGATCGCGACCCACTGGTCCCCACGCGGGAAGTGGATGAGGAGGCCGCCGTCCTGCCAGACACCATCGTCCTTCTTGAAGCGGGCGTCGTTGCCCTGGTTCATGTGGATATCGTGGATGCCGTTTCCGGGCAGGAAGCCGAAGATCTTGTCCTTGGTCCCGCTCTCCGGGCCCCAGCGCTCCCCGAAGGCGTACAGGAGCGCCGTCTCGTCGGCCATCGCCCGCTGCACGTAGTGATCGAGCTTCTCGTTGAGGTCGTTGTCAGGGCCTGGGGCGGAGAAGGGCAGCGGGACGAACTCCGTCCGATCCACGAGGTTGCCCCGGATGAAGTCGAGCCCGAGCCCACCCGGCTTGCTCTCCAGCCGATGGAAGCCCCGCGTCAGCTCGTGGATCTCCTGAAGCAGCGGGTGCGCGAAGTGTGACTTGACGACGTATTCGACCTGAGAGCCGTCCTGCGACTGCACGTTCACCGCGATGCGATAGTCGATCGTGTCGTCCACGACGTGGATCTGATAGTGCGGGTTCGCTCCCGACGCGAGGCGCCGATCGATGACTGTACCCTTCAATACGCCATAGCTCTTCAGCGGCATGTTGCCTCCGGCATTCATCGGCTGAGCACGGCCGGTGCCCGCCTGTGAGATAGTATCAAAACCCCACTTCACTGCTTCGAATGGTGATGGGTCATCCGGCGTGCGCTCCCCCTTGGGGCCGGTGACCGACGGGTGTTGAATGGAGCGCGCGATAGCGCGTTCTACACCATGTGAAGCCGTCTTTTTTTTGAAGTCAAGGCTGAACTGCCCGGGGACTCGGAAAGTTCGCCGCCCTGTCACGCAACGGTTTGTTCGCGGAAGCTAGCGGAAATCCAGGGAGCCGGCGCCGGAACCCCATCGTCTCTTGAGCGGCCAATGCCAAGCCGAGGCGCATGCTCCTTACAGGCACATCAAATTCATCATCGATTCGGTCGCGCTGAGCCAGGCGCGCTTCGAGCGGTGTGCAATCACCGGGTCGATTTCGACCGCGACGGATCTCGCCGGGGCCGTCATTTCTGCGCTAAGACTACCTACTCGCGGCGGCTGCGGCCGGCGCGCGCCGGGTCGGTCGCCGGCAGCTCCCCGAGGAGGTGGTCGATGCAGGTCCGGACGGCGGCCGTCAGGGCGCGGTGCGCGCGATAGAGGAGACTGACACCTCCGGCCTCGGCCTCGTAGCCCTTGAGGACGCGGACGAGACGCTTCGCGGCCACGTCCTCCGCGCAGAACACCTCCGGAAGCATCGCGATACCGACGCCCGCGAGCGTCGCGCGGTAGGCGGCGGAGGACTCGCTCACATAGAAGCGGGGCTCGAAGGTGACACGCCGCCTCCGGCGCCCCTGCCCGAGCGTCCACGTGGCCATTCCGTCGGTCGCGTGCACCGCGATGCAATCGTGACGCGCGAGGTCTTCGATCCGGTGGGGAACGCCCCGCGCCTCGAGGTAAAGCGGGCTCGCATACAGCAGCTTCCGCGTCGCCCGCCAGAGCTCTCGCGCCACGAAGTCGGTCGTGTCGTCCACGTGGCCCGGGACGATCGCGATATCGAAGCCCCCGGCGAGGAGGTCGACCCGCCGCGAATCGATCTCGAGGTCGACCGACACGTGAGGGTGCTTCGCGAGATAGGTGCAGACGACGCGCGCCACCGCGGCGCCGAGGGCGATCGGCGCCACGATCCGCACGCGGCCTCGCGGCTCACTCTGGAGCTCGCGGACGTGATGCGTGCCTCTCGTGAGATCGTCGATCGCCCGCTCGGCGTGGCCGAAGTACGCGCGCCCGGCCTCGGTCAGCTCCAGCCGCCGCGTGGTTCGCTCGAGGAGCCGGACACCGAGCGCGGACTCGAGCCGCGCGATGCGCCGGCTCACCGTGGAGACCGGCACGCCGCGCTCGCGGGCGGCGGCCGAGAAGCTGCGCGTCCGGACGACCCGCACGAGGAGCGCGGCGTCGTTCAGGTCCAGATCGATTCGTGCGTCCACGGCAACAGTCCCTTCCCTCCAGGCACACTAATGCGCTCCGGTGGCCGGCGCTAGGCTCGACGACGTGAAGAAGCCCGTCGTCACCGGGCCACGCGGAGCAGGGAGCGCCGCGCCCGCGTGATCCCCGGGATGACCGCGCAGGGTCGCTGCGCCGAACGCAGGAGGAGATTGTCATGATCATCGTCACTGGAGCCAACGGTCACCTCGGCCGAGCCATCATGGAGCGGCTCCTTCAGCGCGTGCCCGCCGCTCGGCTCGGCGTCAGCGTGCGCGACCCGGAGCAGGCCAGCGCGCTCGCCGAGCGCGGCGTCCGCGTGCGCCGGGGGGCCTTCGACGACGGCGCGAGCCTGCGCCACGCATTCGAGGGCGCCTCGCGCGTCCTGATCGTCTCCATCAACAGCGCGGGCGAGGCCGCGGTGCGCCACCATGAAGCCGCGATCGAAGCGGCGCGCGCCGCAGGCGCCCGCCGCGTCCTCTACACGAGCCACATGGGCTCGGGCCCGGCGTCCCGCTTCGAGCCCATGCGCGATCACGCGGCCACCGAGGCCTTGCTGCAAAGGTCGGGGGTCGCGTTCACCTCGCTTCGCAACGGGTTCTATGCGGCGTCCGCGCAGATGCTCCTCGAGCGGGCGCTCACGACGGGCAAGCTCGTCGCGCCAGAAGACGGCCCGGTCTCGTGGACAGAGCACGGCGACCTGGCCGACGCGGCGGCGATCGCGCTGACCGACGAGGCGCGCCTCGACGGGCTGACACCGCCGCTCACCGCCTCCGCGGCCCTCGACCTCGCCGACATCGCGGCGATCGCCTCGGAGCTCCTCGGGCGCCCGATCACGCGGGTGACCGTCAGCGATCGAGCGTTCAGAGAAGACATGGTGTCTCACGGCGTCCCCGAGCAACGGGCTGACCTGCTCCTGGGCATGTTCGCAGCGAGCCGGGAGCGCGAGTTCGCCGCGGTGGATCCGACCCTGGAGCGCCTGCTCGGCCGGGCGCCGACGTCCATGCGCCACTACCTGACGGCGCGCCTGTCACGCTGAGGCACGGGGCGCACCTCGCGCGAGGCACAGGCCGGCTCCAGCACCCATGATCGTGATGAAGGCGCTCATCAGCGAGAGGTGTCGATGGCGAATCGCCCCAGCGAGGTACCCGACCCCCGCGATCGCGAGCCCGACGATCACGGAGTAAAGCGTGATGCTGCCCACCGGTTTGCCTGGTTGGGCAGCTGCGCGCTCGATCACCGGACGCGGGTCAGGGGTACGGCGACGCGAGCAGCATGACGCCACGGCGGTCGGTGAGCAGCGCCTGAAAGGCGACCTGCCCCAGGTTGTTGTTGACCGCTGCGGCCGCCGGCGAGAAGTGCGGCGGAGGCGGGATGACGATCTGCGGCGAGTCGAGCTGATCCACCGTGCCGATCCCGGGGATGACCGTCCCCGTCCGGGCAACCACGCTCAGCCGGCCGCGCGACCAGCGGTACAGGCCGGTGACGAGGGGGAGATCGTCGTCGTGGACATGAGCGCTGAAGACCACCTCTCGACGATCGTTGATGTGAATGTTGCCGCCGATGAGGCTGGCGTTGATGAGGGTCCCACCGCCCGGCATCGGGTCGCCAGGCCGAGCGACGGCTTCGACCCTGCCGTCGAGGTAGACGAACACGCCGATGTCCTCGTTGGCCCCCGGGAACGGCGTGAGATCGCCGTTGAAGGCAATGTCGCCCCACCGGTTCATCACGTCGTGGAAGACCTGCCGGAACGCGCCTCCGCCCGGCGCGGGGTCACCCGCGTGGACGATGGAACGCACCCGTCCAGACGCCCGCTTGACGTACAGGCTGCCCAGAGCGTTGATCAGCACCGACTGCTCTGGAAACCCCGGGACCGGGCCGGGCTCGCCGGCGATGTGGCCGATGAAGGACACGTCGCCGCGATCGTTGATCCACGGCTCGACGATGTAGTCGAACCTCCCGCCGCCGGGCGCGGCGTCGCCGGGAACCACCACGGGGTCGATGTCGCCGTCGGGGCGGGCCACATACGCCCCGATGCCGAGGCCGCCGTAGGGCTGGCCCTCTGCGTGAAAGCCTTTCGCCGTCTTCACGAGGCCGGCGAACACATGTTGACCGCGGTTGTTGATGGTCGGCGCAAAGAAGACGCCCTGGAATTTCCCGCCGCCTGGCGCCGGCGTCACGCCGGGCCTCACGACCGCTGTCACGCTGCGGGTCGCGTGCGAGTACCGGTACGCGCCGGCGTTGACGCCGTACGGCAGGGTGAAGGGCTCCAGCGGATAGTTGAAGACCATGTCCGCTCGATCGTTGAGGTCGACCGGTCCGAAGAAGGGGACACTGAACGTCCCTCCGCCCGGCGCGTCCCCTCCCGTCCGCCCCAGCTCCAGGATGCGCCCGCGATGCCTGAGGAAGACCCCCTCGCCGCCGGTGCTGACGTCGGCGCCGAACGCGGTGTCACCAAAGTCGTTGAGCCCGCCGACCTCGAAATCGTTGACGAACGTCCCTTCCCCCGGGGTCGGGGTATCGAGGAACGCAAGCGCCGTGAAGACATACTCCTCGGCTTCGCGCGCCAAGGAGGAGTACGTCAGCGCATCCTGCTGTGCCACGGCGAGGGCCTCCGGATCCACACCGGTCCCGCAGGCGGCCGCGACGAGCGCAGAGCACAGCGCCGGCACCGCGAATCGATTCGTCCGCATAGACACCTCCGTCGAACCCGGATTTGCACGAACAAGGCGCAAATCGAGAAGGCGCGGGAGTATGGATGGGTGAACGCCGCCAATCAAGGCGAGGTCTATCCGTTCTCGAAATGCTGACGCGACGTATGCCAGTGTCTCGACCGAACGCGTGCTTTGCCCATGACGTGACCGAGCGCGCGACCGTGTTCCAGGCGACGTTACGCCCGCGCGGTGAAGGGACCGGCGGGCCGAGCGCGGCCGTTCGCGTCGGCGGGTCGAGCGCGGAGAGCCCCCTTCCTGCGGGATGGACGCCATGGCGGCTACACCGAGCGCCGGCTCGCACACAGGGATCCATCGCTCCCCCCTGGATCACGGCGATCTTCGCGGGGGGATCTTTTGGTACTGTCGTCCCAGGCGCCTCGCCTGCCTGATGCGCGCTTGCTCGGTCGAGCAGCGCGCACCGTGTCGGGCTTCGCGCGCCTGATGGGGTTCGAGGGAGGGGCATGCGAACAAAGGCCTTCATCGAGAGAGCAATGCTCCGCGCTGTCGCGCTGCTGGCGCTCCCGGCGCTCGGCGCGTGCGGCGCGGAGACACCGCCGTACGACGACCTGCCGCTGCGCGACGCGCTGAGCGCCGCGCCGGAGGTCCTCGCCGCCTTGCCGGAAGAGGTCCTGCACGACGTGGCGGTGCGGCTGGAGGAGGCGCACGGCGAGCAGGGGGACGAGACGGCGATCGACGGCGCGGAGATCGCGAGCCTCCCCGCGCTGGTCCGCAGCGCGGACGCGGCGCGGGACGAGCTGGGGAAGGACGCGGTCGTCCTCGGCGCGCTCGAGCCGTCCGAGGACGGGTTCGTGCTCCGCTCGGTCACGCCCGTCGCGGCAGCGCGCGGGCCCGAGGGGCCGCTCGATCGACCCGCGCCGGCCCTCGCGGGGCAGGCGGCGTCGCCGGAGACCGCTCCGCTGGAGGACGCGGCGCTCGGCGGCCGGGCGGGCGAGATCCTGGCGGAGCTCGCGCGGCGCGCGGACGCTCAGGCCCTCGTCCGCGTCACCGGCCTGCCCGCGGGCGTCATCGCCCAGGATCACACGGTGTACGTCAACGCCGCGTGGCTCGTCGCGCTGAGCGCCCTCTCGCCCAGGGACGCGCCCGCGCTCCCCGCCCCCTCGGGTGGCGCCGCGATGCCCGCGTGGCCCCGGAGCGAGCCGCGATCCGTGCGCATCAACCCCTATCACCTCCCCTCGTCCGTCGCGGAGTGCGCCGCCGAGGTGCGGGACCTGTGCACCTGCGCCGTGGCCGGGCAATGCGAGCACGACCGCACCGACCCGACGTTCGCGGACGCCCAGGCGGAGTGTTCCTGGGTCAACGCCGGGGCGCTGAACGCCGAGGCGCTCTGCGTCCTCGCGCTGCTGAGCATCGACGGGGTCAAGGAGTGCGTCCTCTCCGCGGGCAGCGGCGCGTGCGCCGCGCTGCCGATCGCGGGGCGCGACGGCGCGACGGCGTTCGCCGGGGACGCGGGCTGCATGGCCGTGCTCGACCGCTGCCTCCAGTACGGCAGCCCGACGGTCCCGGCCGTCACCCCGAGCGCGCCGAGCGGCACGTCGGGCGGCGACGGCTGCGGCAGCTGCGGTGGCGGCTGCGACGGCTGCAACGAGGACGCCGCGGGTTGCAACCAGAACTGCAGCGATTGCAACCAGAACTGCCACGACTGCAACCAGAACTGCCGCGACTGCAACCAGAACTGCAAGGACGGCGATCCATCCACCGGCAGCAACTCGAGCTGCAAGCTGAGCGCCGGCCGGCGCGATCCCGGAGGAGGCCACCCGGGCGCGCCCGTGCCGCTCGGCGCCGCGTTCTGGCTGCTCCTGCCCGCGGGTTACATGCTGCTGCACATCCGGAGGCGGCCGTGAACCGGGCGGTGATGCTCTGGCTCGAGCGCCACGGCCTGCCGCCGTGGCTCGCGCCGACCTACGCGGTGATGGTCGCCGCCGCGGGGCTCCTCGGGGCGGCGGCGTTCTTCTGGCTCGTGCGCCGGGATCGGGGGGATGGGACCGTGGAGGGCCGCGCGCTCCTCTCGGGCTACGTCGCGGCGCTCCTGGGCGGCTACGTCTTCGAGGCGCTGCGCGCCGCGCCCGAGGCGCTCGCGGGGGGCTCGTGGGGTCCGATGCTCCACGCCGGCCGCGCCGCCTACGGGGGCCTCATCGCCGGCGTCGCCGTGGCCGGCCTGGTCCTCTACCGGAGCGGCGCGGCCGTGCTCCCGTTCCTCGACCGGCTCGTGCCCGGGCTCGGGATCACCTACGCCTGCGTGCGCACCGGGTGCTTCCTCGCGGGGTGCGACTACGGCCGCGTCACCGGGGGCGCGCTGGGCGTCCGGTTCCCCGCCGGCAGCCCCGCGGCGGCGGACCACGCGGCGGCCGGCTGGGTGCCCCTGGGCGCGCCGAGCCTGCCCGTGCACCCCACGCAGCTCTACGAGGCGGCGCTCGGGGCGATGGCGAGCGCGATCGCCGCCCTCTGGCTCGTCCGGGGGCACCGGGACGGGCGCGCGTTCGGGACATGGCTCGCGCTCTACGCGGCGGGCCGGTTCTTCATCGAGCTCCTCCGAGGGGACGCCGGGCGCGGCGTGTACGGGGGGCTCAGCACTGGCCAGCTCGTCTCGCTGGCGCTCCTGCTGGGGCTCGCGGCGGCCGCCGTGCTGGCGCGCCGCGCGCTGCGAGCGCGGCGCGCCGCCGCCGTGGCGCCCGCGCTGGTGGCGCTCGCCTTCCTGAGCCTCGCCGCGGGCGAGGCCGAGGCCCAGCCGGCTCGCCCCGCGCCGCCCGCGCCAGCAAAGCCCGAGGCGGCGAAGCCCGCGGCGGCGAGCTCAGCACCGGCCCCAGCGCCTGCTCAGAGGCCGTCGCCGGCTCCGACACCCCACCCGTACGCGCCGCCTCCTGGCGGGCCCCCCGCGCCCTACCCCTACCCGCCGCCCTCGGGCGGCTACCCCGCGCCCTACCCTTACCCGCCGCCCTCAGGCGGTTACCCCGCGCCCTACCCTTACCCGCCGCCCTCAGGCGGTTACCCCGCGCCCTACCCCTACCCGCCGCCGCCCGCGGGCGGCTACCCCGCGCCCTACCCTTACCCGCCGCCCGCAGGCGGCTACCCCCCGCCCTACCCCTACCCGCCGCCGACGGGCGGATACCCCGCGTCCCCCCCTCCCTCGCCCGCGGCTGCCACGCAGCCGGAGCGGCGCACCCCGGATACGCCGCCAGGCCCCGCCGCGAAGGAGCCCGCGACGGGTCACCAGGTGGAGGCCAACGCGCGGAGGATGGCGCTCTCGCTCGGGATCTCCGGCTACTTCGTGCCGGGGCGCTTCGCGGTGAAGGACGGGATGTCCGTGGATCTCGACGTCCTCGCGCGCCTCCGCCTGAGCGAGACGCGCCGCTTCGAGGTCGGCGTCGAGCTCCGGACCGTCTCGACCACCGACGTCAATCAGCTCGCGGTGGGCGCGCCGCTCCGGCTCGTGATGGGGGTCGGGTCGCACGTCGAGATGTCGGTCGGGATCACGCCGGGCTACCACCGCATCTTCTTCGACTCCCCCTATTTCGAGAGCGTGGGCGCCTTCGGCGCTCGCTTCGGGTGGGGGATCCAGTTCCCGATCACCTCGCACCTGCTCCTCGGCTTCTCTCCGCTGAGCTTCCTCGTGCTCGCCTCGGACGACGTGGACGCGCTCGTGGCGTACGAGCCCGGGCTCTGGGCCGGCGCAGGATTGCTGTGACAGACGTCGCCGGAGCTGCCGGCAGCTCCTCGCGGGGGCCCCGTCGTTCAGCGGAGGGACCGCCACCACGCTGAACGCGAGCCGCCCTTCGGCCGCCTGAGCTTCTCGTTGAGCGCGGCGGCGAGCCCGAGCTCGTCGTCGGCGCCCATGGCACGTCGCCTTGCGGGCGCGGCCGTTCTCTAGGCGCTGCCGATCCTGGTCGCGATGATGAGCCCTGACGACCAGCAGAGCTTGGTCAGCACGAGATCCTGGCGTCGCTCGAGAGCGGCGATCAGCTCTGCCACCTTGGGAGCGTGGTCATCAGGCCAGTTGGGCTGAGGGAGCATGTCGTCGATGACATAGAGCCCGCCGGGCTTGATCAGGCTCAGCGCCTCGTCGAGGGCGTAGTACTTGCCCGGCCATGTATCGGCAAAAACGAGCTCGAATTGCTGCCCCCGGACCGAGCGCAAGAACGCTTCGCCATCCATGTTCTTGAGCGTGAGGCGGGGGTCGCCTCCGAGGTGCCGGCGCGCCACGGCCTGGACCTTCTCGTCGTCCTCCACGGAGACGAGCGTAGAAATGGCGTTCATGCCATCGAGGATCCAGCACGTCGAAATGCCCGTGCCCGTCCCGAGCTCGAGGAAAGCGCCCGACTTGGCGGCGGCGAGCGTGCGCAGCATCGAGCCCGTCTGCCTGTCACTGGCCATGGTAAACCCGATCTCCGCGGTGGCCCGCTCGATCTCCTCGAGCACCGCAGGCGGTCTCAAATTCTCCAGCTCCTTCATCAGCCATCCTTCTTCACGCGGCCAGTCGCGCGTCACTCTACAGCACCTCGATCTGGCGGCCCCCCTGGAAAGAGCCAGCGGTGGAGGGCGTGCTGCGCGGGGGGGCGGCGGGGCAGGCCCCCACAAACCCCGAGCGCCGGCCCGCAGCGCAGCCGGTCGCCCCCCGATCTCGCCTCCCGCGTACAAGGCAATAGCCCCCCAAAAGGCGCGAGTTTGTGGGACAGCCCCGCCGCCCCCCCGCGCAGCACGCCCTCCACCGCTGGCTCCGCTGCAGCCCGCTGAGCTCACTCCCCGAGCAACGCGCGCGCGAGCGCGAGCGTCCGGGCATTCGCGGACACGTTCTCGAGAAAGCTCCTCCGGAACGCAGGATCCTCGATCCTGGCCGCCCGGGCGAGCAGCGCCGCGCGCTCCTCGCGGACGACCGCGCGCGCGCCCTCCGCGTCGCCCTTCGCGTGCAGCGCCTCGGCGTACAGCGCAGGGATCACCTCCTGCCGCAGCAGGAAGACCGTGCCGGCCTGCCGCTGGAGCGCGAGCGCCTCGCCGGCCATCGCGCAGGCCTCCTCCGTCCGCCCTTGCCGCAGCCGGATCTCGGCGAACAACGAGAGATGCACGGCCCCGGAGAAGGGCGCCATCGCCGCCGGATCCCCCGCCGCGCAGAGCTCCTCCTCCGCCAGGGCCAGCTCGCCGAGGAGCATCCGCCCCTCGGCGAGGAGCTGCCGCGGGATCACGCTCCGGCTGCGATCACCGCGCGCGAGCATGTGCTGGAGCAGGCTGCCGGCCATCTCCAGCGCCTCGGTGATCCTGCGCCGCTCGAGGAGCGACACGATCCGGCACGTCACGGAGGTCGTGAACACGTAGTCGAGCAGGCCCTCGGTCGCGAGCACGCGATCGAGGCACTCGTCCGCGGCGGCCATGTCGCCGAGCCTCGTGTAATCGATCGCCACCAGCATCCACGCCCAGGGGACGAACAGCCCGCTGCCGAGGGACTCGGCGCGCCGCGCCGCGGCGAGGTTCGCCTGGAGCGCTCCCCACAGGTCCCGCGCCGCATGGCAGCGCCAGAAGCCGCGGGTGAACTCGATCCAGAGGGCCGCATGGAGATCGCCCTCGACGACCGGCGCGATGACGAGCTCGAGCCGGCGCACGATCCGCTCCGCCAGCGCCGTCCTCCCGTCCCAGAGCAGGCTGAAGACGATCCGGGTCGCGAGCTCCGGGCTCAGGACGTCGACGGGGAGCTCCTCGGCCAGGAGGCGCGGGACCAGCACCTCCACGGCCCGCCGGTCGTCGCAGAGCGCGACGCAGTACATCGCGCCGCTCAGGGCACGCCAGGAAAGGAGGCTCCCGGGCGCGGCGAGCTCGAGCGCCTGGAGCGCGCTCGCGTGGGCGTGCGCGGCGTCGTCGGTCCAGATGAAGGCGTTCATCCGGAGCAGGTGGAGCTCGGCCAGCGGCTCGCCCTCGGCCCCGCAGGCGATCCCCTTCTCCACCGCCGCGAGCGCCGCCTGCACGTCCGCCCCGTGGAGCGCCAGGGTGGCGGCGCGCAGGTAGAACCCCCCCGCGCGCGGCCCATCCCCGCCCCGCGCGAAGTGCTCGGCCAGCACCATCGGGTCCTGCTCGCCGGCCGAGAGCAGCCACTCCCCGGCGAGCCTGTGCCCGACCGCCCGGTCTCGCTCGGTGAGCATCGCGTAAGCCCCCTCCCGCAGGAGCGCGTGACGGAACGCGATCTCCTCCTGTCCCGCGAGGCGCGAGCTCGGGCGGCGCTCGAGGATCTCGCGATCGAAGAGCTCCGCCAAGGCGTCCGCGTCGCTCGCCCCCGACGCCAGGGTGCGCGCGCCGACGAGCGCGCTCACGCCGCCGATCCACGAGACGTCCCCGAAGACGCTCGCCGCCCGGAGCAGCCGCCGCACCTCGGGTTCGAGCGCCGCGAGGCGCGCCTCGACCATGCCCAGCACCGTCTCCGGCAACGCACCGCCGCGCCCCTCCGCCACGGCCCGGACGAGCTCCTCCAGATAGAAGGCGTTGCCCGCGGCCCGCTCCACGATCGCCGCCACCGTCCCCGGCTCGACCGACGCGCCCAGGGCGCCGCGCACGAGCTGCTCGGCGGCCCGCGCGGACAGCTCGCGCAGCCGCATCGCCGTGAGCCCTCGCTCGATCCAGAGCCGGGGGAAGAGCTCGTGGACCTCGGGCCTGGCGAACGCGAGCACCGCATAGGGGCGCTCGCAGAGCGCCCGCAGCGTGTGATCGAAAATTTTCACCGAAGGCGCATCTCCCCAGTGCAGATCTTCGAGGACGACGAGCATGGGCCGCGCGCTCGTCACGGCGCGCGCGTAGTCCAGGTAGGCTTCCTGGATCCGGTCGGCCATGTGCGCCGGGTCCTGCCGCGCGGCCCGCAGCATCGGCCCGTCGTCGGCGAGAGGAACGCCGAGCAGCTCGCCGAGGAAGCAGGCCACGCGCCGCTGCTGCTCCCCTGCGAACAGCTGCCCCACGGCCCGCGCGAGCTTCTCCCGCTGCGCCTCGGGGGCCTCGCCGGCCGCGATCCCGAGCGCGCCCCGGAGCGACCCGGCGAGCATCGCGAACGCGGAGCCCGCGCCGATGGAGTCCCCGCTGCCGACGCCCAGCACGAGCTCGGGGTGGCGCGGCCGCAGCGCCTGGACGAGCTCGTGACGCAGGCGCGATTTGCCCACCCCCGCGGCCGCGGTCACGAGCGCCACGGCGGCGCGCCGCTCGGTGAAGCTCTCCTCGACGAGATCGAGCAGGCTGCGCAGCTCCCGAGCGCGCCCTACATAGGGGCTCGGCTTGCCCAGCAGCCTGCGCGCGCCGTCGGCGACCTCGCGCTCCGCCTCCACCCAGGAGAGGCCGTCCTGCTCCGCGACCTCGAAGCGCGCGTCGAGCAGCGCCCGCGTCACGGCGTCGACCGCGACGCGGAGATGGCCGGGGCGGCCCCGGGCGGCCGCGTCGTCGAGCAGCGCGGCCGCCCTGTCCAGGACCTCGCCGAGCAGCGATCGTCCCGTCGCCTCGCCGCGCCCCGTCACCAGCACGACGTTGGCTCCGGGGACCGACGCGCGGATCCGCAGCGCACAGCGGGCCGCGATCGCCGCCTGGTCGGTCGCGCTGCCCGCGCCCGCCCCGGCCGCCAGGATCGCCACCACCGCCCCGCTGGCCAGCTCCTGTACGGCCGCGCCCAGGGGCGAGGTCTCGTGCCGGACGGCGGCGACCGCGCTCCGCTGCGATCGATCGGCAGGCACGATCGCCGTCGACGCCGGCGCGCTGACGTCCGTCGGCCCGACGGCCACGATCGAGCAGAGCCACACCTCCGCGGCGGTCACGAGCTCGACGGCGGCCAGGCTGGAGCGAGCGCCGCCCGCCGTCGAGGCGCCGAGCGCGTCGAGGCAGCGCACCACCGCCGCGCCGTCGGCCGGGCGCTCCGCCGGGCGCTTGGCCAGCATCTGCGCCACGAGCTCGTCGAGCGCCTGCGGCACCTCGGGCCGCAGCGCGCTCGCCCGCGGCGGCTCCTCCTGGAGGAGCTTGGTCAGGATCGTCATGAGGTGCCGCCCTTGAAACGCCGGACGACCCGTCAGGCACTCGAAGAGCACGCACCCGAGCGAGAAGACGTCCGCGCGCGCGTCGAGCTGCGCGCGCTCCCCGCTGGCCTGCTCCGGGGCCATGTAGCCGATGGTGCCCACGAGGGCCCCCGTCCGCGTCAGCCGCGCCGAGGCGCCCGAGAGCCGGGCGATGCCGAAGTCGAGCACCTTCACCCGGTCGGCGGCCCCGCCCGGAAGGAACAGGTTGCTCGGCTTGATGTCGCGGTGGACGATCCCGCGCGCGTGCGCCGCGCCGAGCGCGTCCGCCACCGCGCGCACGAGCGCGACGCTCTCCTCCACGTCCAGCGGTCCCCGCGACAGCCGGGCCGAGAGGCTCTCACCGGAGAGCCACTCCATCGCCAGGTAAGGCTCCCCGGTGGGCGCCACCCCGTGCGTCACGTAACGCACGACGTGCGGGTGATCGAGCGTGGCGAGCGCCCGCGCCTCGTGACCGAAGCGCGCCGCTGCCTGGGCGTCGACATCGCCCAGCAGCTTCACGGCGACGACATCGCCGCTCGCGCGATCCACGGTCCGGTAGACGGTGCCCATTCCTCCCGTTCCCGCGAGGTCGACCACCTCGAACCGGTCGGCGAGCAGTCTGCCGTGGAGCATGCGCGCCAAGGATGTCCCCGCGCTCACTCACGCGCCAAGCGGAACGAGCGGCGAGCTACGGCGCGATGTCGTCGAAGCGCTCCGCGACGGCGTGGCGGCTCTCCGCGTCCCGCGCCGTCCCCGGCCGGAGCAGCTGCGCCGTGCGCATCCCCGCCGCCGCCGCCGCGTCGAGCTCAGCCACGATGTCGGACAGGAACAGCACCTCTCCCGGCTGCAGCCCGAGCGCCTCCGCGATCCGCTGGTAAGCGCCCGCCTCTCGCTTCGGCCCGGTCGTCGTATCGAAGAACGCCGTGAACAGGCCGGTGAGATCGCCGGCCGTCGTGTGCCGGAAGAGGAGCTCCTGCGCCTCGACGGACCCGGAGCTGAACACGGCGAGCGTCACCCCGAGGTCTCGCCATCTCCGCAGCGCCGGCGCCACGTCTGCGTAGACGTGGCTCCGGAGCCCCCCCGACTCGTAGGCGCTGCGCCAGATCTTGCCCTGGAGCGCCTTCAGCGTCGTCTCCTTGCGATCCTGGTCGATCCACGCGAGCAGCGCCGCAGCGAGCTCGCCGTCGCTCACCGCCTGCTCGCTCTCGCCCCGCTCGCGCGCGACCGCGCGCCGGGCTGCCTCGACCTCCGGGCTCCCGGCGTGCGCCGAGACGTACGCGGCCATGTCCCGGCGCGCCACGGAGAACAGCGTGTCGTGCACGAAGCGCACGTCCGTCGTCGTCCCCTCGATGTCGACGAGCACCGCGCGCGCAGGGAGCGCCGCCACGCTCACGCCTCGAGCCGCGGGAAGCGCGACGCGATGTCCGACCCGGTGTGCTCGGCGACCCACCCCCTCGGGTCGGAGAACCACCGGATGCAGGTGAACGAGGGCTCCGGCCCCATGTCGAACCAGTGCCGCGTCCCGGCCGGTACGCTGATGAGATCGCCCTTCTCGACGAGGAACGCGAGCACGCGCTCGCCGTGATGGATGCAGAACAGCCCTCGTCCCTCGACGAAGAAGCGCGCCTCGTCCTCGGTGTGGATGTGCTCGTCCAGGAACTTGCGCCTGAGGTCGGCGTGGTTGGGGGTGCTCGGCGACACCGACACGACATCCGCCGTCACGAACCCGCACGCCTCGGAGAGCCGCTTCACCGGCCCCGCGTACGCCTCGAGCACCTGCTCCTGCGCCGTCCCCGGCGGCAGCGGGCGCTCGGCGGACCAGCGCTCGAAGCGGATCTGCGCCCCGGCGGCGACGCGGGCGATGTCCTCGAGCGTCGTGTATTCGTCGGCCCTCGTCGGGTCGCTCTCCCGGTAAACCCGCAATCGGCTCATGATAACCCTCCTTCCAGCAGCGCACAGTCCAGCATGAACTCGATCGCCTCGATGTGGCGGATGGTGCTGGCGATGTCCGATCCCCACGTGTACAGCCCGTGACCTGCGATGAGGTAGCCGTACACGGGCGGATGCGCCGACATGAACGCATCGACGTCCTCGGCCAGCTTCCGGATGTCCTGCGTGTTGACGAACACGGGGAGGAGCACCGTGGCGGTGTGCGTCGTCATCCCGGAGAGCGCCTTCGCCACCTCGTAGCCCGAGAGGGTCACGTACCCCTCTTGCGCGCACCGCCGCGACAGCACCGTCGCCGCCCGCGAATGGGTGTGCGCGACGGCGCCGATCTCGCTGTCGTGCCGGTAAAGCTGGCAGTGCAGCGCCGTCTCGGCCGACGGGCGGGCCGCCGAGGGCCCGGTCAGGCGGCCGTCCGCATTGACGACCACGATGTCCGACACGCCGAGCGTGCCCTTGGGCCGCCCGGACGCCGTGATCGCGAGGGTGCCGTCGCCGAGCCGCGCGGAGAAATTGCCACTCGTGGCCGGCGTCCAGCCGCGCTCATGGCAAAAGCGGGACAGCTCGATGAGCTCGGCCGCGACCGAGGAGAACGATGCAAACGACGTCCCGCGTACGCTCACGGCGCAAACATACCAAAGCGAACGCGGGTGATCAACGCGCCGCGCCGCCGTTCGAGCCGCTGAACCCGGGACGCTGCGCGGCTCGCGCTCACGGCGCCGGAAGGCGCTCGGCCTCGCGCCGGCCGGCGCCGCCCCTCGCGCCGCGGAGCAGGCCGGCCCAGAAGCCGAGCCCGTGCGCGGCGTGCACAGCGGGGAAGATGGCGCAGAGCAGGGGGAAATCGCGCGGCGAGGCGCGCCGCGCGAGCCGGAGCGACTCCGCGATCACGAGCGCGGCATAGGCGAGCGAGGCGAGCGCCAGCGCCGGGCGGACCGCCGGCAGGAGCGCTGACGCGACCGCGAGCAGCGCGAAGGCCGTCACCATGCAGAACGGCAGCGCCGGCCGGAGCGACAGGAACCTGCGGCGGCACAGCAGCGTGCGCGCGCGCCCCTTGCCATACGCGAAATACTGCCGGGCGAGCGCGGCGAACGACGACCGCGGGTAGTAATAGGCGACGATCTCCCGGGACAGATAGACCGCGCCGCCGGCCTCGATGATGCGCTGGTTCAGCTCGGCGTCCTCGTTGGTGACGGCGGCCGGGTCGTAGAGGCCGGCGATCTCGAACGCCTCGCGCCGGAAAGCCCCGTTGAACACGGACTCGACGAACCCCTCGCGCGACGGGTCCCGGTACGCCGAGCCGCCCACGCCGAGAGGGCTCGAGAGCGCGACGCAGAGCGCTCGCTGAAAGCCGTTCCGGTGGCGCGGCCGCGCCGCGCCGCCCGCGTTGAGGGCGCCGGTCCTCCGGAGCGCCGCGACCGACGCAGCCACGTAGTCGCCCGCGTAGTCGGCGTGGGCGTCCATCCGGACGATCACCTCACCTCGCGCCCGGCGAATGCCGATGTTCATCGCCGCGGCCTGGATCCGGTCGGGGTTGTGGAGGAGCGTCACCCGTGGATCTTTGGCCGCGACGCGGCCGGCGAGCTCCCGTGTCCTGTCGGTCGAGCCGCCGTCGACCACGAAGATCTCGAGGAGCTCTGGAGGATAACGCTGCTGGAGGGCGCAGCGGAGGACGTCCTCGATGTAGCGCTCCTCGTTGTAACAGGGAATGACGATGCTGCACCGCGGCCGCTCGGCGAGCGGGCGCAGAGAGAGACGCCCGCCTCGAGGCGCGCTCGCTGTTCGATCCATGGACTCCCCCGGTCTCTCGCGGGTCGAGTCGACCCGACGCAGGACTGCGACAGCAGCAGATACAATCGCGGGGCCAGGCGACCTCGCGGGGTCGCCCGGAGCGAACTGCACTGCGCGACGCGGCCTGGACCCGGCCGGGGCAGGCCGCTGGGCTCGGGCTGCACACCGGCGGGCTCATGCGAGGGGCGCGCGACGCGAACGCGAACGCCAACGCGAACAGACGAGCTCGGCCTCGTGCTGGCAGGGCAGCGGCCGAACGGCGCGTCCGCCGGGGCGCGAGGGCCAACGAGCCAGGAATCGGGGAGCGCACGGCCCGCGCGGAGCTCATGCTCCGCAGCACGGCCACGCCCCGATGCGGTGGGCTTCCCACGGTTCCGCGTGGTCCGTGACAGAGCTTCTCGAGGAGGCGTGCAGATGGACTTCGATCTCGTCATCTCGCGGGGAACGATCCTCGATGGCAGCGGCCAGCCTCGCTACATGGCGGACCTGGGGATCCAGAAGGGCAGGGTCGCCGCGATCGCCGGGCCAGGCGCGCTCGCGGGAGGGCGGACGCTCGACGCGAGCGGGCTCGCCGTCGCGCCCGGCTTCATCGACGTTCACTCGCACATCGACTGGCTCCTCGCGCTGCCCGACCACGAGGACGTCCTCGCGCCGATGGTCGCCCAGGGCATCACGACCGTGGTGGCCGGCAATTGCGGTCATTCCCCTGCCCCGGTCACCGAGGCGTCGATTCCGCTGGTGGAGCACTCCGCGGAGATCCTGAAGGACGGCGCGCTCGCCTACCGGTGGCGCTCGATGGGCGAGCTGCTGACCGCCCTCGAGGCCGGCGGGCTGCTCGTCAATGCGGCGCTCCTCGTCGGCCACGGCACGCTCCGCCAGGCGGTCATGGGCAACAGCGCCGCTCCCCCGAGCTCGGAGCAGATGGACGCGCTCTGCGCGCTCGCGCGCGCGTCGATCCGCGAGGGCGCGTTCGGGCTCTCGGCCGGGCTGGCCTACACGCCCGGGGTCTTCGCGCGAAGGCACGAGCTCCTGACGCTGCTCCGGACGGTGGCCGACGAAGGGGGCGTGTTCACGGTCCACGGCCGGGCCTACACGTGGATATCGCCGTTCTACAGGCCGCTTCTCCTCGGCCCGCCGCACAACCTCCGCTCGGTCCGCGAGCTGCTCGGCCTGGCCGAGGAGAGCGGCGCGAAGATCCAGCTCTCGCACCAGATCTTCATCGGCCGGCGGACGTGGCCCACGGTGCCGTGGGTGCTCCGGGCGATCGAGCGGGCCGTGGACAGAGGGGTCGACGCCGCCTTCGACGCGTTCCCCTACACGGTCGGCAACACCACGGTGAACGCCCTCTTCCCCGCCTGGGTGCTCGACGACTTCCGCGCCCGCATCGACGACCCCGCCATCCTCCGCCGGCTCCGGCGGGAGTTCGCGATGTTCCGGCGGCTCCTCGGGCTCTCCTATGCCGACATCCGGCTGCTCTGGGGCGGAGCGCCGGAGCTCGCGGAGCTCGAGGGGCTCGATTTCGAGGCGATCGCGGGGCGCCTCGGCGCGAGCGAGTTCGACGCCTATGTGCACGTCGCCCGCGTGAGCGACGGCAGGGCGCGCGTCCTCCTGAACACGTACTCGGGGGTCGATGCGCACGACGAGCCGCTCCGGGCCGTGCTCTCGCACCCGCTCTGCGCGTTCGAGACCGACGCGATCCTCACCCGGCGCGGCCGGCACAACCCGGCGTCGTTCGGCACGTTTCCCCGGGTGTTAGGTCACTACAGCCGCGACCTCGGCCTGTTCCGGCTCGAGGAGGCCGTGCGCCGGATGACGTCGCTGCCCGCCGAGCGGATCGGCCTCCGCGACGTGGGGCGCATCTTGCCCGGGCACTGGGCGGATCTCGTCGTGTTCGATCCGGCCACGGTGGCGGACAACACGACGCCGCGGCGGGCCGACGCGCCGCCGTCGGGGATCCGCGCCGTCCTGATCACCGGCGAGGTGGTGGCGCAGGACGGCGCGCTGACCAGCAAGACCCGGCAGGGGCGCCTCCTGCGCAGGTAGGCGGGGCGGCCATGCCTTTCGCTGACCGTGATCTGCCGGGAGGCGTCCGCCCCGCCGCCGCCTGGAAAGCGGGCGGACAGCCCCGTCGTCAAAGACACGTCGCCGAGTCGTCGTTGTCCATCACGAACGCTTCTGGAACGCCGGTCCGCACACGGAGTTCCTCCGCCTCACAGGTGGGGAGCTTCGGGTTCGTCGTGATCTCGAGACCGTAGTGGATCCGCTCGAGCGAAGAAAGTCCATCGATGCTGGTGAGCTCCGGGTTGTTCGAGATCATGAGATTTTGATCGATCGCCCGGAGCGCAGAAAGTCCATCGATGGACGTGAGCACGGCGTTGCTCCCGATGGTGAGATCTTGGTGGATCGTCTCGAGCGCCGAGAGCCCCTCGAAGCTCTCGAGCTTCGCGTTGCCGAAGACGAGCAGGTTGGCGAGCTGATTCACGCCTTCGAGGCCCTGCAAGTTCCTGAGAGCCGGGTTGGACTTGAGCGTTACGGCGCCCGTGCCGGTCAGGTTGCGCAGCCCGGCGAGGCTCGCCAGGACGGGGTTGTTCTCGATCTGGATTCCAGAGCGCGCCGCCGTCAGGCTCTCGAGCCCGCCCAGGTCGGCGAGGCGGAGGTTCGAGCTGATGTTCAATGGGCCATCCACGGTCTTCAGGCCTTGAAGCCCCGTCATGCTCGCGAGCGTATCGTTGTTCTGGATCGTCAAGGCCGCCGCGATGGACTCGAGCCGCTCGAGCCCCTCGAGCGTGGGGAGGTTACGCGTGTACCGGATGGTGACCGTGCCCGTGACGTGCCGCAGGCAGCCAAGGCGGTGCAGCCGATTCACCCCTTCGCTGAGCACGAGGTCCCCGTGGATTTCCGAGATGAGCGGCAAGTCGTCGACATCGACCTGGTACTTCAAATCGAGCGAGCTCGAGCTCGGCCGCGCCGTGGCGCAGTCCAGCTCCGCGGGCGCCCCCGCGCTCCCGCCGGTTCCATCCGGAGCCCCGCCGCTCGTGCTGCCCGCATCCATGCCGCCCGCGTTCGTTCCCGCGCCGCCGTCGCTCGCCCCGGTCGACCCGAACAGGCCACCCGTGCCGGAGCCGTTGCCCGTGGTTCCGCCCGCGCCACGTCCTCCTGTCGCCTCGTTCCCGGCCCCCACGGAACCGTCGACCTCGGAGGAGGTTCCCCCTTCCCTGTCGTCCGCGACGCCAGGATCGTCAACAAGCACCCTCCCGCAAGCCAATGGGCCTCCTGCTGCGACGAGCCCTGCCGCCGTTATCGGCGCCCAATACCAAACCCGCCTGCTCCGCACCGGCATGACCGAACCTCCGCCATCCAGTATAGGCCCGGGCGATGCCCTGGGGTGAGGGCTGGCGAAGCCGCACGGCTCGAGTCCACATCGTCACGGGTGCCGATGTTGCACCACCATTGACGAATTATGCCACGAGCGCTTGAGCGACCTGCTCGCGTGGCTCCTCGATCAGGCTCCGGACCGTTGGACCAGCTGCGCGATGGCGCGCGCGCTTGCCTCGTTCGCGGGTGAGAACACGAACATCGAGAGGCCGTCGCTGCCCTCGACGTGGAACACCGACGACTCGAGCACGATCTCGCCGACATCGGGACGGACGAGCCGCTTCTGGAACCCGCCGTGCGACCGGATCTCACCTTCGTCCCACAGACGGCGAAAGTCGGGGCTCGTCGCCATCAATTCGTCGATCAGCGCCGTCGCCTCGTCAGATTGGCCGGCACGCGCGATGTCGACGCGAAACGACGCGAGACAGGTACGGCGAACGTCGTCGACGTCGTGCACCCTGTCTTCTGAACCCGGCTGGAAGACCCGGCGCAGCAAGTTGCGGTCGCGCTCCGGTACCGCCGCGTAATCGCCGATCACCGCGACCGCCGCGCGATTCCACGCGACGATCTGGAACGTCGGCGTCTTCACGAAGGCGGGGACGGAGATGTTGTCGAGCACGAGCTGGAGCGACGGCGTGACCGCCACGGGCGGCGCGGGCTTGCGCGGCGGCGGACGGTCGTGCGCGAGCAGGAACAGCATCTCGCGGTTCGTGTCGTCGAGCTCGAGGGCGCGGGCGAGGCGCTCGAGCACGTCGTCCGACGGCACGCCGCCGCGACCTTGTTCGAGCCACGTGTACCAGGTGACGCTCACGCCGGCTCGAGCGGCGACCTCCTCGCGGCGCAATCCGGGGGTGCGTCGGCGTGCGGTCGTTCCCGGATGGACGCGCTCGCGGCGGTCGCGCAGGAACGTCGGGAGGGTGGTAGTCGCCATACCAGTATAGGGACCCGTCTTTTCGGACGAGCAATCCGAGCGTACGGTCCTCACATGACCAAGTCAATGCGAGTGTTCGTCACCGGCGCGACCGGCTGGATCGGTACGGCGGTGCTGAAGGAGCTCCGTGGGGCCGGCCACAGCGTCCTCGGCATGGCGCACAGCGATGCGGGCGCCGACAAGTTGAAGGCGCAAGGCGTGGAGGTTGTTCGCGGCGACCTCAGGGACCCGAGAGGCCTCGTCGAGGGCGTCCGCGCGACCGATGCGACGATCCACCTGGCGTTCCACATGGACTTCTCGGACTTCCCGAGGATCAACCAGATCGATCGCGACGCGATCCGCGCGATGCTCGACGCGATGGCGGGCACGAACAAGGCGTTCGTCGGCACGAACGGCACGCTGGTGGTTTCGAAGCCCGGCAAGGTCGCGCTCGAGGCGGACGAGTCGCCGGCGAGCTCGCCGCTCTCGGTCCGGTTGCAGGCCGAACGTCTCGTGGTCGATGCTGCGAAGCGTGGAGTGCGCGGCAGTGTCATTCGGCTGGCTCCAACGGTGCACGGCGCCGGCGACAAGGGCTTCATCGCGATGCTGATCGACATCGCGCGCGAGAAGAAGGCCGCTGGTTACGTCGACGAGGGCAACCATCACTGGCCCGCGGTGCATCGCGACGACGCGGCGCGGCTGTACCGGCTTGCCGTCGAGAGCGCACCGCCGGGATCCGTGTTGCACGGCACCGCCGAGGAAGGCATCACGATGCGCGCGATCGCGGAGGCGATCAGCAAAGGCACCGGTGCGCCGACGAAGAGCGTGCCGGCCGCGGAGGCAGGCGCTCACTTCGGATGGATGTCGATGGTCGTCGGGCTCGATAACCGGACATCGAGCGAGGCGACCCGTGAGCTACTCGGCTGGAAGCCGGAGCAGCCGGGCCTGCTCGACGATATGCGCGCTCACTACTTCTGATCTGCCATGCAGCCGTCAACCGCTTGTTGGTGCCCGCTGGCGACGCGCCCCGCGCCGGGTCAAGATCGCCATCCTGAAGATGGCCTGCTCGTGGGCGCACCGGCGCCCCCTCCGCGTTCGTGTGCGCGAGCGGGAGGCGACGGTCGCGGTGAATGTCTCCTCCCGCTGCTGACCTGAGGTGCAGCCGACGATGACGGCCGCCGCGACTCGTGCGAGGGTCGTTTTGCGAAGATGAAGACCAGGACCCCCTCGTGGGACGACCTCCGCATCTTGCTCGCGGTCCACCGGGACAAGAGCTTCCTCGCCGCCGGCAAGGCGCTCGGCGTCGCGCCTTCGACCGTCGCCCGCCGCGTCGAGGCGCTCGAGCGCACGCTCGGACGCCCCGTCGTACATCGCGCCAACGACGGCACGCGGCTCGACGCTCACGCGCTCCGGCTGGTGGCGCTCGCCGAGGAGCTCGAGCTCGGGCTCGCGTCGCTCGTCCGCGACGGGGGCGACGCAGAGGTCTCGGGCACGGTGCGCGTGTCGCTGCCCGAAGGCTTCATCCGTCCCATCGTACCGGCGCTCGCGCGGCTGCGCGCCAAGCACGCCGCGCTGGCCGTCGAGCTCATCTCGGAGTCGCGCGTCGCCGATCTCGCGCGCGGAGAGGCCGACGTGGGCATCCGGATCGTCCGCTCCACGTCGCCGTCGATCGTCTCCAAGTTCCTCGGGCGAGCGAGCACCGGGCTGTTCGCATCGCGCGCCTACGTCGACCGGAGGCTCCCGGGCGCGAAGCTCCCGCGCGACCTGGCCGGGCTGCATGAATGGGTCGGCTTCGACGACTCGCTCGATCGCCTGCCCCATCAGGTGTGGCTCCGCGAGTACGGCGCGAGCCGCTTCGTGTTCCGCTCGAACTCCGCGATCGCCATCGAACGAGCGGTGCTGGAGGGGATGGGCATCGGCCTGCTGAGCGAGATGCAGGGCAGGACGTTCCCCGGCCTCGTGCAGCTCGATCTGGAGGCGTCGCCTCCGCACGTGGACGTCTTCCTCGCCTTTCATCGCGACGCAAGGAAAACGCCGCGAGTCCGGGTGGTGGTGAAGGAGATCGAAGCGGAGACGCGCCGGCAGCTCGGCTGAGCTGGACGCTACGGCCGGATGGCCAGGAGCGGGGCCGCGAGCTGGGGAGCGGCCGTGTTCATCATGTCGATGAGCATCCGGGGCTCCGCGGCCCCGAGCCTGCCGAGATCGCTCGACATCTTCGTGCGGCTCATCATCCAGAGCAGCGCCGTCACGACGACGCGGGGGAGCCTCGCCGACACGCCGATGGCCGTCGGGAGGATGGCGTTGCCGTGGGCGCGCACGATCTCGAATCCGGCCGCGAAGGCGCGCGCGTGGGTCGCGGCTTCCTCCCACGTCACGCCCGCGCCGCGGGCATGGACGATCACGCCGATAGACATCAGCGGCGCGACCATCGCCGCGTGGCTGCGAAGCCAGCTCTGCATGTCGCGCTCGACGACCGTGGGGACGCCGGCCGCGTTGAACAGCTGCGCCACGTCGGCGTCGTCGACCGTGGTGCCCGCCCGCACCTGCGGGTGAATCCGACCGTCGATGAGGAGCGTGAACACGCCGCCCGGGAACCCGAAGCGGAATCGCTCGGCCCCGACGGCGTCGCGCAGCGGCTCCAGCCGCTCGAAGGTGTTGAACATGAACATCACGCGCCGTGCCGCGCTCGCGCGCAGGGCCGGCAGCACGGCCGCGACCTGCGGTGAGAGCACCGTGACGAGCACGATGTCCCACGGCGTGGCGGCGTCGAGCGAGGAGGCGACCGTCACGCCTGCGCGTTCGCCGTCGCCTCGCACGATGGCCCGCTCCTCCTCGAGCCAGCGGAGGCGCGCGCCACGAGCCACGACCGTGACGTCGTGCCCAGCCCGCGACAGATGCCACGCAAACGTGCTCCCGATAGCACCAGGCCCCAGAATCGCGATCTTCATGGCAGAGAAGATACCCATGGGCGCTGACGTCAGGAACGCATACCCATGCCGATCGGATCTGCGAAATTGCAACATGACACTCGCGGCGCACGGCGCGGTGGCGCTCCGCCCGCGACCCGGCGGCGCGGCTCCGCCATGGGCAGCGGCGAGAGCCGTTCCTGGCCTCGAAGGTGCACCAGCCGGCGCCGCTGCGGCCCGGCGCGCCGCCCCCGGAAGCGGCGGCACCGGAGCCGCCAGCCCCGGCGCGCTCCAGCCGCCCTCCCGGGGCTCGTCGCCGACGCAGCGCCCGCGCCGACGAGACTGCACAAGTGCCAGAGGAGCAGAAGTCGATGCCTTGCTGCACACTCCTGCTGCAAGGAGTGGCCATCTCCGGTCTCGGAGCTCGGCGCGAAATGCATTAGGGTCGATCGGCAGGTCGAGGCGTGGAAGGGCGCCAGGCTCCGGCGCCGAGTGGGAGCAGCGCGATGAACGAGATCAATTTCTACAAGCTTCCGCGTGCCATTCAGGACGGCGTGATCGAGGCGTTCCGCGGGCGGTTCGCGCCGGCGCCGATCGTCAGCCGGTTCGGGACTCGGCACACCATCGTGGCTTGGCTCGCGGTCAGCGCGGCGGCGGGCCTCCTCCTGGCGGCGCTCTGTGCGGCCGGCTTCGGCGACGTCAACAGCGCTCTCGCGCTCCACCCGACGGCGGCGGCCGCCGCGTACGTGCTGCTCGCCGCGACCACCGTCATCGGCGTGCTCCGGGCGCTCGCCTACAACGCCGATCTCATCACGCTGCCGTTCACGCCCGGCCTGTTCGTCTTCCCCGCGAACCTGATCGACGCGCGCGACCACAGGCTCCGGGTCTTCTCGCTCGCGGAGCTCTCGCGCGTCTCGGCGACACCTCGCGGCGCCGTGGTCCTCACGTTCGGCGGCACGCAGCACGCCTTTCCCCTCGAGGACCCGTCGCGCTCGGGCGACGTGATCCGGGAGGTCGAAGCGGCGTGCAGCCGCATGAAAGCGAAGCCCGACCCCGCGGAGCTGCGCCGGCTCGATCCGTTCGAGCCGCCTGCCATCGAGAGCCCGTTCGCGTCGCCCATCCCGCTCTCGCGCGAGGTCCCGGGGTGGCACAGCTATGCATGGCTCCTCGCGGCCGCGGTCGGCGTGGCCCTCGGCCTGGGGCTCTTCGTCCTCCGCAACCGGATGAGCGACGCTCGGATGTACACCGCGGCGCGGGAGCGCGACGACGTGGCCGCGTACCAGAGCTACCTCACGCGCGGCCGCGGCCACGGGGACGCCGTCTCGCAGGTGCTGCTGCCGCGGGCCGAGCTGCGCCTCGCGGCGGCGAGAGGCTCGGTGGAGGCCATCGACGACTTCATCCGCGCGTACCCGACGACGGGCATCCAGGCCGAGGTCGCCGCGGCCCGCCGCGCCGCGCTCGCCGCGGAGCTCGAGCGGGCGCGGGAGGTGGGGACGCTCGCGGCGCTGCTGGCGTTCGCGGAGCGCTACCCGAAGCACGGCCTGGACAAGGCCTTCAATGACGCCAGGCACGCGCTCTATGTGCGCGCGCTCGATCGGTACAAGAGCGAGATGCCCGAAGGGAGCGAGCAGAACGCGGATTTCGCGCGGCGGCTCCTCGCCTACGCGGAGCGCGTGGGGCCCAGGAGCACGCCGCAGGGCCTCCGCGGCCCGGCCGTCCAGGTCCGCTTCCGGCGGCTTCCGTCGCAGGACCTGGAGCGCGCCGACGATATCGTCCGGAAGATCCCGATGTTCAGCGGCGGTGCGTCCCTGCCCTCGCGCTACGTGGATGCGACCCGCCTCGATCCCCAGGAGAAGCGGACCGCGACGGCCCTGGCGGAGGGGCTCGCGCGGGGGTTCCAGCCGGAGCTCGTCACCTTCGAGCCAGGCCCGCCCTTCGAGGGCTCCGCAGCAGAGGAGCAGCTCTCGGTGACCTCCCCCTCCCTCGTGGTGAGCTATCGCGTCGAGCCGTCCGGGATCGCCCATGCCAGCAAGAAGCCGCAGATCATCATCATGGGGCTCAAGTTCTTCTTCAAAGCGGAGTTCATCCTGCCCGGAGACGCGGAGCCGCTGCTCATGAGCCACAAGAGCGCGCGGCGGGTCCCGGCCGGGCTCATCCAGCAGCAGACCCCCTCCCCGCGCCCTGGGATCCTCGAAGCCATCGTCTACGAGGCCATGATGCGCGAAGCCTTCATCGACCTCGGAGAGCGCTACCTCTCCAAGTGGTTCCGGAAGCGCGACGAGCCCAAGTGAGGGCTGCCGCCCGAGCTGCTCGTCCCGGACCTGGCTTGAGAGCGAGGAGCGGCGGCGGGCGCGATCCTGTCGTCAAACAGCGAGGTGGTCTTCACGCTCGATCCGGGGGGCCGCTTCACGAGCTATCATGTCCCGGAGGAGCTCGCCGACGTGTATGCGCCGAGGATGTCCTCGGCGCGCTCGTGCGGACGCAGGCCCGTTGCGGGATCCTCGATCACGCGGGCGTCGAGGCGATCGACGCCGCCACCGCGGATCACCTCGCGAAGATCTCCCGCGCCGTGGCGCTGCTCGGCGCCGAGAGCCGGATATGCGGCATCCAGCCCGCGGTGGCCAGGGCCATGACGGCGGTGGACGCGGCGCCGGCTGACGCGAAGACCTACAGCACGATGCGGAGCGCGCTCATGTCGGTGATCCGCCCCTAGCGCTGAGCGCCGCCGCGTCAGGGGGCGATCTGCGACAGCGCCGCTCTCGGGCGTGCGGACCAACGAGCGAACGCCCCGGACAGCCGATGACCGGACGAGGCCGAGCGTCGAGCTCACGAACATCGCTTGGCTCGCCGGCGGGGCTGCCGGGGCTCCGGCGCCCGGGAGCAGGGCACCTTGCGGTGTCGCGCGATGTTCGATATCGTCGATCGTCGGCAGGAGGAGCGCCTCAACCACCAGCAAATATGGCTAACTACGTCTCTCCTCATCCCGGGCTCGAGGGCTCCGGGACCGCCTTCGCGTCGGTCGCCGCGGCTCTCGGGGCGCACGGAGACATCGGGAAGAAGGTGCTCTCGACGCTGGGCGTACCTGAGCTGGTCGCGGGCGAGTGGTACCCGCTCCAGATGCTCCTCGACCTGCTGAAGGGCGTGGCCCGGGCGAGCGGCGACCATACGCTGCTCGCCATCGGGAAGGCGCTCGTGGATCACGCCGTGTGGCCGGCCATGCCGCCGACCATGGTGGACGCCCTCCAGATGATCGACGTGGCATACCACATGAATCACAGGCTTGACGGAGAGGTGATGTTCGATCCGGCGACCGGCGTCATGCGGGAGGGGATCGGCCACTATCGCTGTCATCCGGAGAAGCACCAGATCATCATCGTCTGCGATACGCCTTATCCCTCGGAGCTCGATCGCGGGATCCTGCTCGGCACGGCGCGGCGAGCGGCGTCGCGCGGGGTCAGGCCGCGCGTCGACGTCGTGCTCGACGAGTCCCGCCCGTCGCGGAAGCGCGGCGCCGACTCCTGTACCTACCGCGTCACATGGTGAGCTCCCATGGGCACTCGCGACGCGATCCCGAAGCCCTCCTGGACGCCGGAGGAGTCAGGGAGTCGCAAAAGGCGACGAGCTAGAAAGACCTGGTCCGGCGGCTTCGGTCGACCGATCGACGGATAGTTGGGCCGCCATGGAAGACAGCGACATCATCAAGCTTGATAACCTGGACCGGGTGCGGAGCATCACGGCCGGCACCGCCCGGCGCGTCGTTGCAACAGCCGCCTTGTGCTGGCTTGCTGTCGCTGCTGTGGCAGCAGGGCTCACTTATGCCCTGTATGGACCCGAGCTCGTGGCCGTTACAACCATGTGCAGTGGCGTCTTCGTCGTCCTTGGCCTGTTCAACGTCGTTCATTGGGTGCGACACTACAAGGCCATCATGCGTCAGCTTGACGAGCTGGAGCATCGAATCAACCAAGGCGAGATCATCTACGGGTCGCAAGTGCGATTTCAGTCCTACCGCCAGTAGCGTACTGTTCATTCAAGCCGACGCCGCTTCGCGGCGCGCCTCGATCCAACGTCACATTGGACGGGTGCTGCGAGCATCGTGCAATACCCGCGGACGAAGACTTGCATCGTCACGCGGTCGAGGACATCGCCCAGGCCGACGCCCTCCTCTTTGGCCGGGTGACGTACGAAATGATGGAGGCAGCGTGGCGGTGGCCGCCGCCTCTCGCGCACCACGTCGCCGCCGTGCGGACACATGCTCAGCAGCAACCCCACGGTCGTGAGAGTCGCACCGCACATCCCACGTGCCTCACCTCACTCGTTATCTAGGGATTTTACTTCTTCAGCCAGGTCTGGGTCCTGCCGAGGAGGGAGATGCCCAAAAAGCCGCGCACCTTCAGCTTCTTCCCGCCCTCGATCGCCTCGAGCTTGCAGCTATAGGTCTCGCCGTTGTTCGGATCCAGGATCGTACCGTCATCGTACTCGTCGTCATCGCGGACCATGTTCCTGATGATGACGAGCCCCACGATGGGCTTGTTCTTGTCGGCTCCCTCACAGGCGGTGCAGATCTTCGGCTTCCCCTTCTCGTCGAGCGGCTGCTTCAGGCTCACGATCTTGCCGAATATCTTCCCGCCCTTCTCGTAGATCTCTACCACCGACTGCTCGACCCCCTGCTCATCGATCGTCCGCCACTGGCCGGTCACAGGGAGAGGATCCGCGAGCACGAGCGACGTGGTGAGGGAGCAACCCAAGGCGGCCCAAAGAGCCAGGAACCTCTTCATGTCGTCAGAACTCCTTTCATCGGTCTAGGAAGCCACGGCGTTCGGCCCTGGCGTGGTGCTTGATCCGCATGTCGGTGTGCGCCGCTGAGCGCAACATGCCTTGGAGGGGGACGGGGCACCGCGCCGTTTGTTCATCGGGCCAGGGAGAGCGGCGGCAGGAGGCAGGGCTCTGGTCAGAGGGGGAGCCGGACGGTGGACATGGCTCCTCTCGCAGCAGCCCTGCGGCGCGGTGGACGTCATTTTTCCCCCCGAGGGTACCGAGCGGGCTCGTGGAGCGCAACGGCGCCGTGCAGCGGCGCGCCGGGACGTTTGGTGGCCAGTCTTCGCGTCTTCGCGCGCGTGTGGCGCACTTCACGCCGGCCGCTCGCGGCCGAGGCAGGTCCGCCGGAGCCAGGATCCGTCCAGCGAGATGACGCCGCCCTCGAAGCGGATCGGGGCGGCGAGCAACGCGCGAAAGGCCTTGTATCCCGCCACCCCCGGGCGGAAGGCGTGAAGGAAGATGTGGTGAAGCCCGTCGGGGCCGATCGCCACGGACGGGTGCCCTGGCCCCCACCATTCCGCGCTGGAGCTCAGGAGGACCTCCGACGACTTGCGGTAGGGCCCCGTGGGCGCGTCCGCCACGGCCGCGCCGATGCCGTAGTGCGCGGTCGAGAAGTCGTTGCCGGCGTAGAGCAGGTGATAGCGCCCGCCCTCCTGGGTGATCCAGACGCCCTCGATGAGGTGCGCCTCCCAGGGCTGATCGTTCTCGAGGATGACGGCGGGCTCCCCTTCCAGCGAGCGGCCGTCCGCCGACAGGCGCTGGGCGTGGATGCGGGTCCTGAGCGCCCGCGCGATCGCGGCGATCTCCGCCGCTTCCGCGCCGCGCGCGCGCCCCCCGAGCTTCTCGAGCCGCCCCGCGAATCGCGTGAACTCCGCCGTCGCCGCCTCGATCAGGGGCTGCAAGACGAAGAACTGCTCCATGGGCTCGAGGGTCTCCGCCCACGGCCACAGCGTCAGCGCCAGGACCGCGGTGCGCTGGTCCTCCGGGGCGGCGAAGAGCTCGTTCACCCTGGCGGGCTCCCGGTGGAGCAAGGCGGCCAGCTTGCGCGGCCACACGCCGTTGTCGTCCTTCTTCCAGACCAGCCAGGGCGCGCCGCGGGCGTCCACGAGGATGTGGGCGTCGATCACGTCCCCGGTGACGATCGGCGCTTCATCCGCGTTGAACGGGCCATCCGGGCCCTCGGATCTGGCGAGGCCGATCGCGAGCGAGCGGTCCTGCATGCGGGCCGTGAAGCAGAGCCAGTACGCGTCCGCGACCCGGTGCATCTCCGGAGCCCAGAAGTCTGCCTGGTTGGGACCGGTCAGCGCCCAGGCGGGCGCGCGTCCCTCCGGGAAGACGAACCCGGTCAGCTGCCAGGTGACCAGATCGCGAGAGGCCAGGATGGGAAAGGCGTTCGGCGCGTCGTTCGAGGTCACAAGCAAGCGCCATTCGCCCTCGCCCACCCGCACCACGCAGGGGTCGCCATAGCCGTAGAGGATCTCCGGCGCGACCGGCTCGGTCAGCAGGGGGCGCAGCGTCGGCCCGCCGTTCCGCGGCGGCGGCGGGGTGCGGGCCAGCGGCATGCGGGCGCCGAAGTCCCGCGCCAGCGCCTCGAAGAGGTCGAGGTAGTCCGGCTGCTCCGCCCGGGCGAGCGCATAGCTCCGCGCGCCCCGCCCGGGCTCGATCACCCGGAAGCCGCGGGGCCCCCGGACCTCGACCGCGATCTCGAAGGCGAACGGCGCGCCGGGCGGCGTCCGCAGGCGCAACGGCGTGGCTTCGGCGTTCATGCGGCGGGCTCCTCCGTGACGTCGGCGATCGGGGCCAGCGACGCGCGCCCGCCCATGCCGGACGCGCTCGGTCCCGGCGTCGCCATGTCCTGCCACGCGCCGCGCGGGTGCGCTCGGCGAGGGACGAGCTGCGCGGCGCGACCTCAGAGCTCGCCCACCTGGCTGTGCTCGTGGAAATCAACAAGCGCCTGGCCGCCGCGGCCGAGGCCCGCCTGGGCATTGATGTAGGGCACCGCGTCTCGAATCGCCTTCATCGTCAGCCCGATGTTCTTGTGCGTCCCGACCACGAGGGCGGTGTGGTGCTCCACCGCCCGCTCGGGCTGCGTCAGATAGCGAAAGAGCTCCTGAATGCGCGGGATGTGGATGCGGCCGCGCGTGCCGAACGTGTCGATGCCCTCCTCGCTGACCCGGCCCACCCCGCCGTAGAGGAACACGCTGCCTTCGCGCGCGTTGGTGCAAGGTCTCAGAAAGGCGCAGGTGCCCGCCTTGAGCTCGCCGTCGACAGCGCCCCAGGTGTTCTCCGCGCCGATGTCGGCCTGGGTGGCCAGGATCTCCTGGCGGGTGATGCGGGCGCCGGGGCGCATCACGCTCTTGGCCCAGACGCCGCAGTGGAAGAGATCCACCTCCTCGCGCTCGTCATCGTACATGTTGTTCCAGTCGCCCAGCAGCGGCACGAGCCCGGAAGCGCACTGGAGCATGTACATCCCCATCCAGCCCGCGATGTCGGTCTCGCAGGCGGCGGGGATGAGCTTGTCGGAAAGCATGCTCATGCAGGTGCAGGGCATCACGCCCACCTCTCCGCCAATCTGGTACTTCTGCATCTCCGTCCAACAGCGCACCGCGATGCCGTCGAGGTCATTCTCTTTCACGAAGCGATCGAAGACGACGCCCATCCGGGCGATCGCCTCCAGCGAGGCGCGCGGAACGTCAGCCGCCGCCATGTAGCCGGAGACCGCTTCCAGCTGAGTGGATAGCTCGCGCGGCGAGACCTTGCGCATCTGTCGATCGAGCGCGATGAGCTCCAGGCCGACCGTGCTCAGGCCCATGTGCCCCAGCAGCTCGGTGGAGACGTTGGTGACCGTCTGGAACGCGTCGGGCCCCGAGCCCACGAGCCCGAGGCGCACGCCGCGGCCCCGGCGACGGAACTTCGATGCCAATACGCAGCTCGCGTAGAAGGCGTGGAGATCGTCCGCGAAGGCCGCCGAGCTCACGGCCTCGCAATGCCTGGACGTGAGGGTGTACGGGTAGCCGATGTGGCGGAGCGCGTTGGCGGCCGAAAAGCGCCCGCACGCCCCGTCCCGCCGGCCCTTCTGTCCCATGCGCCCCAGACCGCGCACGTCAGGCTCTGTGTGCAGCAGCACCGGCACATCGAGGTCGGCCAGCCGCAGGAAGTCCCGGATCCCGTTTTCATCGGAGAAATTGTACATCGAGCAGATGACGCCAATGGCCCCTCCGCCGTCGGGATCGCGGCGGTACTGCTGGGCGACGCCCGCGGCCGCGCGCGCGTCGGCGTAGGTCTCGACGTTGCCGAGATCGACGTAGCGCACGCGCTCGCCGAGCACACGGCCCACCGCCGACTGGGTGGCTTTCGCTCCCTCCTCGGCGAACTCCGTCGGAAAGAAGCCCCGGTTGCCCATGAAGCCCAAAATCACCGGTTCACTCTGTGCCATTGCTGTCTCCTGGAGCAGGCGGGCTCGAGCCAGAATGACCCTGGACCTCCGCCAGCGCTTCGACACCGCCGAACGACCCTTCGATCGGGTGGATCCGTGGGATCGCGGCCATGGCTCCCTCGCGCGCGGGGGACCGCCAACACCGACCGCGTATTCCGCTTCAATACTATGCATGTCCGTGCTAGCGTCAACAGCTAATCCGAATTAGCTAAAGGGAGCGCGCGCTTGAACGATCCCCCCGACCCCGACCCCCCGCACGTGCCCGGGCTGCGTCCGATCCGTATGAAGGACATCGCCGAACAGCTGGGGTTGTCCCAGACCACGGTGTCCCACGTCCTGACGGGCAAGCATGCGAAATTTCGCATCAGCGCCGCCACGGTGGAGCGGGTCTGGGCGCTGGCCCAGAAGCTGGGCTACCGGACCAACGCCATGGCCCAGGCGTTCCGGGAGCAAAAATCGTACGCGATCTCCCTCGCCGTCGAGGACCTGTCGAACCCGTTCTGGGCCGGGATAGCCGTCGGCGCCGAGCGCGAGGCCGAGCTCCACGGCTACACCCTCGTGGTGAGCCACCTGGCCGGCAACACGGGGCGCCTGCGCCGCGCGTTGCAGCTCGTGCACGAGTCCCGGGTGGATGGGCTCATCGTGTCCCCGATTTCCGGAGGGGATTGCGATCTCATCGCGGCGCACGAGCAGGGACTTCCCTTTGTGCAGATCGACAGGGCGGTCCCGGACCTCGACGTGGCGTGCGTGCGCACCGATCACGCGGCCGGTTCGGTGCTGGCGCTCCGCCACCTCCTCAGGCACGAGGATCGGTCGCTCGTCTACATCGGCGGCCCGCTCGACATCGCCACCTACCGACATCGTCTCGACGGGTTCCAGGCGGAGTTGACGCGGAGCGGCGTCGCGGCGGCGGCCATCGAGGAGTTGAAGGAGGCCACCCCGGAAGCGGCCGAGGCGCGCATGGTCGAGCTCCTCCAGCGGCTGCGTGGACCTCTGGCGGTCTACGCAGCCAATTTCTGCAGCACGGTCGGGACCCTGCGGGGCATCCGCGCCGCCGGCCTCTCCGTACCCGACGAGATCGACGTCGTCGGATTCGATGACATCCTGATGGCCGATCTCTTGCGCTATCCCGTCGCGACAGTCGATCAGGACGTCGGCGGGATAGGGCGCGAAGCGGTCCGGCTGCTCCTTCAAAGGCTGGCGGGCGCCGAGGTCGCGCGAGAGGTCCTGCTCCCCCCTCGCCTCACCGCGCGAACATCGGACGTACCGCGCAGCGAGGGGCGAGCTCGCGCGCGGAGAGCGCGGAGGGCCGACGGCTCACCGGATCCATCTCGGCAATCCAGGAGCGGCGGTCCCGGAAAGAACAAGAAGTCGAACTAGAACGCGAGTTGGCGTGCGCTCGGAATCGGCCGTCACGTCCGCCCGGAATACGCAGTCGGCAGCTGCGGAACCAGCAGGGTCGACGTTGCGGACGCCACGCTCCCCCGTCCGTCGGTCGGCAGCGCGACTCCGCAGATGGCATGCTCCGTGCCTGCTTCGTACGAGCGTGATCAATATTAACGACTCACGAAGAGGCCTGGTGCACGGCGACGATGCCTGCCGAGGCTCGGACGCGAAGGGACGGCCGCCGGTAACCGCCTACATCAACCGCATTGCCACGGCCGTGCCGCCGAACGACGTGCACTCCTCCTTTGTCCGCTTCGCGAGGACGCTGTTCAGCGACGAACGCAGCCGCGTGCTGTTCGGGCGGATGGCGGACAAGGCGCAGATTTCACACCGGTTCTCCGTGCTGGCCCCGAGCGTCGAGGTGGGCGGCGCCTCGATCGACGCGGGGCGGTTCTACCTGCGCGGCAGCTTCCCGACGACCGCGGACCGCATGCGTTTGTACGAGAAGCACGCGCCGGAGCTCGCCGCGCAGGCCGTCTCGGGCCTCGACCTCGGGACCACGGCGCGCCGGATCACCCATGTCATCGTGACGTCGTGCACAGGCTTTTCCGCGCCGGGCATCGACCTCGCGCTCGTCGAGCGCTTCGGCCTCGATCCATCGGTCGAGCGCACGACGATCGGCTTCATGGGGTGTTATGCGGCGATCAACGCGCTGAAGCTCGCGCGGCATATCGTGCGGTCGGCGCCCGAGGCGCGCGTGCTCGTCGTGAACGTCGAGCTGTGCACGCTGCACCTGCAGGAGGCCGTCGCCATGGATCAGATGCTGTCGTTCCTCCTGTTCGGCGACGGCTGCGCCGCGGCCGTGGTCAGCGCCGAGCCGACCGGGCTCGCGCTCGACCGGCTGCACGCCGTCGTGGTGCCCGGGACGCGCGAGCTCATCACGTGGAACATCCGCGATCTCGGCTTCGAGATGTTCCTGTCCGGCCGCGTGCCGGGCGCGATCGACCGGGGGCTCAAGGCCGCCGCGGGCGCGATCCTCGACGGCGCCGCGCCGGGCGAGATCGACCTCTGGGCGGTGCACCCCGGCGGGCGGTCGGTGCTCGACGCGGTCGAGCACGCGCTCGAGCTCGGGCCGGACGCGCTCGCGGCGTCGCGCGACGTGCTCGCGCGCTTCGGCAACATGTCCTCGGCGAGCATCATGTTCGTGCTGCAGTCGCTCGTCGCTGACGCGCGGCCGGGCATGCGCGGATGCGCCATGTCGTTCGGTCCAGGTTTGACCGCCGAGACGATGCTGTTCCATACGGACTAGACCGATGAGCGCCCTGGACTTCTCGCGTCGATCAACGCTCGACGAGCTCATGGATACCCAGACAGTGGGCTTCGAGGAATTCCGCGCTTGCCTGGTCGATCTGGCGCGGGTCAACCGGCTGACGCTCGCCTACCGGCCGACGCTCGCGTTCCTCGAGCGCCTCGTCGCGCGCGGCCTGCCCGAGAACCGGCCGCTGGAGGTGATCGACGTCGGCAGCGGCTACGGCGACATGCTGCGTCGGATCGACGCGTGGGCCAGGGAGCGCGGCATCGCCGTCTCGCTCACCGGCGTCGACCTCAACCCGTGGTCGCGCCGGTCGGCCGCCGAGGCGACCCCGCCGGGCCGGCCGATCACCTGGGTCACCGCCGACGCCTTCGCCTACGAGCCGCCCGGCGGCATCGACGTCGTGTTGAGCTCGCTCTTCACGCATCATCTCCCCGATCCGGCGGTCGTCCGCTTCCTCGCCTGGATGGAGGCGAAGGCGCGGCTCGGCTGGTTCATCAACGATCTGCACCGCCATCCGCTGCCATATCACTTCTTCCGCCACCTCTCGCGCCTCGCGGGCTGGCACCGCTTCGTGCAGCACGATGGGCCGGTGTCGATCGCCCGCGCCTTCTCGGCCAGCGACTGGCGATCTCTCATCGCCGAGGCCGGGCTCGATCCGCGCGCCGTCGAGGTTCGATGGTGGATGCCGTTCCGGCTCACCGTCGGGAGGCTCAAGGTCCCGTGAACGACGCTGTCGTCGTCGGAGGAGGCCTGGCCGGGGCGGCGGTCGCGCTGCTCCTCTCGCAGGCGGGGCGCAAGGTCGCGCTGATCGAGCGCGAGGCCGGCCCGGCGGACAAGGTCTGCGGCGAGTTCCTGTCGCGCGAGGCCGCGCTCTACCTTGCGTCGTTCGGGCTCGATCTGCGGGCGCTCGGCGCGGCGCCGATCGAGGCCGTGCGCCTGGTCGAGCGCGATCGGGTCGCGGCCGCGGCGCTGCCGTTCTCCGCGCTCAGCCTGTCGCGCCGCGTGCTCGACGAGGCGCTGCTCGCGCGCGCCGCGGCGGCTGGCGCGTCGATCCGGCGGGGCGCCCGGGTCCAGGCGCTCACGCGGGCGGGCGCGGGCTGGGGGGCGCGGCTCGAGGACGGCAGCGCGATCGAGGCGCGCGCCGCGTTCCTCGCGACCGGCAAGCACGACGTCCGGGGCCTGAGGCGACCTTCTGGGCTGCAGGACGATCTCGTCGCCTTCAAGCTGCACTGGCGGCTGTCGCCGCGGCAGGCGGCGGAGCTCGACAGGCACGTTGAGCTCGTGCTGTTCGAGGGCGGTTATGCCGGCCTGCAGCCGGTCGAGGGCGGTCGGGCGAACCTCTGCCTCCTCGTCCGCAAGAGCCGCTTCGCCGCGCTCGGGCAGCGCTGGGACCGCCTCCTTTTCGCGATGCGCGAGGGGTCGCCGCACCTCGACGCGCGGCTCGCGGGCGCGCAGCCGTGCCGGGCGCGGCCGCTCGCGCTCTCGACGATCCCGTACGGCCATGTCCAGCGCCGCGCGGACGGGATATGGCGCCTCGGCGATCAGGCGGCGGTGATCCCCTCCTTCTCTGGAGACGGCATGTCGATCGCGCTGCACAGCGCGCGGCTCGCGGCCACGGCGTACCTCGAAGGGGCGAGCGCGGAGGCGTTCCAGCGTCGGCTCTCGCGCGACGTGCTCGGGCAGGTGCTGCTCGCGACGGGCCTCTCTCACGGCCTCGTGCGGCGGCCCGGCCAGGCGGCGCTCGGCGCGGCGGCGCGCCTTTGCCCAAGCCTCATGGCGGCCGTGGCGGGGCGCACGCGCGTGCCCGAGGCGGCGCTCGTGCGCGGAGGGCTGCCGGTACCTGCGAGCGGCCGCTAGCTCGGGGCAGGCCGCTCCACGACGAGGAGCCTCGGTCAGTCGGCGGGCGGGATGAAGAGGCCCGGACAGGGCTCGTCGCCGAAGACCCTGGTGCCGAGCCGGTACATCGTGATCTTCGGGTTCGGCGCCCAGTTCCAGCTGCCCCCCGCATGGGAGTAATCGTTCGACTGGTTGAACGCCTGCCAGCTCGACGCATGGAACGCGATGTTGAACCGGTCGGTGGAGGACGAGGGATCGACCGAGAGGAACGGGAAGCGCACGTCGAGGTAGTGCGTCGCGCCCGCGCAACCGCCGCCGGGCACCTCGTGGAAGCTCATCTCGAGCTCGCTCGAGCAACTCCAGCACGTCGCCTCGAGCGTGCCGGGCGGCTCCTGGCTGAAGTAGTACCGCACGGTCGAGCCCGCGAGGTACACGCTCTGGCTTCCCGTGTTGCGCACCTGGATCCCGGGCGTCACCCAGCTCGGCTGCGGCGCGTGGGAGTCGTACAGCACCTCCAGCTGGCAGTCCGCAGGGCACGACGTGGTGCTCTCGCCGCTGCTGCAGACGCCGTCGCCGCAGGAGCAGTCGCTCGCGCACGAGGCCGGGCTCTCGAGCGGGCCGCAGGCGCCGTCACCGCAGGAGCACAGGTCGGAGACCGTGCGCTCGCACATGGCCTGGATGGCCCGGAAGGCATAGGTCACGTCCTCGCCGCGGCACGCGTCGTCGGCGCAGGTGAACGGACGCACGCAGTCGCCGTCCTGCACGAAGTCGCGCTCGCCGCGCACCAGGATGCCCACGAGCTCCTTCGTGTTCGTGTCGAACACCCCGGACCCGGAGTTGCCCACGAACGTGTCCAGGTTGCCGACGAAGAAGTCGAGGCTCGCCGCGTTGCTCCGGACCGCGGCCCCGTCCGCCAGCTTGAGCGGCAACCCGCGGGGGAACCCGTGCACAACGAGCGGCGTCCCGATGGCCAACGGATCGCTCGACACACGCACCGCGGCGGGCGTCCGCCCCACCACGGGCCGATCGAGGCGCACGACCGTATAGTCCGCGCCCCGCCGGTCCTGGTAATAGGTGATGAAATCCACGCAGCTGTAGACGTCATCGCTGGTGATCTGGCCGAGCTGGCCGGACGGCGTCATCGCATAATCGAAGACGAAGCGGCTGTCGCGGCAGTTGTTGATGCAGTGTGCGGCCGTGAGCACCAGGTCGTCGTCGATCAGCGTTCCGCTGCAGTCGGCGAGCGCCGGCTGGGACGCGAAGCGCTCGTCGGGGCACACGTCGTCGCGCTGCGCCCATGTGGGCCCGGCGATCTGGATGTTGTTCGGGTCCGAGTCGTCGACGGCCGACGCAGGGATGAGCGCCACGGTGAAGTCCAGCGCCCGCGCGGCCCAGGCTGGATCCGCGTACGTGAAGGGCTCCTCACGGTCATCCTGGCCATAGATGACCTCGGAGCGGGCCTCGCCGGCGGCCTCCTCCCCGGCAGGCGCCGGCGCCGCGCACCCCGCGGCAGCCCACACGGACGACAAGCCAGCAGCAATGATGAAGCGGTTCGCTCTCATGACAAGCTCCCAAGTGTTCGAGGCAGAGCGACGATCACCCGGCGGGCCCGATGACGACGTGTCAACACCTGGCCGGCGTCGAGCAAGGATCTGGCGCCCGACAAGCAAGGACCCCCGAGTGGCACGCTCGTTCCGTTCGCAGCGAGGGGGATCTACTTCTTCGTGCGGCGCGCACCAATTCGTATGCGCCATGGACCTCATGCACACGCTGCATCGAGCCGGGGCGGCCCGGGGCGCGGGGGCGCGCCCTGACGACGGATTGACCATTGTCCAATGGATTGGCGCCGCCTCCAGCAAGCGGACATCCCCGCCCATCACCTGCAGCGGAAGCTCCGGGAGCGGGCGCCGGGGCCGACATGATCGATCTGGCGGAGACGCCGTTGCCGATCCTGGAGGACCGGTCGGGTCGCCCCCCGCAGCTCCAGGCGACGGTTGGGGTGGCTTTCGTGGTATTTGTCAGCGGAGGAGGATCAAATGTTTCGAACAGCACAGTTCGTCATCACATTTTCCCTCGTGCTTGTGGGCTGCGGCTCGAGCGGCGTCAGCTCGGACGAGGACGCCCGGCGCGCCTACGAGGGGCTTGACGACTCGATCGACAAGGCGATCACGCTCGGTTTTCAGGGCTTCAACGCCGCCACGAGCGCGAATGTCGCGCCGCAGACGGCGAATGGCGCGAAAACAGGCACGATCACCATCAGCGGGCAGGTCGATCAGGGCGCCTCGACGAACAAGACAATGAACCTCATCGAGGAGCTCAAGGACTACTCCGATGACGGCGAGATTACCTACAACACGAACGAAACGCTGCCTGTGCTCTCGATGAAGCTCAGCAAGGTTCCGACCGGTACGCTCGAAGGGAGCCTCGACGGTCGCTTCACGATGGCGGGTGCTCTCGAGGGCGACCTCACCCTCTCGCTCACCTTCACGGGTGAGCTGCAGCCGTCGCCCGACGATGAAAGCGAGGTCGAGCGAAAGCCGGGGACGACGCACATCACGGGCACCGCCGCGAGCGGCGACGGCAACTACAACGTCGACCTGACGCGGTAGGTCAGCAGCTCCGGGGCAGCGGCTCGCCCGAGGCAGGGCGACAGCCCTCAGCCGCGCGGGGCTCAGCGGTGCTGAGGCGGTTGTGGGCCTCAATCCTGGCTGGTGACGTGTCTTCTCCCATCGCGCCCCCCGGTCGGCCCACTCCGCTCTCGTCGCCACGGAAGGTACATCGCGCAGATGGAGGCGAGACAGACGCCGCGCGACAGCAGCATCGCGCAGACCTCCGGCGGGGGCCGGTCGACTACGCGATACGGCAGGCCTCGTCGAAATCGAGGCGCGGGTTGCGCGGGTAGAGCTTCGCCGGATCGCCGTGGCCCAGGTTGATGAGGAGGATCGATTTCCAGGGCACGTCGGCGAGGAACGCGGCGTCGACTTTCTCCCGGTCGAAGCCGCCCATCGGCCCGCAGTCGAGCCCGAGCGCGCGGGCCGCGAGGATCAGGTAGCCGGCCTGGAGCGAGGCGTTCTGGAGGAGAAAGAAGTCGCGCTGCTCCTGCGGCATCGCGGCGAGGGCCTCGCCCATCGTCGGGCGCGCCGGGAAGAGCTTCGGCATCTTCTCGTGAAAGCGCGTGTCGTGGGCGATGATCGCGGTGACGGGCGCGCTCATGGTCTTCTCGACGTTGCCCTCCGCGAGGCAGGGGCGCAGGCGCTCCTTGGCCTCGGGGCTCTTCACGAAGACGATCCGCGCCGGCACGCTGTTGGCCGCGGTCGGGCCGAGGCGCAGGGCCTCGTAGAGGCGGTGCAGGGTCGCGTCGTCGATGGGCTCGGCGAGCCAGCCGTTGTGGGTGCGGGCTTCGAGGAGGACTTGCTGGAGGAGTTGGTCGCTCATGATGCTTGCTCGGTGGTATGTGGGTGAGGTGGGGCGAGTCGCTGCGTGAGATCCCGCCTCATGTCGCGAGCGCGTGCTCGCCGACGCGGGCCTCGGCCTCGGGCTTCGGGGCGCTCGCGATCCAGGCGCCCATGGTGCGTGCCTTGTCGTTCATGAGCGGGCATTCTGAGGCCTGGACACGCCTGCAACAATGCATCAACAGTTGGAAGCATCTGCCAGGATTTGATCCAAATGGACGACCCCCTCGAGACCTCCGAGCTCCTCGCCTTCTCGAAGACCGTGGAGGCCCGATCCCTGTCCCGCGCCGCCGCCGAGCTCGGCGTCCCTCGCGCCACCATCAGCCGCCGCCTCGCGCGGCTGGAGGAGCGGCTCGGCGTGCGCTTGCTCCGCCGGACGACGCGCAGCCTCGCCCTCACCGACGCGGGCGAGGCGCTCTACCGCCACGCCCGCATCGTGCTCGACGCCGTCCACCACGCCGAGGCGAGCGTGCGCAAGGCCGACGGCGCCGTGCGCGGCGAGCTGCGCGTCTCGGTGCCGCCGATGATGGACACGAGCTTCAACGCGATGATCTGCGATTTTGGGCGGCGCTACCCCGAGGTCCGCCTCCACGTCCACAGCACGACCCAGTACGTCGACCTCCAGCGCGGCGGCTACGACGTCGCGCTCCGCGCGAGCAGCGCGCTCGAGCCCGGCCTCGTCGCCCGGACGCTGGCGCGCATGCCGCTCCTCGCGGTCGCTTCGCCCGCGTACCTAGAGGCCCGCGGCACGCCGCGCACGCGCCGCGATCTGCGGAGCCACCGTTGCATGATGGGCTTCGCCCGCGGGGAGCTGCCGCAGACGCACTGGCCGTCCTCCGGCGGTAAGTTCCAGGTCGAGGGCGCGCTCTTCACGAACGACCTCCTCCTGCTCTGCGACGCCGCGCTCCAGGGCCTCGGCATCGCGCTCTTGCCGCAGCAGATCGTGCGCCCTCACCTCGAGAGCGGCGCCCTCCGGCACGTGCTGCCAGGCGCGATCCAGGCGGACTCGCACATCGCGGTGGTCTACGCGGAGCGGGAGTTCATGCCGCCGCAGCTCCGCGCCTTCATCGACGCGGTGATGGCGTGGGGAGGGGAGAATCTCCTCCCGCGCGCGGACGCGCCGAAGCCGAAGCGGGCGGCGAAGAGCGGCCTGCGCCCACGCTCGATATCGCCCGGCGGCCCCCGGCGCGCCTCCGGATAGCCTCGCTCCGCAGGCTGTGGGCGACCCCGCGTCGCCCGCGCGCCGCCCTCCTCGTCGTCACAACGTGGGCGTGGCCCCTCCATCGATGCGAAAGGTCGTGCCCGTCATGAAGTCCGTCAGCGGACTCGCGAGGAAGCACACCGCTGCAGCGATGTCGGCCGGCATGCCGAGGCGATCCACCGTCTGATGAACCGCGTTCTTCAACACCCACGCGCGTCCCTCGGCGGGATCGGTCACGCCTTGCCTGGCGGCGACCTCGCGGAACCACCCGTCGAGGCTGGGCGTATAGATGAGCCCGGGCATGATGCCGTTCGACGTCACGCCGGTCCCGGCCAGGGCCTTCGACAAACTCAGCGTGAAGTTGTTGAGCGCGGCCTTCGATGCGCCGTAGGCACCGAGCTGCGCGTGCGGTGAGATCGCGTTGCGCGACGAGATCTGGATGACGCGGCCCCACCGACGCTCCCGCATTCCCGGCACGAACGCCTGCGCGAGCCGCACGGCAGGCATCGTGTTGCTCTTGTACTCGTCGAGCCACTCCTCGATCGGCGCGTCGAACCACGACGCGTGGGCCACGTTCGTCGCGCCGCCCGCGTTGTTGACCAGGATGTCGATGCCGCGAAAGGCACGCTCGGCGGCGTCGATGACGCTGCTCAGACCATCGACGGTCGACAGGTCACCGATCGCGACGGCCGCGCGCCCTCCCGCCGCGGTGATCTCGTTCGCGACGCCCTGTGCGCGCTCGGCGTTGCGGCCGTGCACGACGACCTCGACGCCCTCGCGCGCCAGGAGCCGCGCCGTCTCCGCGCCGATGCCCGAGCTCGATCCGGTGACGAGCGCGCGCTTGTCTTTCAGATGAAGTTCCATGGTGTCCTCGCTTTGCGCCCTCGTCAGTCGTGGTGCAGCTTCAGCATCGCTCGCCCCACGTCGGTGTCGGCGAAGTCGGGTATGCCGTCGGCGTCGGTGCTCGCGCTGAGGGCCCGGTGGGCATCATCGCTGGCGCCGAGCTCCTGCAGCGTCAGCTTGGCGAGCACGTACGCGTCGCTCCCCAGCAGCAGGCGCCGCGGCTGCCTGTCCATCGACGCGAGCTCGAGCAGCGCCTTCGCGGCCTTCTCGGGCACGCCGCGCGCCGCGCCGGGGTTGCCCCGGAGCCGCTTGTTGGTCGCGCCCACGGTGGCTTCGTAGTCGAGCTGCGACGGGTAGATCGTCATCGAGCTGCCAGCCCAGTCGGTGCCAAAGCCGCCCGGCTCGACGATGGTGACCTGGATGCCGAGCGGCGCGACCTCGTTGAGGACGACCTCGCTGAAGCCCGCGACGGCGAACTTCGCCGCCTGGTACGCGCTCAGCCCCGGCGTGCCGCCGCGCCGTCCGCCGATGGAGCTGATCTGCAGGATACGCCCGCTGCGCTGCGCGCGCATCACGGGCAGCACCGCGCGCGTGACATGTACGACGCCGTAGAAATTGGTGTCGATCTGCGCGCGGAAATCGTCGAGCGGGATATCTTCAGCCGAGTCGACGTTCGCGTAACCCGCATTGTTGACGAGCACGTCGATGCGACCGAAGGCGTCGACCGCTTCCTTGACCGCGCGCACGGCCTGCTCGGGCTGCGTGACGTCGAGCGCCACCGTCTTCACGCGGTCGCCGTGCTGTTTCACGAGGTCATCGAGATCGGCGGGCTTGCGCGCCGAGGCGACGACGCGGTGCCCGGCGGCGAGCACGGCGAGGGCGAGGGCGCGGCCGAGCCCCCGCGAGCTTCCGGTGATGAACCATACTTGCGAGTTGTTCTCCGTCATGCACGAAACATCGTGCGCGAGGCGCCAGCGTTCAAATCCGATCGCGCCATAAATGAATCGAATCGCGCCAGCGGTTCGGGGTCGTCCCCTCCCAGGCTCGGAACGCCCGCGTGAAGGAGTTGACCTCGTCGAAGCCGAGCAGGAAGGCGATCTCGTTGACGTCGACGTCGTCGGTGCGCAGGAGGCGCAGCGCGGCGTGGTGCCGGACCTCGTCGAGCACGCGCTGATAGCTGACCCCCAGCTCGCCCAGGCGCCGCTGTAACGTGCGCGTGCTGAGCGACAGCTCGCGCGCCACCTTCGCGATGCTCGGCCGCTCGCCCGCCATGCGGCGAGCGACCACCGCGCGGACCTGCTCGACGAACGAACCCTGCTCGAGGGGCGCGAGCTTCTGGTCGAGGCTGGGGACGAGCACCTGCAACAGGTCGGCGTTGTGCGTGATGAACGGCGTCGTCAGGAGGCGCGCCTCGAGGACGAGCGCGTCGCGCTTCGCGCGGAACCGCAGCGGACAGCCGAAGAAACGCAGCAGCATCGGCTCGTCGCTGCGCGCGCGAGAGAGCTCGACGCGCTTCGGCGCGAGGGCGAGGCCGCTGCCTCGCTGCAAGAGCACGAGGAGCGAGGCGAGCGATGCGTCGACCAGGCGCGGGGGCATGGGGCCTGGCGCGTGCTGGTAGGTCGTGTGGATCGCCACCTCTTTCCCCGTCGTGTCGATGGCCATGTCCTTCGGCCCGCAAAGCCGCTTGTAGCGGGCGAGCTTGGTCAAGGCGGTGCCGAGGTCGGGAGAGTGCAGCGCCGCGAGCGACGAGACGTCGTACTCGTGCACCTGTGTCTCCATCGCCAGACGAAGCCCGACGTCGTGCGGCGACGACGCGCCGAGCGCTTCCCAGAAGGTGAAAAACTGCGCGGTGCTCAGCTCGCCGCTGGACGGCGCCCGCGCGGCGGCGGTCGCATGGGGCACGTTCGCGCCGAGGCGCGCGAGCCGAGCGCGCACCGCTGACGAGAGGCGGACGACGTCACCGTTCACCGCGAAAAACCTACCGAGATCGAGCCGTCACGACCAGTCCGATCGCGCCACCCCGCTGGGTTGCGGGGCCATGTCGGCTTCAAGCGGCGCCTCCGGCCGTCGGAGCTCCGTGCCCTCTCAGCCGGCGTGAAGGATCCGAAAGCGATCGGGCTCCGCCGGATCTCGATCAACGACTTGGACCGGCGGCCAAGCCCACTGCCAAACGCTGATCCCTGGCGTGCGGGAGAGCTGGATCTGCCCGCGGGTGCCTTCGACTGCGACGCGCGCCCAGGATTCGGCGGCGCGTACCCGGTCCGCGCCTTGAGAACGCAGCACATCGGCGAGGACGGCGACCGTGTCGTAGCCCTCGAAGGCGACGAAGGAGGGCGCTTCGGCCAGCCGCTCGCGCAGGGCCGTCTCGACTCGGGCACCGAGCGGGCTGAGGCGCTCGGGCCGGTAGCGCAAGAACGGGATCGCGGCGCCGTCGCCGCCCAGCAACGTCGCCCATTCGGCGAACTCCGGTTGCCCGGCCGGAGCACCCATCATGATCTCGGCGAGGCGCCGGTCGCGGCGGACAGACTTGACGATCGACACCGCCGGCTCCGGGTAGCCGACCAGAAGAAGGAGGGCTGTCGCGCGACTGTCGACGAGCTCGTCGCACATGGCCGCGGGGGCGAGCGCGCGCATGTCGAGCTCGATGACGGTGCCGCCGCGTGGAGCGAGGTAGTCCCGCAGGATGCGGGCGCCAGACGCCCAGTAGACGCTCGAATCAGCTGCTACGGCGATGCGCCTGTGGCCCGCGCCGAGGAGGAATTTCGCGTAGATCCGCCAGCCGTGGGACTGCGCCGGGGCGAGGCGCGCGACCCATTCCGTTGGCTGTTCGGTGAGCGCGTCGAGCACCGCTGACGAGCAGAGGAACGGCAGGCCGAGGGCGTCGGCCCTGGCGGCAGCGGCGCGAGCGACGACGCTGTGATACTCCCCCGCCAAGGCAGCCACGCCCAGGCGAGCCAGCTCATCGACGGCCGCCGCGGCCCTCTGTGGATCAGCCGCGGTGTCTCGGACCACCAGCTCGAGGGGTCTTCCGACGATCCCGCCGGCGTCATTGACTTCGCGAGCGGCCAGCTCGAGTCCAGCGAGCAAGTGCCGGCCTGCCTCGATCCAGCCGGGCCGAGTTAGCGGAACGAGAGCGCCGATCTGGACGGATGAGCCGTCGGTCTGCTCCGCTCCAGGTGGCGACAGCGGCGTATTCATGTGGTGTCATCTCCCCTATGGCGCGGGTGAGGCGTCATGTGCGGCGGGCGGTCGGGACCTCGTAGCCGAACGAGCCGCGCTCATCGAGGTGGTAGGCGGAGACGTCACGGTCGATCTTCCGCCCGGCAGCCGCCGGAGGCCGGTCTCGTCGAGCTGCCCGAGGGAGCCCTCGATCAGCGTGCGCGCGCGTGCGAGCGCGTCCTCCCGGCGGGCGATGCGCTCCGGGTGCAGCCGGGCCCGCGTCTGGCGCAACACCTGTTGGCGATCGAGCATAGGCGGCGACTATACCCCGGCGCGGCTCCCGTCGGCCGCCTCGCGCGAACGGGCGTCGCCCTGGCCGGGCGAGGTCCTCTGAGCGATCATGCCCTCGTGGAAGCCCTGCTCCTCTCCGCGCTGGGTGTCGCGCTGACGCTCGGCCTCGGCGGGGCCGGGCTTCGATGGGCGCTGTGAATGCCGCGCCGCAAAGGCGAGCTTCTCGCGAGGAGCCTGCCCTAGCGTTGTAGGAAGACGAAAGCGCCCTTCTTGTTCGAGATGACGATGTCCGGCCGGCCGTCTCCGTTGCCGTCCGCGACCGTGAGCTGGGTGCCTACCCCCGAATCGTCATCGATGAGAACGGGCTGGAAGTCGACGCGTTCCGCCGCTCGCGCCTGCTCGAACCAGTAAAGCCGGGCCGGCGCGTCGAAGTCCGGCATGCCGTCAGGCACATGACCCCAGAAGCGCTCGCCGCTCACGAGGTCCTGGAGCCGGTCACCGTCGATGTCGGCGTGAGCGAGCGCGTGCGGCTCGTGCATGAGCACGCTCGACGCGGCATCGGGTGTGGTCCCCGGAACGACGACGTGCTCCACGAACGCAGCGCCGGCCGCGTTCGGAACCTGCTCGAACCAGGAGAGCCCGTAGCCGTGAGCGGCGAGCGTGGCCGCTATGTCCGCGTCCCCGTCGCCGTCCACGTCGACCACCGGCATCTGCGCTCCCCCGGCACCGAACGGCTGCTCGACGCGCGTGAACGGCAAGCCGTCGGGCGACTCTGGGCTCCGCGTGAAGTAGCCGCTCGCCTCGACCAAGTCGCTCGCGCCGTCCCCGTTGACGTCGCCTGCACCGAGGCCGTGCGTGAACGCGCCGTACCCCCGATTCTCGGTGAGCGCCCGGAAGACCCATGGCTCGGTCGGGTCCACGCCGGGCGACGACATTCCGAGCACGCCCCCCGACATGTGCACGAGCTCGGGCGCGCCATCGCCGGTGATGTCGGCGAACAGCGGCGATTCGTTGTCGATCGGCCACGGCAGCGTGTCGTGACGAGCCCAGAGCGCGTCGCCGCCGCGCGGGTTCTGGTACCAAGCCGCGGGCGCACCCGGAAAGCCGACGACGAGGACGTCGGTGAACCCGTCGTGGTCGAAGTCGTAGGGGAACTCGAAAAAGCAATCCGAGTAGCCGTGCGGATCGAAGGCTTCCTTCGGCCACACGGGATGGCTCGTGCCATACCCCGGACCCTCGTACCAATCCGGGCCCGCGATGACGTCCGTCACCCCGTCGTGATTGAAGTCCGCAAAGCTCGCCCCCTCGCAGGTGAACTCGCGGTGCAGCGTGATCTTCACGAAGCGTGCGTCGAGGGCGGCCTCACGCGGGAGCGGTGGAGGCGCGGTGGCGGTGCCCGCGGGCGGCGCGTCGGAGCCCGCGTCGACGGGCGCGCGCGAGGATTCGCCCGCGCAGGCGATGACCAAGGCGAGCGGTGTGCAGCGCCATAACCTTATTCCCGAAGCCATCTCCGAGCGCTTAGCACATCGTGGTAGAATCGGGGTCCATGCGCCGGCCATCGCGCACGGTCCCCGCCGTCGCCCTCGGGGATGAGGGGGCGGCTCGGATCGTTCACGAGACGATCGGTCGCCTGCTCGGGCTGCCGGTGACACCGGAGCGGTGAGCAAGCTTGGACCGAACGTCGAGCACGCCGCTCGCGTGGACTCGCTGCCGGAGCCTTGCCGCACGCCAGCGCCAGCCGTCGCGCGTGCATCGTCGCTCCGAGCGAGCGCTGCGCCCGCGCCAAGGCCTCTCATGCGATGAGCTTCAGCACCACGTTCCCCGTCTTCTGTCCGGACGCGATGTAGGCATAGGCCTCCTGGATCGCATCCAGGGTCACGGTACGGTCGACTACGCGCACCTCCTCCGGCATGGGCCGGCGGGAGAGACCGACGAAGTGTCGCTCCTCGGGTCGCGCGACCGCGCTCTTGGCCGCGTTCACCTTGAGCCGCAGCCGGCCCTCGATGAAGAGATCGCTGCGCCCTATGCCGGCGGGCCACTCACCACGGTGTGGGCAGACGAATACATCTTTCATCGGCGACTCGCCGAACGTCTGCGAGAACTCGCTCGTGCATCTTACTACCTTCGCATAGAAGGCAAAGTATTCTTTCATCGTGCCATCAAGGGTCAAATAGGGAATCGGCTTCGGCCTGCTCCTGGCCCCGGGCGTGGGCGAAGGGGACGATGACCAGCGGAGGCCCGAGGATCGAGGCCATCGAAAAGGACGCAGAGAGCTCGTTCGGTGGCAGGCCGTCGAAGCAGCGCACCAGCTGCACGCCCGGCGCATCCCACAAGAATCGACATTTCGCAAGAGCCGAGAACAGTCCACCTGAGCGGCACGTGCAGCGCACGCTTGTTACGAAAAGTAGCACAAAATCAGCTTGAAGACGACCGGCAAAGTGGGGAATAACTTCGGCGGCACTCGCGGGTCGGGCCCTCGTCCGCCATCCCATCGCCCGACCCCGGCGTGAGCCTGCTTCACGACCCCCTCACGAGGAGCGCTCAACATGCGTCTACGCACTGCACGTCCCACGATCTCTTTGGCCTTGTTCGCAGCGCTGCCTTGGATGCTTGCCGCCTGCGCCACCGGAGGCGAATCGGATCCTGTCGGTTCAGGAGGAAGCTCTACAGTCGGCACGGGGGGCGGCACCGGCACCGGCACCGGAGGGACGCCGACGGGCACTGGTGGACCTTCCTCTTCTTCGGGCGGTACCCCGACCGGGACGGGCGGCGACGTGACGACGGGCGAAGCCAGCACCGGTGGCGGGGGCCCGGCCGGAACGGGCGGAGCGCCGGGAACCGGTGGTGCCGGGGGCAGCGGCGACGGCGGCAACGCCGTGAGCGCCGAGTGGGGCGAGGTGGAAAACCCTGGAGCCGGGTGCACCGTCGGACCGATGCCGAGCGTCGCTTCGCTCACGGCGAACTCGAAGCTGCCGGACCCCTTCAAGAAGATGGACGGCAACCGCATCGCCAGCAAGAGCGAGTGGGCCTGCCGGCGCGAAGAGATCCTCCAGCAAGCCTACAAGTTCATCTACGGCGACAAGCCCGTCCCGGCAAAGGGATCCGTGTCCGGTACCGTGAGCAACAGCAGGATCACGGTCGAGGTCAAGGATGGCAGCGGCAGCGCCTCGTTCAACCTCACCGTGAACATGAACGGGGCGACCGCGCCCGCCCCGGCGATCATCGGCTACGGCGGCCTGAGCGGCATGCCAGTTCCGAGCGGCGTCGCGACGATCACCTTCACCGCGGTCGAGTCGCAAGGCACCAGCGGCGCGAAGAACGGGCCGTTCTACAGCGTGTACGGTTCGGACCATCCCGCGGGTTACCTCACGGCGCAGGCCTGGCAGATCAGTCGCGTCCTCGACGTCCTGGAGCAGAACCCCGGCGTCATCGATCCACGCCGGGTGGGTGTGACGGGTTGCTCACGCTGGGGCAAGGGTGCCTTCGTCGCCGGCGTGCTCGACAACCGCATCGCCTTGACCATCCCGGTGGAGTCGGGTCTCGGGGGCACGATAGGCCTGCGCCTCGTCGAGGTGCTCGATAGCTACAGCGGCTCCGAATGGCCCTATCATGGCATCAGCTACGTCCGCTGGCTTTCGGAGGTGGCGCTCGGTCAGTTCACCACGGGCAACAACGCTGGGGCCGACAACACGAACAAGCTGCCCGTCGACATGCACGAGATGATGGGCCTCATCGCTCCACGCGGCCTCTACATCGTGGACAATCCGAGCACCATGTACAACGGGCTCGATCGGAACTCGGCGTGGGTCACCGCCAACGTCGGCAAGATGATCTTCGAGGCGCTCGGCGTCGGAGACCACATCGCCTACACGGGCGCAGGTGGGAGCCACTGCAGCTGGCGCTCGCAGTACACTGCATCCCTCAACGCCATGGTCGACAGGTTCCTGAAGGGCAACGACGGTACGGCGACGGGCAATTTCGCCACGGACCTGCCCAATAAACCCAACCACCTGGACCACATCGACTGGACACCGCCGACGCTCAGCGGCGAGCTTTGATCCAGCGCAGAGGTAGCGTATGAACCCTAGCTCGTTCCTCTCTCTCGGGGTCGCCCTGGCCCTGACGCTGGGCGCTTGCGGCCCTGGTGAAAACGGTGACGCCACGGGCGGCACCGGAGGTGGTGGAGCCTCAGGCGGCACGGTGGGCTCGGGCAGCCAGAGCTCCGCGGGAGGCGCCGGCGGCACGCCGCAAGAGGCCAGCAGCGCCTCATCCGGCGGCGCCAGCGGCGGCGCGACGTCGACCGGCGGAGCGGGGCCGAGCGGCAGCACCTCCAGCGGCGGTGGATCCGGAGCGGCCACCGGCGGAACGTCGGGGTCGGGCGGCGCTCCGGGTGGCGACTGCACGCGCGAGCTCTTGGATGGCCTCTTGGACGACTACTTCGCCGCCCTCGCTGCCGGGGATCCTTCCAGCCTACCCCTGGCAGAAGGCGTGAAGTTCACCGAGAACGGCATGCAGGCCGAGATCGGCACGACGGACTTCTGGAGGGACGCTGGCGAGGTGAAGCACTCGCAGCGTGCCCTGGATACCGAGGCGTGCAGCGCCGGCGCTCAGGCGGTGATCCCGGAAGGCGGGAGGGATCTTCCCGTCGCCCTCCGCATCAAGGTGGAAGGCTCGGAGCTGACGGAGATCGAGACGATCGTCGTCCGCCCGGGCGACTACACGGCATCGTTCGCGGTCGCCTCGAATCCCGCCGCGATCATCGCCATCTCGGACGAGATCGGTTGGCACGACGAGGTCCCGGAGGCCGAGCGGGCCACCCGGGAAGAGCTGACGAGCTGGATCGACAAGTACTTCCGCGCGTTCCCTTCCGGCGTCTGCGACGTCACGGGAGCCTGCAAGCGCTTGGAGAACGGGGGCGGCAACTTCTCTTGCCGCACCGGAGCATCCTGCAGCGCCGGCGATCCTGGGTCCGGCGGCACCTTCATCCCGCGCGTCATCCTGGCCGACGAGGTGCGCGGCATCGCCATCGGTCTCACCATCTTCGACTTCATGACGGACGGGCATCTGGACATGCATATGATCAAGATGTCCGGCGGTCAGGTGCACGCCGTCCACGCCATCCTGCGCGACACGAACGGCGTGTCCGGCTGGGAGTGATGGCGACCTCCCTCGCGGCTCGCGTCGAACCGCCGCGCGGTCAACGCTCAGCAGGGTACAGCGATACGGGGATTTCCGACCCGCGGATCAGCGCCCCCGGCGCACCACCCGCGCGATCTTTCGAGACAGCGCGTCCGGCGCGACCGGATAACGCGCCACGTCCGCGGCGCCCGCCGCGACGAGCGCGTTCATCCGGTCCGAGGAGAGCCCGGCAGCGCACACGACGGCGCGCACGCCCGGCGCCGCGCGGCCGAGCGCCTCGAGCAGCGCGCACGCGCCCTCCACGTCGGCGCCGGCGTCGATCACCGCCACGCCCAGCCCCGCCTCGATCAGCGCTGCGGCGTCCGGCACCTCGGCGAGGTGGATCCCCTGCGCGTCGAGCCCGATCTCGCACGCCTCGCTGAGCCCCTGCCCCGCCGGCGCGAGCCGGAGCAGCGCCACAGCGCGCTCCGGCACGGGCGCGAGCTCCGCCGTCTCGCCCTCCGGCCAGGCCTGCGCCCGCTCCGCCCGGTCGCCGAGCGGCGCGCCCGCCTTGCGCGCGGGCAGCCGCCGCGCCTCGGCCTCCCGCGACATCGCCTCGTCGAGCCGCGACCGCGCCGCCGCGGCGCTCTCCGGGCGCTTCTCAGGCAGCTTCGCCAGCAGATCCAGCCGGAGCCGCTCCAGGAGCGGCGGGACCGGCGGAGCCCCGGGCGGCCGCCGCAGCGGCGGCGGGATCGAGAACATGTGCATCGCCATGAGCTCCACCGCCGGGAGGCCGACGAACGGCGCCGCTCCCTGCAACAGCGCCGTCAGGATGCAGCCGCACGCGTACAGATCGGTGCTCGGGCCCACCGCGAGCGAGCGGCACTGCTCCGGGCTCATGTACTCCGGCGTGCCCGCGACCATGTCCTTCGAGGTGAGCGTCGGCCCGGCGTCGAGCGGGTCGTCGAGGTGCGCAAGGCCGAAGTCGACGACCTTGGCGACGCGCTCCCCGTCCTGCTCGGCGAGCAGCACGTTCTCCGGCTTGAGGTCGCGGTGGACGATGCCGCTCGCGTGCGCCGCGCCCACGCCGTCGAGGATGTCCGCGAACAGGGCCGCGACCTCGGCGAGCGGCAGCAGCTCGCGCGACGCCCGGAGCAGCGCGCCGAGCGACTGCCCCTTGAGCAGCTCCATCACGAGGTAGATCGAGCCGTCGCCGCCGTCCTCGTCGCCCCCGAGGTCGAGCACCTTGACCACGTTCCGGTGCACCAGCCGCGACGCGGCGCGCGCCTCGCGGAAGAACCTCCGCCGGCTCTCGGGGAGGATCGCGACGTGCGGGTGCATCGTCTTCACCGCGACCGGAACGCCGAGGAGCACGTGCTCCGCCTCGTAGACCTCCCCCATCCCGCCGGCGCCGAGGAGCCGCACGAGGTTGTACTTCCCGCCAAGGACCCGCCCGGCGCGCGTCCGCTGCCGCGCGTCCGCCCCAGGATCATCCGAGGCGAGCGTCTCCGCGGCTGCAAAGGGGTCGGCGCCCGGTCGAGGCGCGGGCGCCCGCCCGTCCGGCGCCCGCTGGCCCTTCAGCACGGTGCGGTCCGGGTCCCCGGCCGGCGGCGGGCGCTCGCCGTCGCCCGCGCTCACGGCGACGCCTCGCGGAAGCCCACCGCGATCTGCCCCGTCACAAGGCCCTCGCCCTCGTCGCGCCACGGGCTCACCCGCACCGACAGCGCCCCGAAGAGCGCGCCGCCCGCCTCCACGCCCGCCGACAGCCCGCCGAGCACGTCGTCCGCCCTGACCTCCCGGTGGACGAGGTGCAGATCCAGCGCGCCGTGCAGCCGGAGCCACGGCGCCGGATCCGCCGTCGCCCCCGCCAGCAGGAAGCCCTGCACGTCCGGCGTGGCCGGCTCGCCGCCCGCCGCGCCGTCGCCCGCCGCCGCGCCGTCGCCCGCTTCCACCGCCGCGCCGTCGCCCGAGGCGCGGATGCGGGCCCCGGCATCGGCCACCCACGTGAACCGGCCCGCGGCGCCGCCGAGCGCGATCCCGGGCTCGATGCGGACAGGCGGGCTCCCGTCGGCCATGGGCACGCCGAGGCGGAGCGTGGGGCCGAGCTCGAGCTCCGAGCGCCCGAGGCGCAGGACGCGCAGGCGCGCGCCGAACCAGCCGGTGCTGCCCACGCCCGCGCCGTCGCCCTCACCGGCCGGGTTCGAGCGGAGCGCGACGTCGAGGCCCAGTGGGCCGATCGCGCCGCTCGCGCGCACCTGGCCCGCGGCGACCCAGCCGCCCCCGGAGCGCGCCGCGGCCGCGCCGACCGCGGCGACCGAGGGCGGCGTCGGCGCGAGCCAGAGCCCGTCGGCCACCCCGGACATCGGGAGGAGCGGGAGGTACGCGCCCAGCACCGGCGCGGCCGGGGGCGCAGGCGGAGGCGCGGCTCGCGGCGCCTCCGGCGCGGCGGGCAGCTCGGCGTCGCTCGTCGCGATCACGCCGCCGCGGCCGTCGGCGACGTCGAGCCGGACGCGCAGCGGCTCGCCGGGGCGCAGCGCCTCCCGGGGCAGCGGGATCCGCGCCGTCAGGGCGCCGCCGCGATCGCCGCCGGCGAGCGCGACGGAGCGCACCCCCCCCGGCAGGTGGGCGACGAGCCGCGGCGCCACCCGCCGTCCTACGTCGACCCCGGCGAGCCCCTCGAGCTCGACCCGGGCCTCGAGCGCCGGCCCGCCCTGCGTCGTCGTCGATGTCGTCGACGTCGACCCCGCGCGCGAGGCCGAGACCACCGCGCCCACCTTCGTGTACCGGACCGGGAGCGACGTGGCCGCGTCGCTCCCACGCTCCGCCGCGGCGCTGCCCCGCTCGCGCAGCCGGAGCGCGCGCGGGGCGCGCTGGAGCAGATCGATGCGCTCGGGGACGGGGCCGAACGGGCCGTCGTCGAGCGAGAGCTCGAGCGCGGGAGACGGCGTGAGCTCGATGATCCCGTACGGGTTCGCGGTGATCTCCTGCGCCGCCGGCACGACGCCCCCGGCGGCCCGCGCGGCGACGAGGTGGAACCTGCGCACCGCGCCCACGCCGAGGTACTCCTCGCGATCGACGACCCGGACCCGGAGGAAATAGGCGCCGGCCGGCATCTTCTCCGCGCGGAACGACAGGACGTCCGGCTTCACCTCCTCGCGGGCGATGAGATCGTTGAACTCCGCGTCGCGCGCGATCTCGACGCGATAGCCGGCCGCGGCCGGCGCCGGCTTCCACGACGCCGACAGGACGCCGAGCCCCTCCGGGGCGAGCGCGATCTGCGCGGCGTCCGCGGTCGTCCACTCGACAGGCGCCGGCAGCGGGCGCGGGCGCGCGGGCGGCGCCTTGCCCACGAACCGGGTGCCGTGGTCCTTCGGGACCACGACGGAGAGGCCGCCCGACGTGACGCCTGCCTTGCCGTCGAACACCGCGACCGTCGTCCGCTCCCCGCGCCGCTGCACCACCGTGTCCCGCGACGACGCGCTCACGCGGCCTCCCCCGCTCGCGGCGACCTCGACCGACTGTCCCCGCAGCGCGGCGAGCGCGGCCTTCACCTCGCCGTCCGCGAGCTCGACGGCTGCGGGCGGCGTCTTCGATACCCGCGCTCGGCTCGCCGTGCCGTAGATGACGACGAGCGTATTCGGCGCGAGGAGCACCCGAGTCCGGTCCACAAACTCGATATCTGCCCTCCCCTCATCCAGCGTGTTGACGCTCGAGTTCGTGAGCAGCGGCATCCCCTGAGCCGCGGGCGACCAGGCGCCGCCGGCCGGGCGCGCGCGCACGTCCGGGTGCATCGACCGGAGCTTCGCGTCGGGGATCGACGTCACCTCGGCCGGGAGGACCAGCGTGAGCCCCTCGGCGAGCGTCGTGCCCGGGCCGCACGCGACGCGGTTGTACCGCTGGATCAGCGCTGCATGCTTGGACGAGCCGTAGAGGACCGCCGCGATGTCGTCGCACGTCTCTCCCGCCTGCACGCCCCATTGAATGACCGCCTCCGGATATCCGGGCGTCGGCTCTCTGGCGCTCGCCACGCCGACGTATCCAACGTGGATCGCAGCGTGGCCGGCGCAGCCGAGGAGCACCGCGATAGCGACAGACTGGCCATTTGACGGTGCCACGCCGGTGGCACGCTACCGGATCGAGATCGGCGTTGCAAGGGACCAGGCAATAGGATACGAGCAGACCGATGGCGTATTGGTCGGCGCGCGTCATCGCGCCCCTCCTGGCCTCCCCGCTGCTCGTCGCCGCGGCCACGGCTTCCATGCCGGCCGCAGCGCAGGAGGCCACAGCGCTCGACAGGCTCGCTCCCGCGCCCGCGGGCGACGGGCTATCCACTGTCCCTTCTGCCGGCGTATCGGGGGAGCTCCGGCCCGCGGTCGGACTTCTGTTCTCCTATTCTCATCAACCGCTCAGCCTGCGCGGGACCGCGCCTGCCGGCTCGGTAACGTGGGTGGGCCGGCAGGCGATCCTCCACGCGCTCGCGAGCGTCGAGCTCCTGCGCCGGATCAAGCTCGATCTCGACGCGCCGTTCGTGCTGGAGCAGGGCGGCGCGTCCGGCGCGCTCGGGGGCATCCGCGTCACGGCGCCCGCGGGCGGCGCCACGCTCGCCGATCTGCAGGCGGGAGGAAGGGTGACGCTGCTGCCCCAGGAGGGGCTCCGGCCGGCGGCGGCGCTCGGGCTCTCCGTCTGGCTGCCGACGGGAGACGAGGCGGCGTTCGCCGGCGCGGGCGCCGTGCGTTATGCGCCGCGGGTGATCGTGGGGGCCGAGCACCCGGGCTTCCGCTGGTCGGCCTCGGCGGGGGGCCGGTTCCAGAAGGCCTCGTCGGACAGCCTGACGGGCAGCGAGGTCCTCTTCGCCGCGGGCGCGGGCGTCCGCAAAGGCCCGCTGCAGCTCGGGTCGGAGCTCTCCGTCTGGGCCGCCGCCGGCGAGGGTTCGGCGCTCGAGGTCCCGGGCCGCGCGGGGGCCGAGCTCCTGCTCACCGCGCGCTGGTCGCTCGGCCCCCTCACGCTCGACGCGGGCGCGGGCCCCGGCTTCGGGCGGCTGCCCGGCATCCCGAAGGCGCGCTTCTTCGCGGCGCTCGGCGTCGCGGCGGACGTCGTTCCGTCGGCGCCCCCTGCCGCCGCCCCTGCGGCCTTCGCCGGCGCGTCCGCCGCGACGAAGGGCGCTCGCGGCGCGGCGCGGGCTGCGCCTCCGGCCGCCGACTTCGACGGGGACTCGGTCCCCGACGCGGAGGACGCCTGCCCCCGGGTCATCGGCGAGGCGCGCCCGCCGGCCGCGGCGGCGGGCGCCCGACCGGCGTTCCGCCGCGGCTGCCCGCCGGATAGGGACGACGACGGGATCTACGATGTCGACGATCGCTGCCCGGACGTGCCGGGGGTCAGCAGCGCGGCCGCCGACGCGGGATCCGGCCCCGCGTCCGCAGCCCCCGCGAACGCGGGGTCCCAACCGGCGTCGAAGCACGGGTGCCCTGCGGATACGGACGGCGACGGCATCCCCAACGCCGCGGACGCCTGCCCCTACGAGCGCGGCAAGCCGAGCGAGGATCCCGCGACGCACGGCTGCCCGTTCGCCGTGCGCATCGAGGGCTCGCAGATCGTGATCCTGCAGCAGGTCCAGTTCCGGACGGGCAGGGCCGAGATCGAGCCGGAGAGCTTCGAGCTGCTCTCCGAGGTCGCGGCCGTCCTCGAGGAGCACCCCGAGATCGCCCGGGTCGCGGTCGACGGCCACACGGACAACCAGGGCTCCGCGCAGGCGAACCTGAGCCTCTCGCAGCGCCGCGCGCTCGCCGTCGTCGCGTGGCTGACCGCGCACGGCATCGACGCCCGCCGCCTCGAAGCGCGCGGCTTCGGCGCGCGCCGCCCCCTCGCCGACAACCGCACCCGAGACGGCCGGGCCAAAAACCGCAGGGTGGAGTTCCAGATCCGCAAGCGCACCGACGAGGGCGCGGCAGGCTGGAGGGACGGCCCTCTTGAATGACGCATCGCCCGCGGAGGCCTCCGCGTGAGGGCGTTCTCGCTCAAGACGAAGGCGATCGCGCTCTTCACGGCGATCGCGCTCGTCCCCGTGGCCGTCGCCGTCACGCTCCTCACGGACGTGAACCAGCGCGCCGTGCGGACCTCCGAGGAGAGCTTGCAGGCGTCGATCCTCTCCGAGGTGGCCTCGGCCTCGATCCAGCTCGTCCGGGATGTCGAGAGCGATGCCGTCGCCGCGGCGGCCATCTTCGGCCACGCCGCGAGCGGCGCCATCCGGGACGAGGACGCTGTCGCCTCGGTGCGCGCCCTCGTCGCGACGCGCGCGCTCGTCGACGCGGTGCGGCTCGAGGTGCCCGACGCGGGGATCAGCACCTTGATCCGCAAGGCGTCGTCCCGCGCCGACGTCCCCGCCGCGCCGGCTGCGCTGCGCCGGCTCGCCGACGAGCGCGGCGTCGGCTTCGGCGTGATCGGGCCGGCCCGCGGCCTCCTCGTGGCCCGCGTGCGGCCCGCCGGCGACGCGGGTGCCGGCGCCGCGCCGGGCGCAGGCGCAGGCGCCGCGGCGCCGCCTCCCCCGGGCGGCCCGGCCGGCTACGTGATCGCCGAGGTGGCGCTCGACATGCTCGGACGCGACCTGGAGGTGATCGCCGGGCGCCGCTTCGGGGGCCGCGCCGTGCGCCTGCTCATCGCGGGCCACAACCGCCAGGTGATCGCGGCGTTCGGGGTGCCCGGTGTCGCGCCGGGCAGCGACGCCTCATCCTTGCCGATCTGGCGTAACCTCCCCCCCGGCGCGGGGTTGAACGACAGGATCACCGTGCTCGCCCCGCACGACGAGGGCGGCCGGCAGATGATCGGCGCCATCGAGACGGTGCCCGATCTCGGCTGGGCGGTCGCGATCTGGCGTCCGGAGCCGGAGGCCTTCGCAGCGCTCGATGAGATGCGGCGCCGCGGCCTCGCCGTCGCGGCGGGCGCGCTCGTCCTCGCGCTCGCCCTCGCGCTCGTCACCGCCCGCCACGTGACGCGCCCGATCCTGCACCTCGTCGCGCAGGCGCGGCTCATCGGCGCCCGGCGCTGGCGCGAGATCGCGCTCGGCGAAGCGCTGCGGGGGCGGCGCGACGAGATCGGCGAGCTCACGACCTCCCTCGGCCGCATGGCCCAGGACCTGGAGCAAGGCGAGGCCGACATCGCCCGGGAGGCGAAGCTCCGCGGCGATCTCGGCCGGTTCATGGACAGGGCGGTCGTCGACGCGATCGTGCGGGGCGAGCACCCGCTCGCCCTCGGCGGCAAGCGGGCGGCCGTGTCGGTGCTCTTCGCCGACGTCGTCGGCTTCACGCCGCTCGCCGAGTCGCGCGACGCCGAGCGGATGGTCGCCCTCCTCAACGAGCTCTTCTCGATGCTCACCGAGATCGTGTTCCGGCACGGGGGCACGGTCGACAAGTTCATCGGCGACTGCGTCATGGCCGTCTGGGGCGCCCCGATCGCGCAGGAGGATCACGCGCGCCGCGCGCTCGCGGCCGCGGAGGACATGATGCGCTTCCTCGAGACGGCGAACGAGGAGTGGCGCGAGCGGTACGACGTCGAGGTCCGCCTCGGCGTGGGCGTGAACTCCGGAGAGGCCATCGTCGGCAACATCGGCTCCGACAAGCGGATGGAGTACACAGTGATAGGCGACGTGGTGAACGTGGCCTCGCGGCTCGAGGCGATCGCGGCGCCGAACCAGGTGCTGGTCTCCGCGGCGACGAGGGACCTCGCCGGCGACGCGTTCCCGCTGCGCGCGCTGGGCGAGCGCAACCTCACGGGGCGAAAGACGACCACGGCCGTGTACGCGCTCGATCCGGACTGAAGGGGGCCCAGCGCGCCCGCGCCCGTCGGCGCATGGTGGTGAACTCCCCCGCCCCGCCGGAAGGATGGCACCGCTTCCGCCATATTGTGAACGTTCACAAATAACGTCACGTCCGAGCGACGACATCGACGCCGCGCAGCAGGCGCACCTCGCGCGATCGCGGCGACCGGCGCCCGCCCTCTTGACGCAGTGATCCGGAGGAGCTCGCCGGCCCTGCCCTCCCTCGGCCTCGCGGAGCGGCACGGGCCGGTCGATTGGCATTGACCTCGGCCATGTGATCGTTCACATTTGGTTCAAGGGGTATCCTTTTACTTCGCGCATGAGCGGGTCGCCCTGCGCGCCGCGCCCTTCGTCATCCAATCGAGTTCTTGTCGATTCCAGAGCTCCGTTCGCCCGACCGCCGCGAAAGCGATGGTCGAGCGATGGTGCTTGGTGTTCTTACCGAGGGTGAGCCACCGGAGGACACCACAGACCTCGTCGATTCGACGGGGGTCGAGAAATCCTCGGTACGGTCCGTCGGGTCACCCCGTCGCATCATCGGAGAGCAAGATGAAGAAGCCGTCCTGGCACGAGCTCCGTTTCTCAAGAGAAGGCGCCGCCATTTGCGCGCTCGCATTCGCGGCCGCGTGCACGGGCGCGCTGGGTGACACGACGAAGGGCGGTGGGGCATCCTCTGCCGGAGGCGACGGATCACCGACGGACTCGGGTGTCGGCAGCGGCGGATCACCGACGGACGCGGATCCCCCGCCGTTCCAGCCCGCGGCCGGGATGTTGCGCCGTTTGACGAGAACGCAATTTCGCAACGCCGTGCGCGACGTCTTCGGCGTGGAAGTCAATATCAATGACCTCGACGCCGACAGCTGGAACGGGAATTTTGCGGTCATCGGCGCATCGACCGTCGTGACCTCGGAGCGAGGCGTCGAGCAGTACCACGCGGCCATCGAGAGCGCCGTCGACGCGGTGTTCGCGGATCGCGCGAAGCGGGACCAGTTCATCGGCTGCGCGCCCAGCGGCGCGGAGAACGACGCTTGCGTGCGTGGCTTCCTCCAGACGCTCGGGCTTCGAGCATGGCGCCGCCCGCTCGAGGCCGCCGAGCTCGACCGGCTCGCGGCCGTCGCCGCGAAGGCCGCGACCGAGCTCGAGAGCCCCGTCGAGGGGGCTCGCTGGGCGACCGTGGCCCTCTTCACCTCTCCGAACTTCCTGTATCGCCCGGAGCTCGGGGCGCCGAGCGCCGACGGGTCGCTTCGCTTGACGGGCTACGAGATGGCGTCCCGGCTCGCGTTCCTTTTGTGGAACAGCCTGCCGGACCAGGAGCTGCTCGACGAGGCCGCGAGCGGGGCGCTCGGAACGGTGGAGGGGATCCGCGCGGCGGCGACGCGGCTGCTCGAGACGCCCGCCGGGCGCGAGGCGGTCGGCGCCTTCGCCGAGGAGTACATGCGGCTCGATCGGATCGGCACCCAGGCAAAGGACTCGGGGCTCTTTCCGGAGTACAACCCCGCGCTGCAAGCGGCGATGGTCCGCGACATGCGAGGCACCTGGGAGGTCCTCGCGTTCGACGATCAAGCGAGCGCGCTCGACCTGTTCTCGACCACGAAGGTCGTCGTCAACAGCGACCTCGCCCAGGTCTACGGTCTCGACACGGCCGGCCTCGGCTCGGGCGCCTTCGAGGTCCGCTCGTTGCCCGCGGACGGCCCGCGCATCGGGATCCTCAGCAAAGCGGGCTTCCTCTCGCAGTTCGCGAACCAGAAGGAGGGCTCTCCCACCCTGCGCGGCAAGTTCATGCGCGACGCCCTCATGTGCACGCCCATCCCGCCGCCCCCCGGCGACGTCGCTCTCGAGCTCCCGGAGCCGCCTGCGGACAAGCCCCTCACGAAGCGCCAGCGCCTCGAGATCCACCGGACCGAGCCCGCTTGCGCCGGCTGCCACTCGTACATGGACCCGCTGGGCCTGCCGCTCGAGACCTTCGACGCGATCGGCCGCTTCCGCACGACCGACCACGGCCTGCCGATCGACCCGAGCGGCGAGTTCGACGGGCAGCCGGTGGCCGACGCGCGCGCGCTCGGCGTGACCCTCAGCGCGGACGCCTCCGTCGCGGAATGCCTCGTCCGCAAGTACTACATGTACGCAGCGGGTCACGAGGAGAGGAAGGTGGACGAGAGCGTGCTCAACGCGCTGACCGCCTCGTTCGAAGGGTCGGGGTACAAGCTGCGCGAGCTGGTCCTCGACGTCGTGACCAACGACGCTTTCTCGTCCGTCGCCCCCCAACCCTGATCGCAGGTACCCCAATGACGAACAAAGCCTTGAACCGACGAACTGTTCTCCGGGGCATTCTGGCGACGGGCGCCGCCGTCACGATCCCGCTCCCCCTGCTCGAGATCATGCTGAACGAGAGCGGCACGGCGCTCGCTCAGACGAAGACCCCGGTCTCGCCGCTCTACGTCACGTGGTTCTTCGGGAACGGCACGCTTCCCGGTCGCTGGAAGCCGACGCGCACGGGCTCCGGTCAGGCCTGGGACCTCAGCCCCCAGCTCCAGCCCCTCGCGGACCTCAAGTCGTACCTCACGGTGATCAGCGGCCTCGAAAACAAGCTCGTGGTATCGGGCGTCGAGCACCCCTCGGGGTCGGCGGGGGTCACGACCGGCGCGCCGCTCAGCGGGAACGCCGTGCGGGCCGCGTCCATCGACCAGGTCGTCGCGGACGCCATCTCGGCGGGGGCGCCGTACCGCTCCCTCGAGGTGGGGGTGACGCCTGCGACGCCGAACGGCCCTCAGGACTCGCTGCACACGGTCTCGCACAAGGGGCCGAACGCGCGCAACAACCCGGAGTTCGATCCGAAGGCCGTGTTCAATCGACTGTTCATGAGCGGCTTGCCCGAGCCCAGCGACGACGGCGCGGCTCAGGCCGCGAAGATCGCGAACGTCCGGAAGAGCGTGCTCGACTCCATCCTGCAGGACGGCGCGAGCCTGAAGCAGCGGCTCGGGGAGGCCGACAAGCATCGTATCGAGGAGCATCTCGAGTCGATCCGGGCCATCGAGCAGCGCCTCGAGACCATGTCGTCCGGAGGCGGTTCGACGTCAGCGTGCAAGAGCCCGACGGCCCCCACCGCCGGAAAGGATGCGCGGAGCGAGGCGCCCCCCGACGTGAACGCCGCCATGGTCGAGCTCTCGGCGCTCGCGCTCGCGTGCGAGAGGACCCGCGTGCTCTCGTTCATGTTCTCGCTGCCCGCCGCGCACGTCTACTACCGGCACCTCGCGCAGGACATGAACGACGACTTTCACGACACCATCTGCCACGGAGATGCCGGGGACCAATCGAGTCAGCCTCGCGTCGACAAGGGCGTGATCTACACGATGCGCTGCCTGAACGAGTTCTTGACGAAGCTCAAGAACACGCCGCACGGCAGCTCGAACCTGCTCGACAGCTCTCTCGTGTACGTCACGTCCGACACCGCGTGGGGCAAGGTGCACACGAGGACGGAATGGCCGGTGCTCTTCGCCGGGAAAGCCGGAGGGCGGCTGCGCGGCGACGAGCACCACAACTTTCCCGGCGACAACCTGAGCAAGGCGCTCCTGACGGTCGCCCAGATCATGGGTTTGCCGATCAAGGAGATCGGCATCGACGCGGGGCGGGTCACGTCGCCGCTCGCGGGCATCCAGGTCTGACCGCGCCAGCGCGCGCCGCGATCCCGCGGACGATGGAGTACATGCACCGCATGCTTTCTCGACACGCGCCCTTCTTGCACGTCACGCTGGTCCTCCTCGCATCTGCCGCCTTCCTCGGCTGCGGCGACGACGCCGACACCTCCTCTGCTGGCAGCGGCGGCGCCGGCGCTTCTGGCGGCGGCGCCGGCGCTTCCGGCGGCGGCGCCGCCGCTTCTGGCGGCACCGGCACGGCCAGCAGCGGCGCCGGCGCTTCCGGCGGCGGCACCGGCACGGCCAGCAGCGGTCAAGGCGGGTCCGGCGGCCATCCTCCCGCGGACCTCGTCGAGCCCGGCGATCCCGGCCCGGGTGATGTCACGTTCACCGTGCGCGCCGATCGGGACGTGCGCCCCATCAGCCGGCTCATCTACGGCGCCAACTGGGCCGAAGACCTGGACGGCGAGCAGCGCGGCACCACCGTCGTGCGCATGGGCGGCAACCGCATGACCGCGTACAACTGGGAGAACAACGCCTCCAACGCCGGCTCAGACTATATGCACCAGAACGACGCGCACCTCGTCGACAACAGCCCGAAGGGCGATGTCCCCGGGGAGGCGGTGCGCATGCACGCCGAGGGCGCGCTGACGCACGGCGCCGCCTTCATCGCGACCATTCCCATCTGCGGCTATGTCGCGGCGGACAAGAACGGCGGCGGCGACGTCAACCAGACCCGGAATTACCTCGAGACCCGCTTCCACCCGACGATCGCGCGCAAGGGCGCTCCCTTCTCCTCGTCGCCCAATCTCAACGACAACGCCGTGTACCAGGACGAGTTCGTCGCCTGGATGAAGCAGGCCTTCCCCGGCGCCTTCGAGGGCGACGTCGCGAGCGTGCTGTTCTCGCTCGATAACGAGCCCGACCTCTGGAATCACAGCCACGAGCGCATCCACCCGGAGCCGGTGCGCTACGCCGAGCTCGTCGACAAGAACATCGAGTTCGCGTCCGCGATCAAGGACGTCGCGCCCAATGCGCTCGTCACCGGCTTCGTCTCCTACGGGTATTCGGGCTATGTCAGCCTCCAGGACGCGCCCGACGCGGACGGCAACTTCATCGAGTACTGGCTCGACGCCATGAAGGCCGCCGAGACGAGCGAGGGGCGCCGCCTGGTCGACGTGCTCGACCTGCACTGGTACACGGAGATCTACGCGAACGGCGAGCGCCTCACGGGCTCCGACGCCTCCCCCGCGTCGGTCGAGGCCCGCGTACAGGCGCCGCGCTCGCTCTGGGACCCGACCTTCGTCGAGGACAGCTGGATCGCGAAGGACGTCGTGCGCGGCCCGATCAAGCTCATCCCCTGGCTCCAGGGCCTCATCGACGCCCATTACCCGGGCACCGCCCTCGGCATCACCGAGTACAATTACGGGGGCGGCAACCACATCTCCGGGGCGATCGCGCAGGCCGACGCCCTCGGCGTCTTCGGCCGCGAAGGCGTGTTCCTCGCGACGATCTGGGATCCCGGCGAAGAGGTCTCGATGCTCCGGGCCGGCGTGCGCGCCTTCACGAGCTACGACGGGCAGGGCGCGCGCTTCGGCGATACGTCCGTCCGCGCCGAGACGAGCGACGTCGCCAAGGCCACCGTGTACGCGAGCATCGACGAGGCCGATCCGAGCCGGATGGTCCTCGTCGCCATCAACAAGACCGCGGCCCCGCTCACGGCCGCGGTGACCCTCGCCGCCTACGAGAGCTACACGGCCATCGACACGTGGCAACTCACATCCACCAAGGCCGATCTCGTGCGTGCGGATCCGATTGCGCCGCGCGCCACGAACGCCTTCACCTACGCGATGCCGGCCCACAGCGTGTCGGTGCTGGTCCCCCGATAGTCGCGTCCCCCTCGTCCGGAGCGTCGTCGAGACAAGCCCCGTCGAGGAATGCGGAGACTCGACACGGGTCGGGATGGGACCCGCGGAGGCCCCCCGGACCGACACGGCAGACCGGACCGAGCTCCCGTCAGATCGCCGGCGCTCGGTAGCCGCCGAGCTCCCGCTCGATGTGGCCGGCCAGGGCGAGGACGACATCCTCGCGGAAGGGGCGGCCGATGATCTGGACGCCGACCGGCGTTCCTCGCGACGAGGTGCCCGCGCGCACGACGACCGCCGGCCACCCTGTCATGTTGTAAGCGAACGAGTAGCTGAATCCTGCGTAGACTCCGTGCTCGACCCACGCATCGTGGGGCAGCGCCTCGAGGACACACGGCGGGCAGACGATGGCGTCGACATCCTTCATGAAGCCGAGCATCCGCCCCCGCCACGCGTCCAGCCGCTCGACTGCCGCGGTCAGCTCCCCGCTCGACAGCGGCTCGCTCGCGAGCGCGGCGTCCACCTCGGCGCCGGGGTCCGTGGTTCCGGCCAGATCCAGGAGCCGCCTCAACCAGGCGCCGCCGTCCGCCCGGAAGATATCTGCGTCTATCGTGAGCACGTCGCTCAGCGCGTCGGGCTTCTTCGACTCCACCCGCGCGCCGCCCGCCTCCAGCGCCGCCGCCGCGTCCACCACCGCCTGGCGCACCGCCGCGTCCGGCGCCGCGATCCCGTTGTCGGTGTGCATCGCGATCCGCAGCTCCCTGAGCTGCACGTGCTTCGGGTCGCCGAGCGGCGCCGGGATCAGCGCCGCGTCGCGCCAGTCGGGCCCCGCCAGGACGCTGAAGAGCAGCCAGAGATCGTCGACCGAGCGGGCCATCGGCCCGAGCACGGTGAACGATTGGAGCAACCCCTCCGCCGGGACGATATGGCCCGTCCGCGAGATGCGGCCAGCGGTCGGCTTGAGCCCGGCAATCCCGCAAAAATGCGACGGCACACGGATGCTCCCGCCGGTGTCGCTGCCCACGTCGAACGGCGAGCCGCCCGCGGCCACGATGGCGCCCGCCCCCCCGCTGGAGCCGCCCGGCGACAGGTCAAGGCCATACGGATTGTTGGTGCGCCCGTACACCGCGTTGTTCGTCTCGTACGACCACGTCATCTCGGGCGTATTGCTCTTGCCCAGCAGGATCGCGCCCGCTTCCTTGAGGCGCCGGACCACGGTGGCGTCCTCTTTCGGAACGAAATTCGTTCGCCCGGCCGTCCCGCCGGTCGTCACCACGCCGGCGGTGTCGATGGAATCCTTGATCGTCATCGGCACGCCGTGCAGCGGGCCGAGCGGCTTGCCGCTCGCCAGGGCCTTGTCCGCCGCCCGCGCCTCCGCTCTCGCCTCGTCGGCGCGGAGCTTCACCACGGCGTTCAGCCGCGGATTGATCTTCGCGATGCGCGCCAGGTGCGCCTCCACGACCTCGAGCGACGACACCCGCTTCCGGCGGATCAGATCCGCCAGCTGCCCCCCGGTCGCCCGCGTGAGCTCCGACAGCGCCTCCGCTGCAGGCTCCTCGACGGGCGTCATCCCATCGCACGCGCCCGACAGGGCCGCCACGCTCCCGGCGAACGCCCGCAAGAAGAAGCGGCGCGAGATCTCCCCTGTGTGCCCGGCAGCGCCCGGGTCATCGACGTTTGCAGATTGGGTCATACTCTCCTCCCCACGGGAGCGTCGTGAGCCAGCGTCGCACGGCTCGCGAGACGCACGCCGCGATTCGTCACGCCTAGATGATGCCTTTACAGGAAACGAGCCATTGCACAGCAGGATACCGGCAATTGGTGGCACGTTGGCCACAGCCGTCCCGCGTGGAACGAGGAAACGATGCGACCCCGGGGCCTCACGCGGCGATCGCCACGCCCACCTCGGACGACCGTACCCTGATGCGATCCGCCCACCCTCGTGCGACGGCTACACGATCTCGATCGTCGATCCACGCACCGAAGGGTGCCGACTTCGCCCCGTGGCTCCTGGTCCCTCTACGGCGCTCAGCGCGCGCGGTTTCGGCGCCGACCATGTCTTCGACGATCCGTGGAGGGAACCCCGCGTCGTGTTGCCCCCTGGTACCCACCCGGCCATGCTCTCCGTCGAACCGCCGGATCCCCACATCGCCTTTCGAGCTCGCAGCTTTGTGCGCGTCGCTCGGCTGTCTCCTGGTCTGGTTTCGGTCGCCTGAGCCGCTGTCGCTCAAGACACTTGCGACCGGCATCATCGTCTCTGTCGAGCTCGCGATGGTCACCGGTGGGCCCTGTCGCAGCACCATCTTCCTGACCTCGCAGCGAGCCCGGCAGATCCTCATCGTGATGTTCACGGCCGCCGTCTGCCGCGTCGGAGCATCTTGCCTCTCGTCGGGCTCGTGGCGGAGCGTGAATGTTCTGGTCATGCCGGGCATCGGACGCGGCATGACCAGAGACCCTGAGCAGCTTGTTTCAGTACCATCCAGGTCAGGCAGCGGTGTCGCGGCAGCGTTGACCATCGCGGTGGTCCTCACCTCCACGGCGTGCGATCTCGTGGTGCGCGGGGGCGGCGGCGCCGAAACGGGCGGCGGCTCCACGACCGGTGATCAGGGCGGCGGCGCCGGTGCTGTCGGCAGTGGCGGAGGCGAGAGCGGCAGCGGCGGCGAGGGCGGCGGCATCGGGCCCAGCGGCAGCGGCGGCGAGGGCGGCAGCAGCGGGCCCAGCGGCAGCGGCGGCGAGGGCGGCGGCATCGGGCCCAGCGGCAGTGGTGGCGCGAGCGGCAGTGGCACCGGCGGCGCGGGCGGCAGCACGCCAGACACATGCGTGCCGGGCTCGGTCCTCACCTGTTATACTGGCCCCGTCGGGGTCGCTCACATCGGGCAGTGCGTCACCGGGACGCAGACGTGCCGCTCCGACGGGCTGGGCTACGGCCCCTGTACGGGGGCGGTGACGCCCACCGAAGAGATCTGCGCCACGCCGGTGGACGAGAACTGCGACGGCGAGCCCCGTTGCCCTCGGTTCCCCCTGTGGGCGCGGGGATACGGCGGCCCCGGCGACGACGACGGTCTATCCATCGTGAGCGACGCCTCCGGCAACTACTACGTCGCGGGTGAATTCGAGGGGACGGTCGATTTCGGCGCCGGCCCCCTCACCAGCGCAGGGGGCTCCGACATCTTCTTCCTCAAGCTCGATCCCTCCGGCTCGGTGATCTGGAGCAAGCGCTTCGGGGCCGCGCACGACGATGACAGCGCCACCATCGCCGTCGACGGGAGCGGAAACATCGTCCTTGTCGGCCGCTACTACAACGGGAGCTCGGTCTTCGGCGCCAGATTCGACCACGAAGGCAATCAGGTCACGAACACGGACTTCGAGATCATGATCCCTGGCGCTGAGCCCAAACAACTCGCTGTCAATGGCGACGGCGATGTGTTCATGCTCTTCGACGACGGCGGCGGTATCGTGGGGTTCACGCGCTCCGTGGCCGGAGGACCCGTCTGGTCCGGTGGGGGTCAAGTGCTTACATACGACCCGGGCACCGTCGCAGCAGGCCTCGCGGTCGGCGACGCAGGTGACGTGATCGTGGTGGAGGAGGTGAGCCATAGTGACCCGGAATTCCCTCCATTCGAGCTGATCGTCACCAGGTTCAGCTACGGTGGTGCGCTGCTGTGGCAACGATCGTTCGCGTCGAGCTCGACCGACAGATCCGCCGCCCCCTTGGCCGCGTCGGTCGTGGTCAACGCGGCGGACGAGATCCTCGTGACGACCTTCACGGACGGGACCATCGACTTCGGCGGCGGCGTGCTCCCCCGTGGGGCCGCGCTCGTGAAGCTGGACGCCGGAGGCCAGCATCTCTTCAGCCGCTCGGTTCGCTTCGGCGACAAGATCACCCTCGATCCCGCAGGCGGCATGTTCGTCGTCGGGCACGGCCTTGCCAGACTCGACGCGAGCGGGACGGAGACCTGGTCGGTCGACTTCGATCCTCTCGTGAAGGACATCGCGGCCTCGCCGAACGGCACCGTGGCCGTCACCGGGAGGGCGCTCGCGCCGGCGGACTTCGGGACCGGCCCGATCCCCTACGCAGCGGGGAGCGACATCTTCGTCGCCACGTTCAGCCCGCCCTGCGACGGCGGCGAGTGGGACTGCGAGACTGCGGGCAGCGGCGGGAGCGGCGACGGCGGCAGCGGCGCAGGCGGCAGCGGCGACGGCGGCAGCGGCGCAGGCGGCAGCGGCGACGGCGGCAGCGGCGCGGGCGGCGGTGGCAGCACGGAAGGCACGTGCGTGCCGGGCTCGGTCCTCACCTGCTACACGGGCCCCGTGGGGACCGTCGGCGTCGGGCCGTGCGTCACCGGGACGCAGACGTGCCGCTCCGATGGGCTGGGTTACGGGCCCTGCACAGGCGCGGTGACGCCCGCCGACGAGATCTGCGCCACGCCGGTGGACGAGAGCTGCGACGGCGTGCCCGATTGCCCCCGGCTTCCGCCGTGGGCGCGGGGATACGGGGGGTCCGGCGACGACTTGGGGCTGTCCATCATGAGCGACGCCGCTGGCAACTTCTACGTCTCGGGTAGCTTCCGAGGAACGGTCGACTTCGGCGCCGGCCCCGTCACCAGCGCAGGGGGGTCGGACGTCTTCTTCCTCAAGCTCGATCCCGCTGGCTCGGTGATCTGGAGCAAGCGCTTCGGGACCGAATACAACGACGCGAACGCCACCATGGCCGTCGACGGAAGCGGCAATATCGTGCTCGTCGGGGTTTATGACGGTGAAACTCTCACGCCAGGTCCGGATCTCGGTGGGGGTCCCCTCCCGCCCGTTCTCGATGAGGGCACGCTGTTCGTGGCCGCATTCGACTCCGATGGCAATCACATCTGGAGCAACGGCTTCCCGGGCAGACTCGGCACCTCGGGCTGGCCCTGGATGGTACAGCAGGCTGCCGTCGACGGCGCCGGCGATGTGTACGTGCTCCATGTCGTCGATGAATCTTATCGACTGGCAAAGGTGGGCGCCGGAGGCACCGCCGTCCTCTGGACAGCCGGCCTGCCCGGGATGTACAGCTATACACAGGCAACGGGAGCGGGAGGCATCGCGCTCGACAGCGCCGGCAACGTGCTGGCGGCGACCCCAAGCGTCTTTACGGGCACGCTCCCGTGGCCGACGACATTCAACGTCACCAAGATCGCCTCGACGGGGGCCGTGCTGTGGGAAAAACAGTTTCCGTCGATGGCGACGTACCCCCGAGCGGCGGCCTATTCGGTGGCGGTCAACGCGGCGGACGAGGTCCTCGTGACGGGCTTCACGGACGGCACCGTCGACTTCGGCGGCGGCGCCGTGGAGGATTCTTCCGTGCTGCTCAAGCTGGACGCGGCAGGAGAGGTCATCTCCACCCACACGACCCCTCACTTCCATCGGATCTTCCTCGATCCTGCCGGCGGAATGTTCGTCGCCGGGCCCTCGGGGCTCGCCAAGCTCGACGAGAACGGGACCAAGCTCTGGTCGGTCGCCTTCGACCCGCCCAGCAGCGATCCACTCAACCGTTTCGTGGAGGACATCGCCGTGTCTCCGAATGGCACGGTTGCGATCACCGGCAGCACGGGCGCGCCGGTCGACTTCGGGACCGGCCCGATCCCCTACGCAGCGGGCGGCGACATCTTCGTCGCCACGTTCAATCCCTGACGACCTCGCCTCTCTGCCTGCAAGCCAGCCTCGCGGAGCGGGAGCTTGAACTCCCTCGCTCCCCGCTCCGCGAGGTCAGTCGCCGGTGTCGCGCATCGACAGGTCGCTGCCCGGTGAACGGGCCCGTGAGGCCGATCTTCCCGACCGCGATCACGTCGGTCGCGCTGTCCCGGGTCACAGGAGCAGCGACACGGCCAGCACGCTCTACCAGAGCGGCGCCGACGCTCAGCGGTGCACGGCGTTGATGATGCCGTCGAAGAACTCGGTGCAACCGACGCTGTCGAGCATGCGGTTCCAGCCGAGCTCGTCGAACGGCTGCGGCAGGCCGTGGTTGGTCAGGAGGACGCCGATGATCTCGAGATCGGGATCGACCCACATGAACGTGCCGGCGCCGCCCGCCTTTCCGTAGGAGCGCGGCGACAGGCGCATGCCGCCGTTCGAGAAGCGCCGCGTCCGCAGCTCCCACCCGAGGCCCTTCGGGGCGAGGAGCAGGTTGTTGATGGGCGAGGTGTCGGTCGCCGCCTCCGTCACGTAGGGCGTGTTGTTCTTCTTCATCTGCCGGACCAGATCGGGCCGCAAGACCTCGGCGTTGCCGTAGGCGCCGCCGTTCAAGATCATCTGGCAGAAGACGGCCACGTCGCGCGCCGTGGTGAACACGCCGTCGCAGCCGGCGACGCCGCCCAGCGCGAAGTCCTGCTCGTCCTGCACCTGGCCCCGCACGAGGCAGCCCCGGCGGGCGGAGTACCCCGTGGCCGCGATGCGCTCGACGAGCTCCGGAGGCGGGTTGTACATCGTGTCGCTCATGCCGAGAGGACGCCAGATGCACTCTCTCGCGATGGCGTCGAGATCGTCCCCCGCGGCGGCCTCGATCATGCGGCCGAGGAGGCGGTACGTGAGATCGCTGTACAGCGCCGATCTGCCCGTCGCGTATTCGAGCGGCGTCTCGGCCATGATGCACCAGGCCGTCTCGACGTCCTCATCCAAGCACTGGTTGTCCAGCGGCAGACCGGACGAATAACGGAGCATGTCGTAGACGGTGACAGCCCCCTTTCCGTTGGCGGCGAACTCCGGCAGGTACCTGGCGACCGGCGCGTCCAGCCGGATCACGCGCTCTTCCACGAGCGCGAGGGCCGTCGCCGCGGTCGAGAGCACCTTGCTCATCGACTGGACGTCGAAGATCGTATCGAGCGTCACCGGCTCGTCGGCGCCGGCGACCTTGCTGCCGAAGGCCCGGTGACCCACGATGACCCCGTGCCGGGCGACCAGCGCCGTGGCGCCGGGAAACAGGGCGTCGTTCACGCGGCGCTGGATCCGCGCGAAGACGTCCTCCAGCCGCTCCGAGCTCATGTTCACGTCCTCGGGCCGCCCCGTGGTGAGCGTGGTCGAGCAGGCGCCTCTCCATGGGTCCGAACCGAGCGCAGGCGCCGCGGCGGCCACCGAGGCGATCTGGGTCATCCCTTGCAAGAACGTCCTGCGGTTGACCCCTCGTCGTTGATCGATCATGGCTCTTCCCAACCTTGCTTTCATGCAGAACGAATCCTTCCACGGCGTTTGCCCCCCGGAGGGCCGGAGGCGCATTCAGCGTGGGCGTCTGGCGTGAAGGCTCGCAATATGTACGCCAGCGTGACCTGCCGTCTCCCCTTCGAGCTGCACCGCCAAAAAGAGCTTCCACCTGGCCGCTGGTTTCAGCTGAGAGGTCCGGCGCGTCCCCTCCAATGGAGTTGGCACGACTGGAATGGAAGCGCAATCGATTGCGGGATGACGCAAGCAGATGACATCCTGGACGACCGTGGACGACCGCGGACGAATGAACGCGCTGTTCCCGTTGTGCCCCGTTGTGCTCCGTTCCGCCCCGCTCCGCCCCGTTCCGAGCTCGTTTGGAGGCTAGCTCACCGATCACGGGCGTCCTTCACCGGCCGACCCCGACATGCTGTCATGTCCTATCGACTCCAGACCAGCGGCGCCCGACGCGCCCGCGAGGCGGGGTTGCGGGCGCTCGTGGCCTGACGTCTCCCCCGCTGCCTCTCTCGTCGTCTCGCCCCCCCCCCGTCACTCGCGCACTTGCGCGCCAGCGGACGATGCGGTGGGCATTCCGCTCAATGCTGAGCTCGGCAGACAGCGTCCGATGACCCCGCGATCGACGCGGCTCGCCCTGGCCGGCCGTCATGTCGCAGCCGGCGCGTCGAGTCGCCCGGATGCCTGGATCCGCCGCGAAGCCGACCGCTCACCTCTGGTACCGATCCTGCCTGCCGGTCGGCAGCGCAGGCGCTTTCGAGCGCAGCTGCGCCCCGGAGCCGTGTTGTCACGCCCAGCACGCCAGAGCCATGCAGACAGCGACCGAATACCTCGCGGAGGCCGTGCTGGACGAAGGTCCGGATTTCGCGCTCTACCGGGCGCGCGGGCCGGCGGGGCGGAGCGTCCTCGTCAAGGCCCTGAAGGCCGCTCACCCCTCGACGGCCGAGTACGAGGCGCTGCGGCGCGAGCTGGAGGCGACCCGGCTGGTCGGCTGCGACGTGGCCATGGAGGCGGTGCGGATCTGCACGTTCCATGGCCAGCCCGCGCTCGTGATCCAGGACGACGGCGCGACGCCGCTCGCCCGCCTCATGGGCACCCCCATGGATCTCGGCCGGTTCCTGAGGCTCTCCATCGCCATCGCCGACGCGCTGGCGACGATCCACGGGCGGCAGATCGTCCACCTCGGCCTCACCCCGCACCGCGTGATGCTCATGCCCGGCGACGACATCAAGCTGACCGGGTTCAGCCCCTGGTCGCTCTCTCCGGGCCGGTGTAGCCCCCGATCCGCCCGTCCAGCCCCCTGCACCTGGCCGTACCTGTCGCTCGAGCAGGGCGGGCGCCTCGGCGTGGCGATCGATCATCGGTCGGACCTCTACTCGCTCGGCGTGATCCTGTTCGAGCTCCTCACCGGACGGCTGCCGTTCGCCGCGAACGATCTGCTGGGATGGCTCTACTGCCACGCCGCGGTGGTCCCCCCGTCGCCGCTCGTGTCCGTGCCCGGGCTGCCCTCGACCGTCGCCGAGCTCGTCCTGAAGCTGCTCGCGAAGCTCCCCGAGGACAGGTACCAGAGCGCCGCCGGCCTCCAGCACGATCTCGTCCGGTGCCGGGAGGCGCTCCGGACGAAGGGGCGGATCGCGCCGTTCCAGCCGGGTCTCGCCGACGTGCCGCCGCCTCTGCGGCTGACCCCCGGGCTCTACGGCCGCGCCGGCGAGGTCGCGCGGCTGGAGGGCGCCGTGGCGCGGGTCGGGAGCGATGGCCGGACGGAGCTGGTCCTGATCTCCGGCCTTCCGGGCGTGGGCAAGACGCGCCTGGTCCATCGCCTCGGCGAGTCCGTCCGCGCGCCCGCCGCGCGCTTCACGGGCGGCAGGTGCGAGGCGGCCCCGCGCCATGCCTCGTGCGAGGCGCTCCTCGCGGCGCTGGACGGCGCGCTCGTCCAGGCCCTCGAAGAGGGCGAGGCGTCGCGCGCGGAGCTGCAGCGCGGCCTCGCGGGGGCGCTGGGCGCGAACGCGTCGCTGCTGGCCGGCATGCTCCCGGCGCTCGCCCGGATCCTCGGCCAGCAGAGCCCGCCGCCCGAGATCCCGCCCCCCGAGGCCGAGGCCCGGTTCCTCCTGGCGCTCGGCCAGCTCCTCGGCGCGCTCGCGCGGCCGGGGAAGCCGCTCATCGTCTTCCTCGACGATCTCCAGTGGACAGACGCCGATACGCTGAAGGTCGTCGAGCGCTGGGCGACCGACCCCGGCGTCCGCGACACGCTGATCCTCGGCGCATACCGGAGCAACGAGGTCTCCGATTCCCACGCGGTGCGCCGGATGATCCGCCGGCTCCGCGAGCAGGACGTCGCCGTGACCGAGATCGCGATCGCCCCGCTGTCCGCCGACGCCGTGACCTCGTGGGTGGCCGACTCGCTGCGCGCTCCCCGGGAGGAGGTCGCCCCGCTCGCGGTGAGCCTCCACGAGAAGACAGGGGGAAATCCGCTGTTCGTCGCGCAGCTCGCGGGCACGCTCTACCAGGAAGGGCTGATCCGCTTCTCGACCACCGCCCGAGCGTTCCGGTGGGATCTCGAGAAGATCCGGGCAAAGCGGTGCTCGGACGACGTCGCCGAGATCATCGCCGCGAACCTCCGCAGCCTCGATGCGGGCACGCAGGACGCGCTGCGGCGGTTCGCCGTGTTCGGCGACGCCGCGGATCTGGCGACCCTGGCGCTCCTCCTCGGCTGCCCGGAAGACGCCGTCATCGAGCGCCTGCAAGCGGCCTTCGCGCTGCGGCTCATCGTCCGGATCGACCGCGAGATCCGCTTCCTTCACGACCGCATCCATCAGGTCGCCTACGAGCTCACCCCCGCCGAGCAGCGGCCCGAGGCGCACCTCGCCGCCGCGCGCGCCCTGCTCGACGGCCTCCTGCCCGACCGCATCGAGGCCCAGCTGTTCGAGATCGTCCGCCAGATCACCCGCGGCGCGTCTCGGATCACGTCGCCGGAGGAGCGGGCGCGGGCCGCCGAGCTCGACCTGCGCGCGGGCCGGAAGGCCCAGGCCGCGACCCACCACGCCGCGGCCATCGGCTTCTTCCTGCAGGGCGCCGAGCTGCTCGGGGGCGCGCGCGCCGAGCTCGCGTTCGAGCTCGACTTCGCGCTGGCCCAGTGCCGGTTCGCGACCGGCGAGCTCGCGGCCGCCGAGCGCATCTGCGCGTCGCTGTGCGAGCGCGCCTCCGGGCGGTGCGCGGCCGCGACCGTGTACGCCCTGCTCGCCGAGATCCAGGTCGCGCAAGGCGCGATGGACGCCGCCGTCGAGAGCTGCGTCGCAGGCTTCGGCCACTGCGGGCTCCCCCTGCCGCGCCACCCGGAGGCCGCCGCGGTGGACGCCGCCGTCGCAGCGGCCCTGGGTCGCCTCGAGGGCCGCGCCCTCGCCATCTCCGCCCTCCCGGACCTGCCGCCCATGACCGACCCGCGCACCCGGGCCGTCTGCGATCTCGCCGCCACCCTCTACCAGCCTGCTTACCACGCGAGCTGGGACGTCATGGCGGCCGCCGCCAGCGTCGCCGTGGAGCTCTCGCTGACGCACGGGAACACGAGCAGCTCCGCGGCCGCCTACGCGACCTTCGGGCTCGTCCTCGCCGAGCGGCGCGGGCGCCCCGCGGACGCGTTCGCCTTCGGCGAGGCGGGCTATCGGCTCGCCCAGCGCGAGGAGCACTCGCCGTACAGGCCCAGGGCGAGCTTCACGTTCATCGTCTTGCTCGGCTACCTGAAGATGCCGGTCCGACGCTGTCTGGAGCTCATGCAGCGCGAGCTGGACGCGGCGATCTCCGCCGGCAACTACCCTTTCGCGTGCTACTTCGGCCATCAGCTCGTCGCGCTCCGGCTGTTCGTCGGCGACTCCCTCGACGACGTCGCCGACGAGGCGACCCGGCGCCTCGCGTTCGCCGAGCGGACGAGCGGCTGGCTCGACCAGGAGGTCTTCCGCGCCCAGCTGCGCCTGATCGCGCGGCTGCGCGACCCCTCCGCGCCCGATCGCCCTGCGGACTGCGCCGTCGAGGAGCTCGCGCAGAGGTCGCCGATCAGGGGCTTCCATGGCCACCTCCTCGAGCTGCAGACGCGCCTGCACCTCGGCGATCCGGGCGGGGCCGTCGAGGCGGCGGAGCGCGCGGGCGCATTGCTGCAGGCCGCGCGCGGCTTCCTCGGGGCCGCCCAGCTTCACTTCTACGCGGCGGTCGCGCGCTCTGCCGGCCACGCTCGCGCGCCCCCGCCCGCCTGCCTCGAGGCCGTGCGCGCGCACCTCGCCCACCTGACGGCGCTGGCGGAGGTCTCCCCGGCGAACTTCGCACACCAGGCAGCCCTGGTCTCGGCCGAACTCGCGCGCCTCTCGGGCGATGAGCTCGCCGCGGAGCGCGCGTACGAGCAGGCCCTCAAGGACGCCCGCGCCGGCGGGTTCCTCGAGGTCGAGGGGCTCGCCAGCGAGCTCTGCGCGCGCTTCTACGAGCAGCGGGGGCTCGACACGGCGGCGAGCGCCTACCTCGCGCGCGCCCGCGACAGCTACGAGGCCTGGGGCGCGCGGGCGAAGGTCTGCGCCCTGCTCCAGCGGCACCCCGAGCTCGCGAGGCGGCCCGCGTCCGGGTGTGCCGACGTCAAGTACCTGGATATGCTCGGCATTCTGAAGGCCTCCCAGGAGATCTCGAGCGCGCTGGTCCTGCCCCAGCTGCACGCGCGGCTCCTGCGCGTGGCCATGGAGCACGTGGGCGCGCAGCGCGGCTGCCTGCTCCTCTCGTCGCCGGAGGGCCTCGTCCTGGCGGAGGCGAGCGGCGACGGCGAGCGCGCCTTCGGCCCCGCCGGCCGCCTCGCGGCGCCGTCGCAGGTGCCCCTGTCGCTCTGCAGGGCCGTCGTCCGCGCCCGCAAGCCCATCGCGATCGCCGACGCGGCTGCGCCGCACCGCTTCACGATGGATCCCTATTTCGGCGACGCGCTGCGCCCTCGCCGCTCGGCCCTCGGCGTGCCCATCGTGCGCCAGGACGAGGCGGTGGGCCTGCTCTACCTGGAGAACGACCTGGTCCCGGGCGCCTTCTCCACGGCGGAGCTGGACGTCCTCGATGTCCTCGCGTCGCAGGCGGCCATCTCGCTCGAGAACGCGCGGCTCTACGGCGAGCTCCAGCTGGAGAACGCGCAGCGCCGGCGCGCGGAGGCGTCCTTGCACGACAGCAGCTCGCTCCTGCAGGCCATCCTCGACAACACGCCCGCCGTCGTGTTCGTCAAGGCCCCGGACGGGCGGTACCTGCTCATCAACCGCCGTTACGAGGACGTCGTGCACGTGAGCCGCGAGGACATCCTCGGCAAGACCGACCACGAGCTGTTCCCGACCGAGATCGCCGACGCGGTGCGCGCCAACGATCTCGCCGCGCTGCGGGAGGACAACCCCATCGAGAGGGACGAGTTCGTCTCGGCGCCCGACGGCATGCACGTGTTCCTCTCCCTCAAGTTCCCGCTGCGCCATCCGGACGGGACGTCGTATGCGGTGTGCGGGATCTCGACGGACGTCACCGAGCGCAAGCGCGCCGAGGAGATGCTGCGCCACTCGCACGCGCTGCTCGAGGCCACGCTCGACTCGACGGCGGACGGCATCCTCGTCGTCGACGACGCGGGCCGCCCCGTGCGGCACAACCGAAGGTTCAGGGAGATGTGGGGGATCCCCGAGCATGTGCTCCTCTCGCAGGACGACCGCCTGGCGCTCTGCGTCGATCAGCTCGCGGACTCGGAGCAGCTCCTGCAAGAAACGAAGACAGCAAGGACAGCGAAGACGGCGAAGACAGCGAAGATGACGAGGACGACGAGGAGCGTCGACGATCCTCGGGAGGCGAGCGGCGTCGACACCCTGACGTTCGACGACGGCCGGGTCTTCGAGCGTTGCTCCCAGCCTCAGCGCGTGAGCGGGCGCATCGTCGGGCGGGTCTGGAGCTTCCGCGACGTCACCACGCGCGTGCAGGCCGAGCAGCAGCGGGACCGCCTGCTCGCGGATGAGCAGCGAGCGCGCGCCCGCGCGGAGGAGGCCGTCCGCGTGCGGGACGAGTTCCTCTCCGTCGCCTCGCACGAGCTCCGGACGCCGCTGACCAGCCTGCAGCTCGCCGTCCACTCGATGGAGAAGAAGCTCTCGCGAGGCGCGGAGGGCATCGAGCGGGCGCGCGCGTCGGTCGATCTCTCGCAGCGGCAGATCAAGCGCCTCGTCGCCCTCGTCGACATGCTCCTCGACGTCTCCCGCATCCAGGCGGGGCGCCTGGAGCTCGACCCGATCGAGATCGATCTCCGCGCGATCGTCGGAGAGGTCGCCACGTACCTGGACGACCAGCTCGCGCGGGCAGGCTGCGCGCTCGACGTGCGCGCCGCCGGGCCGGTCGTCGGCCGCTGGGACGCGCAGCGCATCGAGCAGGTCGTGACCAACCTGCTGAGCAACGCGATCAAGTTCGGCGGGGGCAAGCCGCTCGAGCTCACCATCGCGTCGGACGGAGAGATCGCCCGCCTCTCGGTGACCGATCATGGCATCGGCATCCCCGCCGACGTGCGAGAGCAGGTCTTCGAGCGGTATCGCCGGGGCGTCTCGTCGCGTCATTACGGCGGGCTCGGGCTGGGCCTCTACATCACGCGCACCATCGTCGAGGCGCACGGAGGGCGGGTGAGCGTGGCGAGCGAGATCGGCGAGGGCTCGACCTTCTCCGTCGAGCTGCCGCTCTCGCGCGACGTCAAGCCACCCGCGAACGACCGGGAGCGGCGGCGGCGGCGGCGCACTGAGTAGAGTAGTTGAGCAGCGATGAGGGCGTTGACAGCGGGCGCGCTGGCGCTACCCTGGGCACACCGGTCAGGAACAGGATCCGTCATTCCACCGACCGACGAGTCATGACGGGCCGCGCTAGCGCCTGGCGACGATGGACCTGAGAGCGTCCCTGATCCCACATGGGGTCTCGGGTGATGAGGTCGTGCCATGCGAAAGGCGGAGATAGAGGCCCTGGTGCGCGCGCACCGGGGCCGTGCCCGTCCCGTCGCGTTCTTTCATGTGCTCCGTCAGCCGTCGCTGGAGCCAGACGATCATGCCTTCCTGTCCGAGCACATCGACGAGCTCGGGACATCCGATCTCCTGCGCTGGAGAGCGCGCTGCGAGAGCGGGTTCAGCGGGCCGGTGATCCGGCAGCTCGCGCGGCTCGCGATCCAGGATCCCGCGCACTTCCAGCATGAGGTGCTGGGCGTGCCGCGCCTCGTGCTCGACGAGGAGGAGTGGATCGAGCTCTCGGATCTCGTGCGCGGCAAGGTCCCGGCGGGGATCTACGAGCGCGTGCTCGAGCGTTGCCGGCGCGAGCCTGTCCAGTGGCCCTCGGAGTTCATCCTCGCGCCCAAGGTCCACAAGGGGCTGCCGCCGCTGCTCGACGGGGACGAGCTCGACGGCCTGAACGGGGAGCGCCCCGCGCTGCGCGATCTGCCGGTCCCGAAGATCCTCGCGGCGAGGCGGGCCGGGGCGCTCTCGCTCGATGACGACGCGCTGGCCGCGCTGGCGATGGAGCGCGCGCGCGGCTCGGACGAGGACTGGAGCGTCGATATCCTCCGTTTTCCCCCGGCGCTCCGGGACGCGATCCTCGAGAAGGCGCGCCGGACGCCGCGGGGCGCGGAGCGGGCGAACCTGCTCGGCTGGCTCGAGGCGCACGGCGTGGGGCGGGCCGCGCTGATGGACATCGCGCTCGGCGCGATCCGGGCGGGGGACGACGCGTATGCCGTGCTCTCCTGGCTCGCGCGCCAGCTGACGACGCGGGCGGCGTGGGACAAACACGGCCTGGAGACGCTCTCCACGCTGATGTCGAGGCGCGCCTTCTCGGAGATAGGCGAGCTCGTGACGCTCGCGTGGAGCGAGGCCAGCCAGGGCGGCAAGGAGGTCTCCCGCGGCTTCCTGGAGGCGATCCAGGTCGCCTTCGCGCTGGTGCTGCTCGGGATGGCGCGGGAGGCGCTCGCGGCGGGCCGCGAGGCGGGCGCGACGGCGGCGCTGTCGGCGCTCGCGTGCCTCGACCCGCCGTCGCGGGTGAGCCGCGCTGTGCACGAGCTCCGGCGGGTCCCGGGCGCGAGCCCGGACGTGGTGGAGCTCATCGCCGTGAACGAGCGGCTGGTGAAGCACAGCGACGCGCGCGACGCCTCCCTGGAGGGCTTCGTGGCCGCCCTCCACGCGATCGCCGACGCGTCTTCGTGATCGCCGCCGGCGCGGCGCCGCTCGCGGCGGCAGCAGCGGCGCGCCCGCTCGCCGCCGGCCGCGCGTGACGTAGCGCGGGGAGCAGCGAGCGGGGCGCGCCGCGCGGCGCGCCGTGGGCGAGCCGGGGCGCCCCCGGCGCGGCGCATGGAATCGTGGGGAGAGCGGCCGCCGCCTCCCCTCCCAGCGCAGGAGTCGACGACGGCCGCCGCCTCGAGCGCGGCGGCCGCTGATCGCCTTCGTTTCCAATGCGCTTCACGACAGTCGCCATCGCTTCCAATGCGATGGACGACGGTCGCCTTCTTTTTCAATGCGGGGGCCGGCCTTGCCTCCCCTCGAACGTCGACTCTGGAGGAGCACGCCGATGGCGTTCATCAACTATGCGAGCCGGGAGATCTACTGCAAGATCGTCTATTACGGACCCGGTCTCTGCGGCAAGACGACGAACCTTCAGTACGTGTACGACCGGACGGTGCCGGCCGCCAAGGGGCGGCTCATCTCGCTCAAGACCGAGAGCGATCGCACGCTGTTCTTCGATTTCCTGCCGCTCGATCTCGGGGGCCTGTCGGGCTTCCGGACGCGCCTTCAGCTCTACACGGTGCCGGGCCAGATCTTCTACAGGGCGAGCCGGAAGCTCATCCTGAAGGGGCTGGATGGCGTCGTGTTCGTGGCGGACTCGCAGCGCGCCCGGCTCGACGCGAACATCGAGTCGTTGGCGGACCTCTGGGACAACCTCGCCGAGGAGGGCCGCTCGCCCGGCCGGCTGCCGTTCGTCGTCCAGTACAACAAGCGGGATCTCGACGGGATCGCCGATGTCGCGGAGCTCCGGGAGCTCCTCAACCCGGACGGGGCGCCCGAGTTCGAGGCCGCGGCGGCGAGCGGCCGCGGCGTGTTCGACACCCTGAGGGCGATCTCGAAGCTCGCCCTCAAGGAGGTGCAGCGCCGCCAGCGGTAGGGCCTCCGCGAGCGCCGATCTCTTGCTGCTCGCGCGCGCCGAGCTCACCCTCCCGGAGGGAGGACACACCATGACACAGAGGCTCACATACCACGTCATGCCGGACCCCGACGGCTGGGGCTGGGTGGTCGCGGCCGAGGGCTACGTCACCCGCTCGCTCCCGTACGGCACGGTGCAGGAAGCGATCGAGTCCACGGAGGAGCTCGTCCGCCAGCACCCGGGCAGCGCGGTCGTCATCGACGAGCTGCCACCGCCGCTCACGCCGATCGAGATCGAGCATCGCCTGGCGGCGTGACCGCGGCCAGCGCCGCCGCGGAGGCGCGCGGCCCGTGAGGGTACGGCCGGCGCGCCCGGGCGCGTCCCGCGGCGGCGCGAAAAAAAAAGCTCCCCCGTGTCGATCCGGCGCGCTTCCGTTCGTCGCCCTGCTGAACGCCGGGCTTCCTCCCGGTAACGACCCCGTGGGAAGAGTGTACGAGCAGACAGCGTCAGGACCGGAGCGAGGGCACGAACGAGCAGGGCTGCAGCGAGCACGCCGGCGCGTGAGGGCCACCGCTCCGGGAGACATCGAGAAGAGCGTCGCGCTGGACGACGGCAGCTCGTGCGCTCCCTGTCGGCCCATACCAAGGAGAATGTGGACATGCGTTTCATGATCATGCACAGGACCAACGCACAGACTGAAGCCGGCGCGATGCCGAGCCCCGAGTTCATCGCGCGTGTGGGGCAGATGATGGGGGACCTGGTGAAGACGGGGGTGCTGCGCGGCGGCGATGGGCTCCGCCCCAGCTCCGAGGGCGTTCGCCTCCAGTTCGCCGGCGGCCAGCGCACCGTCACCCGAGGGCCCTTCGGCGGCGCAAAGGCGGTGCCCGCCGGCTTCGCGGTCCTCCGCGTCACGTCGCTCGACGAGGCGATCGGCTGGGTGTCGCGGTTCGCGGCCCTGATCGGCGACGTCGACATCGACATCCGGCCTGTGACGGAGATGTGGGATCTCGGCATGGGGCCGAAGCCCGAGGGGCTCACGACGACGCGGTACATGGCGGTCCACTGCCACGACGAGGCGGGAGGCGACGCGCCGCCCGCGCCGGAGCTGATGGCGTCGATGGGTCGCCTCATCGAGGAGATGACCCGGGCCGGCGTGCTGCTCGCGACCGAGGGAATGCAGCCGAGCGCGAAGGGCGCTCGCATCGTGTCGACCGGCGGCAAGCACAAGGTGACCGACGGCCCGTTCGCCGAAGCCAAGGAGCTGATCGGCGGGTACGTCATCGTCGATGTGCCGTCTCTCGACGACGCCAAAAACATCGCGCTCCGCTACGCGGACGTCATGGGCGACATCACGATGGATATCCGCGCGCTGTCCTGACGTAGGCCGGATGCTGAGAGCGGCGTCGTTCTGATGCGGCTCAAAAACTCCGACCGACCGCGAAATACACGGCTCTCGTCGCTTTCGTGATTGGGTCCGAGCTGCTCGGGCAACCATGGAGGTCATTCATTGATCCTCGGTCTCCGAGCGCCACCGGCCGCAGGGCCGCCGGCGCCGGAGGCCGAGGACCTTTCGCGGATCGCCTCGCGCTCCGCGTGCTCTGAAAGGAACTTTCCATGCGAACTTGCTTGTCGGCGGCGACCGCCGCCGCCCTCGTGCTCCTCGGAGCGTGCGTCGTGGAGGACGCCTACGGGCCGGAAGGGGAGATCGAGCAACAGGAAGGCTGGGATCAGCCGCTGACCGGCGACGGGCTGACCGCCACGCTGACGGTCGCGTCGGACTGGGGGACCGGGTACTGCGCCGACGTCGCCATCCGGAACACCGGAACCGCGACGACGACGACCTGGCGGATCACCACGAACCTGAACGGCTCCACGCTCGTGAACGCGTGGAGCGCCACCACGAGCGTGAGCGGGTCGCAGCTGGTCGCCACGCCCGCGGCGCACAACGCGACCCTGGCGCCGGCCGCATCGACAAGCTTCGGGTTCTGCGCCAACGCGAGCGGCCCTGCCCAGCGCCCAGCGCTCGCCAGCGTGACGGCGGGCGGGTCCGGCAGCAGCAGCGCCAGCAGCAGCGCCAGCAGCAGCAGCAGCGCCAGCAGCAGCAGCAGCGCCAGCAGCAGCAGCAGCGCTAGCACCGGCAGCGGCGGCGCAGGCGGCGCAGGCGGCAGCGGCGGCGCCGCGCCGACCGGGCATTACCAGATGGAGGACCTCGATCGCGGCGTGGTCGCCGTCAAGGTCTCGAACGGCGTCTACGTCGGATGGAGGATGTTCGGTTACGAGTACGACGCGGCGAACCCGAGCGCGATCTCGTACGATGTGTACCGGAACGGGACGCGCATCGCGAACGTCACGAACAGCACCAACTACCTCGATACCGCCGGCACCAGCGCGTCGACCTACACGATCCGGGCAGTGGTCGGCGGCGTCGCACAGGCCGCCTCCCCCGCCGCCGCCACGTGGGGCCAGAACTACCTCCGGATCCCTCTCACGGCGCCCGCGGGTGGAACGACGCCATCGAAGTGCGATAACGCCGGCGAGAGCTACTCATACGCCGCGAACGACGCGAGCGTCGGAGACGTCGACGGCGACGGGCAGTACGAGATCATCCTCAAGTGGGATCCGTCGAACGCCAAGGACAACTCCCAGGCTGGCTGCACGGGGCCTGTCTACCTCGACGCCTACAAGCTCGACGGGCGGCGCCTCTTCCGCATCGATCTCGGGAGGAACATCCGGGCGGGCGCGCACTACACGCAGTTCGTCGTGTACGACTTCGACGGCGACGGCAACGCGGAGATCGCGGTGAAGACCGCGCCCGGCACGCGCGACGGCGCGGGCGCCTACCTCAGCCGCGGTCCCGCGGCCTCCGACGACGACGCGGCGGACTACAGGAACGCCGCGGGCTACGTGCTCACCGGCCCCGAGTACCTGACGGTGTTCAGCGGCGCGAGCGGCGCGGAGCTCGCGACCGTCGCCTTCGACGTGGCCCGCGGGACGGTCTCCTCGTGGGGGGACTCGTACGGCAACCGCGTCGATCGCTTCCTCGCGAGCGCGGCGTTCGTGAGCGATCTCGGGACAGGCCAGGACGCGAGCGGCAGGCCGGCGATCCTGATGGCCCGCGGCTACTACACGCGAGCCACCGTGACCGCCTGGAGCTTCCGCGGCGGCAAGCTCACCCAGATCTGGAAGGCCGACAGCAACGCGAACACCGCCTACACCGGCCAGGGCGCCCACTCCATGGTCGTGGCCGACGTCGACGCCGACGGGGCGCAGGAGGTGATCTACGGGGCCTCGACGATCGACAGCAACGGCACCCGGAAGTGCTCGACGGCGCTCGGGCACGGCGACGCGCTGCACGTCAGCGACTTCGTCCTCTCACGCCCGGGGCTCGAGGTGTTCATGCCGCACGAGGACGGCACCAAGCCGACCTACGACCTCCACGACGCGAACACCTGCGCGATCCTCAAGCAGGGCCCCGTCACGGGGGCCGACACCGGGCGCGGGGTGGCGGGCGACGTGCTCGCGAGCAGCGCCGGCGCGGAGATGTGGACCAACTCCACGGGAGGGCTCCTGTCCGCGACCAGCGGGTCGAACGTCGGGAGCCAGCCCGCGTCGGTCAACTTCCTGATCTGGTGGGACGCGGACGAGCTGCGCGAGCTGCAGAACAACACGTCGATCACCAAATACGGCGGCGGCTCGCTCCTCAGCTGCAGCCAGTGCGCGTCGAACAACGGCACGAAGTCGACGCCGGCCCTCACGGCCGACCTGCTCGGCGACTGGCGCGAGGAGATCGTGTGGCGCGAGTCCGACAACTCGGCGCTGCGGCTGTACACAACGACGAACGTGACGACGCGCCGGCTTTACACGCTGATGCATGACCCCCAGTACCGGATGCAGGTCAGCTCGGAGCAGACCGCCTACAACCAGCCGCCTCACCCGAGCTTCCACCTCGGCGGCGGAATGGCGGCGCCCCCGAAGCCGGACATCCACGTGAGGTGACACGGGCAGCGCCAGGCAGACGCGCCTGTTCGTCATTTCACAGCCGTCACAGACCACAGGCGCTGTGGACCCATCGGCGTCGCCGAGCGCCTTGCGGCGCAGGACGGTGCTCTTCCAGTACGGCGGCCGATCTGCTCAAGCGCCCATTCGCAACCGCAAGTACATGGTTGTTGCACCTGCGCTGTTGGTGCCTCATCCCCAGCGGAGGCCGCGGGCTCTGGTTGTCGGCGAGCGAGTCCACCCAGCATCGCTGAGCCTGCCGTCTGGCGGAAGGCGGGCGCTCCGGGCACACCGTCCTCTACTACGCTTCCGCGGTCCGAGGCCTCGGCGCGGACCGGAGCCTTGGCGCGCCAGGCATCCGGCTCGCTGTCGTCCCTCCGGCCACCTACGCGAGCGACGATGGAAACCTCCGACGCAGCGATCTCTCATCAGAACTGCGCGATGAAGTTCCAGGCTTCTTCCGGAACCCAGCTTTCTCGCGTGCCGCTGTCCTTGTGGGTCGGATTGTGGCCGCCATCGTAGCTGCACCAACGGACCGGGAACTCGGGCATGCAACCGTCAAACGACGTGCAAATGTGCCCACCCCTCGGCGCCCTCGGCGGATTCTGCGACACACAACGGTTCAGCGTCACGAACTTGTTGCGCAAGTTCTCTCCCCCCGAGTAGTTGAGCGTGGCGTCGTTGATGCCATGGGCCCCGAAATAAGCGACGGGGGTGGTTCCTCCCTGGCAACCGCTGAGCAGCGCGGCGGCGTAAACGGCGCCCCCCCGGAAGACGGTCGGGCGCGCGCACGCGACGGCGTACGACATGCCTGCGCCGTAGCTGAACCCGGTCGCAAAGATCCGCGTCGTGTCGATGCAGAGATCGTTCTGCACTTGCTCGAGGAAGGCATCGGTGAACGCCACGTCCCGGCCGTTGGTGTTCGCCCATCCCTTATCGAGGCCATCCGGCGCGACGAAGATCGCGCTGTTCTCCGAGAGCTCCAGCAGTCCGTAATAGGGCTTGTCCGTGTCCCTGTTCATACCGATGGCGACCGCCATTCCGTCTCCGTTCAGCCAGTGGTACGCAACGATCAATCGGTAGGGGCGATGGTTATCGTAGTCGGCGGGCGTCTTCAGTATATACGTGCGGTCCCTCCCTCCGCTTTGAACCGTGATGCGGCCATCTCGCAACGTGCGGGTCTCGCCGCAGCCAGCGCTCGGCATCGCGTCGGCCTCTCCGCCCCCGCCCGCCCCGCCGGCTCCAGCCGTCCCGCCACCCGTGCCTCCTCTGCCGCCGCCGCCCGCGCCGCCACCTCCGGTCCCGCCTCCGCCGGTTCCGCCGGTTACGCCGGTTACGCCGCCGGTTCCACTGCTTACGCCGCCGGTTCCACTGCTTACGCCGCCGCTGCTCGCAGTCGTCGAATTACCCGTCCCAGCGTCACCGCCGCCGACATTGCCGTCGCCTTCGGGACGTACATGCGGGGAAGACGACCAACGCGGCGACCACTCCAAACCACGTGCTTGCCTGGGATCTCATCTCTGTCGTTCTCCTTCGGATCAGAACCTCGACGACCGGCCGTTCTTCCGTCGCGCCGTCCTCCGATCGCGGGAGCGCGCGGCGAATGCGGAGGCAAGGGCGAGAAACGCGAACCCGCCCCTACCGGCGGTGGCGTCGTCGGAAGTGACGGCGCAAGCGCAACCCGCCGCGGAGCTGTCGTCCTCCGAGGCCCCTGCGGCTCCGGCGCGGCCCCCCGAATCGCCGTCGGTGCCGCCCGTAGCGCCGCCGGTCTCCGGGGAGCCGCCGATACCCACCACGCCACCCTGGCCAGCGCCACCCTGTGCGCCCATTCCACCGCTGGTGCCGACCGTGCCACCGGCCCCGTCGCCGCCGCTTCCATTGGCTGCCGTGCCGCCCATGCCGGTGCCAGAGCCACCGGCGGCACCGCCACCTGTCCCTTCGGTCGGCTCGGCGCCGAATTCGTAAGCTCCGAGGTCCGGCGCCGATCCGACGAACGGAAGCCGCACGTCCGTGCCTTTGTCGATCAAAGCGCTCCCAGCCTTGAGCTTCATGAACGCGCACGCGGAGGGGATGCTGCCGTCGGCCTCGCGGGGTCCGGTGCAACCGGCGTCGGACGTGCTCTCGAAGGCCGCGCTCGCCTCCGTGATGTTCAGGTCCCACGTGTTGAACGCGGCGTCGGCGCCTCCCATGTTCGAGTTCTTGTTCGGGAAGCCGACGTTGTTCCGCATTCTGTGCGCGAGCTCTCCGGTCAAGATGATCGCCTGGCCGCTATCGTTGGGCGGGCTCGCCAGCATGTTGTATTGGGTTCCATTGTTGTACGCGGTGTTGTTGAGCCAGGTGTTGCCGCCCGACGAATGGTTCGCGTAAAAGCCCGCAGCCTTGTTCTTCCAGGCCACGTTGTTCCGCACGACGTGCCGGATGCCCGTCTTGCTGCTGCCGACCTTGAACCCGTTGCCGTTGCCCTGGCTGCCCCGACCGTTCGACATGGCGAAGCTGCCCTCGGTGATGACCGGCACCTCCTGCGAGATGTAGTCATAGCCATCGTCCGAGTTGTTCCACGCGCGGCATCCCCGAATGATCGTGCTGGGACCCGTCGTTTGGTAATGGACCCCGAAGCCGTCTCCGTTCTGACCGTCGCCCTGGCTGCCGTCCTGGTCGTAGTTGTCGTGCGCATCGCAGTTGAGGATCAGGTTGCCGCCGTTGCCTGTATCGATGAACAGGGCGGGCCCGAAGGCGTGATGGAGGTGGAGCAGCTCGAAGACGTTGTTGCTGGAGTTCTTGGTGCGGAGCAGCGAGTACGAGTGGTCGCCGCTCCTGCCCACCTTGGCGTTGGCGATCTCGAGCCCTCGAAGGTGCATCCAGCTTCCGGTCACCAGGACCACCGGCACGTCGACGGCCCGGTTGCTGGTGTTGTATCTCGACGCGTCGAGCACCGGCTTCTCACCTGGATAGGCCCAAATCTTGGTACGGTTGGTATCCGAGGTGCCGCCCCTCGAAAGGACGAGCTGGGTCGTGATGTAGTAGATGCCGCCGCGCACCCAGATGGTGTCACCGGCGGCGGCGGCGCCGTTCGCCTTGGAAAGGGTGGCGAACGGCTGGTCCATGGTCCCGCGATTGGAATCGCCGCCGTCCGGCGCCACATAGTACTCCGCCGCGCGCGCGTATCCGGCCGCCAGCAGCACGAAGAGGCCGGCGGTCATCGACGTTGCTGCCAAAGACTGCTTTCGATTGATGCTCATCGGTGTAGCCTCGCGAGAAGGTGAAGTCGTTGAATAGGCGTTTGACCTGATTGCCGGTTGTCGCGCTGGGCGGGGGTTCTCTCCCGAGGCGAGGTGCACGTCATGCAATCATCGCCGTAGAGGAACCGACGAGCGGCGGCTGCCCCGGTACGTAGAGCGGGCGTTTCGCGGTTACCTGCGCTGCAGAGCCTTCGCGGTCGAGGCTCACCGTCGCGCGCGCAGCCGCGCGGCGAGCTCCGGAACTTGCGCCCGGATGCCCTCGACCACGAGCTCGGCGAACACCCTCGCCCCCTCCTCGTTCGAGTGCGTGGCGTCGCCGTCCACGTAGAAGGCTCTGGCCTCTGCTCGCCCGATGCTGCCCACCCACTCGGCGCTGGTGGCCATCAGGTCGATGAACGGTATCCCCTTGTCGCGGGAGATCTGGAGCAACACCTGCCGGACATTCAGATCGCCGTAGATGTGCTGGCGCTCGAGCGGCTCGCCGTTGTTCCTCACCATGGGTGATACCAGCACCGGGTTGGCGCGCGCGCTCTTCGTCGCGTCGACGATCCCCTCGATGCGCGAGCGGTACGTCGCCGCGGGCGTCGACTTGTCGTTGTGGCCGAGCTGGACGAGCACGTAGTCGCCGGCCTTCAGGCCCCTCGAGATGCGATCCCACAGGGCGCCGCCGTCGGTCCGGAACGCCGCCGTGCCCTCTCCGGAGTCCGCGTAGTTCGTGACGGAGATCCCGGGACCGAAGAACGCCGGCAGCCGCTGTCCCCAGCCCGTGAAGCGAGCGCGCGGCTGCAGGTTCAGCTGAGGATCCTGGTCGCATACTGTCGAGTCGCCCGCGAGATAAACGACGACGGTGGATGAGTCCGCGGGCGCCACGCTGACGCCTTGCAGGTCGGGCGCCTCCCCACCAATCCACAGGTTCAGCCCATCGATCCCGGGGTCACCGCCCTGGATGGGCTGTCCCTCCGGCTTCCGCACGTTGACGGTGAACCTCACGCACTGCGGATCGTCCGCAGGTGAGCCTTCCCAGAAGAAGCGCCGCGACTCCGCCGTGACCACCGACTTGCCGCCCACGAGCACGGTGACGTCGTAGTTGCCCGTGGCCCCGCCGAACGAGCAGGTCAGGGCCTTGCTTCCGGAGCAGCGCGCGAGGAGAGCGGGATCGAACGCCGGAGGCGCCGCGCAGTCTCCGTCCGCGGTGCCCCCGGCTCCCGTGGCGCCTCCCGCGCCGGCTCCGCCGCCGCCGTCTCCTCTGTCTCCTCCGCCCGACGTGATCCCGCTGGACGCGGCCCCGCCGCTGCCCGCGGCCGGCGTGCCGCCCGCCTCGCCGGGCGTGCCACCGCTGGACGCGATCCCGCCGCTGCCCGCGGCCGGCGTGCCACCCGCCTCGCCGGGCGTGCCACCTTGCCCCGGAACAGCGTCACTCCCACAGCCGACGGTCAAGCCGAGGACCGCCCAGAAGACCGCGAAACACGGAACGACGCCCGCTTGATGCATCGATTCTCTCCTGTCCCCCGCGTCGAGGTACGCAGTCCAAGTGAACCGAGGTGCCTCGGATCAATCACGAGTTGATCGAGTTTTGTGAGGGCTCGGGGCGATCACTTCGGAAGGTACTTTTGCGCTGAGGAAGGAAGATGCTCCTGGCGAATGTACCACCACGGTTCGCGTACTCGTCCTCTGGCGCCAGGGGGCCTCGAGCGCGGGCAACATCGATCATGACCGCGGCCCAGCCCCCGCCCCGCCTGACGCGGCGCTCCGGAGGAGACCCGCTGGCCTCATCATCCATCGGGCTCGAGGAGAGCCGCAGGCGGGCCGATTGGAGTTGAAATCAGACATGTGCTCGTTCACATTCCACCCGAGGGGCACCGTTCTGCTCGGCTCTGGATGGGTCGTCTTGCGCAGCGGGACCTTCGTCCGCCACGACAGCGCGACAACGAGGCTGTGCGACGGGTTGCGGCCACGAGACGCTTGACCTGCGCATAGCGTTTGGACTTTCAACCTCCTCGACGGGAGCGGCGTCAATCGACGCCGCGTGCCCATATGGATATCCGATATGAGCTTTCACTCTTTTGGCTGGATCCGCCGTTTGGGTTCGTGGGCGCTCGCGTGCGCCGCAGATCGGCGATCCGTCCTCGGAAACGACCAGCGGCGGAACCGGCAGCGACGTTCCCTCGCAGCAGGCCGACGGCGGCTTGCCGTACACGGCGCCGCAGCCCGCCTTCCGATGGCGGTCGCGCTGCTCCTCGGCGCGCAGCTGCTCGGTGGCTGTTCTGGCGGCGAGGGCTCGCCTGGGACGGGCTCGGGCGCGAGCGGCGGGGGCTCGCAGGGAGGGCAGGAAGCAGCGGCGACGGCCGGGAACGGCGGCGGACCTGTCGCTGGCGGCGGAGGCGGCGGAATCGGCGGAGGAGAGGGCGGCGGCGACGCGAGCGGCACCGGGGGCGCACCGCGCGATCCGTTCGACGTGGTGGTGTCGGGCGCCGCGGTGGATATCTATGTCGACGCGGCGGATCATGCGGCGGTCGTGCGCGCGGTGGGAGACCTTCAGGCCGACGTGGAGCGGGTCTCCGGAGTGAAGCCCGCCGTGAAGAGCTCGCTCGCGGGGCTCTCGGCGAGGGCCATCATCGTGGGAACGCTCGGGAAGAGCGCCATCGTCGACGAGCTCGTTGCTCAGGGCAAGCTCGACGTGGAGGGGGTGAGCGGGAAATGGGAGTCGTTCGCGGTGCAAGCGGTGAGCGCGCCGGTCGCGGGCGTGGAGCGGGCGCTCGTGATTGCGGGGAGCGATCGGCGCGGCGCGGTGTATGGCGTGTACGACGTCTCGCAGGCGATCGGGGTGTCGCCTTGGTACTGGTGGGCCGACGTGGCGCCGGAACGCGTTTCGACGGTGACGGTCGAAGGCGCGCTGCGGAAGCAAGGGGAACCTTCGGTCAAGTATCGCGGCATCTTCATCAACGACGAGGAGAACTTCGCTGCTTGGTCGGCGGCGAAGATGGACGCGGGCAAGAAGGTCGGGCCCGAGACGTACAAGCGGGTCTTCGAGCTCTTGCTGCGGCTCAAGGCGAATTTCTTGTGGCCGGCGATGCACGAGGCCTCCGACGAGTTCAACAAGTATCCGGAAAACGCGCAGAACGCGGACCGCTACGGGATCGTGATGGGCTCCTCGCATCCGGAGATGCTGCTCCGGAACAACGTGAAGGAGTGGGGGCCCTGGGCGAGCAGCCACGCGAGCGGCGGAAGGACGCCGGCGTACGACTACAGCGTCAACCCGCAGGTGATCCACGACTACTGGGACTATCGCGTGGAGAAGAACGGAAAGTACGAGAACGCGTACTCGATCGGGATGCGCGGCGAGCACGATAGCGGCCTGGTGGCGGCCAACGCGAGGACGACGGCGGAGAAGGTGACGCTGATGCAGAGGATCTTTGCCGCTCAGCGCGAGATCCTGGCGGCGCGCGTGGACCCGGATCCGACCCGGGTGTTTCAGGTCTTCACGCCGTACAAGGAGGTGTTGACCTTGTACAACTCGGGGCTCGAGGTGCCCGAGGACGCGACGATCTTGTGGGCCGAGGACAACCACGGCTACATGCGGCAGATCCCGAACGACGCGGAGCGCCGCCGCTCCGGCGGCGCGGGCGCGTATTATCACCTCTCGTATTACGGAAAACCCGAGAGCTACTTGTGGATCAACACCACGCCGCCTAGCCTGGTACGCGAAGAGCTCCGCAAATCGTTCGATGCCGGCGCGAGCCGGCTGTGGGTGATCAACGTCGGTGACATCAAGCCGTCCGAGATCGCGATCGAATACGCCATGCGCCTGGCGTACCGGATCGACGACCTCACCGAGACGAACGTGCTCGATCAGCTCGCCTGGCAGGTCGGGCGCGATTTCGGCGCGGCCCACGGCCGCGAGATCGCGGAGATCGTGCTGGCGTATTACCAGATCAACATCGCGCGGCGTCCGGAGTTCATGAGGAAGTCGGTGTACAACCTGGTGAACTACGGCGACGAAGGGCAGCGGCGATTGAACGAGCTCTCCGCGCTGCTCGCGCGGGCGGCCGCCGTCTCCGAGGCGCTGCCCGCGGGCAAGCGCGATGCGTTCTACGAGATGGTGTTGTACCCGCTCCGCGCGAGCAAGCTCACCATGGAGAAGTACGTCGGCGCGGCGAAGACCGACCTCTACGCCGGCCAGGGGCGCACGGCGAGCGTCGCCAAATATCGCGCGCTCGCCACGGCGGCGTACGACACGATCCGCAGCGATCTAACCTACTACAACGACACGCTCGCTTCCGGGAAGTGGCAGCGGATCATGAATCCATACAACAGGTCGCTCCCGACGATCGAGGCCATGCCGACGCTCGCGGCGGTGCCCCGCGCCGCGTCGGGCTCCGCGCTCGGCGTGGTCGTGGAAGGACAGACCACGGGCGCCGAGCCGGCGAACCTCAGATTTTCGTCTTACACCGAAGACGTGCGCTTCGTGGACGTGTTCACGAAGGGCGACTCGGGGTTCAGCTGGACCGCGTCCGCGTCGCACCCATTCATCAAGCTCGGCAAGGCGAGCGGCACCATCACGGACGAAGAGCGCATCCGGGTGAGCATCGATTGGGCGAGCGCGCCTGCGGGAACCAGCACGGGCACCGTGACCGTGAGCGGGGCCTCGTCGTCGAAGACCATCAACGTCACCGTCTCGAATCCGGCCACGCCGAGCCGCAAGGATCTCGACGGCTACGTCGAGGCGAACGGCTACGTCGCGATCGAGGCGGAGCACTTCAGCGAAGCGATCCCGCGCGGCGGCTCGGAGTGGCGCGTGCTCACGGCTCTCGGCCGCAGCGGCGACTCGGTCAAGGTCTTTCCGGACGTGGCGCCGAGCATCACCGCGAACCACGCGACCAGCGCGCCCGAGCTCGCCTACAAGATCTACTTCTTCAGCACCGGCACGTTCCCGGTCACCGTGTTCCGCATCCCGACCCTCAACAGCGGTGGCTCGTGCCGGCTCGCGCTCGCGCTCGACGACGGCTCGGTCGCGACGCTGCGCGGCGCCGACGCGACGGACGATCCGACCTGGGAGACGAACGTGATCGAGCACATCGAGAAGCTCTCCACGACGATCCAGGTGAGCACGCCGGGCTACCACACGCTCAGGATCTGGAAAGTCGATCCCTCGATCGCGATCGACCGCATCGTGATCGACACCGGCGGCTTGATGCCCTCGTACCTCGGACCGCCCGAGAGCTACCGGAACTGACTGCGCCAGGCGGGCCGGTCGCCCCGCGGCCTCGCGCCCGGCGACCGGCCCGCCTGCGCGCGAGAGCGTCCGCTCGATCGCTCACGACACCGCGCGCTCGACAAGCCAGTAGAGCCCCAGGGCAACGACCACCAGGGACAGACCCCTTTGGCCGTGGCGCGCGAACGCAGGCGCGGCCCGCAACCTCCAGAGGATCGGCAAGAACAGGAGGGTGATCCCCAGCTGTCCGAGCTCGACGCCGAGGTTGAACGAGAGGAGCGGGACCACGATCGAGCCGCCGCCCTCGCCGAGCCCCAGCTCCCTCAGCACGCCCGCGAAGCCGAGGCCGTGAATGAGCCCGAAGGCGAACGTGAGCGCCCAGCGTCCCTTCGGCTCCTCGCCCCGGAGCAGGTTCTCGGCCCCCACGAACACGATGGTCGCGGCGATGAGCGGCTCGACGACGCGGCTCGAGATCGTGACGACCTGGAGCACGGCGAGCACCAGCGTGAGCGAGTGCGCGAGCGTGAAGCAGGTGATGATGCCGAGCACCGAACGGACGCTGCGGCATACCGCCAGCAGCGCGGTGAGGAACAGCAAATGATCGTACCCCGTGAGGATGTGCTCCACGCCGAGGCGTAGGTACTGTCCGAAGGAAGGCATCTCGGGCCGCGCCGGCGCCGGGGCTCCCGCGCCGGGCGCCGGCGCGGCGATGTCGATCTCGAACGTCGACGCCTCGGCGCGCAGGAGCTGCTGGCCGAGGAGCGCCCCCTCGCGCATCACCCTGATCTCCGCGCCGAACGTCGGCTCGGGAAGCTGCCTCAGGAGCACGGCGTCGAACCTGAGCGGCCCTCTCGCCGGTAGCGGGTAGACGAGGGTCATCTCGGCATCGTTCTCCACGGTCAACGCGGCGCGCGCCGCGCTGGGCCGCAACGCTTCACCGCCGGCGGTGACCTCGTAAAGGCGCGGCGCGCACGCCTCCATGCGCGAGCGCCATGCCTCGAGCGAGGCGGGCCCCTCCCTCGGCCGCCCGCCGGCCGCGTCGGGGCACGACGTCGCGGCCGTCCCGCGTGCCATCGTGATCTGCACCTCCAGCCGGTCGGCGAGCAAGCTCGCCTCCGTGGTGATCTCGAAGGGATCGTGCGCGAGCGCGCTGTCAGCCGAGAGCAGCGCGACCAGCGCGACCGACATGGACGACAGGAAGCAGCGCAAGAGACCTCCGGGACACCGTTCCAGCGCAGGCGGGGGCCGAGCCGCCGGTCGCCTCGCGCTCAGGGCTCAGCAGAGGGTGGCAGGCTGAAGCGCTGCCTCATTTCCGGTACCGCGCGAGCAGCAGGCCGGCGTCCGCGGTGCCGTCGGCCACGAAGCCCGCCATGATGCGGGCGCCGGTCTCCTGGAAATGGGTGCCGTCGACCGAGCCGTCCGCCTTGACGAGGAAGAAGTCCTTGCCCGCCGCCACGCATCCGATCGACCTCAGATAGACGAGCGTCTTCTCGTTGAGATCGATGACAGGCACGCCCAGATCGCCTCCGAGCTCCCGCATCGCCTGCGCATACGCGGCGAGGCCGTTGCCGAAATCGTGGCTGTCCCCGGTGCACGACCGCCGCGGGGGCGGGGTGACCAGCACGGGGTTCGCGTCGTGCGCCTGCGCGCCCGCGATGTACTCTTTGAGATACGTTTTGAAGTCGGTCGCGGGGTCCAGGTAGTAGGGAATGGTCTTGCCGTCGCGCTGGTAGGTCGCGGTCTTGTTGCTGTCGTTGGTGCCGAACTGCACCAGCAAGTAATCTCCGCTCCGGATGTCGTCGAGGATGTCGGTCAGATGCCCCTCCTCGATGAACCGGCGCGCGGTGCGGCCGCCGATGGCCCGGTTCTCGATGTGCACCCGCTCGTCAAAGTACTGTCCGAGCATCTGACCCCAGCCCGCCTGGTGAATGGGGCTGTTCACATAGGTCTGGACCGTCGAGTCGCCGGCGACGTAAACCGAGACATCCGGCAGCTCGGCGCCCTCGCCGCCGCCTGCCGAGCCTCCCGCGGCGCCCGTCGGTCCTCCGGCAGCGCCACCGCCGCCGTCCCCTGCGCCCGCACCGCCCACACCCGTGCCGCCGGCGCCGCCGCCGTCTCCTGCGCCCGCACCGCCCACACCGCTGCCGCTGGCGGCGCTGGTGCTGCCACTGCTGGTGCTGCCATCGCTGCCGCTGCCCTGCGCGACGGGCTGGTCGTCGGCGCCTCCCGAGTCGCACCCCCCTGCAGCGAGGCCGCACACGAGGGAAGAAAGCACGACGGTCAAGAAGATGGGTCGAACGTTCATGACAAGCTCCTGAGAGAGCACGATACACGCACCAGCGCACCTCGGGGGTGCCGGGAGAATAGACGAAGTGACAGGCGCCGGTCCGCCCGCGGATGCACGGCGGCCGGCCGCTCGAGAAGCGAGCGGCGGCAGCGCGGCCGCCCCGGAGCGAGCGCGCTGCCGCCGCTCGGCGAGGATCATGGCAAGCAGGGCACCGAGATCTCCGGAGCGGGCGGGTCGGTCATGCCGTCGCCCAGGTAGAAGCTCGTGTGCGGCGGCTGGTTGTAGGCGACGTTCTGCCAGGCGATCGCGAGCCGGTACTGGGGATCGTGCAAGAGCGTGTGGATGCGCCGGTCCGTGGGGATCGTCGTCGTGTAGATGCGCAAGGCTTTGCCGTCCGTCGTCCTCCACATCACCTCTTCGCGCCAGTCACCGAAGAGATCCGCGCTGAGGGCAGGGGTCGCCTTGGTCCCGTTGTTCGAGTCGCACCCGTCCGCCGTCAGCAGGTTGCCTCCGCCATACTTGCTGATCCGGTTGCGATCGAGGAGCTCGCGGAGCGGGTCGGCGTCCCACCAGGCCAAGAAGTTGCACGAGGAAGGAGCGTCGCCGACCTTGGCTCCGCGCACGTTCCAGAGCGAGCCGCCCAGACCGGCGCCCGCGACCCACATCTCCAGCCCCCTGTGCGCCGGATCCAGATCGGCCGCGACGCCGCGACCAGGCCCCTCCCCGTCATCTCCCGAGGCGACCGACGCCTTCTTCCACAGCGTCTCCCCGGTCCGGGCGTCGTTCAGGTGGGCGCCGGCGTCGCCGAACGGCTCCTGGATGTCGAACACCTCGATACCCGGCCTGTCCGGATCGATGTCGGTGAGGTGCATGGCGTCCCCATGCCCGTACCGGGCGTTCCACAGCGGCGACCCATCGTCGTCGATCGCCATCGAGCCATAGACGATCTCGTCCTTGCCGTCGGCATCGACGTCGCCGACGCTGAGCTGGTGGTTGCCCTGCCCGGCGTAGTCCCGGTGCCCGTTGTTGCTGTCGAACGTCCAGACGTTCTTCAGCTGGCCATCCCTCCAGTTCCACGCGGCGAGGACGGTCCTCGTGTAGTATCCACGGCACATCACGAGGCTCGGCCTTTTGCCGTCGAGGTACGCCACGCCGGCGAGGAAGCGGTCGACGCGGTTGCCGTAGGTGTCTCCCCAGTCGCCGACGTTTCCCCGGGCCGGGATGTAATCGACCGTGGCGAGCTCGCCGCCGGTCCTCCCGTCGAAGAGGGTGAGGAACTCCGGGCCGCGCAGGACATAGCCGTCGCCGTTCCGGTGGTCCGCGTTCGCGTCGCCGAGGACCTTGCCCTTTCCGTCGACGGTCCCGTCCGCGGTCTTGGCCGCGACCTCGGCCCGCCCATCGCCGTCGAAGTCGAAGACCATGAACTGCGTGTAATGGGCGCCTTCCCGGATGTTGCGGCCCATGTTGATCCTCCACAGGAGGGTCCCATCGAGCTCGTACGCCTCGAGCTTCGTCTCGCCGGTGGTCCCTTTCTGCGAGTTGTCCCGGGGCGTCTGCTCCTGCTTCAGGACGATCTCGAGCTCCCCGTCGCCGTCGAGGTCCCCGACGGACGCGTCGTTCGGGGTGTGGCCGGGGAGGGTCTGCAGGGGAACCGTGATGTAGTTGCGCGCGAGCGGCGTCACCGGCTTCGACGCCGGCTGCTCCTGCCCGCGGACGACGGGTCGAACCTCGTACGAGGACCTCTCGCCGCCGTCGCGATCGACGTAGTTGGTCGACGTCGCGATCGGCTCGGCGTTGATCCTGGCCCCGTCGCGGTACAGGTTGAAGGCCACGTCCGTGGGATCCGTGCCCAGCAGGCGCCAGCCGACGTAGACGCCGTCGCTCGTCCTCACCGCGACCAGGCCGCGCCCGAGGTTCTCCATGAGCCGCGCCGTCGGCTCCTGCCCGGCGCCGACGCAGGCGTCCACGCTGCTCCCGCCGCCCGCTCCCCCGGTGGCCGTTGCCGAGGTGCCGCCCGCGCTGCTGCTGCTGCTGCCGCCGCCGTTGCTGCTGCTGCCGCTGCCGTTGCTGCTGCCGCTGCCGTTGCTGCTGCCGTTGCTGCTGCCGCTGCCGTTGCTGCCGCCAGCGCTGGCCGACGGTTCGCCGCCGCCATGGCCCGCCGCGCCGCCGACGCCGGCCGAGCTGTCTTCGGCGCCGCATGCGGACAGGAGGGCCGCCGAGAGCAGCGCATGCAAAGAAACCACGGATCGTCTGAACAGAAGAAAGGTTGATCGAGACATCAGATTCTCTCCTCCCCGGCCATCGGCGCGCGGCGCCGCAGGGCGACCGGTAAGTGCATGTCGCTCGACGGGCGCGAGCGCGCCCGCCGAGCGATCATGGAGTCCCTGTCAACTAAATATGGATGAAGAGGGTACGGGGCCACCGCCGGGCGCCGCTCTGCTCTCCCTGTGAGCTGAAGCGCCCGCGATCAATCACACGTTGTCCCAATTTTTCGTGCGGGGACCGGAGCCGTCACCTGGGATGTAGATTTGCACCCAGGAAGGACGCCGCGGTGCAGCTCGCGTCGAACGACAGCCCGCTCGCCCGGGACCTGAGGTGACCCGCCGTCAGAGCTCAATGCCGAGGAGCGCGCCAGGCCGGAACCGGTCGCGCGTGAGGACCGCGTCGGTCACGAGAAATTCAAACAACATGTGATTGATCGCGGGCGCTTCAGCTCACAGGGAGAGCAGAGCGGCGCCCGGCGGTGGCCCCGTATCCTCTTCATCCACATCCTGGTCGCCAGCGAACCCTGGCATCTAGAGCAATCCATGAAGCTCAAGCTCAGCGCCAGCATCTTTCTCCCCATCCTCGTCGCGCTAGGTTGCAGTGGTGCCCCCCGAGAGGAGGACGGCGGCACACCAGGTAACGGAACCGGCGGCGCTTCCAGCTCGGTCGGGTCCACCGGCTCCGGCGGGTCCACCGGCTCCGGCGGAACATCGAGCTCCGGCGGGTCCACCGGCTCCGGCGGGTCCACCGGCTCCGGCGGAACATCGAGCTCGGGTGGCGCGACGACCACAGGTGGGGGAGCGACCGGCGGGACCAGCACGGGCGGTGGTGCCTCGGGAGGCGGGGGCGCCGGTTCCGGCACCGGCGAAATCTTCAACCCTCCGTATATCCTGGGTGCAGATATCTCATGGACCCTCGAACAGGAGTCGATTGGCCGGAGCTATCGAGACAAGGGCCAGACCAAATCCATCGAGCGGATCTTTGTCGATCACGGGTTCAACTTCATTCGACTCCGGACTTTCGTGTGCCCGGATTGTCCCGGAGGCTATACCTCGGAACTTTATTCGGGTGCTCGCCCGACGGAGGCCTTCTGTGACACCGCTCACACCATCGCCATGGCGAAACGGGTCAAAGCCTGCGGGATGGGCCTGTTCCTCGACTTTCACATGAGCGACACGTGGGCGTCCATCGGTCACCAGGACGTACCGTCCGCCTGGGCTGGGATGAATCCGCCTCAAATGCAGGCGGCCGCTTACGACCACGTGAAAGGCGTGCTCGATGAAATGGTGGCGGCTGGCGTGAAACCGGACATGGTCCAGGTCGGCAACGAGACCAACTCACGCATGTCGGGAGTGTCCATGAGCAATTGGGCCAACTTCTCCGGTCTCGTCAATGCCGGCATCCGGGCCGTGCGCGAAATCGACCCGAACATCATCGTGTGGGCGCAGCACGGTCGACCGCGACCTGACGGCGACTTCCGCCCCTGGGTGGACGCGTACTTGACCAACAATCCGCACATCGACGCAGATGGAATCTGCGGCTCGACCTACGGAACCACCAACAATGGCCAGGACTGGAGGGAGGAGTTCGGGTACATCATCAACACCTACAAGCTGCCCGTGATGAGCTGCGAGTACACCGATGACCGCAGAGATCTCATCAATCCCATCATGCGCGCCTTCCCGAACCAAATGGGCAGGGGCACATTCCTTTGGGAGCCGACGGCGTACGGTGATCGTAGGCTTTTTGATTTCAACAACAATACGTACACGACCAACGCCAACATGGCCGCGTACGCACGTTTGGCCGAGTCCTATGGCCTTCCTGTGCCATCGACCCCTGCCGAAAGGCTCCAGGGAACGACGTGCCAGTAGCCGTGCTGCTGCTGGTGAAGCGGCCGGATGGCAACCTTGGGGACGGCGTAGCAGGAAGGGAAAAGTACATGAACCCTCAAAACCACGTGTCACGGAGGCTCTTCCTGGCCATCCTGGGCTCGGCGTCCGTCGCCGCCGGCTGCTCCCGCGAGGAGAGCGACGCGGCGCGCGCCTCCCAGAAGCCGGCGTCGGAGGCCGATGCCGCGGGGCGGAAGCCGAAGAAGCTGTCCGAGATCGTGGTCGGCTTCTCGCAGACGGGCGCCGAGAGCTCCTGGAGGATCGCGCACAGCAAGTCGATCCAGGAGGAAGCGGAGAAGCGCCACGTGCAGCTCCTCTTCGCAGACGGTCAGAACGTGCACAACAACCAGGTCAACGCCGTCAACGGGTTCATCACCAAGGGCGTCGACGTCATCGTCATCGCGCCGCAAGAATCCGTGGGCTGGAAGCCCACGTTGAAGGAGGCCAAGCGCGCCGGGATCCCGGTGGTGCTCACGAGCCGGGGCGTGGACGCCGAGGAAGATCTGTACGAGACGGTGATGGTCGCGGACTTCGTCTGGGAGGGGCGCAGGGCAGGGGAGTGGCTCGCGAAGCAGACGAACGGCAACGCGCGGATCATCGAGCTCGTGGGCACGCCGGCGGCGGACGTGGCGGTGATGCGCAAGACCGGCTTCGCCGAGGCCATCGCGAAGCACCCGGACATGAAGATCATCGCGAGCCAGAGCGGTGACTTCACGCGCACCAAGGGAAAAGCCGTGATGGAGACGCTGCTCGCGGCCCACAAGGGCGAGATCAACGCCGTCTACGCGCACAACGACGACATGGCGCTCGGGGCGATTCAGGCGATCCAGGCGGCGGGGTTGAAGCCCGGGCAGGATATCCAGGTGATATCGATCGACGCCGTGAAGCCGGCGTTCGAGGCCATGATGGAGGGGAAGCTGAACGCGACGGTCGAGTGCAACCCCCTGCACGGCCCCCTGCTCTTCGATACGATCGACAAGATCGTGCGCGGTGAGAAGGTGCCGAAGCGGACGATCGTCCCTGGCCAGATCTTCGAACGCGAGCAGGCGGCGGCGGCCATCGGCTCGCGGCCCTACTGAGGAGAGATCGGCGCTGGCGCCCCGCTGGGGCGGCGCGAGCGCCATCACGCTCGTGAGCTCGCTCGTCGCGCGGCGCTCACGTACGGAGCAGCAGCCGCATGCCTGTCTCGAAAGCCTTGCTCTCTGTCGAGGGCCTCAGCAAATCGTTCCCCGGAGTTCGCGCTCTGCACGACGTGCACGTCGAGGCGCGCGCCGGCGAGATCCAGGCGTTGATGGGGGAGAACGGGGCCGGCAAGTCGACGCTGATCAAGCTGCTTACCGGCGTCTATTCTCCCGACGCCGGGACCTTGCGCCTCGGCGGCGCGGTGATCCGGCCGACCTCTCCCCGCCACGCTGAATCGCTGGGGATCAGCGCGGTGCACCAGGAAATCAGCCTGATCCCGCACCTCTCCATCGCGGACAACATCATGCTGGGCCGGCAGCCTCGGCGCTTCGGCCTGATCGACGGGCGCGCCGTCCGCGCGAAGGCGCGTGAGGCCCTCGCGCGCCTCTCGCTGGATCTCGACGTGTCGCGATCGGTGGCGGCGCTGCCCACCGCGCTGCAGCAGATGGTCGCGATCGCCCGCGCGCTCGCCGTGGACGCGCGGATCCTGATCCTGGATGAGCCCACCTCCAGCCTGGATGAAGCGGAGACGCTGCGGCTCTTCGACGTCATGCGGGGGCTGAAGGCGCAGGGGTTGGCGATCCTCTTCGTGACTCACTTCCTGGATCAGGTCTACGCGGTCAGCGACACGATCACGGTGCTCAGGAATGGCTGCTTGGTGGGGCAGTACGCGAGCAGCGAGCTGCCTCGCCTGGAGCTCGTCCAGGCGATGCTGGGCGTCAAGCTCGGCGCGAAAGACAGGGCCGCGCCAGGCGGCCCCGCCGGTCCGGGAGGGGAGGCGAGCGCCGCGGAGCCGGCGCTCGCCGCGCGCGGCCTCGAGAGAAAGGGGGTCATCGGACCCATCGAGTTCGCGCTGCGGCCCGGCGAGGTGGTTGGGCTGGCGGGGCTGCTCGGCTCGGGTCGAAGCGAGACCGCCAGGATGCTCTTCGGGATCGAGCCCGCCGATCGCGGCGAGCTCGCGGTGAACGGACGCGCGACCGAGATCAAGACGCCACGGCACGCGATCCGGGCCGGCCTCGCGTACTGCCCGGAAGACCGCAAGGTGGATGGCATCATCCCGAACCTCTCCGTGCGAGAGAACCTCCTGCTCGCCTTGCAGGCCTCCCAGGGGGCGCTGCGGGTGCTCCCGCGCCACGAGCGGGAGCGTCTGGTCCAGCACTACATCAAGACCCTGAGCATCAAGACGCCGTCCCCGGAGACGCCCGTCAAGCTGCTCTCGGGCGGCAACCAGCAGAAGGTGCTGCTCGCGCGTTGGATGGCCATGCAGCCGCGGATCCTGCTGCTCGACGAGCCCACGCGCGGCGTGGACATCGGCGCCAAGCTGGAGATCGAGGCGCTGGTGAAGTCGCTCAGCGAGAAGGGGGTCGCCACGGTCTTGATCTCGTCGGAGCTCGAGGAGGTCGCGCGCAACTGCTCCAGGGTGGTGGTCCTGAGAGACCGCAAGCAGCAGGGCGAGCTCGTGGGAGAGTCCGTGACGCCTTCGTCCATCATCCAGGCCATCGCCCATCAGAAGGAGGCGCCGTCCGATGCTTGAGAAGATCACGGAAGCGGCGCCCACGAACGCCAACCTCACCGGCATCGCAATCCTCCTCTTCACCGGGTGCGCCGGCGCCCTGCTGCTCCTGCGCGGGCGCCGCGAGGCCTGGCCTTTGCTCGGCCTCCTGGCGCTCCTCCTGTTCAATTCGGTCCTGTCCAAGAATTTCTTCTCCATCGTCGAGCGCGACGGGGCTTATTACGGGACGCCCATCAACCTGCTCAACCAGGGCTCGGAGGTGATGCTCCTCGCGATCGGCCTGACCCTGGTGATCGCCGTGAGGGGCATCGATCTATCGGTCGGCTCGGTCATGGCGTTGTCTGGCGCCACCTGCGTGATCCTGATGAAGGAGGCTCACTGCGGGCCGCTCCTGGCTGCGCTCTTGTCGCTCGCCGTCGCCGGCGGCGTCGGTCTGTTCAACGGCGCGCTGGTGACGGCGCTGAACATCCAGCCCATCATCGTGACCTTGATCAGCATGGTCGGTGTCCGCGGCGTCGCCATGCTCATCACCCGCGCCGAGCCCGTGACGCACACGGATGCGACGTTTGCGTTCATCGGCAACGGTCACGTCGGTGGCTTGCCGTTCTCCATGGTGCTGGTGGCCGCCGTGTTCGTCGTCGCCGCGCTGCTCTGCCGGAGGACGGCGCTCGGCCTGTTCATGGAAGCGATCGGCGACAACGAGCGGGCGAGCCGGCTCGCCGGCGTCGACGACCGCCGCATCAAGCTCTGGTTGTACGGCTTTTCCGGCCTGTGCGCCGGCATCGCCGGCCTCGTGGCCGCCTCGTACATCTCCACGGCCGACCCCGATCGCGTGGGGCGCCTGCGGGAGCTGGACGCCATCTTCGCCGCGGTGATCGGCGGTACGGCGCTCACCGGCGGGCGCTTCTACCTGGGTGGCACCCTGATAGGAGCGTTGTTGATACAAACGCTCTCCACCACGATGTACATCCAGCATGTCCCCTCGGAGATCGAGCCGATGCCCAAGGCCGGCGTGATGCTGCTCAGCTGTCTGCTGGTCTCGGAGGAGTCGCGCCGGCGGCTGCTCGAGCTGCTCGGCCTCAAGCGGGGGCAGTAGGGATGCTCCGCTGGGATCGGCGGGATCTGCCGCTCATGGTGACCGCGGTCCTCCTGATCGCGCTCTACTCGGGGGTGCTGGTCTGTTACGACGCGGCGCGCAGCCTGCGTTTCCTGGTCGACCTGATCAAGGGGAACGCGGCGATGGGCCTCTGCGCGGTGGGGATGACCTTCGTCATCCTGTCGGGGGGCATCGACCTCTCGGTCGGCTCCGTCGTCGCGCTCACGACGGTCCTCGTGGGCACGCTGGTCGCCGGTGGCTGCCACCCGGTGGTGGCGTTCTGTGTCGGCCTCGCGGTGTCGGTCGCGTTCGGCGCGATGACGGGGCACCTGATCCATCGTTTCTCTCTGCCCCCGTTCCTCGTGACGCTCGCGGGCATGTTCTTCGCCCGCGGCGCGGCGTTCCTCGTCAGCATGCAGCCCATCGGCATCGATCACCCTGCGCTGGACTGGATCGTCGATGAGCTCGGCTTCGCGCTGGCGATCCCGGGCCTGGACCGGACCTGGGTCCCGGCGACGGCGCTCCTGTTCTTGATCGTCCTCGTGCTCGGCGTGATCCTCGGCCGTAGCACGAGCTTCGGCCGGAACGTCCTCGCCATCGGCGGGGACAGGCAGGCCGCGCTGCTCATGGGGGTGCCGCTGGGCGCCACGACGGTGTGTCTTTATGCGTTGTGCGGCTTGTGCGCGGGCCTCGGCGGGGTCACGACGGCGCTGATCGACAGCGCCGGAAAGCCGAACATCGGCGCGGGGCTGGAGCTCGAGGCCATCGCCTCGGTGGTGATCGGTGGAACGCTGCTGACCGGGGGGGCTGGCAGCGTCGTCGGCACCGTGATGGGCGTGATGATCACGGGCATCGTGCGAGCGGTGATCAACCTGGATGGACGGCTGCCGTCGCCCTGGCACCACATCAGCATCGGGCTGCTGCTGCTCGTCTTCATCGTCATGCAGCAGGTCCTGATCCGATCGGCCCCTGCAGCCAGGGGGGTGGAGTACGGTCATCATCGATGATGCCGGAGAGCGAGGAGCGATAGAATGATCGAGGCCAAGCGAATTCTGGTCACCGGGGCGGCGGGCAAGGTCGGCCAGACATTCATCCGAAGGTTCCTGTCGGACCCCGCGTTCGAGGGGTGGAAGGTCCGCGCGCTGTGCCACAACCGCATGCTGGAGCGGACGGCGCGCGTGGAGGTGCTGCGTGGGACCATCGAGGACAGGGCCGTCGTCAACGAGGCGACCGAGGGGGTGAGCCACGTGCTGCACCTGGCGACGAGCAAGGAGACCCCCGAGAGCATCATGGACGTAGCCGTCAAAGGCATGTTCTGGCTGCTGGAGGCCTGCCGCGTCAGCCCCACGTTCGAGCAATTCATCCTGGTCGGGGGCGACGCCGGGATGGGCCACTTCTTCTATCCGCACCCCGTCCCCGTGACGGAGACCCAGCGGCACAGCGCCTACCCGGGCTGCTACGCGCTGTCCAAGGTGCTCGAGGAGGTCATGCTCGAGCAATATTACATTCAATATGAGCTCAACGGATGCTGCCTGCGCGCGCCCTGGATCATGGAGAAGGACGACTTCAAGGCGCAGCTGTCCTTCGGCGACGACGTGTTCGGAGGGCCGAGGTGGCGCGATCTGGTCGGCGCCGAGGCATCGGAGGGGTACGTCCGCTCGGACGCCGTGCCGGTGATGCTCGACCGCCGCGGCGAGCCGGTGAAGCGTAACTTCGTGCATGTGGAGGATCTGGTCACCGCGATCCTCAAGGCCATCCATCATGAGAAGGCTCGCCAGCAGACCTTCAACATCTGCATGGATGAGCCCGTGGACTACGGCGAGCTGGCGCGTTACCTGGAGGCGACGCGGGGCCTGCCGAGCGTGAGGGTGAAGACGCCGTTCCATTCGACGTGGCTGGACAACTCGAAGGCGAAGTTTCTGCTCGGTTGGCGGCCGCAGTACGACCTGGCGAGGCTCACGGATGCCGCCTTCGACTACGTGCGCGCGCCCGATGACCCGCGCGTCACGTGGTACCCCGGTTGATGGGCCCTGCCTCCCCACGGCGGCCCCTTCCCGCGGTGGACGAGCCTGACGATCACGCCGACGGCCTGGCGTGCTCCTCGGCATCGAGCTCTGACGGCGGGTCACCTCAGGTACCGGGCGAGCGGGCTGTCGTTCGACGCGAGCTGCACCGCGGCGTCCTTCCTGGGTGCAAATCTATATCCCGGACGACGGATCCGGTCCCCGCGCGAGAAATTCGGACAACGTGTGATTGATCGCGGGCGCTTCAGCTCACAGGGAGAGCAGAGCGGTGCTTGGCGGTGGCTCCCTACCCTCTTCATCCACATCCAGTTGACAGGGACTTGAATGCTTGCCCCGTGGCCGGGCAACGCGTGGGGGCCGTGCTGCTCTCGGCGGGCGGGAACGCCGGACGCTTGAACCACCGGAACGGACCCGACATGTCCCGCCCGGCATCAGGCCCCGCCGGGAGAGAGCTGCGTCATGGATATTTCCACCACTTCGTAAGACAAGCCAGTTGTTGGATGATGGGACTTTAGCGCGCCCACGGCGGGCGAAGGGCGACAGCCATGTCTAGGCACTCGAATCATGAGCAAGCGAGTCGTCTCAGAAGACGTCGGTCAGCTATCCCGATCGCGTTGATCGTCGCCAGCGGCTGCACTGGAAGCGTGGGCAACCAGGGCACCTCGGGCGAACCTGATCCTGATGAAGAAAATTCCCCCACCCCAGTGGACCCGCCCGTGTGCGAGGACGGCGTGGTGTACCCCGGGCGAGCGCCGCTGCGGCGGCTCACGCGCTTCGAGTACAACAACACCGTTCGCGACCTCCTGGGCGACACGACCGATCCCGCCTTCTCGCTGCCGAGCGAGGATGTCGGGAACGGTTTCGGCAATGACGCGGACACGCTGTCGGTCTCGAGCCTGCTGGCCGAGCAGCTGGGCACCGTCGCGGAGGGCATCGCCCAGCGTGCGACGGCCACGCCGGAGGCGCTCGCGAAGCTCGCCCCTTGCGCGAGCAACGTGACGGCAGGGAGCGAGGAGGCGTGCGCGCGCACGATCATCGAGAGGCTCGCCCCGCGCGCGTACCGCCGGCCCGTCGCCGCCGGCGAGGCGGACGAGCTCCTCGCGCTGTACAGCGTTGGACGAAAGGACGCGACGTTCGCCGCCGGCGTCGCGACGGTGATCGAGGCGTTGCTTCAATCGCCCGATTTTCTCTACCGCATCGAGAAGGGCACGCCCGACCCGGAGCGCCCCCAGCTCCGCCGACCTACGGGCGACGAGATGGCGACGCGGCTCTCGTACATGCTCTGGGGCACGATGCCAGACGAGCAGCTGCGCATGGCCGCGCAGGCAGGTGAGCTATCGACGAAGGAGGGCGTGCGCGCGCACGCCGAGCGCATGCTCGACGATCCTCGGTCTCGGCCCACCTTCCGGTTCTTCTTCGACAACCTGCTCCCCATCAGCAGCCTCGCGGATCTCGAGCGAAACGCGGACGCCTTCCCGACCTTCTCTCGCACCATCGGCTCGTTGATGCGCGAGGAGACCCAGCGGTTCCTCGAGCACGAGATCTTCGAGGGGACCGGCACCTGGCCGTCCATCTTGACGGCCCCGTACACGTTCGTGAACGAGCAGCTCGCGGCGTTCTACGGCATCCCCGGGGTGACGGGCGACGAGTTCAGAGAAGTACGGCTCGACACGACCCAGCGCCTCGGGCTGCTCACCCAGGGGGGCTTGATGGCCGGCACGACGCACTCGAACAACACGAACCCCGTGGTCCGCGGCTCGTTCGTGCTCCAGAAGCTGATGTGTATCTCGATCCCGCTCCCCACCGGCGCGATCCTGGAGCAGGTCAAGCCGCCGGATCCTTACTCCGGCAAGACGGCGCGGGAGCGCTTCAGCCAGCACAGCAAGGATCCGGTCTGCGCGGGGTGCCACAAGTTCATGGATCCGGTCGGCTTCGCGTTCGAGAACTACGACGCGGTCGGGCTGTTCCGCGCCACCGAAAACGGCGTCACGATCGACCCGAGCGGCACGGTCCCGGAGACGCTGGGGGACGTGAGCGGGCCGATCGACCTGGTGCAGAAGCTCGCCGGCTCCGAAGAGGTTCAGAGCTGCTTCGCAAAGCGCTGGAGCGAGTTCGCCTACGGCCTCACCCTGCGCGCTGAGGATCGGTGCACCCAACAGGCGATCACGACCGCCTTCGAGGCGTCCGGCTACAACGTGAAGCAGCTCCTGATCGAGCTCACGCAGACGGATGCTTTCCACTACTTGGCTCCAGGACAGGAGTGATGGGTATGTCGAAATATCGCTTGAGCCGACGTGCCATGCTGCGGGGTGCCGGCGCCATCGCCGTCGCGCTTCCCTGGCTGGAGATCATGGGCCCCGAACGCACCGCGCGCGCGGCCCCCGAGCCCGCCAAGCGTTTCCTCGCCGTCTACACGCCCGGCGGGACCGTGTTGAACCGCTGGAGGCCGACCGGCACGGAGACGAGCTTCACCCTGAGCCCCATCCTTGCGCCGCTCGCTCCGGTGCAAAACCGCCTGCTCGTCGTCGACGGCCTCGACATGAAGAGCGCGCTCGGGGAGCAGCACCAGGCCGGGATCGTCGCCTGGCTCACCGGTACGGCGCAAGAGGGCGCCAACAACGGCGGCTACGGGAGCGGGCCGTCCATCGATCAGGTGATCGCCGCCCGGATCTCCGCTGGTCAAAAGGCGCAGGCGAGCATCCAGATCGCGGTGCGCTGGGCGACGGGCAAGGCCCACGGCCTGCTGTCGCCGATGAACGCTGCGAACTACGAGAACGCCGCGCCGCACAAGCCGATCCCGCCGCGCCTCGATCCGGTGGAGATCTTCACCAAGCTCTTCGGTACGCTGAACCCGAGCGACAACAACGACGCCGCCCGTCGCCTCGCGCGACAGCAATCGATCCTCGACTTCCTCGACCGGCGCTACTCCGCCGTGTCCGCGGCGCTCGGCGCCGCCGACAAGCAGAAGATCGACCAGCACCTGACGAAGATCCGCGAGATCGAGCAGAGCCTCAGCAGCACCGACACCCCGACCACGATGAGCTCTTGCAAGGCCCCGACGATGGTCGACACGTCCGACTACAACCCGCGCACCGGGCTCAACGCGGACGACAAGGGCAACGTCAAGGACACCTCGACCGACGCGGCGATCCCCAAGGTCGGCAAGCTCATGACCGATATGCTGGTGATGGCGCTCGCCTGCGACATCACCGCGGTCGGCACCCTTCAGTGGAGCGACACCGAGGCGAAGCACACCTTCCCCTGGCTCAACCTGACCGAGCACCACCATTTCTACCAGCACGACGGCGGCTTCAAGCCGGCCGAGTGCGAGCGCATTTGCAACTGGTACTCGAAGCAGCACCTCTACCTCCTGCAGGAGATGGAGAAGATCGACATGGGCGGGCATTCGCTGCTCGACGAGAGCGTCGTCTTCTTCGGCTCCGAGCTCTCGGATCCGCCGTCGCACAAGAAGAACGACATGCCGTTCCTGCTGGCCGGCGGCGGCGGGGGCCTGCGCACCGGACGCTGGGTCCGGTACTCGCACCTCCCGCACAACAACCTGCTCGTCTCGATCTTGAACCTGTTCGGCGATACCAGGACCACCTTTGGCGACCCGCGGTACTGCACCGGACCGCTCACGAACCTGACCTAGCCATTCGAACGAGACGCGGTATCAACGCAACGACGTTCCGCGTCCCCAGCCTCAACTGCCGGCGCTCTCGCCGGACTGGTGTACAATGAGACTTTCTCTGATCGTGGTCCCTGCGATGATGGTCCTTCTTGCCTGCGGCTCCGATTCCGACCCGCCTTCGGACGACCAGGCCAGCTCCAGCACGACCGGCGCTGGGGGCTCGGGCGGCGGGGTCTCGACGAGCGTCAGCACGAGCGCCTCGAGCAGCGCGAGCTCCGGCGGGACCGGCGGCAGCGACGGAGACGGCGGCAGCGACGGAGACGGCGGCGGAGGCGGCAACGGCGGCAACGGCGGAGGCGGCGGGGGCAGCGGCGAGGAAGATCTGCGCACCGCGGCCGCCAGCATCGACGGCTTCCGCTGGGAGATGCCGTGCGACGAAGACCCGGGCAACCGTGACGAGTGTGCGACGTCCACGCTGATCAACCAGACCAAGACGTTCGGCGGCTCGCCCGACACGGTCTATCACGTGACCGTCCGGCTCCGCGGCGTCGTCGAGCCGGAGATCTACAAGGGCGGCACGCCCGACGGCATGCACTTCCGCGTGGGCGGTACACCCGACAATCCGACGTACAACCGCTACAGCTTCTCTGTCTCCGACCCGGCCGAGACCTATTACCTCAACGATAACCCCACCGTGGGGCACGACGTGTTCATCATCGACCACACGAAGACCATTCCGGTCCGGGGCGGAGCCACGGTTTCCTTCAAGGGCGAGGATCCGAACCATAGAATGATCGCCAACTTCAAGCATCTGGTCGTGAACGGCATCGCGCCGGCGCCCCAGCCGTACAACGGTCAGTTCATTCAGCTCGACGTGCAATCCGTCGAGAAGTCGCAGCGGTGACCGCTCGCGGGCGCTCCTCGGCTGAGGGGGCAGGAGGAGCAAGGCGATTCGTCGCGACGCCGCGGCGCACCCGCGTGAGGAGCTCGCTCCGGCGGTCGGTCGTCATGTTTCCCTCCCCCGGAAGAGCTCGGCCAGCTTCGCGTTGTTGGCGAACGCGCGCCGCAGCGCCTCCTTGCCGAGCCGGAGCCGGCTCCAGACCGTGTTCGGAGAGGCGCCGGCGAGCGCCGCGATCTCGTCGACCGTGTAGCCGAGCACGAAATGGAGGGCGAGCGCCTCCGCCGTGGCCTCGGGCATCCCGTCGAGCACCTGGAGCACCATCTCACGCCGCCGGTTCGAGACCGCCTCGGCGAACGGCGACGCGCCGCCCTCGTCCGGGGCCACGTCGATCGGCGCGCCCGGCTCGTCGAAGCGCGCGCGCACGCGGAGGCGCCGGCGCGCGCCGAGCGCGGTCATCACGGCGATGCGGTTGGCAAAATGCAGCACGGTGCACTCCGCGCGGAAGGACGGCAGCGCCTGGAGCAACGCGAGCACGGCTTCCTGGGTCGTGTCCTCGACGTCGGGGTGACGAGGGCCGAGCACCTTCCTCACGCTCCGCAACATGGCGCCGCCGAGCTCCGTGACGAGCGTGCGGATCGCCGCCGGATCGCGCGCCGCGGCGGCCCGGGCGAGCCCGAGCAGTTCGTCCGCCCGCGGCGGCGCTCCCTCCGGCGGCGCGTCGAGGTCAGCCGCAGGCCCCCGCATTCTGGCGACGAAGGTTGAGTCCATAACTCCCGGTCAAGGCGCGCAGCTCCGAGCCCGGCGACGACGGCGCGACTAGGGCCCTCCGGAGCGCGGAAAGCCGTCGGTGTCCCACGCCAGATCGGAGATCCGCAGCGTCGGTGCGCCGTTCGATTCGGCGTCGTAGGCGTGATAGATGTTGTAAGAGCGATCGCCGGAGGACAGCACGGCGTTGTGTCCGGGCCCTCGCCACCGGGAGCCGCCTCCCACGACAAGCGTGACACGCATCTTGAACTCCTGAGGCTCCCTTGGCGAATCGTTCGCCGAGTCGTCCCGCTCTCCCACATGGGCCGGAGCGCCCACGATCAATCATGGGTTGCTCGACCTTCTCGTGGAGCGCCAAGAATCGTCTTCGCAGCAATTTTGCGTCGACACAGGATCAAGGCGAATCGAGGTGCGACGCGGCGAGCTTCGTCAGAGGTCGGCCACGCCGCTCCGCGTCGATGGCCACGGAGGGTCCGTGCGACCTTCTGGAACGGCGGAATCCTGGAACCGATGCCCGCAAGTCGTTCTGCCCTTGCTCGGCTCATGCGCCCACACATTCTGCCGGGGAGCCCGAATTTCTCGCGGCGACCGGAGCCGTCGCCTGGACTGCACATTGCACCAACGAAGGAATCCGCGGAGCCGCTCGCGTCGAACGCCAGAGCGGCTCGCGCGGGACCTGAGGTGACCCGTCCTCAGAGCTCGATGCCGAGGAGCACGCCAGGCCGGAGCCGGCAGCGCGTGAGGACGGTCTCGGTCCCCTGCTCGAGCCTGAGATCGTAGCGGACGCGCGCCGGGTCGAGCTCGGCGAAGAGCTCCGCGAACAGCCGGACATCCTGGCTCAGAGCCAGCTCGACCACCGAGCCGGCCACGAGCACGAGCGCGTTCGAGGCGCTCGCCTCCGCAGGGACGACCGCCGGTGCCTCAGCGCTGCCCGGCCTCGGCGCGGCGTCGACATGATCGATGCCCGCGCCGAGCCGCACGCCGAGCTCGATCGGCGCCACGCCCGGGGCGAGGGCGTAGAGCCAGCAGGCATCGGCCCGGAGCGCGATCGTGCGGAGATCGAGGCCGATGCGCGCCTCCTCGTAGCGGCGCTCGAACTGGTACTGGAAGCGCGCGTCGAGGGCGAGCCGGTGCCGCTCCCAGCTCCCGCCGAGCGCGACGCGTACGCCGGGGCCGTGCGTCAAGCCGACCTCGGCCGAGTGCGCCGTCACGCCGTAGAAGAGCCCGAGCTCCAGCGCGCGCCGCGCCGGCGCCGCCCCCCCGGAGACAGGAGCTTCGGAGGGCGCCTCGGGAGGCGCCGCCTGGCGCAGGATGAGCGCGCGCGCCTGCTCCCGATCGAGCGAGGCGCGCGCGTCCAGGCGCAGCGACCGGAGCGAGAGCTCCACGACCTGCGCCAAGGACTCGCGATCGAGCTCGTCGAAGCGACCCGAGAGATCGATCGAGCGCACCAGGAAGCGATCGGCCACGGGATCCGTGAAGTAGAGCGCGGCGCGGCGCGGGTCGCTCACGTCGATCCAACACGAGACGCTCACGCCGGAGGAGGCCCGCGTCGCGAAGAGCGCCGGCGCGTCGAACCGCGGCGCGGTCCGAAAGCGGATCGTGAACGCGGAGAGCGCCTGGGACTCGAGCGCCGTCCGGATCGCGCCGAGGTTGTCCGCGGCGCCCGTGAGCACGAGCTCCACCACCGGCGCGCCGGGCGCCGGCGCCCCCGGCGATCCGGACGACGCCGCCGCCGTCGCGTCGCTCGCCTGGGCGCGCGCCGCGGAGAGCGCGACGACCGCGGCGAGCCCGAGCGCTGCCGTCGCTCGCTTCGTGATCACCCTCCGAGCTCGGCGAGACGGCGGCGCGCATGCTCGACGTACGGCGAGCCTGGGTGATCCCGGAGCAGCCGCCGCCAGTTCTGGGCCTCGTCGGCGGAGCGGCCGAGCGCCCGCAAGGCGCGCCCGCGGCCATAGAGCGCCTCGACGGCGAGCGGCCGTGAGCCGGCCACGCCGAGGTACCGGTCGAGCTGCACGAGCGCCGCGGCAGGCGCGCCGGTGTTGAGGAGCAGGTTGCCCAGCGACACGAGGGAGAGCGTGGCCTCGGGCGACGTCGCGAAGCTCTTCTGGAGCGAGCGATAGAGCTCGACGGCGCGCTGCGAGTTCCCAGCGCGCCGCGCCTCGTTGGCCTCCCGGAAGAGCTGCTCGGCCGTCGACGCGGAGGACGCCGTCGCGCTCGGCCCGCGCCCGGCGTCGCGCGGCCTCGGGGCAGGCGCCGCGAGCGCCGGAAGCGCCGCTTCGACGGGCGCCGGCGCGCCCGGCTGCGCCGGCCGCGCGCCGGCCGGCGCGGCCTCGCCGGGAGGCGGAACGGCCTCGGCGAGCGCGACCGCACGCGAACGGGACACCACCGCGCGCGCCGCGGGCTCGAGCAAACGGGCGCTCCCCGCCGGGGTCGGCTCCAGGCGCGAACGGACGAGCGCCGTTGTCGCGGCGGCCACGCCGCAGGCGAGGACGACCGCCGCGGCGTAGAGCCAGACGCTGCGCCGCCAGCCGGCCCCGCGCCGCCCCGCGGGACCGCCCCCGGGTCGCGCGTCCTCGTCCCCGCGCCGGACGTCGTTGTCGGGTCGCACGGGCGCGCTCGCGGGCCACACGGGCGCGCCCTCGCGCCGCTGGTCGATCGCAACCGCCCCGATCGCCGCGCTCACGATGCGCGCGAGGCGCTCTGCGTCCCCGGGCTCCGCCGCGCCCACGGCGTCGAAATCCTGGGCGATTTCCCAGGTGGTCCGGCAGGACTCGCAGGCGTCGAGGTGGGCGTCGAAGGCGAGCCGGTCCGGCTCGGTCGCGACGCCGCGGCGCACCCGCGTGAGGAGCTCGCTCCGGCAGTCGGTCGTCATGTTTCCCTCCCCCGGAAGAGCTCGGCCAGCTTCGCGTTGTTGGCGAACGCGCGCCGCAGCGCCTCCTTGCCGAGCCGGAGCCGGCTCCAGACCGTGTTCGGAGAGGCGCCGGCGAGCGCCGCGATCTCGTCGACCGTGTAGCCGAGCACGAAATGGAGGGCGAGCGCCTCCGCCGTGGCCTCGGGCATCCCGTCGAGCACCTGGAGCACCATCTCACGCCGCCGGTTCGAGACCGCCTCGGCGAACGGCGACGCGCCGCCCTCGTCCGGGGCCACGTCGATCGGCGCGCCCGGCTCGTCGAAGCGCGCGCGCACGCGGAGGCGCCGGCGCGCGCCGAGCGCGGTCATCACGGCGATGCGGTTGGCAAAATGCAGCACGGTGCACTCCGCGCGGAAGGACGGCAGCGCCTGGAGCAACGCGAGCACGGCTTCCTGGGTCGTGTCCTCGACGTCGGGGTGATGAGGGCCGAGCACCTTCCTCACGCCCCGCAACATGGCGCCGCCGAGCTCCGTGACGAGCGTGCGGATCGCCGCCGGATCGCGCGCCGCGGCGGCCCGGGCGAGCCCGAGCAGTTCGTCCGCCCGCGGCGGCGCTCCCTCCGGCGGCGCTCCCTCCGGCGGCGCGTGGAGGTGAGTCGCAGGCTTTCGCATGCTGGCGACCAGCATGCACGAGCCCGGAAGTCCAGGTCAAGGCGCGCCTCCCGGAGCACGGCGACGGCAGCGCGACTACGGCCCTGACTACGGCCCTCCGGAGCGCGGAAACCCGTCGTTGTCCCACGCCAGATCGGAGATCCGCAGCGTGGGGGCGCCGTTCGATTCCGCGTCATAGGCGTGATAGACGTTGTAGGCGCGATCGCCGGCGAACAACACGGCGTTGTGCCCAGGCCCTCGCCACCGGGAGCCACCTTCCACGACGATGGTGCCGCCGCCGGACATCATCGGCGTGCCCTCCTCGTCGACGTACGGGCCGGTGATGCGCGTCGAACGACCGACGGCGACCTTGTAGGTGCTGTCGGCCCCACGGCAGCAGGCGTCGAACGAGACGAACAGGTAATAGAAGCCGCAGCGCCGCACGATGAACGGCGCCTCGAGCGCCCCGCGGGCGTCGGGGCGCGCGGCGAGGGCGTGGAGCTCCTCGTCGGCCCGCTCCCCCGACGGGGCGAGCTTCACCATCTTGATACCGCTCCAGAAGCTCCCGAACACGAGCCATGGCGTGCCCTCCTCATCCATCGCGACGTTGGGATCGATCGCGTTCCAGTCGTCCCGCGCCGCGCCGTCGTTCGAGCAGATGGCGGCGCAGCGGTCGGTCCACGGACCTGCCGAGTCGAGCGAGGCCTTCGTCGCGTGCCCGATGCACGAGCGGTTGCTGCCGAACGTCGAGGCGGAGTAGTAAAGATGATAGGTGTCCCCGAAGCGCGAGATATCGGGCGCCCACAGATCGCTCACGCCCGGGACCTTCTCCGCCAGCCAGGCCGGCCTGGCGTCGAACACCCGGCCGGCGGCCTGCCACGCGAGGAGGTCCGAGGAGACCTTCATCGGGATCCTGTCCCCCGTATGAAACAGGTAATAGCGGTCGCCGGCCCGGATGACGGACGGGTCGTGGGTCCCGAGGTTCCCGGACAAGCGCAGCGCCTTGGGCGGGCTCGCCGGGTCGTAGAGGGCATCGGCGCACCTGTCGGCGGCGCCTCCCGCGCCGCCGCCCCCGCCCGCGCCGCCGCTCCCGCCCGCGCCGCCGCTCCCTCCGACGCCCTCGGCGCCGCCCCCTCCGGCCGTCGCGCCCGGATGGCCTCCCGCGCCGCTGCCCGCCGTGGTGGCAGAGGCGGTCGTCGTGGCATCAGCGCCGGCGGCGCCGCTGTCCTGCCCCCCTGAGCCGGAGCCCGGCGCCGAGCTCTCCGTGCTGCAATTCGCGAGCGTTGCGACGGCGCCGATCATGACGCCCCATGTACGCGCAGACCCACATCGTCGCCACGGCCGGCAAAGCAAAGGATGCATCGAATCTCCTGGAGCTCCCTTGGTCCCGCTTTCCCAGGTGGACCGGAGCGCCCGCGATCAATCACGGGTCGCTCCAATTTCCCGTGAAGTTGGGGAATTTCACGCCCAGCAAGACTTTTACACCGGCACAGGATGCCGCAGATCCACGCGTCGTGAGCTTCCGGGAGGTATCTTGCCGCCGCCTCGTCCGGCGCGGCGAGCGGGATCCACGTCGCGCTCCGCGCCGCGCGAGATCAGGAGTCGGATCAAGGCGCGGCGCGGCGGGCCTCGTAGAGGTCGGCGACGCTGGTCCGCGTCGACGCGAAATACAGGACGGAGCCGTCCGGTGAGAGGTGCGGATCGGTGTCGCGCTCCCCGGGGAGGTTCACCGGCTCCTCGAGCGGCACCGGCTCCTCGAACGCCGCTTCGGCGCTTGCCCGCCGTGCCCAGAACAGGTCTCCCTCGCCCGCGCGGCTCGATCGGAACAGCATCTGCTTGCCGTCGTCGAACAGGAACGGGCCACCCTCGTCGCCCGGGCCGTCCAGCCCGGCGAGCGGGATGAGCGCGCTCCAGTCGTCCTCCGGGCGTTCGCGCGATGCGATCGCGAGGTACGTCTCCGCGTCCGCGGGCGTGACGCCGGTCACGACGTGGAGCCCTGTGGGATCGACCTGAGCGCCCATCACCGTGGCGCCCTCGACGGCGAGGGAGTCCACGTGCGCCGGCGTTCCCCACGGGTCGCCCCGGCTGGCGCGCTCGGCCAGCCAGGTGCCCTCCGGCTCGCGCCTGCTGTAGAACCAGAGCCGGAGCCCATCCCCGGAGACGCAGGGGGTATCCTCGATGCTCTCGGCCAGGTTGATGTTCTCCACGGCGTGCGGCGGGTCCCAGGGCGAGCCCACCCCTGCCCGCCGCGACGTCCAGATGTCCCGGTTCCCCTCGCGATCGGACATGAAATAGATCTCGAGCAGATCGTCCGTGAGCGTCGGGTCCTCTTCCCTTTTGCTGCTGTTGAGCTCCGTCATCGCCGTCGGCGCCTCGAACCTCGGCCGCTCCGGCGCGCCCCCTCCCCCGCCCTGCCCCGGCGCGAGCATGCCGATGACGAAGCGCTGGTCCTCACACCCCGCCCCGCCGAGCGCGAGCCAGAGCGCCCACGCCGCCGTGATCCCTCGGGACCGCCACCTCATCCACCACGCTCCTACCCGCCGACGTGCGCTGGATCGAGCCCCGTCCCTGCCGGCGCGGGCGGGTCGCCTCACCCGATGCCGGCCTCGCTGGGCGGCCCGACGGCCGCGTCTCCCCCGGCGGCCTCGATCGGCACGCGGGGGAACCACAGCGCCGCGATGAAGCCGGTGATGCCCATGGCCGCGATGATCCAGAACACCGTCGTGAGGCCGGACGTGAGCGCCTCCCCGAGGTGCTGGACGATCGACGGATCGAGGCCGCGCGCCCCCTCCGCCGTCAGGAGCCGGCTCGCCGCGTCCGCGGGGATCGACGGGTCCTTCGCGAGCTGGGCCGTCAGGACGCCGCCCATGATGCCCACGGCCACGACGCCGCCGAGCAGCCGGGAGAACATCGTGCTCGCGGTGGCGATCCCGCGCTGCTCCCACGCCACGCTGCTCTGCACCGCGATGAGCAGCGCGACGTTGGACAGCCCCATGCCCACGCCGAAGACCAGCGTCGTCGCGCGGAGCATCAGCGGCGTGTCGTGCGTCCCGCCGAGCGCGAGCGCGAGCCCCGCCGCCGCCGTGACGCCGAGGCCGATCCAGATGAGCGGGCGGAACCCGACCCGGGGGATGAGCCGCCCGCCGATCGCGCTCGCGATCGGCCAGCCGATGAGCATCGGCGCGATGGCGCTGCCGGCGTCGGTCGGGCTGCCGCGGAGCACGCCCTGCACGAAGAGCGGCACGAACGTGATCGTGCCCATCATCGCGCCGCCGAGGATCGCGCCGGCCACGTTGGAGATGAACATCACCGGGCGCCGGAAGAGCGGCAGCGGGATCATCGGCTCGGGGGCCCGGCGCTCGACAGCGAAGAACACGGCGAACAGCGCCGCCGACGCGACCGCCGCGAGCAGCGTCGTCTCCCCGCCCAGCCTCCCGGTGGCGAGCAGCAGCGCGACCACGCCGGCGGTCAGGAGCGCCGCGCCGAGGAAATCGAGCTCGTGAGGCCGCCTGTCGATGCGCTCGTGGAACGAGGTCGCCACGAGCGCGACGGACGCGGCGCCGAACGGGATGTTGATGTAGAAGACCCAGCGCCACGAGAAGTAGTGCACGATGAGCCCGCCCACCATCGGGCCGATGATGCCGAACAGCCCCCAGGCGGCCCCGAAGACGCCCTGGATCCGCGCGCGCTCCTTGAGATCGAAGATGTCGCCCGAGATGGTCATCGCCATCGGCTGCATCGCCCCGGCGCCGGCCCCCTGGAGGGCGCGGAAGGCGATGAGCTGCGGCATCGATCGCGCCGCGCCGCTCGCGATCGAGCCGAGCAGGAAGACGGCGATGCCGAAGAGCATGATCGGCTTGCGGCCGTAGATGTCCGACAGCTTGCCGCAGATGGGCACCAGCACCGACGAGGTGAGCAGGTAGGCGGTGGTGACCCAGGCGTACTGGTGAATGCCGCCGAGATCGCCGATCACGGTGGGCATCGCGGTGGCGACGACGGTAGATTCGAGGGCGGCCATGGCGAGGGCCAGGATCAGCCCGGCGACGGTGAGGGCGCGGTGGGTCGTGCGTTCTGAGGCCATGCGGGTCGTGGGGATGTGGTGTGGAGGAGCGCGCGCGGCAAGCGGGACGCCACGCCGCGCGTCGGGGCGGCATGCCGCGTAGCCATGCCCCTGCCAGGGTTCGTCTCGGCGGTGGGTACGCTCTCTGCGTGATCTCGCTCCTCGGAGCCGCCTGCGGGAGCACCACCTGCAACCAGCCGGCCGGCGGCCCCGGGGAGATCGCGTCCGCGCCTGACGCGACGCCGGCCACCACCGCCGCGGGAGGCTCGCTCCTCGCCTTCGTGAGCGGCAAGGAGGGGAAGATCCGCGTCTACTCGGTCGACGAGCGCAGCGGCGGGTTGGCGCTGCTCCAGGCCAACGCCACGGACGGGCTGCCGTCTTTCCTGGCCGTGGATCCGGCGCGGGCCCTGCTGTTCGCCGTGGACGAGGACAACGCCCTGATCCGCTCGTTCGAGCTGGACGCGGAGAGCGGCGTCCTCACCCCGATCAACACGGTCAGCGCGCAGGGCGACGGCCCAGCCCACCTGTCGCTCTCCACGGCCGGGAACTGGCTGCTGGTCGCCAATTACGAGGGCGGCAGCGTATCGGTGATCCCTGTCGCGAGGAACGGGGCTCTTGGCAACGCCACCGACACCGAGAGTCCAGGCGCGAGGGCCCACATGGCGATCACCGATCAGAGCGGCGCCTATGCCTTCGTGCCCTGCCTGGGCGCAGACATGATCGCCCAGTATGCGTTCGACAGCATCCAGGGTCTGCTCGAGCCCAACGCGGTCCCGAGCGCGGGCCTTCCGGCAAACTCCGGTCCGCGGCACCTCGTGTTTCATCCGCAGGGCGCGGTTGCCTTTGGAATCAACGAGACAGCGAGCACGATCACGTCGTTTCGATTCGAGCGAGCCTCGGGCCGGCTGACACCCATCGCGACGGCCTCGACCCTGCCCGAGGGGTACTCGGGACGAAACACCGGGGCCGAGATCGCGGTGCACCCGACCGGCAGGTTCGTCTATGGCTCCAATCGCGGGCGCGATAGCATCGCTGTCTTCTCGGTCGACGCTTCGTCCGGGAAGCTCTCGCCGCTCGCCGAGGTGCCGTCAGGACGCGGCGACGGTCCGCACAATCCACGCAGCTTCGCGCTATCGCCTGACGGCCACCTCCTTTATGCCGCCAACCAGAGCTCCGGTCAGCTCGTGGCATTCCGCATCGGGGCCGACGGCAAGCCCGTGCCGCTCGGCGTCGAGGCGCAGGCGCCGGGCGTCACGTATGTCGGGTTGTTCCGCTTCCCGGGCCACCGCCAGCCGGCGCCACGGTAGAAATCGACCTCGGGGAGGAGCTACCTCATGATCGCGCCCCATCCGAGGGTTCAATGGCCTCGCCGTCTGCAGTGCTCCCTGCTGTGGGCCGCCGTGGTCCTGGCCAGCGCTTGCCGGCCACCGGCGGCCGCCGACCGGACCTCGCCCATGGACCGAGCGCCAGACGCGCAGGCGCCGATGCAAGATGCCATCGCGCGGTGCCTCGCCCCGGCCGCGCCCAGGACGGTCTTTCCGAGCTCGGCGGGCTACGACCACGACCGGCGTGGCTTCAACCTCCGTATCCAGGTCCTTCCGGGCGTGATCGTCCACCCCGTGAACGTCCCGCAGGTCCAAGCTGCGGTCAGGTGCGCCCGTCGCCTCGGCTTGAACATCGCGGTTCGCTCCGGCGGCCACAGCTACGAGGGCTACTCGCTTGGCAAGGACGGCGGCATGATCATCGATCTTGCCGGCATGACCGACCTCGCCGTCGACAAGGACCGAAAGACGGCGACGGTGGGCGCCGGGTGGCGCCTGGGCCCGCTCTATTACGCCGTGTGGCAGCAGGCGCGCCTGGCGTTCGTGGCAGGCAGTTACCCGAGCGTCGGCCTGGATGGTGCCTGGCCCGAAAACGCTCTTTCTCGAAGAGATGCCCTTCATCGAGTCGGTGCTCTTCTTCGCCGGCCTCCCGACGACCGACCCGAAGGTGCTCTCGCCCGAGCGCCTCGTGATCGAACCGGTCTGGTTCAAGGCGAAGTCGGTGTACCTGGACGCCCCGCTCTCCTCGGAAGGGGTCGATATGATCGTCGAGTCGCTGGCCGGGACGGGGCTCGGCCCCGACCTCATCTTCAACACCTACGGCGGCGCGATCGGCGCCGTGGCCCCGGACGCGACGGCGTTCGTCCACAGGAAGACGATGTTCAGCATGCAAATCTACCTCGAGGCCGACGCGAGCACGAATCATGACGACGCCATGGCCTGGATGACGGCGTTCGGTGACAAACTGCGGTCGTACGCGTCCAGGTTCGCCGTGCCGAACTACATCGACGCCGACCAGAAGGACTGGCCGACCGCCTACTACGGGAGCAACTTGGCGCGGCTCGTCGCCGTGAAGCAGAAATACGACCCGCAGAACGTCTTCCGCTTCGCCCAGAGCATCCCGACACACTCTCCCTGAGGGCCAGTCCACCGCCCGAGGTGGAGACGATGCTCGACGTGGCGTCAGCGCGCAGTCTCGTCCAGCAAGGCGCGGACGCGCCCCTCGACCGCCGCGAACTCGGGGGTGGCGGGCTCCAGCGAGCCCCCGAGGTGCACGTGCCGCACGAGCCCCGCTCGATCGAGGAGGAAGCTGACGCTCGTGTATTGTCGCTTGGGATGGCCATCCATCCACCAGCGCTTCAACGTGCGCCAGTCCGGGTCGATCGCGACCGGGAAGGTGTATTTGAAGTGCGCCAGGTAGCCTCTGACCGCCTCGGTGTCGAGGGGCTCGGGATCCTTGTGGTGGTACATCCCGACGACGACGAGCCCTCGTTCCCGATAGCGCTCGTCCAGCGCCTTGAGCGCCGGGGCGGTGGCGCTGCAGAACGGGCAGCTCGGCGACGTGAACCACCGGACCAGCACGACCTTGCCTCGCAGCGCCGCCAGCGTGAGCGGCGGCGAGTTGTACCAGGGCCCCACGTCCCACGCAGGCGGCGGCGCCCCGATGACGCCCGACACATCGTGGTCGAATCCCGGGTCACCGCTCGACAGGAGAGCGGCGCTCCCGGGAGGCGGCGCAGGCGCAGCGGGCCCCGCAGGCGAGGCCGCGGGCGCTGGCTCCGGGGAGGCGCACGCGAGGGCGAGCGCGGCGAGGGGCAGCGAAAGCAAGCGAGTGAGCATGGCGATGTCTTCGCGCGAGACGATCGCAGGCCCGTACGTGCGAGTCAATCGTGGCTGGCCGGCGTCCCGCCTCCGCGCTGGCACGCCGTGCCCGTGAGATACGCGGGTGCCACGACGCCGGCGAGCTCACCGCGTGCGCGCATCGGACCGCGCGCGTCGTTGCGTCCGACATGCCGCGCGCGTCGCCCCGAGCTCGGCCATGTCGCCGGTCGCTCGCGTGGACCCGCGCCGGAGCGGCGGCCAGCGCCGCGCACATCTACCGATCGGGCGACAGCGTCGTCATAACGACCCAATCCACCGTCCACCGCCGGCTCGCGCTTCTGCTGCCGAGCGCACGGTGTCGAGCCGATCACGGAGCGAGAAAACAGCATGTCCGGAAAGGAAGCCTCCTCGAAGGAAGGCAGGCTGATATCGACGCTCGAGCGCTTGCTCGAGCTGCCGGCGGCCAACCTGAGGCAGTCGCTCAACCAGGCGAGTGACCTCCTCGCCGGCGCTCTCGGCGCCGACAAGATCGACATCTTCCTCTTCGACGCCAGCAGGAACACGCTGCGTGCCCTGGGGACGAGCAAGACGCCCATGGGCCGGCTCCAGCGATCGCTCGGGCTCGACATCCACCCGGTCGCCAACGGCGGCTCGATCGCCCGCGTCTTCACGACCGGTGATCCTTACATCACCGGGCATTCGGAGCAGGAGCCCGGCGAGCTGCCCGGCCTTGTCCACGAGCTCGGCGTCCGGTCGCACATCGCGGTCAGGCTCGTCGTCGAGGGCGAGCGGCGCGGGGTCGTCTCTGCTCACTCCGCCGCGCCGGAGTTCTTCTCCGACGAGGATCTCCGCTTCCTCGGCGCGGTCACGCACTGGATCGGCGCCCTGACGCACCGGGCGGAGCTCGTCGAGCAGGTCACCTCCGCCGCGCTCGCGCAAGGCCGGCGCCAGGCCGCGGAGGAGCTCATCACCGTGCTGGCGCACGATCTGCGGAACTACCTGAGCCCGCTCATGGGCCGCCTTGGTATGCTCCACCATCGCGCGGAGCTCGACGGCCGGGTCGACGACATGCGCGACGCCGACCGGGCGATCGGCTCGGTCGCGCGGCTCGGCCAGCTCATCTCGGATCTGCTGGACGTGGGGCGCATCGAGCAGGGGCTCTTCGAGATCGCCCCTGCGCCCATGGACCTCGCCTCGCTGGCGCGGGACATCGCCGCTGCGCTCGGTACACCCAGCGTCGAGATCCGCGTCGAGAGCCCGCCGGAGCTCGTCGTCGTGGCGGACAGGGATCGCCTCCGCCAGGCCCAGGAGAACCTCGTCAGCAACGCGATCAAGCACTCGCCCCCGGGAACGTGGGTCCTCATCAAGCTCACCAGCGAGCTGATAAAGGGGATGGAGTACGCCCACGTCGACATCGTCGACCGCGGATCCGGCGTGCCGCCGGAGATCCTTCCCCGCATCTTCGACCGCTTCGTCACGAACGGCCATGCGTCGGGGATCGGCCTCGGGCTGTACCTGGCGAGCAGGATCGCCGCCGCCCACGGGGGCACGTTGGCCGTGAGCTCCCCTCCTGGAAACGGCGCGACGTTCCGACTGAGCTTGCCCGCGAGCGGACCGCCCGTTCGTCGGGACGAGCTGTGATCGCGCTGCGGTGGCGGCGCAAACGCCCTCCGCGCCTGCAAGCGCGGCGCTCCTCTGGACGACCCCAGGCTCACGCGTAAGATGGCGCGCATGCCGCGCCCCCCCGCCACGCCCGACGACCCCGGCCCGCCGAGCCTCGCGGCCTCCACGGAGCCTCGCATGACAAAGGGCGAGGTGCTGGCGGTGCCCCGGATCGAGCTGTGCGTCGAGCGCGAGGCGGGCAAGCCCGCGAGCCGGGCCATGGTGCTCGACGGCGATTTCATCCGCATCGGCTCCCACCAGAGCAACGACCTCGTGCTCGCCGACCGCGCCGTCTCCCGCTTCCACTGCATCCTCGAGCGCGTGAAGTCCACGTTCCGGCTGACGGACGTCGGCTCGCTCAACGGGACGACCATCGCCGGCGTCCGCGTGCGGGACGCCGACGCCATCCTGCCGGAGTGCCGCATCGAGCTCGGCGAGTCGGTCGTGCGCATCCGCGACGCCGACGCCGTCGCCGAGACCGAGCTCGCGCGCGCGGTCAGCTTCGGCGCGCTCCAGGGCGTGTCGGTCCCCATGCGCCGCCTCTTCCCCGTCCTCGATCGCGTGGCGAAGAGCGCGCCCGACGTGCTGATCGAGGGCGAGAACGGCACGGGCAAGGAGGTCATCGCCACCGAGCTCGTCCAGCGCGGCGCCCGCGCCGACAAGCCGCTCGTCATCGTCGACTGCGGCGCCATCTCGCCGAGCCTCATCGAGAGCGAGCTGTTCGGCCACGTGCGCGGCTCCTTCACGGGCGCCACGCGCGACCGCGCCGGCGCCTTCGAGGAGGCGGACGGCGGCACCGTCTTCCTCGACGAGATCGGCGAGCTGCCGCTGGAGATGCAGCCGAAGCTCCTCCGCGCCCTCGCCTCGCGCGAGGTGCGCAGGCTCGGCGAGAGCCGGGTGCGCAAGGTCGATATCCGGGTGATCGCCGCCACGAACCGGCGCCTGGAGCGCGAGGTGAACAGCGGCCGGTTCCGCGAGGACCTCTATTACCGCCTCTCGGTGCTCACCGTGCGCGTCCCGCCGCTCCGGGAGCGCAAGGAGGACATCGGCCTCCTCGTCCACTGCTTCCTGAACGAGCTCGGCGCCATCGACAAGGTGCACCTCTTCCCCCCCGAGGTCATCGAGGACATGAAGCGCTACGACTGGCCCGGCAACGTGCGAGAGCTGAGGAACTACGTCGAGCGCCGCGTCGTGCTCGGCGAGGGCGCCGCCATGGGAGCGACGGCGCCGTCCGAGCGCAGCTCCGCGCCGCCCCCGGGCGCCGCGCCGCAGGGCGCCGCGCCCGGCGAGCCCGCCGCCAACATCGAGATGCCCTTCAAGGAGGCGAAGGACGCGATCATCGACCAGTTCGAGCGGCGCTACCTCGCGGCCCTGCTCGAGTGGTCGAACGGCAACGTGAGCCGCGCCGCCCGCAAGGCAGGGCTCGACCGGATGTACCTCCACCGCCTCCTCCAGCGCCACGGGCTGCGCCGAGCCGCCGCCCTCGACTGAGCCGCGCGCGGGCGGCCACCGCGCTAGCTGTAGCGGGGCCAACCGGAGGCCGCCGCTCTTGCGATAGAACAGGGCGCAGCGGTGCTGCACATGTCACAGTCGCGTCGCAATGGCGCGATCCGTCCGTGTGCGCAACCTCGCAAAATCTCTGAATATTTCAGAAACCGATCTGCTCCTCTGGCTCGCGGAGCATGCGCCAACGACGGAGCTCCGCCACCCCGCGGATTTCCTCCCGGCGGAGCTCGCGGGGCAGGCGCAGCAGGCGCTCGGCCGCGCCCCGCCGTCGGCGCCGGCGGAGGAGCCGATCGAGCGCCGCTGCGCCGAGTGCGTGAAGCTCCCGGCGAAGGCCGGGCTCCGCGTGGTCGAGGTCGGCGCCGACGCCGTCTGCGACCTGTGCGGCAGCTCGGCGAACAAGCGGGCGGCGCTCGCGATGATCGGGGCGTTCCGCGCGCGCGGGCTGCGGAGGCTGCTCGTGGTCGGCGGCGGGCCAGGCACGTCCGAGGACCTGCGGCAGCTGCTCGCGGGCGAGGTCGACATCCGCATCGTGGACGGAGAGGGCCACCGCAATGCGGCGAAGGCCGACGCCGATCTCCGCTGGGCCGACGTGGTCGCGGTCTGGAGCTCGACGATCCTCTCGCACAAGGTGTCGAAGCTCTACACCGATCAGCGCGCCAGCTTCCGCGAGAAGCTCGTGACCGTCCCGAGGCGCGGCGTGGCCGCGCTGTGCATGGCCGTCACCGAGAAGGTGGGCGCGCCCGCGGGATGACCGGCGCCCGGCCTCCCCGCCTGCCCTCCGAGGGGCGGCGCTTCACCCTCGCTCGGGCGGTTGTTCGGCAAGCGCAAGCGCGAGCGCTCACGCAGGGCGGCTGTTCAGCCGCACCCGGCGGAAGGTGCGCCGCGCGTGGGGCACCCAGCCGTGGAAGTGCCAGCGCGCGGCCATGACCAGCCCGCGGACCCACTCGTCGGCGGCGTAGGCGACCCAGACGCCGGCGAGCCCCCAGCCGAAGTGGACCCCGAGCAGCCAGGACAGCCCGACGGCCACGGCGAACATCGAGAAGACGCCGAACCCGACCGGGAAGCGGGCGTCGCCGGTGGCGCGGAGCCCGTTGATGACGACCAGGTTGAGCGTGCGGCCCGGCTCGACGAGGAGGGTCAGCCAGAGCAGCCGGGAGCCTGTGGCGATCACCTCGGGATCGCGCGAGAAGAGGCCGAGCAGGTGGGGGCCGAGGAGCGCTGTGGCGATCACCAGGCTCACGCACACGCAGAACCCGATCGCCAGGCCGCCGCGCACCAGGCGATCGGCGCCCTGCAGATCGCCGGCGCCGATGCGGTGCCCGACCACGATCTCGGTCCCGAAGCCGATCGCCATGCCGAACAGGAGCAGGAAGTGCACGATCTGCATCGTGTACGTATGCGTGGTGAGCGCCGTTTGCCCCATGTTGGCGACCATCGCCAGGATGATCATGAAGCTGATGCGATAGACCACGTTCTCGCCCGCCCCCGGCAGGCCGATGTGCAGCATCTCGCGGAGGCGATCGGGGCGAATGCGCCAGAAATCCTCGAAGGTCGGGCGGATTCCGAGGCGCGAGATCCACAGCTGCCGGTGCATCCAGAACGAGAGCGCGCGTCCGACCACCGCGGCGAGCGCGAGCCCCATCATGCCGAGCCCAGGAGCCCCGCCGACACCGAACATGAGCGGCAGGCTGAGCGCGAGCTGCACGATGTACATGACGACGATGAGGCGCAGCGTGTCGCGGGTGTAGGTGTGCGCGCGCAGCACCGAGCCCATCGAGAAATTCACCGCGTCGAACGCCAGCATCACGCCGACCGCGATCAGGTAAGGCTCCGCGATCGGGAACAGGGACGGCGGCAGGCGCATCAGCTCGAGCAGCGGCCTCGCGCCGATCGCGATGACGGCGAAGCTGAAGACGCCGAGCCAGAGGTTGGCCGCGAGCGACGCGCGCGCGACCTGCTCCGCGCCGGCCCGGTCCCGCGCGCCGAGATACTGGGTGACCACAACGCTCGCGCCGACGCTGACGAAGCGAAAGGTGATCATGAAGGTCAACATGATCTGGTTGGACAGCCCGTACGCGGCGGCGGCCTCGTCCGACAGGCGGCTGACCAGCCATACGCCGAACACGCCGACGAGCATGTGCAGCAGGTTCTCGCTGAAGATGGGCCAGGTGATCTCCAGCAAACGCGGGCGAGGAAGAACGGGGGCAGGTAGGACCGATTGCAAAGCGCCGCATCCTACTCTGCCGAGGGGCATCTCGCCACGACGGAGCATGACCACGCGAGCGCCGTCGCGCGTAGCGCGTAGCGCGGCCGCGGTCGTACGCGGAACGAAGATTGGTGCCGCTGTCGCCTATCTCCTCACGACCCGCGCGATCGCACGGCAACCCAGCGAGACCGCGCGAGACCGAGAGAATGACACCCGACCGCCCCGCGCCGCCCTCAGCGGCGCAGACGGAGAGGAGGGCCTCCGGCAACACACGCAAGAGCGTGTTCTCGCTCGCACCGTTGCATGCTTGTCCCTTCCCGCATCCTTGCGTATCGATTACTCTGGGAATGGGCGGAACAGGGCACACTCGTCCTTCTGCGCCTGGAGGATCAAATGGGGATATTGCACGGCAGCGCCCGATGGCTCCTGGCCGCGGCGGCCACGGCGTCGGCTGTCGCTGGCGGATGCTCCTGCGGCGATGCCAGCGGGACGATCGGCGCCACGTCCGGCGGCGGAGCCGACCTGGGCGCAGGGGGTCAGAGCGCGGGGGGCGGCGGCTCCGGGGGAATCCCCTTCCTGGCGGGGAGCGGCAGGTCAGGGGTCGGGGGCGGCGGGTGCGAGGGGCTCGAGTGCCAGCAGATCGCCTGTCCCGGCGGCGGCAAGACCACCGTGAGCGGCACCGTGTACGAGCCCGGGGGCAAACTCCCGCTGTACAACGTCACGGTGTACGTCCCGAACAGGGCGCTCGAGCCCATCACCGACGGCGCGAGCTGCGATCGATGCGATGTGACGCTCTCCGGCGATCCGATCGCGACCGCGCTGACGGACACGAACGGGCGTTTCGTGCTGGAGAACGTGCCGGTCGGGGAGGACATCCCGCTGGTCGTCCAGCTCGGCAAATGGCGGCGCCAGATCACCCTGCCGAAGGTCGAGGGGTGCGTCGACAACCCGACCGTGGACAGGACGGTCCGCCTGCCGCGCAGCAAGGCCGAGGGTCACCTCCCGAAGATCGCCTTGACGACCGGCGGCTCGGACGTGCTGGAGTGCCTTCTGTACAAGATGGGAATCGACGCGTCGGAGTTCACGCCGGAGGCGGGCGACGGGCGGGTGAACCTGTTCGTCGGGCGCGCCATCGAGGGCGACAGCGCGACGAGCAGGTACCGAGACGGCCTGAACGACGGCGCGCCCTTCTCGCCGGCGCGAGGGTTCTGGAGCTCGCTCGACAACCTGAGGCAATATGACATGGTGATCCTGTCGTGCGAAGGCTCCGAGTTCGGGGACGACAAGCCGGAGGCCGCGCGGCGCGCGATGTTCGACTACGCCTCCGCGGGAGGCCGCGTGTTCGCGTCGCACTGGCACAACACCTGGCTCCGGCTCGGCCCGGAGCGGTTCCCGGAGACGGCGACATGGGACGAGGAGAGCGATCCCGACGACGGGCTCCCCGTGCTCGTCGACACCACGTTCCCGAAGGGCCTGGCGCTCCGGGACTGGCTCGCCAACGTGGGAGCGTCGACCGTGCCCGGGCAGATCGAGATCAACGATCCGCAGCACTGGGTCGACTCGGTGAACGAGGAGATCGCGACGCGGTGGCTCTACAACGACGCCAACGCGGATTTCGACGCGCCCGCGGGGGTCAAATACTTCACGTTCAACACGCCCATCGGCGCGCCGGAAGAGGAGCAGTGCGGAAGGTTCGTGTACACGGACATCCACGTGGCGGCGAGCGACGTCGCCGGGGCGCCGTTCCCGAGCGGCTGTCAAGACCGCGGCGGGGCGACGCATGAGCTGACCGCGCAGGAGAAGGCGCTGCTCTTCATGCTGTTCGACCTGTCGGCCTGCATCGCGCCGGACGACGAGCCGCCGCCGGTGCCCGTGCCGAGGTGACGAGCGCCTCGACGGCGCGGCGAGCTCCCTCTCCGGGGCCTGCGGTGGTCATGGTGGCTGTCGACGAAGAGGCGCCGGACGCCAGGCGAGCCGGACCACGGCGGCGGGCGCCGAGACGAGCCGGGCGCGGCGCTGGAGGCTCGACATTCCGGGGCGCTCGCTCGCGATTTCCTGAGCGATATTGACGCCCTGCGCATGGATACGCGGTTGCCCAGGGTGGTCACCCGACCACCAAGGGGAGCACTGTAGCCTGCGTGGACCCGCGCGGGACAGCCCCCCACACAGGCCAGAGACGCAGCGCAGCAGCGCCCGCTCCACGAGCTCCGCCAACTGGCATATTTTTTGCGGAATTTTCGGTGCCTGCACACCACAGCTCACTCGAATCGGCGCCCGTGAAGGCTTCGCCTCACGCTCCCGCCGGAGACCACCGGCCGCGGTTGGGCCCTGCACGCACTGACACTGTATTTCATCACACAAACAGCATCGAGTTCATCTCTTATTCAGGGGCACGCAGAGGGCTTGCCATGGCGCGGAACTGCCCTTTTAATGCCGCGCCATCCGGATACTTTCCTTGGAGGACATGATGAAAAGTGTTTTGCTTCGCGGTGTGCTTGGCAGGTCGAGGTGGTCATTCGGCCTTGCGGTGGTTGCGTTGCAAGCCACCGTGCTGATCGGCTGCGGTGACACGGCGACGGACGACGGCGTGGGCGGCGCGGGCGGCGCCGGCGGCGCGGGCGTCGGCGGGGCGGCCTCCGCCAGCTCGACGACGTCGAGCGCCTCGACGACCTCCGCCAGCTCGACGACGTCGAGCGCCTCGACGACCTCCGCCAGCTCGACGACCTCGGCCTCGACGACCTCGGCGACGACCTCGGCCTCGTCCACGACGAGCGCGAGCACCGGGGGGGTGCCCACGGAGGGCACGCCGGTCGAGCGTCATGGCCGGCTCCGGGTCATGAACGGCAACATCGTCGGCGAGCACGGGTCCCCGGTCCAGCTCAAGGGCATGAGCCTGTTCTGGAGCCAGTGGAGCAACTACTACAACGGCAATGTCGTCAACTCGATCGCGGACAACTGGGACGCGACCGTCGTCCGCGCTGCCATGGGCATCGAGGGCGAGGACGGGTACCTCCAGGACGCGGGCGCCCAGAAGGCCAAGGCGAAGACCATCGCCGACGCGGCGATCGCGAAGGGCATCTACGTCATCCTCGACTGGCACGACCACAACGCGCACCAGCACCTGGACCAGTCGAGGAACTATTTCCGCGAGGTGGCGCAGGCCTACAAGAACGTGCCCAATGTCATCTTCGAGGTCTTCAACGAGCCCCTCAACACCAACACCTGGCCCGCGGTGAAGTCCTACGCCGAGGCGGTGATCTCCGAGATCCGCGGCCAGGGCGCGAACAACCTGATCATCGTCGGCTCGCCGAACTGGTCGCAGGACGTCGACATCGCCGCGGACAATCCGCTCAGCGATCAGAACGTGGCGTACACCCTCCACTTCTACGCCAACACGCACAAGGCGTCGCTCCGCGAGAAGGCCCAGAAAGCCATCAACAAGAAGCTGGCGCTCTTCGTGACCGAGTGGGGGACCTGCTCCGCCGACGGCAACGGCCAGCTCAACCTCGGCGAGTCGCAGACCTGGCTCGACTTCCTGGACGCACACAACATCAGCTGGGCCAACTGGTCGCTGGGCGACAAGGCCGAGGCGTGCTCCGCGCTCAGGCCCAACGCGAACCCGATGGGCAACTGGAGCGACAACGACCTCACCGAGTCGGGCAAGTGGGTGAAGGGGAAGATCGCAGAGTGATCCGCGCGCGGGTCGCCGGCCGCTCGCGCCGGTGACCCGCCCCCCGACCGAGGGCGCCGCTCACCCGTGCGCTCGTTTGCCCTCCACGGACAGGGGCCGCCCGGCACAGAAGGGGCATTGATCGTCCGGGCTCCAGTCGTCGTCTTCGAGTCCGAGCGCCCGTAGCTGCTCCAGCTCCCACGCGCGCGCCTCGGGCGAAAGCGGGGCGGGACAGATGGACTTGTGGTCTCTCAGGCTGCTCAACATGGACGGTCCCGTTCGGTTGTGCTCCGGAGAGCGATTCCGGGATCTATCGCGCACAGCCCTGTAGCGCCCGCGAAATCGGCCGTGCCGCGCCGCGTCTGTCCATGGTTGAGACGAACGGAAACCACCTTTAAAGGACGGTCCCCCGGAAGCTCGTTAACCAAGCTTCGCGCCGCGTCCTCCTACATCCGAACGTTTACGTGGTCGTGGTCGTGGTCGTGGTCGTTTACGTGGTCGTGGTCGTGGTCGTTTACGTGGTCGTGGTCGTGGTCGTGGTCGTGGTCGTGGTCGTGGTCGTTTACGTGGTCGTGGTCGTGGTCGTCAACGATAGGTCGTGAACGACCACGACCACGACCACGACCACGACCACGTAAACGTTCACGTTCACGTTCACGTTCACGTTCACGTTCACGTAAACGTTCACGTAAACGTTGGTGACGGGTGGTGGGGTAGCGGGGACGGCGCGCTCTTCAGCGAAGCCCCCCCGCGCGCAGCCGCTCAGCGACCTCCCGCCGTCGCAGCTTGCCGCTCGTCGTCTTGGGCAGCTCGCCCGGCTGAACCAAAACGACCTGGTCCACCGTGACGCCGTTCGCCCGCAGCGCCTCCCGCACGCGCTCCGCGAGGCCGGCGTGCTCGGACGCCTCGGCGCGCGTCTCGGCCACGACATAGACCGACTCGGTCTGGCGCTCCTCGACGAACAGCCCGACCGCGACCACACACCCGGCCCGGATCCCGTCGACCCGGGAGGCGATCTCCTCGATCACGGCGGGGATCATCGTGTGACCGCCCTTGATGATCACCTCCTTCTTCCGGCCGGTGACGAACAGCGTCCCTCGATCGATGAACCCGAGATCGCCCGTCCGCAGCCACCCGCCCACGAGCGCCTCGGCCGTCGCCTCGGGCTCGTTGAAATAGCCCTCCATCACCGTCTCCGAGCGCACCTCGATCTCCCCCACCGTGCGCTCCGGAACCGGGCTGCGCTGGGCGTCCACGATCCGGATCTCCGTGTGCGGGATCGGCCTGCCGACGCCGGTGAGCTCCAGCGAGAGGGGGCCAGGCGCCGCCTCCTCGACGCGCCCCTCGCGCTCCAGCAGGCCGCGATCCACCGTGAGGGCGCGCGGCTCGGCGTAGAGGTCCGGGAAGGTCACGGCGACCGTCGCCTCGGCCAGCCCGTAGACGGGGAAGAACGCCTCGATGCGGAAGCCGCAGGGCGCGAACGCCTCGGCGAAGCGGCGGAGCAAGGCGGGGGAAATCGGCTCGGCGCCGATCATCGCGCACCGCCACGCGCCGAGATCGAGGCCCGCCTCGACGGCGCGGCGGGCGAGGCCGATGCAGATCGCATAAGCGCTCGGCGGCCCGAGCGAGATGGCGCCCCGGATGCTCGACATGTCCGCGAGCCACGAGAACGGCCGCGTCCGGAACTCGAGCGGCGAGAGCATGTGAACGGGGAAGTCGTTGAAGAGCGGGAAGAGCAGCCCGCCGACGAGGCCCATGTCGTGGTGGAGCGGCAGCCACGAGACGCCCCCCGCGCCCTCGCCGCGCACCGGGAGCCGCTGGCTCATCGCGTCGAGGTGCAGCATCAGCCGCTCGTGCGGGATCACCACGCCGCGCGGGTGCCCGGTGCTGCCGCTCGTGAGCTGGATGAGCGCGGGCCCTGGCGCGCGCTCCGGATCGGGCAGCGAGCCCGCGAGGGGCGCGTCGAGCAGCGGTTCGGCGGCGAGCTGGAGGAGGCCGTCCGCCCCCTCCTCGCCCTGCGCGAAGCCGAGCAGCGCGGACGAGACAACGAGCGCGCGCGCGCCGACGCGGGCGGCCGTCCGCCGGAGCTCGCCGAGGAACGCCGGCACGTCCGTGAGCCGGTAGGGCACCCCGACCTGGATCGGCACCGCGCCGAGCACCCAGACGCCGAAGAGGCACGGCACCGCCACCTCCACGTCCGTCACGAGCAGGAGCACGCGATCGCCGGGGCGCACCCCCGCCGCGAGCAGGCCCGACGCCGCCGCGCACGCGCGGCGCCAGTACTCCGCCCACGACCAGCCGACGAACTCGCCCTGCTGCTTGTGATAGAACCCGAATCGTTCCGGCGTCGCCTCGGCGCGCGCCCTGAGCAGGCCCGCGACCGTCCGCGCAGCGAGCCCGCGGCTCACGGCGCCTGCCTCGGCTCGGGCGAGGGCGCGACGCCGAGGCGCTCGCGGCCGCCGCCCTTCGTCGCCACGATCATGTACTCGAGCGCGGTGCGGCGCGCGAAGGAGAGCCGGCCCACGGTCATGTACGTCTGGAGCAGCCGCGAGAAGCCGGGCGCGCGGGCGTCGATCCGGGCGCGGTTCGCGCGCACGTTGTCGATCCACCGGGCGACCGTGTGCACGTACGAGCTCGTGAGATCCTCGACGCGCCGGACATCGAGGCCGGCCTGCTCGATCAGCCCGAGCTCCTCGGCCAGCGAGATCAGACGGCAATAGCCGAGCGCCTCGACGAAGATGTACTGCGTCGCGGCGCTCTCCCGGTCCCCGCGGGCGCGCGCCGGAAAATAGCAGTCGGAGATGAGCAGCCTGCCGCCCGGGCGCAGCGCGGCGGCGATCTTCTGGTGGATCCGCTCGCGGTTGTGCATGTGCACGATGCTGCCCACGAAGAGCACGGCGTCGAGCGACTCGGGCGCGAGGTCGATGTCCTCGATATGCGCGAGATCGATGCGGACCCGCGAGGCGACCCCCGCCCGATCGGCGCGGCGGAGCGCCTCCTGCCGCTGCTTGTCGCTCAGCGTGACGCCCTGGAAGCTCCCGCCGGTGCGCTCGGCGAGATAGATGAGGTTCGAGCCCCAGCCGCACCCCACGTCGAGCACGCGCTCTCCGGGGTGGATGTCGAGCTCGCGGCGGACCCAGTCGTACTTCCGCTCTTGCGCCGCCTCGAGGCTCTCGGCGGGATCGAGGAAGATGCCCGTCGCGTAGGCCAGCCGGCTGTCGAGGACCATGGAGAATATCTCCGGGTCGTTCTGGTAATGCGCGGCGACCTCGCGCCGCTCGTGCTCCCGCTGCTCCTCGGGCGTCCGGACGGCGGCCTCGCGCTCGGCGCGCGTGCGCGGGGCGATCAAGGCGCCCCTCCCCGGCCGCCCCGCGCCGCGATCTGCGCCTCGACGAAGGCGATGACGTCACCGACCGTGCTGATCTGCGCCTGATCGGGCGCCGCGAAATCGGGCGCCACGATCTGGAATCGCTCCTCGAGCGCGACGTTGACCTCGATGAGCGCCAGTGAATCCACGCCGAGGCCGCTCTCGAGCGACAGGTCGGGAGTCACGGCATCGACGCTCATCCCACATCGCTCTGCAATGATGGTGCGGACCTCTCTGGCGATCTCCGGATCTCCCCCGCCCGCCGCCTGCGGCTGCTTCCGAAGCGCCGCCTCGCTCTTGTTCATCGCGCTCTCCAGTCCAGGGTTCGGCGCGCGCGACCTTCAGCACGCCAGCGCGATAGATGCTCATGCCAGCGCCGGTCACGGCCGTAGCGCGACGTACCATGATCGCCAGTCGTCGTCCATGGCCGGACGAGCCCGCTCGACCGCGAGGTCAGCGCGTCGCGGGCGCGCTGGCGCGCTGCGCGCGCCGGAACCTACGCGCAACAGACGCGCGACGGACGCGCGAGGCCCAGCCGCGGCGCCTCGCCGCGGCCCGGCGCGAGCGGCTCAATCGCCGAAATCGCCGTCGAACCCGCCGCCGTCATCGAACCCGCCGCCGTCATCGACCCCGTCGCCGTCATCGCCCCACGGCTCGCCGTCATCCGCCTCATCCCCCTCGTCGCCCGTCGAGAGGTCGTCGCCGCCGCGATCCGCGTCGTTCAAGAGGTCAGGATTCTCGGCGGCCTCCTGCGCTGTGCCGAGCATCGTGCCCGCCGGGTTCACGAGGAGGACGTTTGGAGGCGTGAGCATGTGCATGAACGAGGTGATGAGCATCACGTCCAGCATCATCCCGAGCGGGCTGGGTGGGTAATAGACGACGAACGGATCATAGCCCGGGTGCGTGGGGCTCACGGGAGGCCGCTCGGCGCCCGCGCCGTCGGCCGCCGGCGCGTGCACGACGCGCGCGTCGGCGTGGTGATGCTCCACGCGCGCCTCGGGCATCGTGGCCTTGAGGGCGCCCTCGACCCGACCGACGAAGGACTCGAACTGCAGCCGCGCCGCCTCGAACAGCGCCGGATCCTTCGCCAGGGGCTCGACGCGGCGGCGGTAGTCCTCTCCGGACTCGCCGGCTCTCGGCTCGAGGTCCCGCAGGCGCCCGCCGATGGAGACGAGCCCCGCCGGCTCGTCGTCGGTGTGCTCGGTGCGCGCCCGCGTCTCGATGACGAGGTGCAGCCCTGCTTCCTCGTGCTCGGCGGCGAACCGGAGCTCGCTGAAGCCGCGCCCGAACACGGCGGAATGCTCGGACAGCGCGAGCACGAGATCGGGAAGATCGTCCGGCTTCCCGTCGGTGTCCTGGAAGATGACGGTGTCATCGATGACGAGCGAGAGGGCGTTCGTGACCCCGAGCTGGACGAGCGCCCGCCGCACCTGATCGACCACGGCGGTGGCCTCGAGCTCGACGCGCACACGATCGGTGTCGAGATCCACCGTGGCGCCGAAGCTGCGCTTCAGCTTCTCCCAGACGGTGGGGTTGCGCTGGATGATGCTGCCCTTGAGCGAAACGTGGATCTGTCCGATGAGCCGCATACGCGCTACTTAGCACCGCGGCGGCGCGCGATCGCCGACGGCGCTCGCGAGCGTGGAGGGCAGCAGGGGCACGAGCGCCGGCTGAGCGTTCGACGACGCACCGCGCGCCGCGCGGCGGCGCAGGAGCCCGGCCGCCCCTGGCCGACGGAGCTAGCCGAACGTGAACCGCTGCGCCACGCGCTTGTACGCCTGCTCGACGACGCGGCGGGCGTGGTGGATCGGGTTGGAGTGGGGGAACTGCAGCGAGGGCGGCGCGACCTCGTCGACGCCGTGCGTGGAAGACGCCGCGTCCGAGAGCCGGCGCGCGAGGGCGCCCACGGTGTCGACCTCGAAGTCCTTCGAGTTCTCGTCGAGGAAGCGGCAGAGCCCGCGGAGCCGCTCGACGTTCAGCCGGTTCGGGAAGCCGCGGCGCGCCTCCGCCGAGTCGAGGAAATAGAACTCGAACGAGTGCGTCACCAGCGTGACCTCCTTCACCCCGAGGGCGCGGTAGCGGAGGAGGCAGTGCTTGATCTCGTCGAGCGTCACCGCCGTGATCTGAAGGTGCCTGAAGCGCTTCGTGGGCTCGATGAAGTTCGTGACCGGCAGCTCGTACACCCCGGGCTCGGGCGTCTCGAAGAGGCCGAGCCGCGCGCCCGGATACTGCATCTTGCAGTTCTTGCTGAAGTAGCAGGGGTTGTAGTTGCTGCTCAGCACGAGCCCCGCCCGCTTCATCGCCTGCCAGGTGTCGTTGTTCGCGCCGAAATTGCCGGCGCGGTAGCCGAGCAGCTCGCTCGCCGGGACGCCCGCGCGCACGAGCAGGTCGCGCCCCTCCAGGAGGAGCCGCGTCTGCTCCTCGACCGGGTAGTCGGCGATGTCGTCGGAGACCCGGGGCTCGCCCCGGGTGTGCCAGTCCGCGCGCCGCTGCACGGGGTGCACGTGCAGCTGCACGTCGTGGCCGCGGCTGTGGAGCGCCTGGCACACGCTCGTCAGCCCGTCCATCCCGAAGCTGTACGAGCCGATGGCCTCGACGAAGAACGTCCCGCGCTGGCCGTACGCCTCGAGCTCGCGCATGATGAGCTCGATCCCGAGGGGGTCGCGCTGGTTGACGAAGCGGCCCCAGATCCGGAGATCGTAGCCCATCGCGGGAGACTTGGTATCGCCCAGGATGCGCTCCTCGGCGCACTCCACGTCCACGGTGATGTATACCCGCGTCCTCCCGTCAGCCATCGCCAGCTCCTCCCTCGCCACGCTTCTGAAGAACCATCGTGATCGTCGGGGACACGAAGCCCACGTGCATCCCGAGCGGGCCGAGCAGCCGGTTCGCTGCCGAGAAGGCCATGCGCCGCGGCCCCGACAGCCCCATCTTGGCCTTCAGGTCGACGATCAGCCGGCCCCGATCCTGCTGCGAGATGTCGACATAATCGCCGAACCCGCGCCGGAGCTGCCAGGGAAATACGCTGTAGACCGACCTGCCCGGGAACAGCGGGCGCAGCAGCCGAGGCACATAATTGATCAGGGCGCGACCGCTGTGGCACTCGACCGGCCACAGGCGGTTGCTCGTGCCCAGGATGACGATGAACCCCCACGGCCCGAGCACCCGATCGATCTCGCGCTGGACGATCGGCAGGCGCTCAGGCGGGACGTACTCGAGCACGCTGTTGCAGGAGACGAGCTCGAACTCGCCGTCGGCGAACGGCATCGCGGTCGTGTCGGGGACGTGATGAACGCGGATCTTGTCCGACAACCCGTGGCGCTCGGCGTTCAGCTGCGCCAGCTCGACGTACATGGGATCGATATCGAGCGCTGTCACGTCGGCGCCCAGGGTCGCGAGCACGATCGCCGTCCCACCGAAGTGGCAGCCGAACTCGAGCACCTTCTTGCCGCGGACCGACGTGAAGAGGTCGTCGTAGGCGTGGCGGCTGCGCCGCCACTCCCACGTGGCATACCCCCCGACCCACGGGTCGTCGGGATCCCAGCCGTGGCGCCGCGCGCACTCGCGGAAGCGGCGATCGGCGTCTGCGTCTCGGACAGCCGGCGGGGTGGCGACGCTCTGGCTCGGCTCGCTCATCGTGGAAAGGATCAAGCGTCGGCTGTCCCTGCGGGCAGCAGGGGCGCCCGGTAAATGGCGAACAGGAAGGGCGAAAACCAGGGGTTCGTCTCGCCGGGGACCACCCGGCGCGCGATCGCCTTGAGGGGCCCGACGAGCTTCCAGACGGCGCGCCGCGCCAGGAGCGGCGCCTCATCGTCCAGCCAGAAATCGAAGTGGCCGCCTGTGTATCGGGCCTGGACGATCTCGGCGCCATTGCGGCGGGCGGCGGCCTCCAGGAACGGCAGATTCATGATGCGGGTGTTGTGGCCTTTCAGGTTCTTGCGATCGAGCAGCCAGTGGAGCGCCCTCTGCCCGCCGGCGAAGTTCGGCATGCCCACGACCACGGTGCCTCCCGGCTTGACCAGCTCGAAGTGCCGATCCATCACCGCCGCCGCGTCATCGAAGTGCTCGATGAACCCGAAGGAAGCAACGATATCGAACTTCTGCTGGGGCTTCCAGCTGAAGAAATCCCCCTTCTCGATCTTGCCGACCTTGATGCCCCGCTTCCGGATCTCCTGCTCGACGACCTCCGGGTCGCAGGCGTAATCCAGGCCGTACGCCGTGAACCCCAGGCGCCCACAGAAGTCGACCAGGATACGGCCCGGCGCGCAGCCGATCTCGAAGAACGACAGCCCCTCCCCGCGCGGCAGGAAGGGAGCGACGTCGTCGTAGATCTCGCAGCCGCCCCCCAGATCGTCGGTGCCGATGTAGCCCTTCCAGTGGTTCTCCCAGTACTCCTGTGACGTGAGCTTCAACGTCGCCTCCTCGATGCCATCGCGAAAAGGGCGGCTCCACGAGGAGCCTCCCGGAGAACCGCAGTCGACCACGCGCGGCGCGGGCGATCGAATGCTGCCCGAGATTCGTCCAGTTTGACGAATCCTAGAGGACCGGGCGGCTCACATGCAAGCCGGCCCTCCGCCTTCTTCCCGCGCCTCCGCTCTTCAACGTTCTTCAACGTTCCTCGACGTTCCTCGACGTTCCTCAGCGCAGGCGCACGCAGGCGCACCCCCACGCGGCGCGGGGTCGCCGCGCCTGCGCGGGGCCGCCCGGGCCCGCTCCCCGGAGCTCCACCCCGCGCAGCGGTCGCGCGTCGCCAGCGCTAGGAGGCGGCCCCCTTCTGGAGGCGCTCGCGGAGCAGGACCTCGAGCGAGGCGAGCGCCTTCGCGAAGCCGTCGATGCCCTCGCTCAGCTTGTCGCTCGCCATCCGGTCGGCGGTGTGCATGGCGCGGAACGCCGCCTCATCCATCGGGATCTTCGCGATCTGCAGGGCGCGCGCCGCGTCGGGGTCGAGCTTCCTCGGCAGGTCGCCGCGCGCGGAGGAGAGCTCCGAGAGCAGCTTCGGCGAGATCGTCAGGAGGTCGCAGCCGGCGAGCTCCTTGATCTCGTCGAGGTTGCGGAAGCTCGCGCCCATCACCTCGGTCTTGTAGCCGTGCTTCTTGTAGTAGTTGTAGATCTTCGTGACCGAGACGACGCCGGGGTCCTCGGCCGGCGCGTAGCTCGTGCGGCCGGTGTCCTTCAGGTACCAGTCGAGGATGCGCCCGACGAACGGCGAGATGAGCGTCACGCCGGCCTCGGCGCACGCGATCGCCTGGTGCAGCCCGAAGAGCAGCGTGAGGTTGCAGTGGATGCCCTCCTTCTCGAGGACCTCCGCCGCGCGGATGCCCTCCCACGTCGAGGCGATCTTGATGAGGACGCGCTCGCGCGAGACGCCGGCCTCCTCGTAGAGGCGCACGATGCTCCGGCCCTTCTCGATGGTCCCCTGGGTGTCGAAGGAGAGGCGCGCGTCGACCTCGGTCGAGACGCGGCCGGGGATGATCTTCAGGATGCGCAGGCCGAAGTCGACGGCGAGCCGCTCGAACGCGAGGCCCACGACGTCGTCCGGCCCCTTGCCCCGGCCCGCCTCCTTCTGGCCCCAGGCGAGCGCGCCGCTCACGATGTCGGCGTACTCGGGCATCTGGGCCGCCGCGGTGATGAGCGACGGGTTCGTCGTCGCGTCCTGGGGGCGGAATTTCTCGATCGAGTTGATGTCGCCGGTGTCCGCGACGACGACGGTGTACGCCTTGAGGCGCTCCAGCAGGTTCTGGTCCATGGGCGCCATTGTACGAGCAGCCAGCCAGGACGCTTCAAAGCTTTCGTGGCCTTCGTGTGAGGACCCCCCTCCGGCTGGATGCACGGCCGGCGGTGGCCTATGGAGAGGGCCCCGTGGAGCAGCCCCCCAACGCCGTCGCGCAGCGCGTCCTGTCCGCCTACGATGACCGCCTCTCGGTCCTGCGCGCCGAGGCCAGCGCGCTCGATCGCCGATCGAAGACGTTCTCGCTGCTGCGCGGGATCTCGTTCGTGGCGGCGGCCGTGGCCGGGGGGTACGCGCTCTTCGGCGATGTGCCGCGGTGGGTCGCGTACGCCGCCGGGGCGGTGACCGCGGTGTTCCTCGGGCTGCTCGTGGCGCACGCGCGCCTCGTCACCCGGATGACGGAGCTCGAGCAGCGCATCGGCCTCTACGTGCGCGGGAAGCGGCGGGTCGCCGGCGATTTCGCCGATTTCCCGGAGCGCGGCGATCGCTTCGCCGCGCCGGACCACGATTATGCGGGCGATCTCGACGTGTTCGGGCAGGCGTCGCTGTTCCAGCTGCTCGACGTGGCCCAGACGGGCGAGGGCGAGGCCACGCTCGCGGCCTTCCTCGCGGAGCCCGCCCCGGCGCCCGCCGTGGCGGCGCGGCAGGAGGCGGTGCGCGAGCTCGCCGGCCTCGGGGCGTTCCGGGAGGATCTCGCGGTGGTGGGCATGCAGGCGGGGGCGCGCGGGCGCGAGGCCGGCCCGCTCATCGCGTGGGCCGAGGCGCCCCCGACGCTGCTCGGCCCGGAGGCGCGCTCGGGCGGCCTGCCGGTGAGCGCGCTCCTGACGGCGGCGAAGGTGCTCGTGCCGCTGACGCTGGCGCTGCTCGCCGCGCCGCGGTTCATCCCCGCGGAGCAGCTCGGGCTGCTCCGCCACGCGTTCCTCCTGCCGCTGGCCGCGCAGGTCCTCGTGCTGGTCCTGCTGCGGCCCGCGTGCGAGCCCATCCTCGCCGCGGCCTCGTCGCGCGAGGCGCCGTTCGCGCGGTACCGGCCGCTCCTCGCCCGCATCGAGGAGCAGGCGTTCTCGTCGGCGCTGCTCCGCGAGCTCAAGGCCGAGCTCGCCGGGCCCTCGGGCGTGCTCGCCTCGCGGGAGATGACGGCGCTCGAGACCCGGGTCGGCTACTCGGACCTGCGCCACAGCGGGCTCATCCACATCCTCGCCGACCTCTTCCTGCTCTGGGACGTGTGGTGCGCCCTCGCGCTGGAGCGGTGGAAGCTGCGCGCGGGCCGGCACGTGAAGGCGTGGATGCGGGCGCTCGGGCACATGGAGGCGCTCGCGAGCCTCGCGACGTTCGCGCACGAGAACCCCGACTACGCGTACCCCGACGTGAAGGACGGCGAGCCGCGCTTCACGGCGGCGGGGCTCGGCCACCCGCTCCTCCCGCGCGATCGGCGGGTGACGAACGACGTCTCGCTGGAGGGCGCGGGCGCCGCGCTGCTCGTGACGGGGTCCAACATGTCGGGCAAGAGCACGCTGCTGCGCGCCGTCGGGGTGAACGCCGCCCTCGCCCTCGCGGGCGCGCCGGTCTGCGCGTCGTCGCTGTCGCTGTCGCCGGTCCGCGTGCGGACGAGCATGCGGATCAAGGACTCGCTCGAGCACGGCGTCTCGCACTTCTACGCCGAGCTGACCCGCCTGAAGCGCGTCGTCGACGGCGCGAACGGCGGCGAGCGGGTGCTGTTCCTGCTCGACGAGATCCTCCACGGCACGAACGCGCGGGAGCGCCAGATCGGGGCGAGGGCGGTCGTGCGGCACCTCGTCGCGCAGGGCGCCATCGGCGCGGTGTCGTCCCACGACATGGGGCTCGCCGTGCTGGAGCAGGAGACCGCGGGGCGGGTGCGCAACATGCACTTCGAGGAGCTCGTGGTCGAGGACAGGATGACCTTCGATTACAAGCTGAAGCCCGGCGTGGTGACGAGCGCGAACGCGCTGCGGCTCATGAAGATCGTCGGGATCGACGTCGACTTCTCGGAGGGGGAGCGGACGGCGGCGGCGGCGACCGCGGCGCCGGGAGCGAGCGCTCCGGCCGCGGCAGCGGCGCGGGAATGAGCGCGGCCCCCGCCCGCGTTGAGGGCGCCATGCTTTCTCTGCTCCCTGGATGCCTCTCGCGCCGCGCCCTCGTCTCGGCGCGTCCCTTGCTCTCCTGCGCGCTCCTCGCGATCGTCGCGACAGCGAGCGCCTGCGCCACGGCGCCGCCACCGCCGCCACCTCCCCCGCCGGCGGGCGGCGGGGCGGCCCCGCCGGCAGCGACGCCGGGAGCGAGCGCGCCGGCCGCGACGCGGACCGAGATCGACGAGGGCGGGGCGGCGCTCCTCCGCGCGGAGGGCGTGGACGGCGCGTTCGTCCTGTTCGACGCCGCGCGGGGCGTCACCCGCGTCGTGAACCCCGACCGCGCGGCGGCGCGGTACGTGCCTGCCTCGACCTTCAAGATCCCGAACACGATCATCGGCCTGGAGACCGGGGTCATCCCGGACGAGCGCTTCACGCTGCGGTGGGACGGGGTGCAGCGCCGCGTGCCCGACTGGAACCGCGATCACGATCTCGCGTCGGCGATGAAGCACTCGGTCGTCTGGTTCTACCAGGAGGTCGCGCGCCGGATCGGGGCCGAGCGCATGCAGGCGCACCTCGACGCGCTCGGCTACGGCAACCGCGACATCTCGGGGGGCATCGACCAGTTCTGGCTGACCGGGGGGCTCCGCATCTCCCCGCACGAGCAGATCGATTTCCTGCGGCGGCTCCACGCCGGCGCGCTGCCTTGCTCCGCGCGGAGCCTGGACATCGTGAAGCGGATCCTCGTGCTGGAGCAGACGCCGGCCTACACGCTGCGCGGCAAGACGGGGATGGAGATGGATGAGCGATCGAGCACCGGCTGGCTGGTCGGCTACGTCGAGCGCGGGGCAGACACCTACTTCTTCGCGACCGTGCTCCTCGGCACAGGCAGCGACGGCGAGCGCATCATGCCGCTGCGCCGCAGCCTGACCCGCGCCCTGCTCAAGCGGCACGGCGCGCTCCCCGAAGACGCCTGACGCCGGCGCCTCTCCCGGCGCCGGCGCCGCCCCCCTACGCCGCCGGCGCCTCTCCCGGCGCCGGCGCCGTCCCCTATGCCGCCGGCGCTGCGCTCGTGGGCGGCGGCGCCACGCCCGGTGACGCCGTGGAGCGCGTCGCCCACGCGAACGCCGCGATCCGCTCGGCGAAGCGGCGCGGGTCGTCGACCTGCGGGCAGTGCCCGATGCCTTCGGGCTCCTCGATCTCCGCGTGCGGAGGGAGGTACCGCCGGTAGTACTCGAGGTTGGCGCTCGGCATCAGGCGGTCCGAGCGGCCCCAGATCAGCAGGATCGGCATCGAGAGCGCGCCCAGCTGCTCCGGCGTGAACGCGTGGTCGCACCGGGCCGAGCGCCTGAAGGAGAGGATGGTCTCGCGCGAGAACGTCCGCACGACGTCGCCTGCGATGAGGGGGGTGAACCAGGGGACGCGGTGGTAGAGGCGCGCGAAGAACGCGTGGGCGTCGGCCCGCGACCGCAGGTTGAACACCGCGAGGAGCTCGGCGAGCTCAGCCTGCTCCATGCCGGCGCCGGCGGGCGACGCGAGCACGAGCGCGCGCACGCGGCCCGGCGAGCTCAGCGCGTAGCTCACCGCGACCGCGCCGCCGAGGGAGTTGCCGACCACGATCGCCGGCTCGTCGAGCTCGCGGTCGAGCAGCTCGTGCATCGCGGTGGCGAGGCACTCCGGCGTGAACGCCGACGCCGGCGCCGCGCTCCACCCGTGCCCCGGCGACTCCGCGGCGATGACGCGGCGGGCGCGCCGCCGGAGTCGCTGCAGCACCGGCGCGTACGGGAGCGCCGAGGAGCCGATGCCGTGGAGCAGGACCACCGTCGGGAGCGGGCCCGTGCCCGGAGCATCGTAGAGGTGCAGCCGGCAGACCGACGTGTCGACCCAGCGGCTCTGCACCCCGGACCTGTTCAGCGCCTCCTTGGCGAGGCGTTCGGCGAGCGGGAGGATGCCCATGCGCCGGGCATAGCAGATCGAAAGGGTTCCCGCGGGGGCGGAAGCACGGGCCCGCGCGCGCGGGCTGTCGGGCGCTCGGCGGGCCGCGGACGAGGTCCGGGGGCGCGCCCGATTTCCGTTGAGCTCCATGGAGATCCGCGCCACATCTCCCGCCGTGCGATCGCCCCTCCTCGCCGCCGCTATCACCCTGATCGCGTGCTCGCGCCCCGAGCCGCCGACGCTCAAGCCCGAGCTCGCGGCGGTGACCGCCGTCACCGCCCAGGGCATCGATCTGCGGGTCCAGATCCAGGCGTACAACCCGAACAGCATCGATCTCTCGACGCGCTCGATGAAGGCGAGCGTGCTGCTCGACGGCAAGTACGACGTCGGCACCGTCACCGCGCTCACGCCGCTCGATCTGCCCGCGAAGAAGTGGACCCGTATCGAGGCGCCGCTCTCGGTGAAGTGGAAGGACCTCACGAGCATCGCCGCGCTGGCGGCGCAGAGCCGCGGTATCCCGTACCAGGTGAGCGGCACCGTCGCGATCGGCGGGGAGACGCTCAACGTGGACGTGCCGTTCCGCCTCGCGGGGACGATCACGCACGAGCAGCTCGTCACGGCGATCGGCAACTCGCTCCCGGGCCTGCCGCTCCCGGGCCTGCGCTGAGGAGCACAGCCCGCAACGGACGATCGAGCGAGACGCCTCGGGTGCTCGCCCGCCATCGCCCTCATTCAACCTACGTATCGCACGATCGTTGAATACCCCTCCACCGTACCGCGCGACGGGATAGCTTAGAAGGCCCGGCGCGCCCTGCGGTCTCCAGCGTTGTCTCGAGCCCCCAAAGCTTGCAGAATCGCGGCGGAGGAGACGTCCGTGCCCGTCCACGAGGAGCCCCCCGTTCGCGCGCGCCCGCGGTCATGGACGCGCTCTTCTCCGCCGCCGAAGGGCGCAGCCCCATGTCCGGCGGCCTGATCTTCCACGACGACGGCGGCGGGGCCGTCGCGCGCTGCACGCGCTGCGGCGCCGAGGCGGCGGGGCCGTGCGCGCGCTGCGGCGCGCCCGTGTGCGGCGACTGCTGCGTGCTCACGGAGGGCGGCGCGCGCGTCTGGGCGATCTGCCTCGCGTGCGAGGATCGCGGCGGCCGCTCCCTCCGCCGCGGCTGGGCGACGGTCCTCGGGTGGATCGCGCTGCCCATCGCGGCGCTCGCGCTGATCGTCGGGCTGCTCGAGTGGCTGCGAAGCAACTGAAGAGACCGGAGGTGTCATGTTCAGCGTGAAGCAAATCGAAGGCGCGATCCCCACGGTGGAGCTCGTCGACGGCGGCTCGGCGAGCCGCGCCGTGCTGGCGCCGGCGCGCGGCGGCATCCTGACGGAGCTGGCCCTCGGCGGGCGCGAGCTGCTCTACCTCGATCGCGCCACCTTCGAGGATCGCAGCGCCAACGTGCGCGGCGGCAACCCCGTGCTCTTCCCCTCCCCGGGCAAGCTCGCCGGCGACGCCTGGTCCGCCGCCGGAGCAGCGGGCCAGATGCGCCAGCACGGCTTCGCCCGCACCCTGCCGTGGTCGCTCGACGACCATGGCACCCTCGAGTCGGGCGGCGCGTACGCGCGCCTCGTCCTCCGATCGAGCGAGGCGACGCGCGCCCAGTACCCCTGGGATTTCCGCGCCGAGTTCACCTACACGCTGCTCGGCAGGGCGCTCCGCATCGATCTGCGCATCACCAACGAGACCGGCGCAGGCGCCCCGCCCATGCCCTTCGGCGCCGGGTTTCACCCCTACTTCGCCGTCTCGCAGGCGGACAAGGCCCGGGCCTCGATCGAGACGCGGGCGACGCGCGCGTTCGACAACACCACGAAGCGGGAAGCGCCCTTCTCCGGCTTCGACCTGACCCGGCCCGAGGTCGACCTCCACCTGCTCGATCACGGCTCCACCGAGAGCTCGCTGTCGATCGAAGGCACCCCCGGGGTGCGCATCGCCGTCCGCGGCTCGCCCGAGTTCACCCACTGGGTCGTGTGGACCTTGCAAGGCAAGGACTTCGTCTGCCTCGAGCCCTGGACCTGCCCCGGCGACGCCCTCAACACCGGAGAGCGCCTCATCCACCTCCGGTCGCACGAGACTCGGGCGCTCTGGATCGAGCTCTCCGCCTGAAGCGATGACGGCCGCGCTCCCCCCGCGACGCGCTGGAGGGCGCGCTGGAGAGACCGAGGAGCCGCGCAGCGTCGGCGGCGAGGCGCGGCTTCTCGGTTGACTGCCGGCCGGAAAACGCGTCGAATCCCGCCATGACTTCTACCGATCTCCTTACCGCACATCGATCCCCGCTTGCCCGCTCCCGAGCGCTCCTCGGGCGGCGACCTCGCCTCTCGCTCTCCGCCCTGGCGGCCGCCGCGCTGGCGACGACGCTCGCCACGGGCGCCTCCGCGGCGCCGGTCTGGACCGGAGACTTCGAGACGGGCAATCTGAACCAGTGGAACACGACCCTGAACGGCGAGCACATCTCCGTGGTGACGTCGCCTGTCCTTCAGGGCACGAGGGCCGGGAAGGTCCAGCTCACCAACGACGCGAGGTGGTCGAACGGCATCAAGCGCGTCGAGCTGAACCACAAGCCGGCCGGCGGGCGCACGGCCGAGGGCGCCCAGACCTACTTCGCCTGGAGCTTCTATCTCCCCGAGGCGCTCGCGGCGGACCCGCCGACGCAGATCGGATACTGGGAGTCCGAAAATAGCTACAACCAGATGATGTCGTTCGAGGTCGTGGGGCAGCACATCAGCTTCGCCACCCGCAAGCCCGACAACAAGGTGCACTGGGAGGCGGACGGCGCGGTGACGCCCGGCGTGTGGCACCGCATCGCGCTGCACGTCCGGTGGTCGACGAACCCGAGCCAGGGCTCCGTCGACGTGTGGTTCGACGGCAAGCAGGTCGTCACCGGAGGGAAGGCGCAGACGCTCGCCGACAACAACGCGCATTTCACGCAGATCGGCCTGCTGCGCAACCCGTCCGAGTTCACCGACAGCCCCGTCATCGTCCTCGATGACGCCGTGGAGGGGGACACCCTCGACGACGTCCGCCCCGCGCTGCCCTCCTCCGGGGAAGGCGGCGCCGGTGGCGCGGGCGGCGCCGGCGGCGCCGGCGGCTCCGGCGGCGCGGGCGGCTCCGGCGGGACCGGGAGCACCGTGGGCGCGGGCGGCGACGCTGCGGGCGGCAGCGGCGGCAGCGACGGCGCGGGCGGCGACGCGGCCCCCGGCCCCAGCGCTTCGAGCTCCGCCTCCGCCTCTTCCGGCGCCGGCTCCACCAGCGCGGCGACCGGCGGCACGGACGAGGTGGAGGCCGACGAGGGCGACGACGGCGGCTGCAGCTGCCGCGCCGCCGGCTCGCCCGCGGCCCCCGCGCCCATGGCCCTCGCCGGCCTCGGCCTCATCGCGGCGCTCGCGTTCGCGCGGCGGCGCGAGCGGCGCTGAGCCGTCGCGAGCGGCGCTGCGCCGTCGCGAGCGGCGCGAGCCGCAGCGCCCCGGGCGGGCCAGAGCCGCGCCGAACACATGACAGGGGCGGCTCTTAAACAAAATTGATTTTCGGATCAATTTTCATCAACTCAACATTGACAATATTGACCTCGGTGAGGATATTAAGCTCATCCCGTGGCAAGATTTGTCGTCAGATGCCCTAGCTGTGATGGGGAGCTGCGCGCGACGCGGCTCGGCTGCCAGAGCTGCGGAACCAACCTGGACGGCCAGTTCGAGATCCCCGCGCTGCTCCAGCTGTCGCCGGACGATCTCGCCTTCGTGACCGCGTTCGTGCGCTCGTCAGGCAGCCTGAAGGCGATGGCTCAGGTCCTTCAGATCAGCTATCCGACCGTGCGAAATCGGCTCGACGAGATCATCGGCCGGCTCGATGCGCTGGAGCAGGGCGTCGCGCGGCGCCGGCACGAGATCCTGGATGCGCTCGAGAAGGGGCGGCTCTCCGCGAAGGAGGCCGAGGAGGCTCTGCGCAAGGTGGGATTATGATGATGACCACGCCCGACGAGAGAGTGCGCGCGCTCGTGCGCGACAACGTCATCAACCCCGCGGAAGGCGAGCGGCTGCTGGCAACGATGTCGCCGCGGCCTCCCCAGCGCGGATGGCGGCTCGCGCTGAATCCGTTCGAGCGCTTCGGCGGGGGAGCCGCCGCCGCGGCGGGGCTCGCCGTCGCCGCGCTGAACGTCGCCCTCACGAGGCTCGGAGTTCGCTTTGACGGCTTCCTCGACCTGCACGCGACGCCTGCCGTCATCTCGTACCGGACGGCGCTCCTCGAGCAGGTCGTCGCGTGGCCGTTGCCCGCCCTGCTCTTCTGGACGTATGCGCGGCTCCTGCGGCGCCGCGTGCGGCTCATCGATTTTCTCGGCGTGATCGGCCTGTCGCGCGCGCCGATCGCGCTCGCCGCCGTCGCGCTCGGCCTGCTCGCCCCGCGGCTGCCGGCGGGCGTGCCCGCATTCACGCCCGAGCTGGCCGTCATCGCCGTCGTCGGAACTGTGTGTCTCGTGTGGTCCTTGGCGCTCCTCGTTCGGGGCTTCAGGAACGCCTCCGGCCTGCGCGGCGCGCCTCTGATCGCGGGGCTCATCGGCCTCGTGCTCCTGTCGGAGATCCTCTCGAAGGTCGCGCTCGCGCACCTCGGCTGAGTCATCGATCTCCCCGGTGCGCCGCCCGGCTCGCGCGGCGCGCTCTGCGGTGCTCGCGCGACCGCGAGGGCGCACCGGTGCGCCCCGGGCGGCGCTGCACCTCTCTCTCATGCTCGGAGGGCTCGTCATGTCATTTCGATCGTATCTCGTGGTCCCGGCGCGCCGCGCCGCGCTCGCCGTCTCGTGTGTCGCCGCGCTCGCGTGGTCGTCCCTCGGCGCGGGCTGCGGCGCCGGAGAGCGCACGTCGTCCGCCTCCGGGAGCGACGCGTCCCCTGACGACACGGAGGCGCCGACGACGCCGGACGCGCCGGCGTGTCCGGAGGCGGCCAGCGCCAAGATCACTGTCGAGAACGCGCGCGGCACGCTGTCTGGCACGCTCGTGGTGCCAGCCGGGTGCGGGCCGTTCCCTGCTGTCGTGATCATCCCCGGGTCGGGGCCGACCGACCGGGACGGCAATCAGCTCGCCGTGGACATCGAGCCGGACACGTACAGGCTCCTTGCGGATGGACTCCGGGACAGGGGCATCGCGTCGATTCGCTACGACAAGGCCGGCATCGGCGCGAGCGTCTCCGCGGCCCCCCGGACGGAGCAGGAGCTGCTCTTCGAGATGGGCGCCGACGACGCCGGCCTGTGGGTGAAGAAGCTCCGCGAGGACGGGCGCTTCGCGACGATCACGGTGGTGGGGCACAGCGAGGGCTCGCTGCTCGGGATGCTGCTCGCCCGGGAGACCGAGATCGACGGCTTTGTCTCGATCGCCGGCGCTGGCAGGCCCATCGGCGATGTCCTGCGGGAGCAGCTCGAGGGCCTTCCGGACGAGGATCGCGAGAAGGCAGACGCGATCCTCGACCAGCTCGAGGACGGAGAGCCCGTCGCCGACATCCCGCAAACCCGGCTGTTCATGAGCCTGTTTCGGCCGAGCGTGCAGCCGTTCATCATCTCCTGGATGAAGCACGACCCCGCGGTGGAGCTCGCGGCCGTGACGGCGCCGATCCTCCTCCTGCAAGGGACGACCGATCTCCAGACCAAGGTCGAGGACGCGGAGCGGCTCGCCGAGGCGCGCCCGGACGCGACGCTCGTCATCGTCGAGGGAATGAGCCACACGCTCAAGGAGGCGACGCTGTCGAACGAGTCGCAGGCCGCGGCGTACACCGATCCGAACCTGCCCGTCGTGCCGCGCGTCTTCGAGGCGATCGAGGCGCTGATCCGGGAGGAGTGACGCAGACCCGGAGGCAGCGCTAGGGAGCCGGCGTCGCCGCGGCGAGGATCGCCTTGACCTCCCGCAGCATCTCGGTCGTCTCGGCGCGCTGCGCCCCCTCGGCGAAATACGCCGAGAGCTTCTCGGAGCCCGCCCGGATCGCGTCGCTCTCCTCGCGCACCACGACGCGGAAGATCGGCCGCTCGGCGGTGCCCGCGAGGTCGATGCTGCCGTCGGTCGGCAGCGCGTCGCTCCGGTAGATCGCGAGCAGCTCGTCCCGGAACAGCCCTCGAAGACCCGAGATCTGCTCGGCGCTGAGCTGTCCGCGGAGCGCCGCCTTCCCCTGGTGCCCCTCGAACGTGCCGCTCATCTCGATCCAGACGACGGTCTCCTCGCCTGCGCCGCTGTTCACCTCGAGCTGCGCCCAGGGCGCCGGCGGGATGTCCGAGCCGGGGTGCCCGGCGCACCCCGCGAGGCACAGCGCGCCCCACAGGAAGGCGCCGAGCGCCGCCCTCCTAACACGTGATGATCTTGCTGCCATTGCTCGTGATGTTGAAGCAGGGATTGACGTCGAACATCGTGTTCAGGATCCGGTTCGCCTCGTCCCTCGCGAAGGCCTTCATCGTCGACGAGCTGTGCTGCGCGTCGGCCTCGAAAGCGTACCACCACAGCCACAGGACCTGGTAGCCGTCCGCGCCCCGCCCGCTGGGCGACCCGATCCCGGAGCACCCATCCAGGTACTTCTCGTCGCAGGACTCGCTCTTGGCAGGGCATTTGTTGCTGCCGTCGTTGCCGCTGTGTCCGCACCAGTCCGCGTGCCGCGACTCGTGGATCAACGTCCCGGCGCGCTCCACGACGTTCTCGTTGTAGAAGAACGGGATGTAGAGCTCCGTATAGTCATCGAACCCGCCCCAGGTCGTGTACGCCCGCTTCGACCCGTCCCCGCACCGCGCGTCCAGCTCGTCGAACTCACGAATCGTGTAGTTGCCGCCCCAGCGCAGGATGTTGCCGTTGAAGTCGTTCGTCTTGAGCGGCTCGTTCGGCGACGCATAGTTGAGGAGCTCGATCGCCTGGAACGTGCGCGCCAGCGGCCGCCTCCGGTCGCACGCGGCCTCCCAGCCGAAGCCGTCGTCCCAGTCCCCCTTGTCGAAGTCGTACGCATCCCAGTAGAAGTCGATCCACGGCTGCGTGCACCAGAAGCTCGTCATCACCCCGGGATCGGTCCCACGCACGGTGTCGCAGGTGTCGGCGCGGGCCTCGGAGGCGACGCCGAGGAGCAAACAAGACGCAAGAATGGCGCTGATCGTGCTTTTCATGATCGATCCCTCAACGAGTGATGGCAGGCGTGTCGGTCCGGGGAGCCACCTTGAACGCCCGTGATCCGGGCTTCTCCGGCTGCGCCGGCCGACCGTTGTTCGGGTTGTAATCCTTGGCGTCGGCGACGTCCTCCGCGAGCGCCTTGCGCGCGTCGATCAGCTGGATCCCGCCGACGTCGATCCCGAGGGCGTAGAGGCTCGCCGCCGCCGGGTTGCGCAGGAGGTCGCCGGCGGAGTAGATGGCCTTCAGCTCCTCCGCGGCGCCGAGCGCCTCGAGCCCGGCGATCGCGCGCAGGCGAACGCGGTATTCATCCGCGAAGAGCTGCTCGTCGACCTCGGGGTCGGGGAGCTTCGTCGTGGCGATCTCGTTCAGCGGCTTGATGCCGTCGCGCGAGCCGAGCAGGCCAAGGAGGTGAGCCGCCCGCCAGCGCATCTCGCCGGGCCTCGCCGACTCGGCCTTGTCCGGCGGGACCGACACCGACCACGCCTTGTAGACCTCGGCGACCACGGGGACGACCGCCGGCCCGATGGCCACGAGCTCCCGGAGCGCCCGCGTGAACTCCTCCTCGCTCCCGAACTCTCCCATCAGCGAGAGCTGCCTGTTCACCATCGCCAGGATGCACTCGTTGCTGCACTCGACCGCCTGCGACTCGACCGCCGTTTCCTCCGGCGCGTCCTTCTCGGCAGGGGCGGCGCAGCCCGCGGCCGCGCCGATGAGAATGAAGATCATCGTTGTTCTGATGGAGACCGACGACATGGTTCACCTCGGGTTCGGTTCGTGCTCGGGCGCTCTCGCCCTCTCGACGGCGCGCGCGGCCGCAGCGCCTCCGCGTCGGCAGGCCTGCGCGCTGGTCTCACGCGAGCGCGATATGGATGCTGGGCAGGCGCTCTTCCCACCCCTCGACATCATGGTGGGAATCGCCTGACCGACCGTGCGAGCTACGCTTCGACGCTTCGACGTAATAGCAATCGTCAGGCCACTGGCTGAAGGCACGCCTGGGCGGCCCGGCGCGGCGCCGCCGAAGGCCGCGCGCTGGGCGGCATATCCCCGGGTTCGCAGCGCTTGGTCGTGGAGCGAGCGCCGGCTTCGCGTGATGCCGGGCGCCTGTTGGAATGGTCCGGGCCCCGCTCGGAGGCCATGCCCTGGAGGCCGGGGCCTCCATCTGTGGAGGCTGGCCCCTCCAGGGCGACGCCAGCGCCCGCAATGGCCGGCGCTGGCGTGGCAGGCGCGGCCCGGCCATTTCGGTCCTCCCGCCGCCGAGGCGTGCTAGAAGGCGACGATCATGAGCAGGCTCTCCGAACGCGCGTTTGCCGAGATGGTCGAGGCGGGGTGTCCCGCGTGCGGGGGACGACAGCTCAACCTACGCTCGTATGTCGACGGGCTCGTGCCGCTCATGGAGGGCGAGCCCGTCGGACCGGTCAAGTGGGTCTACAAAGGCGAGATGTTCGTCGACGGGCTGTACGAGATCACGTGCGGCGCGTGCCAGCACCTCCTGTTCACGGACGACCGCTGCCCCCGGTGCCACGCCGAAGGCGGCCTCGCGCGCGGGCTCACGACGACCAACACGTACGCCGTGCCGGAGCGGTGCTCGCGGTGCGAGCACATCGAGGTGCGCTATATCGCGTTCGTGCCGATGCGCGTGAAGTACGAAGGAAAGCGCGCGGACAGGGCGCAGACGAGCGTCGAGCTGCACGACCCCGGCTTCCACGGCTATCGCGTCGACTGCAAGGACTGCGGCAAGATCGCCGAGCGCGCGGACGCGTGCCCGATCTGCGAGAGCCCGGCGCCGATCCGGGCGCGCTTCAGCTGATCGTCAGGCGTGGCTCGCGATGAAGCTGGCCGTCGCCTCGGGCGACGAGAGGATCGCCCACTGGCGCTCCGGGTACGAGAAGTTCGTGGCGAACGCGTCGGCCACCGGCTGGCTGCGCGCGGCCGCGGCGAGGAGGGCCAGCGCGTGGTCCGGCGGCGGGAGGAGAAAGGCGTTCGTCCACTCCGTGGCCGGCCGGAGCGCGCTCCAGAGGCGATCCTCCAGGTCCGCGCAGAACGCCTCGTCGAACGCGGCGCCGGCGGCCGCCTGCCCGGCGATCTGCTCGGCGGCCAGCGACGCCGCGAGCGTGGCCATGTTCGCGCCCTGGCCCGTGATCGGATCGTAAGTGATGTGGAGATCGCCCAGCGCGAGCGCGAACCGCTCGCCGCCGAGGGGCGCGTACGCGCGCCGCACCACCGGGGTCACGGCGCCCGTCAGGTAGTCGCGCGGGCCGGCCAGGCCGAAGCTCGCCCGATCGACGCGCTCGGCCGTGAGCGGCGCGTGCGCGAGCACCGCGTCGAGCAGCGCCGCGTCGAAGCGCGCCGGATCGTCCTCATAGCGCATCCGCGTGATCGGCTCGAGCGCGCCGCCGGGGATCGCCTCGATGAGCAGCGAGGGCGCGATCCCCCCGAGCGTGATGTACTGGTTCTCGAAGATCTCACCGTGCCCCGGGGAGAGCTGGAACATGAACTCCATCGGCCCGGGCGGCATGCGGAGCCCTCGGACGATGCCCGCGAAGAGCCGCCGCATGGGCGCGGCGTGCGGGCTTCGCTCGGGGACCTTCGAGAAGAGCTCCGTGAGGCCCGCCCGGCCCGTGGCGACGACCACGAGGTCGTGTCCGGCGGCGAGGCCGCGGACGCCGGCCGCGTCGAGCGAGGCCCTCACCACGCGGCCGCCCCGCGCGACGAAGTCCTCGAGCAGCTGGGGCAGATAGACGCGCATGTCGATGAAGAGCGCTTGATCCGCGAGGCGACCGACGAAGTCGAGCGCCGGCGCGGCCGCCACGCGGATCCGGATGGTCCTGGTGGCATGTTCGGGCCCCTCCCAGTGCGCGACGCCGAGCGCCCGCTGGCGCGCCCGCGTCGGCGGGGAGAGCCCGACGGTGCTGGGCAGGCGCCCCGTCCGGATCTCGTCCGGCGTGCGCTCCTCGTAGAGGCTCACGTCGAGGCCCTCCTTCTGGAGGTGCAGCGCGAGGTGCAGGCCGGCCACGCCGGCGCCGACGATTGCAATGGTGGGCATCCTTGTCCTCCTCGTTCCTTCTCCGCTGTGCGTGCGAGCTTCACGGCATGTGAGGTCCGCCGGGCTCTCGGCGCCCTCGACCGCGGCGACGTCGCGAGAGCGCATCGCGGCGGCGGGGCCCCTCGCGCGGCGGCTCCGTCCGGCGGATCCATTGTCGCAACCGTCACCCCTCCGTGGCTCTGACCAGGGTAGTCGAAATACGAGAACGAGTCGCGGCTTCGAACGCAGGCCCGTAACCAGCTTCACGGCGACATCGACCGACTTCATCCCATGTTGCCCGCCGCCGGCCGCCGGCAGGTGCGCAGCGCCGACCGTCACGCCCTGCGCCGTGCGCACGGCCGCGAGGCGAACCGCTCGTCAGTCGTCGCTCGTGGGCGAGAAAGGCGTGACGGGCGCGGATTCCTCGATCTCTCGCCTGGGCGGGTTCTTGACGGAAAGCGTGCTGTCGATGAGGACGGCTCGACGCGGGCGCGGCGCGCTGACCTGAGCTTTGCAAAGCTCCTCGACGACGCGGCCGCGCAGCGCATCGTTCACTTCCTTGTTCTTGCCGGGCGGCACGCGCGCGCTGATACGCAGGACGATCGATCCCTCGTTGAGCTCCTCCACGCCGACTTCCACCTGCCCCGGAGCGCCCGTCTGCAGCTCGACCTCCTTTTCGGCGACCCTCGCGAGGAGCTCGCGCACCCGCTGCACGTCCTCCTCGTAAGGCACGTGCACGTCGACCACCGCGTTCACGTAGGATCGCGAATGGTTCGCGACCTTGCGCACCTCGCCGTTCGGGATCGAATGGAGCACGCCGATCTCGTCGCGGATCTTCGTGATACGAACGCCGATCTCCTCCACGCGCCCCTGGATGCCGCCGATCTCCACGAGATCCCCGACGAGGAGCAGGTTCTCGAAGAGGATGAAGAAGCCGGCCACGATGTCCCCCACGAACGTCTGCGCGCCGAAGCCGATGGCCACGCCGATGACGCCGGCGCCGGCGAGCAGCGGCGTGGGGTCGATGGAAGCCTCGCGCAGCCCCAGCACGAGAGCCGAGAAGTAAATCGCGTACCGCACGAAGCCCATGGCCACGGGGACCAGGGTCTTTCGTTGCTGGAGCGTCTGGGGGTTCTCCTCCGCCACCTTCCCGAGGAAGAGGTCGTTGATGAGGAGCACGCAGATCTCGACGAGGACCCGGCTCGCATAGACGATCGCGATGATCCGGAGCCCGACCCGCCCCGCCTGCGAGAGCCACGTGTCGGGCGTGAGCGCGTCCGCGACCCACGTCGCCGCCGTGATGTACACGCAATAATCGACGACGCGCTTCGTGATCCCGAGCAGGTGCGACAGGTTCCCGAGGTACCTGAGCGGGCTCTCGAGGCGGGCGAGCCTCGTGGAGTTGTCGAAGATGACGTCGAGGAGGAGGTAGCCGATCCCCGTCGCGAGGCGGCTCATGTAAAATGCGCCCAGCGTGTAGCTGGCGAGCAACACGGCGCGCTGGGTCCCCGGCGCGAGCGCGAGCTTCTCGGCGAGGAGGACCGCTGCGGCGCCGAGGACGACCACGCGGAGCGCCTTGCGCAGGCGTATCGTGACCTCTGCGACCGGCTCGCGCCGCTTCGCCAGCCAGTCCGAGCGCGCGACCGCCTTCCCCACCGCGTCGGCGAGCCCCCGGGCGAGGGCGTCGACGAAGAGCGCGCCGACGGCGATGCCGAGCGCGGTGAGCCACCGCATCTTGGCGAGCGCGGGATCGTCTCCGGCGAGCCCGACGAGCGCGCTCTTCACCACGTCGAGGGCGCGAATCCCGCGGACCACGGCGAACGCCGCGCCGCCCACGAGCACGGCCCCGACGAGCGCGACCCAGACGAGCGCGCGGCGACGGACGCGACGCCGGAACGACCTGCGCTCGTCGGCCGTGACGTGCTCCAGCGTCGGCGAACGCAAGACGAAGGCGTAGCCCCGATGGATCAGCCTGACCACGAGCTCCGAGAGGAGCAGGAGCGCCACGATCGCGATGCACAGCGCGACGAGGTTGTGGAGGAGCAGGTCGAGATGCAGAGTCATCGATGCAGTCGAGACTACCGCCCGATCTGGACGTTCTCAAGGACGCCGAGGGCGTCGGGCACCAGCACCGCGGCGGAGTAATAGGTGCTCACAAGGTACGAGGTAATGGCCTTTCCGTCGGTCTCCATCCTGCGGGCCGAGACACCGGGCTCGATCTCCTCGGGGAGGCCCGTGCGGTGGAGGCCGATGACGCCCTGATGGTCCTGCCCCGTGCGCATGACGAGGATGGAGCTCGTCTTGTCCTCGTTGATGGGGATCTTGTCGCAAGGCAGGATCGGGACGCCGCGCCACGCCGCGACCTGCATGCCGGAGAGCTCGACGGTGGTCGGGTAGACGCCGCGGCGACTGCACTCCCGGTGGAAGGCGGCGATCGTGCGCGGGTGCGCCAGGAAAAACTGCGACTTGCGGCGCCGGCAGAGGATCTCGTCCATGTCGTCGGGCGTCGGGCGGCCGCTCCGGGGATGGAGGCGCTGCTTCAGGTCGGCGTTGTGCAGGAGGCCGAAATCACGGTTGTTGATGAGCTCGTGCTCCTGCCGCTCGCGCAGGGCCTGGACGGTCAGGCGGAGCTGCTCCTGGAGCTGATCCATCGGATCATTGAAGAGATCCGAGACGCGCGTGTGGAGCCGGAGGATCGACTGCGCGACGCTGAGCTCGTATTCACGCGGCGCGGTCTCATAATCGACGAACGTCCTCGGGAGCGCGTGCTCGCCCTTGTGACCGGCGGTGAGGGCGATCGCCGCCTGTCCGAGCTTGTCCTGCGGCTTCTTCAGCCGCTCCTTGAGCGACTCGACGTGCGCGCGGAGCGCCGGCGATCGCGAGATCAAATCCTCGAAGACGCGCTGCGGGAGCTCGAGCACGATGCACGGCGTGACGGCCCTGACCGAATAGGTCCATACGTCGTTCGATTCGATGACGGACTGATCCCCGAAATGATCCCCATCCGCGAGGACGTCGAGGATCGTGTCGGCGCCGTACTTGCCCACGCCGAGCTTCTGGGCCTTCCCGTGCGCGAGCAGGAAGATCGTCTCCGCTGGTCTCCCGCGCTCGGCGATCAGCGCGCCGGGCTTGTACTCCCGCTGGGTGAACCGGCTCGCCAGGGTGTCGAGCACGGCGTCATCCGAGAAGCCTTGCAAGAGCGGCAATTCGCCGAGCTCCTGCGGGATCACCTGCACGTTCGCCCCGACGTTGCTGAAGCTCAACCGCCCGTCGCCGACGGCATAGCTCAGGCGGCGGTTCACGCGATACGTGCCGCCCGTGACCTCGACCCAGGGCAATACATGCAAGAGCCACCTGGGCGTGATCCCCTGCATTTGCGGGTGCGATTTGGTCGTCGTCGCGAGCCCTCGCGCCCCCAGCGTCCCGAGGCTCGAACGCTCACCCTCGTCCCCGTTCCCAAGTATTTCCGCGTTTGCCATGACGTACCTTTCCTTCTGCGCGCTTCGGAGAGCAGAGCGCTCCGCGTGTGCCCCACGTCTGCGCGGGGCACGCGCGGAGCGGCTACCGCTCGAGGTTCACTCGTGGGCGCGTCCGATCTCGACGCTCTCCAGGACGCCGAGCGCGTCGGGGACCAGCACGGCCGCCGAGTAATAGAGGCTGACGAGGTACGACATGATGGCCTTCTCGTTGATCCCCATGAAGCGCACGTTGAGGCTCGGCTCGACCTCGTCCGGAATGCCGGCGTGGTGCAGGCCGATGACGCCCTGGTTCTTCTCGCCCGCGCGCACGAGCAGGATCGAGGTCGTCCGCGTCTCCGAGACCGGGATCTTGTTGCACGGGAAGATCGGCACGCCGCGCCACGCCGGGACGCGATGGCCGTTCACCTCGATGCTCTGCGGATAGACGCCGACGCGGCTGCACTCCTGGCCGAACGCCGCAATGGCCCGCGGGGGCGCGAGGAAGAACGACGGCTCCCTCCAGACCGTGGCGAGGAGCTCGTCCATGTCGTCCGGCGTCGGGGGGCCGCTGTGCGTGTGGATGCGCTGCTTCAGGTCGGCGTTGTGCAGGAGACCGAACTCGGGGTTGTTGATGAGCTCGTGCTCCTGGGTCTCCTTCAGGGCCTCGATGGTCAGGCGGAGCTGCTGCTCCGTCTGGTTCATCGGCTCGTTGAACAGATCCGCGACGCGCGTGTGGATGTGGAGCACGGTCTGCGCCACGCTGAGCTCGTACTCGCGGGGCGAGGTCTCGTAATCGACGAACGTGCCGGGGAGGACGGGCTCGCCGGAGTGGCCCGCCGCGATCTCGATCGCGGCCTCGCCCGTGTTGTCCTGCTTCTTCGTGGCGAGCGCCTTGAAGTTGTCGAGGTGCTTCTTCAGCGACGGGTGCTGGGCGACGAGCTCCTCGAAGACGCTCTGCTGGAGCGTCAGCACCGTGACCGCCGTGACGGCCTTGGCCGTGAACGTCCAGTAATCCTGCGTCTCCAGGAGCGCCTGGTAGCTGTAATGGTCGCCGTCGGCGAGGACCGCGAGCACCGTCTCATCGCCGTACTTGCCCGCGCCGATCTTGTTGACCTTGCCGTGCGCGATGAGGCTGATGTGATCGGCCTCCTTGCCGCGCTCGGTGATGACGTCGCCGGGCTTGTATTCACGCTGCACGAAGCGGTTCGCCAGCGCGGTGAGGACCTCGACGTCATCGTAACCGCGGAGGAGCGGCAGCTCGCCGAGCTCCTGCGGGATGACCTGGATCTTCGCGCCGGTGTTCGTGAACGTCACCCGCCCGTCGCCCACCGCATAGCTCAGGCGGCGGTTCACGCGGTACACGCCGTTGACGTGCACCCACGGCAGGAGCTTGACCAGCCACCGCGACGAGATGCCCTGCATCTGCGGCGCCGACTTGGTCGTCGTCGCGAGCTGCCGCGCGGCCGCCGTCGCGAGGCTGGTCTGGTGCTGATCGATCGAACCCAGATTACCTGTGATAGACATGAGTATCTCTTTCCCGGACGGCTAGGGCCGCCCGTGCTTCGCCGGCACGGACCGCGCCGTACCCATTGAAAGATCCGCCTTCGCAGCAGGAGCCGCGGCGCCGGCTTTTCCGGCGCCGAAGAGACTGCTGATACGCGCCGCAGAGGCGCCAAACCCACGCGCGCCCTCGATCGCCCGTTCGATCGGGTGGCGCTCGAGCTCCGCGTCCACGTACCGGCTCGTCACGACGTGCCAGTTGAGGACGCCAGCCATGTACGCTCGCTGCTTCTCGACGTATCCGAGCACGGCCTCGCGCGCCGCCTTGTCGAGGTCGAACTCGTCGAGGATTCGGGGCAGCTCGGTCGCGACGATGTGCTCGAACTCCAGCACGCGCGCCGTGATCAGGTCATTGACGACCTCCTTGGCGCGCTGCGCGTCGCATTCGAGGAACCGCTCGGCGACCAGCACGAGGTTGTTGAGCTCGCCCTCGAACTCGATCTCCTTGCGGTACGAATAGAGATCGTTGATCCACCCGCCCACGTCGGCCGTGGTGTTGTCGAGCCCTCGCATCGTCCGCGTGCGGAAGAGCTCGGCCGGGACCACGTCGCCCAGCGTGAGCTTGGACAGGCTCATCGTGAGATCGGCGCCGAACGTCTTGCGGCGCATCTCGACGTAATCGACCGGATCCGGGATCCGGTTCTGGGTCTGGTTCAGGAGCTCCCAGAGCCAGCTCCCGGTCATGGTCTCGACGCTGCGGCGGAGCGATTGCCGCGAATTCATCGACATGGTGGAGGCTGTACGGATCCAGAGATCCAGCAGGCTGCTCTCCACCGGGTTCTCGGGCACCGGGGCGCCCGCGCAGTCGAGGGGCATGAACATCGAGAGCCGGGCGATGAACCGTTTCGCGCCCGCCATGTCCCGCGTCGCGCCGAACACGCGCGGGAAATAATCGTCGCCGTACGTTCCCCACGTCAGCCAGGCGGAGCTCAGGTCGAGCTCGTGCGGGGACGCGTCCGGGTGAATGCCCGCAGCGCAGATGGGGAAATCGAAGCCGATGAAGCTGCGCTCGTCCCAGATCCCGGACCCGAAGACGCCCGGCACCACGTCGAGCATCGCGAACTTGCGGGCCCACTCGAGGGTGTTCCGGCGCGCCGCGGGCAGATGCGGGCTCAAGCGGAGCTTGAACGGCATGTGGATCTTCGGGAGCGGCGTCCTGCCCACAGGCTGAAACGGGGCGTGGGTGAGGGTCTTGATCCGCTGCAAACCCAGGGCGCCGGGCGTGAGCCTGAGCCGGAACGCCGAGGTGCCGAGCCCCGTCGGCGCCCCGACGAGATCGGGGACGCTCGCGGATTTGTCCGCGTTTTGGTTCATGTAGCGGCTCGACCGCATGTGCCACTCGTGGCCGCCGGACTGCCAATCCTGCAGCCCCTTCGCGTACTTGGCGACGTCGAGGGCCTGCGCCGGCGTCAGCCCGTACTCCACGCAGAGCGCCGGCACCTCGACGAGCGCCGTGTTCTCGAATTGCTGGAGCCGCGACGTCAGGATCTCGTTCGTCAGATCGGCCGCCCTTTGCGTGGGGACGCCGAGGAAACGCTCGAGGACGAGCACGCAGTTGGCGTTCTCCCCTTCGTCCTCGACCTCGCGCTGGTACGAGAACACGTCATTGCGCAGGTGGACGCCGTCCGAGAACGTGTCGCGCAGGACCTCGAGGGGGCGCGTCGCGGCGACGGCGGCCGGGACCTCGGCGCCCACGGCGATCTCCACGAGGCCCGCGGACCAGGGCGCGCCGCCGACCTTGCGGCGCATCTCGATGTATTCGACCGGGTTCGCGACGCGGTTCTCCTGGATATTGGCGAGCTCCCACATGCATTCGAGCATCAGGTTCTTCGTCGCCACGAGGAAGCGCTCGCGCCAGTGGACCGAGGTGAGCGGGACGGTCCGCGCCCAGAGGTCCGCGAGCGCGCGCTCGACCACGTTCGTCGGCTCCGGCGGGGTCCCCGTGGGCACGACGGGCATGAAGAGCGGCAGGCGGTCGAGGTACGCCTTCGCGCCGCGCATGTCCTTGGTGCGCTTGTAAATCTCGAGGAAATGGTCGTCGAAGAAGAACACCCAGACATACCAATCCGTGATCAGATTGAGCTCGGGCGCCGGCGCGTCGGGGTGGGTGTACGCGCAGAGCAGCGCGTAGTCGTGCGCGTCGAGATCGCGCTCGGTCCAGATGGGTTTTCCCTGCGGGTTCTCCTCCAGGATACCCATCTCGTAGGACCAGGCCTTGGTATGCGCGCGCGCCCCTTCGAGGTGCGGATTGAGGCGCGCCGGATGCGGCATGTAGAAGTCGGGCAGCGTGAAAGGTTGCATGTTCGCTGACTTCTCGCGCGCGACGTCGAGTTGGGCGGCGCGGGCGACCTGAATGTCTTGGCGGTCCGTATTCCGGACGCACCTCGGCCGCTCGCACGCAGACGTGCGACGACGCATTGGTAGGGCTCGTCCCCACAGCCCGATCGGGATCGTTCGGACGGGGCGGATCTAGTTCAGTCCAGCGCTGCCACCAAATTAATTGATGGCGAGCTTTGGACCGCAGGAACTCCAAACCTGTTGCTTGATGCGGAGCCGCTCGGGCGCCGCGGCGACCGCTCGAGCCTCGCGGGCGGGCGCGGTCATGTCACGCTCACCCGCCGGGTCGGCTCGGCAGCCTGTGAGGCTCCGGCAGCAACCACGTTTCAGCCCGCTCGTTTGCGCTCACCGCGCGGCGGTGCGGCGTGGTGCTTACCCCAGCCTTCCAGGATGCTGGAGACACCAAGACGCCACTATTTTTGTGTTCTTCTTGGCGTCTTGTAGCGTGTCGGCGATCCTCGGCCGGATCTCTGACACACGAAGCTGGGCTATATCCGCGCCGTCTCCTCGAGCTCCTTGCCGCGCGTCTCCGGGAGGAGCCACAGGATGAGCGCGAGCGCGACCAGCGGGAAGAGCGCGGTCGCGGACACCGCCGGTCCCCAGCCGATTTCCTCCGCGGCGAAGCCGACGGCGATCGGAGAGAGCATGTAGCCGATCCGGCCGAGCAGGTTGTTCGACCAGGCGATCGCGTCGCTCCTGAGGTGCGTGGGGAAGAGCTCGGTCATGTAGGCGTTCAGCACGGGGAGCACCCCGCTCGCGCCGAAGATGGCGAAGATCAGCGCGGCCGTGAGCCCGCCCCGCGAGCCCAGCGAGTAAGCGCCGAGCACGCCGGCCGCCGCCAGCACATAGATGATCACCGCGCCCTTGCGGCGGCCCACCACGTCGAGCAGCTTGCCCGAGGCGAAGATGAGCGGCATCGAGACGAGCGCGGCGAACGTGATGCTGCCGCCCACCTCGCCGTCGCTGAGCCCGCGCTCCCGGAGCGCGAACGTCTTCCAGAACGTCACCGCGTTCTGGGTGCAAACGTACGTGAGCCCCCAGATCAAGGCGAGCTGCAGCATCCGCCCGCGGTACGGCGTGCGCAGGATGCGCGTGAACGGCGGCGTCCCCTCCCCCTTTCGCTCGGCCGCCGCCTGCTCGAACCGCGCCGTCTCGCGCAGGCCACGCCGCGCGACCGCGATGAGCAAGAGCGGGACGCCGCCGACGAGGTACACGCTGCGCCACCCGTAGGGCGTCGCGAGGAGCAGCGGCACGACGCCCGCGCACACGATGGATCCCAGGCTCGAGAACGCCTGGATGACGCCGATCACCATCCCGCGCCGATCGCTCGGGTACTCCTCGGCCGCAATCACCATGCTGACCGCCCACTCGCCGAGGAGGAAGATGCGCGCGAGGAGCTGCAAGACGGCGAAGACATAGACGTTCGGCGAGAACGCCGTCAGCACGGAGAAGATCGTATACCCCGCGATGGTGACCGAGAGCACCCGCCGCCGCCCCCACTGGTCGGCCTTGCGCACGAGGAGATACGCGATCATCGTCCCCGAGTTGATGACCCCGACGAGGAGCCCCTCGTGGCGGGGCGCGAGGCCCATCTGCGCGCCGAAGTTGGGCAATATCTGCGTGAGCGCCAGGAAGTCGTAGCCCTCGAAGAACGAGGCCACGCTAAGGAACCAGAACAGCCGCCGCTGGTACGGCGTGAACGGCGTCTTCTGGTGCGGGGCAGCTGTCGTCATATCACCTGTTCCCTCCGAGCGGGCGCTCGTAGACGCGATAACGGCGGTAAGGCACGCACCCGGCCGACTCCACGATATGGCGCATCGCCGCGTTGTCCTCGTGGATCAAGGAGGCCTCGAGCCGCTCGTACCCCGCCGCGAAGAGGCCGTCGACCACGTGCCGCACGAGGAGCGCGTGGAGGCCCGTCGACCGGAACGCCGGCACGACGCCGATGAGCTTGAAGCTCGCCGTCCGGACGCGGCGGAGCGCCCCGAGGACGCGCGCCCAGCCGAGCGGCAAGAGCCGCCCGCGCGCCGCGGCGAACGCCTCGTTCAGCTCGGGGAAACACGCCGCGAACGCGGCGGGCTCGCCGCGCACGGTCGCGATCTGCAAGAGGCGCGGGCTCGCCAGGGCGACGAACGCGCGCCCCAGGTTCACGAACTCCGCGCGCGACATCGGGACGACCTCCGGCACGCCGCGATATGCCTCGGTGAAGACGGCGTGGGCGATCTCCATGTCGCGCGAGAGGCGGTGAACCGCGACGCGACGCACCTCGAGGCCGGGGAGGCTCACCGCGTCGGCCTTCCGGCGCAGGGCCTCGGGGAGCTCGCGGCGGCGCCCCGCCGCGTCGACGAGCGGGGTGTCGTAAGCGAGCATGTCGTAACGCTTCGAGAACCCCTCGGCCTCGACGAGCTCGCGGTAATACGGAGGGTGATGGCCCGCGAGCATCGGCGGCCGGGAGCCATACCCCTCGACCAGGAGCCCGATGTCCTCCACCCGCGTCACGTTGCGCGGGCCGCGCAGCGACGTGGCGCCGAGCGCCAGCGCCCGCTCGCTCACCGCGCCGAAGAGCGCCCGCGCCGCCTCCGGGTCGCGCTCGCACTCGAAGAAGCCGAAGAACGCCGCGCGCTCGCCGCTGTGGCGATCGTGGCGCCCGTCGAGGAGGAGCGAGATCGTCCCGACCGTCTCGCGCCCGCGCCGCGCCCGGAACAGGCGCAGCTGCGCGTCGCGGAAGAACGGGTTTCGCGGGTCGAGCCGCCGCAGCACGAGCGGGCGGAGGGGCGCGACATAGCCAGGATCGGCCGCGTGGAGGCGCAGCGGCAGGTCGAGGATCTCGGTGAGATCCGCGCCGCTCTTCGCCTCCTCGATGGTGATCGACATCGAGGCGCTCAGTACCCCGCGAGCCGCTTCAGCCGGAAATAGAGCGGCGTGGGGCTGCCCTCGTGCTTCTCCTTGAGCGGTCCGCTCATGAGCGGCAGGTACATCACGCGCCGCTGGCTGGCGTCGCCCGTGGCCGTGGCCTGCGCGACGCGGTGCCAGATGCGGCCGTCGTGGATCGTGAGGTCCCCCGCCGCGGCCTCGAGCGCGTACTCGTCCGGGTCGGGCCGGTGGTCGAGGAAATAGGCCTTGCGGGTCATCATCTCGAAGAGGCCTTGTCGGTGAGAGGACGGGATCAGCCGCACGCCGCCCTTCGAGAGGGGCGAGTCGTCGAGATAGAAGCCGACGTTCAGGTACCGGCGCGGCTTCTCGAGATAGAAGAGGTCGCGCAGGCTGTCGGTGTGCCAGCCGAGCCGCTGGTACGTCGACCCCTCCTCGTGGCGGTAATGGTTGATGACGAGCCCGTCGCGCTCCCGCTCGCCGATCCTGTAGCCAGGCCCGGCCACGTCGAGGACGGCGCCGAAGCGAGGGTCGCGGACGAAGGCGCGGAGGCGCTCGCCGAAGAGCGACGCGAACACCATGCGCTGGATGTAGCGGGAGCCGTCCTTCGCGTGCCGAAGAGGAGCGGGACGCCGTTGATGTGCGCCCTGCCCTCCCCGACGAGCCGGCGGTCCATGGCCTCGACCTCCTCGACGAGCGAGCGCACCGCGCCGCGATCGGCGAACCCGCGGAAGCGGATGAACCCGTGCTCGTCGAGGAAGTCCCGCTGCTCGGCCGTGAGCGCGCCGCCGAGCTCGAAATCCGGCAGCCGGATACGGTGGTTCGCCGGAGGCAGGCCGGCGCTCGCGGGCGTGGCGGCGGCTGGCTGCGTGTCGCGCGGGGCGTTCACGTGACGTCTCCTGCCAGGTCCCTAGCGCAGACGGGCCGCGGCGGGAACAGCGGCCGCAGGGAGCGCCCGCCAGCGCGGAATCTGCACCGATGCGCACGCCTTGCAGCCGAGCGCGCCGGCCCGCCGCGGCGTCCCGCGGTCGCTCCTCGAGCCGAGTCGGCTCCCCCCGCCGCCAGGCCCCCGATCGCCGCTCCAGCGGAGACGTAGCGGCACCTGCCTTGCAAAGCGGTCGATCGAGGATCGATGAACCGGTGAACCGGTGCGGCGACGAATGACACAAGAGCAAGATCCCATGACGGAAGGGCAACGGCGAGATGAACCGCCGGAGCCGCCGGTGCGCGGGCGAGCGCGCGGCGGGCGCGGCTCCACGGGGGCCTTGCTCCTCGCGCTCTGCGTCGCGCTCGGCGTGGCCGCCGGGCTCGGCGGGTACACCTTCGTTTATGCGAAGGGCGCCTCGTACCTGGGGAGCGATCCGTCGGCGTGCGCCAACTGCCACATCATGAACGAGCAGTTCGCCGGGTGGCAGCGCTCCAGCCACCGAGCGGTGGCTGGGTGCAACGACTGTCACGCGCCGCACACGTTCCTGGGAAAATATGCCACGAAGGCGTCGAACGGGTTCTGGCACTCCTTCGCCTTCACCTCGGGCCGCTTCCCGGACCCGATCCGGATCAAGCCCAGCAATCTACGCATCACGGAGGAGGCCTGTCGCGGGTGTCACGGCGACGTCGTGGATGCGATCGACAGCGAGCACCACGGCGCCGCGGGGCTCTCGTGCGTGCGCTGCCATGAATCGGTGGGCCACCTCCACTGAGGGGCGCCCGCTGCACGAGGGATGGAACCGATGACGGAGCCGAAGGACGAAGGATCCACGCAGAAGAGCGCGCGCACCGGCAAGCCGCCGGCGCGCTGGCGCTACCTGCCGCTCGCGGCGGTCGCCGCCGCGGCGGCGACCGCCGGGATCGCCGCGCTGCTCGTGAACATCTTCGAGCACAAACAGGAGGCGAAGAGCCCGTTCTATCGCGTCGTCGAGCTTGACGACACGATAGACGACCCGGCCGTATGGGGGAAGAACTTCCCCCTCCAGTACGACGGCTACCGGCGCACGGTCGACCAGAAGCGCACGCGCTTCGGCGGGAGCGAGGCGGTGCCGCGCACGCCGACGGAGGCCGATCCGCGCAGCGTGGTCGCGCAATCGAAGCTCGAGGAGGACGGGCGGCTGAAGACGATGTGGGCCGGCTACGCCTTCGCGCGCGACTTCCGGGAGGAGCGCGGGCACGCCCACATGCTCGAGGATCAGGTGTACACCGAGCGGCAGATCGCGACGAAGCAGCCGGGCACGTGCATTCACTGCCATGCGTCCGTGTACGTGCCGTACAAGAAGCTCGGCGGCGGCGATCTGATGCGCGGCTGGGAGGCGATGAACCAGATGCCCTTCCCCGAAGCGCGCAAGCTGGTGACGCACCCGGTCTCGTGCATCGACTGCCACGATCCGGAGTCGATGCAGCTCCGGGTGACGCGGCCCGGGTTCATCGAGGGGATCCGCGCGCTCAAGGCGTCGACGGGCGAGGCCGATTACGACGTCAACACGATGGCCACGCGCCAGGAGATGCGCTCGTACGTCTGCGGGCAGTGCCACGTGGAGTATTACTTCAAGGGCCCGGAGAAGCGCCTCGTGTACCCGTGGGCGAAGGGCATCAAGGTCGACGAGATCTACGCCTATTACGAGGAGAACGGCCACTCGGACTGGACGCACGCGGAGTCGGGCGCGAAGGTGCTGAAGGCGCAGCACCCGGAGTTCGAGATGTGGAATCAGGGCATCCACGCCCGCTCCGGCGTGGCCTGCGCCGACTGCCACATGCCGTACCAGCGGGTCGGCGCGACGAAGATCAGCGATCACCACGTGCAGAGCCCGCTCCTCAACGTGAACCGCGCGTGCCAGACGTGCCACAAGTGGCCCGAGGACGAGCTCCGGCAGCGCGTGGAGACGATCCAGTCGCGCCATTTCGAGGCGCGCAACCGGGCGATGGACGCGGTGGTCGCGCTCATCAGCGATATCCGCCGGGCGAAGGAGGCCGGGATGGCCGATGAGGCGCTCGCGGGGCCGCGCGCGGCGCAGCGGAAATGCCAGTTCTTCGTCGATTTCGCCGAGGCCGAGAACTCGTCCGGCTTCCACGCGCCCCAGGAGGCGATGCGCATCCTCGCGTCCGCCATCGATACCTGCCGCCGAGGCCAGCTGTCGCTGCGAGATGGCTCTCCGCCCGAGTGATGCCAGCGCACCGCCCGCCTGCCCGAACAGGCCGAGCGGCCTCGTCATCGCTCGCTCACGGCCTGACGAGCTGGGCCATGACTCCAGAGCTCCGATATGGAGCGCTCATGTGTCCCTCATTGCATTTGACGCGATTCATCCGAAGCTCGACTCATCGCGAGATAGTGCTTGGATAATTCGTTTGAGATCCGTACGGTGTCGCCGAAAGGGGAAGACGCCATGGCAACCTGCCTCAATCGTTCGAGCGCCGTCGCCGCGCTGTGTGCCGCGTTTGCGCTCGTCTCGACGTCGTGCGCCTCCGGCGATCCGGGCGAGCCGGCGGCCGAAGAGATCCACGTCTCGCACGTGGGCAAGGATACGGTCAGCACGTTCCTGAACCGGCTCGCGACGGAGACTGGCCAGGTCGTCGTGACCCGCGCCAGCGTCGAGGACGCCTGGCAGAGCGTCACCCTGAAGAAAGAGCGCGGGAGCTCGCTCTACCTCGTGGAGGGGCCGCTCCCCGGCGCGGCGCTCCCGGGCGAGCGCGCGCGGGTCGGCGGGATCGCCGCCGTCGCCGTCCCGACGGGCCGCGACCCCCATGACTGGCTCGGCTCGCCCCGCCTTCACGCGGAGCCGATCGGAGAGCACGACGTGGTCCTGTCGCACGCTCCGGAACGACAGGGGACCCGCGCTCCGGCCGGGGCGCGCGCGCCGCGCGACGGCGACGCCGCCGAGCCCCCCGAGCTCCACATCGACGCTGCGTTCCTCGAGGCGCGGCTCAAGGAGCTCTCCGGGGCCGCGCCGGTGACGGTCGATGGCCGCACGGCGGTCATCCGCGAGCGCGGGTCCGAGGACGGGCGCGCGCTGGCCCGCCGCTGGATGCGCCAGCAATACGAGGCGATCGGGTTCACCGTCGAGGAGCACGCCTATCAAAGCGGCTGGAGTCAGGGCGTCAACCTGACGGCGGACAAGCCCGGCGCCGACCGATCGCGCGTCCTCATCCTCTCGGCGCACTACGACTCCATGAGCAACGCCGGCGCCGACGACGACGGCTCCGGCATCGTGTCGTCGCTCGCCATCGCCCGCGCGCTGAAGGACGCGAAGCTGAGCATCGGGCTGCGCGTCGTCGCCTTCGATCAAGAGGAGGACGGCCTCCTCGGCTCAAAGGCCTACGCGAGCAAGCTCTACCGGGACGGGCAGATGGATCAGGTGGTCGGCGTCCTGGATCTGGAGATGACGGGCTACGACTCCGACGACGACGGGCACTATCACGTCATCCACTGCAACGAGAACACGTCGTCCGATCTGGCCGCGCTGGTCGAAAAGGCCGCGTCGCACGGCGAGCTCGGCCTGACCCGGGTGGACGCCTGCACGAACCGCAGCGATCACTCGGCGTTCTGGCGCTACGGGGCGCCGGCCGTGGCCATATCGCAGAACTTCTTCGGCGATGACGGCAACCCCTGTTACCACCAGCGCTGCGACCGGGTCGATCGGCTCAACTGGGACTACATGCGGCGGCTGACCGAGGCCGCGGGGCGCGCGGCGGCAGGCATCCTGGTCGAGTAGCGGGAGGCCGCCGCGCGGCGGACGAGCGGGCGCGAGTCGCCGTACGCTGCCCATGCAACCCGAGGATCTGGCCGCGCAGGTGCGCGCCTCGGCCTACGTGGGGCGGCACGTGGCATGGCTGCGCGAGGACGCGGAGCTCAGCGTCAGCACGATCTACGTGCACAACGCGATGAACCAGCAGGCATTCATCGAGGTCTTCATATGCTGGCGGGCAGCTAGCTGGGGTTATCGCCCACCAGCACCCCGAAACCGACGGTCACCACAGGCGCAGGGCCTACACAGTAGTAATCGTCACCGACGCCAGCTTCTTCGTCTTATGGTCCCACACCCTGAGCGAGATCTTGGTACCTGGACTCGGATTTCCGATAGCCGTGTTGAATGCCTCAGCATTCAACACGGCAACATTGTTGACCCCGACAATAATATCGTCTTTTTCGATACCTGCATTATTGCAAGGCCCTCCCGGAGTAACAGCGACGACCAGCGCACCGGGCATAGTAGTCGCATCCGCGACATCGGCGCCTATAGCCGTCGGGCCCACCAGATATGGAATTGGGAGCGCGTTCGCGTAGTTGAGCGACCCTCCCAAAACTCCAGCCATTACGAGCGACGCAGCAAACAGAATCACCAATCCTCGCAGATTTCTCATGCCCCCTCCCATACGCATTCCGCCTGCGCAAACAAGAGCCACAGACCAGCCCCACATCGATATGAGACACAGCCTAGCCGACGACAATCGAACGCGACCGGCAAACGTCACACGCTCATGTTTCCTACCTAGCAATACCGCACGAAGCATCCCTAATATACACCAATGTACACAGCGGCAAACCGCGCGAGCCGCCGCGTTCAGGCTCCTGGCGACGCCGACGCCGACGCCGACACCGACACCGACGACAAATCGATCTCGGGGAAAGGGGAATAGAGCGATTCGGGGACGTCAAAGGCGAATCACCACGCTGGCCTCAGGTGATAGAGCATTTTGACGCAATTCGCCCTCTCCTGAAAATGGACGACATCACAACGTGCACCCCGACGCCGTGGGCGCGCGGGCGCGCGTCTCGGCCGACGTCGAGCGGCACGTCGCCTGGTTGCGCGAGGACGCCGAGCTCGGCTTCAGCGCAATCCGCATTCGCAACGTAACCTTGAACCAGCAGTTCTTCCTCGAGGTCCTCCGCGGGCGTGTGCCCCCGGCGCTGTGCAGGTGACGCAGCGACGCGGCGAGCCCGGCAACAGGGAATGGATCATCGACAGCGCGCCGTGCTGCGCGTGGAACGCCCCCAGCGCGGGCAGCGTGACGAAGCGGTCGCCGCCGAGCGACGGCGGCGCGGCCCCGCCTCGGAGGATCCATGCGATGTGCGCCTCGGCGGCGGCAGCATCTCGAGCGGTCTGCCGAGATCCTACTGGCAGCGCCGTGCGGCGCTACTCGGGCCGCCTCGCCTTCCTCTTCTTTTCTGGCCTTGTCAGGTCGCTGATGGCGGCGGCCAGCGACTGGAAGATGGATATGTCGCGCAGCTCGATCCCGAGGCCGACCATGCCCTGCGCCATCCCGGGCCCGACGCCGACGAGGCTCACGCGCGCGCCGAGCAGCCGGGTCGCCTGCGCCGTCTGCACCAGCGCCGCCGCGGTCGCCTCGTCGACGAACGGCACGCCGGTCACGTCGAGCAGCACCCACCGGGCCCCCTCTCGCGCGACGCCAGAGAGCGCGGCCTCCAGGATCTGCTGCGCCCTCGCGGCGTCGATCGCGCCTATCAGCGAGATGAGCAGCACCCCGGGCAGCAGCGGGATGACCGGACAGCCAAGCTCCCGCACCGTGCTCGCCAGCGCGCGCTCGCGCTCGTAGGCGGCGGCCAGCATGTCGCGCTCCGCCTGCAGCGTGGCCTCCATGTCGTGGTGCTCGAACGCGGCGATCAGGAGCGACACCCACATGGCCAGCGGATGGAGGTTGCCCACGAAGCTCTCCAGGTGCAGCCCTCCCAGCACCAGAGTCCCCCAGTCGCGCCTCGCGCTCACGAGCGGGACCAGCAGGAGATAGCCGCCCGGCTCGTCCGGCAAGGCCGCCGCGCGCAGGGCGGGCGGCGGAAAGTCGCCGGCCGGATACCGTTGACCCACGAGCGTGGTCAAGTCCGTGTCGTACGGGTACACCGAGTGGACGACGAACTCCGGCTCGGACGACCCCGACGCATCCGCCCAGAGCGCGATGCACCCCACACCGATGGAGGTCTGCGCCAGCCACTCCAGGCGCTCCTGGGTCCATGCGTGCTTCGAGGCGAGGAGCCTGCTCATGTGCACCTTGGCGCGGACCAGCCGCTCGAGGCTCTTCACGTTCCGCCGCTCCCACGCGGCGAGGGCCCGCTGCTGCGAGAGGCGCACGCGGTCGAGGAACGTCTCCAGCCGGCGCGCGGCCTCCGGCCCCGGCGCGACGGCGAGCCGCCGCGCCGCGGTCTGCTCGACGAGCTTCACCACCGCGAGCAGGACCTCGATCTTGTCGTTTCGCGTGACCCCCGCGGCGAAAGCGCGCTGGAGCGTCTCCACGTCCAGCGGCTCCTCCCCGGCGAGCGCCGCGCCGAGGCCCTGCGCGATCACCTCCGCCTCCGGCCAGCCGAGCGGCGCGTCGTCGGACAGCGGGAGCTCCCACCCATCCATGAGGAGGCTCATCTGCCGGGACAGCACGCGCTGCCAGTCGCCCTCGGGCGCCTCGATCGCCGGCGCGACAGGCGCGGTGTTCCACGCCGCGCAGCCGCTTCCGCACGAGCGACGCACCACCAGCTCGGCCGGGCCGCGGGTCACGAGCTCACGAGGGGGGAGGCCGTCGAGCAAATCGATGAGCCGCTCGACGGCCATGCTCCCGAGGAGCGCCGGGTCCTGCCGTACCGTGGTGAGCGGCGGATCGCAGTGCTGGGCGGCGTTGATGTCGTCGAACCCCACCACGGCGATGTCCTCGGGCACGCGGTAGCCGTGCGCCCGGATCGCGTTGATGGCGCCAATCGCCATCTCGTCGTTGCCCGCCACGAGCGCGGTACAGAACTTGCCGTTGCGCTCGAGCAGCTGATGGAAGCGCTGCTCGGTATATAAGATCGCACACTCGTGAAACTCGGAGAGCAGGTTGAGGTCGGCCTCGATCCCGCGCGCGCGCAGCGCCTGATCGAATACCCTGCTCCGCTCGTGGAAATCGTCCGACCCGGTCATGCCGATGTAAGCGATCCGGCGATGTCCGAGCCGGATGAGATGATCGACGAGCAGGTGAATCGAATCGTGGTTCTCCGCGCGGACGACCGGGCAGCGCGTCCCGAGCGGGGGCGCGCAGAAGATGACGCCAGGCTTCCCGTCGGAGAGCAGCTCCTCCAGCCCGTCGGTGTTGTACATCGCGATCCAGCCCGCCACGTGGCGAAGCGCCACGCGGCGCTCCAAGACGCGCCGAGGCGTCGCGTAGATGAGGAGGAGCTCGTAGCCCCGCGCTCGCGCGGCGCGGTGCATGCCACGAAAAGCCGTTGTGTTGAAGGAATTGTCGAGGAAGACCGACGCGACGCCGATCACCTTCGATGTGCGCTGATCGACAGGCCCAGTCTTCATCCCGGTCGCGTTCGCCCCCGCATCCCCCAGGCGAGCCTATCACCGTCCTCGATGGATCGACTCAAGAACTTCTGTGTGTCGACCGCCGCGCTCGATCCCACGTGACCCGGCGTGACGCGACAGGTGCGCGCATGTAAACAATCCGGAGCGGCCGCTTCGGCCGAGGTTTACGCGCGGCGCAGGCTGCGCAGGGCGGCCGTGCATCGATGTTCGTGAGGAGCCCCACGCAGGAGGCGACGTCGGTGATGGGAGCGCTTCAGGGCGCGGCGGGCTCTCCCCGCGGAGCGCGCAGGGCGACCGCGCGAGCACCTTTGTCAGGGCGGCAGATCGTGGGCGCGGTCACTTGCCTTGACGAGCGTGCCCGACAGGGAGGTCCGGGCCGACGCAGCCGCAGCCGCACTCGTCGGAGAAGAGCGCCTCTCCCGGCGCGCAGATGAAGTCGACGAGGTGGCAGTACTCCGGATCGTGAGAGATGTAGCGGACGTCCGGATCCGCGGCGTCGGGGCAGGTCTCCGGCGCGGGGCCGACGCAGCCACAGCCGCACTCGCCGCCGAAGAGCCTCTCGGGCGGCGAGCAAGCGAAGTCGATGAGCGCGCACTCGTTCTGATCGTGAGAGACGTAACGGACGCCCGGAGCGCCCGGGTCCGGGCACGCGGGAGGCGGCTCCTCGTCGATGCAGCCGCAGCCGCACCCTGGTTGGGTCATCAGCCGCTGTCCCTCCGCGCAGACGAAGTCGATGAGCGCGCACTCGTCCGGATCTTGAGAGACGTAGTGGACGCCAGGATCGCTCGGATCCGGGCACGCGGGAGGCGGCTCCTCGTCGATGCAGCCGCAGCCGCACCCCGGCGCGTTCATCAGCGTCTGTCCCTCCGCGCAGACGAAGTCGATGAGCGCGCACTCGTCCGGATCTTGAGAGACGTAGTGGACGCCAGGATCGCTCGGATCCGGGCACGCCCCGCCCCCGCCGCCCGTGGGAGGTTTACAGCCGGACATTCCTACGATCGAAGAGGCCGCAAGAAGCAACAAGGCACAGGCTCGCATGTTGGTCTCCATATCTTTCTCGTGTGGGTTGGGAGATGCACTCCCCCTCGAGGCCCGTCTCGAGCCTCCCGGAGGAGCAGAGAGCTGGAATCGACTCAGGGAGCGCCGGCCACGAAGAGCGTCACCGCCCGCCGGAAGACCTCCGGTGAAGAGACCTCGATCAGCGCCACTTCCTCGCCGCGCGCGGCGGCCTCGGTCGGCCGGTACACCACGCGGAGCTCTCCGGCGCTCCCCGCCTCGAGGACCACGGGAGCCGCCGTTCCCTCGAGGCTGTACTCGGGGGCCGGGGCGCGCAGCGCGATCCTGTCGATCGCGAGCGGCGCGCCGCAGGAGTGCGCGAGCGCGACGGCGCTGCTGGACATCGCGCCGACGGCCGCCTCGGGCAGGGCGAGCTCCCGCTCGACCTCGAAGCAGCCTGCGAGCGGGCGAGGCGACGGCTCGAGGGCGCCGCGCCCGGCGATGAGGTCGACCGGCTCGGAGCGCAGCGCGCCGCGCCGGGCCTGGAGGCGCACCTCGTCCCCCCGGAGGCCGTCGATGTCGAGCGCGAAGCTGCCGTCGGCCGCGACCGGCGCGACGACCGGAGGCGCGGTCCCATCGAGGTTCACCGCCCAGACCACGTCGGCGTCGGTCACGCTCCCGGGCGCGCCGGTGAGCTCCAGCGGGGCGCCGTCGCACTCGTCGCACACAGCGCCGACGACGTCGCCGGCGAGCGCCGGCGGCCGCTCGAAGGGCGGCTCCGGGATGGGGTTCACCCCGCACCCGGCGACGCAAGCGACGAGAAGGACCGCAAGCCAGCGCATCACGACGCTCCTCTGTTCAAGAGTCGCGCCAATGCGGTCCGCGGCATTCCGCGGAAATCGTGGCCCCTTGTTGTACCATGTTGTACCATATTGTACCGATGGTACACCACGGCATTGCGCCAGGAGCCGTGGTCGATGGCCGTTACGAGGTCGTGCGCGCGCTCGGGCGCGGCGGGCTCGCCTCGGTCTACGAGGCGCGCGACCGGCTCTTCGATCGCGACGTCGCGATGAAATCGCTGAGCTTCGGCTCCGCGGGCGCGCTCGAGGCGTTCCGGCGGGAGTTCTCGCTGCTCTCGGCCTGCGCTCACCCGCGCCTCCCGCGCGCGTACGACTTCGCCCGGACGACGTCCGGCGGCGCGCCGGGCCAGCCGCTCACGTACGCCACGACGGAGCTCATCCGGGGCCGGACGCTGGCCGAGCACGCGCGGGGGCGCGCCTTCCGCGCGGCCCTGCCCGTCCTGCTCGACGCGCTCGACGCGCTCGGGTGGCTCCACGGCGCCGGCATCGTCCACGGCGACTTCAAGCCCGAGAACGTCCTCGTGAGGGACGACGGCGCGGGCGTGCTCATCGATCTCAGCGCGGCGCGGAGGATGCGCGCGGACGCGGGGGACCTGTCGGGGACGGCGCGGTTCTTCGCGCCAGAGCTCCTCCGGGGGGCCCCGCCGAGCGCGCGCACCGATCTCTTCGCCGTGGGGCGGACGCTCGAGGCCCTGTTCCCGCTCCTCTCCGGCGCGCCGCCCGCCGCCGTTCGCCGCCTCGCCGGGCGGCTCACCGCGGACGATCCGGCCAGCCGCCCCTCGGGGATCGAGGAGGTCCTCGAGGCCCTCTCCGCCGGCGGCCTGCCGCGGCGCGCGCCCGCCGTCGTGAGCGAGCCGGGCGAGATCGTGGGCCGGGAGCGCGAGGTCGAGGCGTTCGGCGCGGCGCTCGAGGCGCTGCTCCGCGGCGAGCGCGGGCCGCGCGCGGTGATCGTCACGGGCGAGGAAGGCGCGGGCAAATCGCGGCTGTTCCGCGAGCTCAAGTGGCGCGCGCAGCTCAGCGCGCAGGTCGTCGAGGGCGCGCCCCGCGGCGACGATCCCCTGCGCGCGCTGCTGGTCCGGGCGCTCGGCGGCGCGCCGCTACCGGCCGGCGTCGACGCGCTGCTCGGGGCCCGCGGCGAGCTCGCGGGGGCGCGCGGGCGCGAGGGCGAGGCGGCGCGCGCCCCGCGTGATTCGCGCGACCCGGCTGATTTGCGCGCCCCGCGTGACTCGCGCGACGTGCGTAATTTGCACGCGTTGCCCGCGCCGCGCCGGCCGCGCGTGCTCGCGATCGACGACGCGCACAGGCTGGGCGCGCACGACCGGGCGCTGCTCGAGGCGCTCGTTCGATCGGCCGAGCCGACCGACGCCGTCCTCTGGCTGATCGCCTCCGCAGAGCGCCTCGACGTGGGCGGCGGCGCGGTCGTCGAGCTCCCGCTGGGACCGCTCGGGGAAGATGCGGTCCGGGTCTGGACCGCGCCCCTCGCCACGGCGGCGCGCACGTCGGATCTCTTGCGCGCGAGCGGCGGCCGCCCGCGCGCGCTCAAGGAGCTCTGCGCCGCGCTGGCGCAGCGCAGTTTGAGCGAGGCGGAGCTCGACAGGTTCGTCCACACGACGGGCACCCCGGAGCTCTGGCGCCGGCGCGTGGCGGCGCTCGACCGCGGCGAGGCGCGCGCCCTCGCGGCGCTCGCGGTCGCCGATCCGCTCGGGCCCGAGGCCGCCGCCGCGCTCGGCGTGGGGCGCGCGGCGCTCGACGCGCTCGAGGCCGCGGGGCTCGCGCGGCTCGACGGCGAGGGGTTCCGCCTCGGTCAGGCCGGGCAAGCGAGGGCGCTCCTGCCCTGGCTCGACGCGGGCGCCGTGCGCGAGGTCGCGGCCGCGATGGCGGCCCACCTCGCCGGCGCCGACGAGGCGGCCCTCGCCCCGGCGCTCCGCAGCCAGCGCGCGGCGGACCGGGCGAGGGCGCTCGTGCTCGCGGGCGACCACGAGGCGGCGCGGCGGGCGCTCGCCGCTTCCGGGCCGATGCTCGAGTGGGCGCCGCGCGCCTGGGTGCGCGCGGCGGACGCCGCCTGCGAGGTCCTGCCGGCGCCGAGGACGCTCGTGGCCGCGGCGTCCGCGATCGAGGCCGCCGGCGACCCGCGGCGCGCGCTCTCGCTGCTCGCGCGGGCGAGGCGCGCGGGGCCGCCCGCCGACGTCGGCGCGGAGCTCTCGTACCGGGCGGCGCGCTGCTACGAGAAGCTCGGCAAGGTCGAGCGGGCGCTCTGGCAGCTCGGGCGCGCGCGGGCCCTCGCGCCCGGGCCCTGGGGCGGGCGGCTCGCGAGCCTCTCCGCGCGCTGCCTGCTGCGCCTCGGCCGCTACGACGAGGCCCGGCGCGAGGCGGAGGGGGCGCTCGCGGCGCTCGGATCACGCGAGGTCGCCCGCGCGCTCGCGAGCGGCGGGGCGCGCGAGGCCGCCGCGGAGCTCGCGAGCGGCGAGGCGCGCGAGACCGCCGCGGAGCTCGCCGAGACGCTGGGCCTCGCGCTCGGGTACCTGAGCGACCAGGCCGGGGCGCTCCAGAGCCTGGCGCGCGCCGTCGCGCTGCGGCCGGCGTCGGGCTCGCCCCGCGCCCGCGCCCGCACGCTCAGCTACCACGCGCTCCACGCCTACCGCGCCGGCGACGCGGCCCTCGCGGCGCGCGGGTTCCAGGAGGCGCTCGACCTGGCCGAGGCCGAGGGCCTCGGCGACCTGCTCGCGACGGCCGCGCTCAACCTGGGGACGGCGAGGCACCAGCTCGGCGACTGGGGCGCGGCGCTGCGCTGCTACGAGCGCGGGCTCCGGGCGGCGATCGCCTTCGCCAAGGAGCGGACCGAGGCGACCCTGCGCTTCAACCTCGCCAAGATCCACGCGGACGTCGGCCTCCTGGAGCGCGCCGAGCTCGCCGTCGCGCGGATGCGAGCGCCCGAGGGCCCGAGGGCCCCCGAGGAGATCGCCGTGGCGGCGCTCGGGCTCGCCGCGGAGATCGCCGCCGCGCGCGGCGCGCTCGGCGAGGCGGCGCGGCTGCTCGAGGAGGCCCGCGCCGGCCACGCGGCGCGCGGCTCGAAGCGCGAGGCGTGCGAGGCGGTGATCCACGCCGCGGAGGTCGCGCTCGCGGCGCGGGACAGGGCCGCGGCGAGCGCGCGGCTGGCCGAGGCCGCGGCGCTGCTCCGGGAGGCCGACGCGGCGGATCTCGCGCTGCGCCACGCGACGGCGGGCGCGGAGCTCGCGCTGGCCCGCGGCGACACGGACGCCGCCCTCGCGGAGGTGCAGCGGGGCGCGGGCCTCGTGGCGAGGGTCTCGCAGCTCGAGCTCCACGCGAAGCACGAGGAGGCGTCCGCCGAGGTGCTCCGCCTCCGGTCGGCGACGGCGCTGGCGGAGCGGCACCGCACGGCCGCGCTCGAGTGCTGGGAGCGCATCGGGAGCACGCTCCCCGCCGAGCTCGCCGAGGTCTTCTGGCGGCACCCCCGGCGGGCCGCGCTCCGCGGCGGGCCCGCGCCGCCGGGGGCCCGCATGGAGCTCGTGCTGAAGCTGCTCGAGGTGAACCGGCGCCTGAGCTCGACGCTCGACGCGGAGGAGGTGCTGCGCCTCGCCATGGACGCGGCCATCGAGCTGACGGGCGCCGAGCGGGGCTTCGTGATCCTGACGTCGCCGTCGCTGGAAGCGGAAGGCCACGCGAAGGGCAAGCTCGAGGTCGCGGTCGCGCGGAACCTCGATCGCGAGCGCGTCGGCAAGAGCCAGCTCAAGTTCAGCCACGGGATCGCGAAGCGGGTGGTCGAGCGCGGGGAGGCGGTGCTCACGGTCGACGCGCTGGCCGACGAGCGGTTCCACGGGAACGCGTCCGTGCACGGCCTGCGGCTCCGGTCGATCGTGTGCGTGCCGATCCGCGCGCACGGGGCGGTGCTCGGCGCCGTCTACCTCGACAACCGGTTCCAGCGCGGCAAGTTCGCGGAGGGCGACGCGGATCTGCTCGGCGCGTTCGCGGACCAGATCGCGGTCGCGCTGCACAACGGCAGGCTGATGGCCGAGCTCCGGGACCGCACGCGGGCCCTGGAGGAGGAGCAGCGGCGCGTCGCGGAGCTCATGCGCTCGCAGGCCGACGAGATCGAGCGGCTCTCGCACGAGCTCGAGCGGACGCGGGCGGACGCGCGCCGCGACTTCCCGGAGATCGCGGGGAGGAGCGCGCCGATGCGCGCCGTGCTCGCGCTCTGCGAGCGCGTCGCGGAGAGCGACGTGACCGTGACGGTGACCGGCGAGAGCGGCACCGGCAAGGAGCTCGTCGCGCGCGCGATCCACGCGGGCGGGCCCCGGCGGGACGGGCCGTTCGTGGCGGTCAACTGCGCCGCGCTGCCCGAGGCGCTGCTCGAGTCGGAGCTCTTCGGCCACGTGAAGGGCGCGTTCACGGGCGCGGTCCGCGAGCACGGCGGGCTGTTCGTCTCGGCGCGGGGCGGGACGCTGTTCCTCGACGAGCTCGGGGAGGTGCCGCTCGGCGTGCAGGCGAAGCTGCTCCGCGCGCTGCAGGAGCGCTCGATCCGCCCGGTGGGGTCGGACCGGAGCGTCTCGGTGGCCGACGTGCGGGTCGTCTGCGCGACGAACCGGGATCTGCGGGAGGAGGTCGCCCGGGGGCGCTTCCGCGAGGATCTCTACTACCGGATCAGCGTCATCGAGATCCGCTTGCCGCCGCTGCGCGACCGGCCGGACGACATCCCGGCGATCGCGCAGGCGATCGTCGAGAAGCTCGCGGCGCGCCAGGGCCGCCCGGCGTTCCGGCTGTCCCGGGGCGCGCTCCGGCGGCTCTCGTCGTACGGCTGGCCCGGCAACGTGCGGCAGCTCGAGAACGTGCTCTCGCGCGCGTGCGTGCTCTCGCCGGGCCCGGAGATCGGCGCCGCCGACATCCAGCTGCCGGCGGCGGCGCCCGCGCCGCGTGGCCGGTCGCGCGCCGAGCACCAGGGCGCCGAGGAGGAGCGGATCCGCGCCGCGCTCGAGCTCTCCCGCTGGAACGTGTGCGAGGTGTCGAGGAGCCTCGGGATCCCGAGGATGACGCTGTACCGGAAGCTCGCCCGCTATGGGCTCTTGCGGAAGGAGTGAGGGTCAGGCCAGCGTGAGCAGGGCGCCAGCGACCATCAGCCCCACCCCGAGCGCGAGCTTCCAGGTGATGGGCTCGCCGAGGGCGACCGCCGCGAGCGCGATGGTGAACGCGAGGCTCAGCTTGTCGATGGGCGCGACGCGGGACGCCGGGCCGAGCTTCAGGGCCTGGAAGTACGCGAGCCAGGAGGCGCCCGTGGCGAGGCCCGACAGGGCGAGGAACACGGCGGTGCGGGCGCTGATCTTGGCGATCTCGCGGTGATGGCCGGCAGCGAAGACGATCCCCCAGGCAAAGACGAGGATCACGACGGTCCGGACCGCCGTCGCGAGGGTGGATGGGACGCCCTCTACGCCGATCTTGGCCAAGATCGCGGTCGCGGCCGCGAAAACGGCGGAGAGGAGCGCGTAGATCCACCAGGTTGCCATCGTTTCCCTCCGGTGTTCCCGCTCAGCGATGCCTCCAGGAGGTGCCGCTCCCCACGTCGACGTCGAGGCGCCGTTCGCCGGGGGAGAGGGGCCTAATCCCAGACGCGCACGACCATGAGCCCCAGGTTCGACCGCTTCCCCGCGGCCACGATGCGGCCGTCGCGCTGGACGGCGACGGCGTAGAGGTAGTTCTGGTCCGGATGGTCGTCGAGCACGACGGCGCCCGAGGTGCCGAATCCGGCGTCCATCGTGCCGTCCGGCAGGAGCCGCAGGATCGAGGCCGTGATGCCCGAAGCCCCGGTGCCTCCCGCGACCGCGCCGAGGATCTTGCCGTCGGCCTGGAGGGCGACACCATAGCCCCGCACATAGGGCTTCTCTTCGCCGCTCGCGTTCACCATGCCGGTCCCGCCGAACGTCGTGTCCGCCGAGCCGTCCGCGTTGAAGCGCGCGAAGGCATAGTGGTTCACGCCGTCGAGCGCATATCCGATCAGGATCGGCTTGCCGTCGCTCCCGAGGGCGAGGTCGTTATCGTTGTACGGCGTCTGCGAGAGATAGGCGATGCCGCCCATTCCGAAGTCGGGATCGAGCGCCCCGTCGCGATCGAGCCGCACCGCGAGGAAGGTCGGGCCCGCGTCCCGCTCGGTCCCTCCTGCGACGATCTGCCCGTCCTCTCCGAGCGCGACCGAGTGCAGCGGGCGGTTCTCGAACGAGACGAGGCCCGAGCCGCCGAAGTCGCGATCGACATCGCCCATGGAAGAGAACCGCACGACGATGCCGCGGTTGCCCGGCTTCCCGACGCCGGCGGCGATGATCCCGCCGTCGCTCTGGACGGCGGCGTCGAAGCCCTCGGAGCCGCTGATCGAGGCAGGATCGAGCCTCGCGACCCCGCTGGCGCCAAAGGCCTGATCGATCCCGCCGCTCGCGTTGAATCGGACCACCGTGAGCTGGTCCTTCCGCGTCCCCACGGCCAGGATGCGCCCGTCCGGCTGGAGAGCGAGCGACTCGACCGTTCCTTCCTGGCCGACGACGAGGCCCGCTGTGCCGAACTCCGGATCGAGCACGCCGCCCGGCAGGAAGCGCATGAGCCCCCAGGTCTCTCCGTCGTTGCCGGCGACGAGGATCTTGCCGTCTTCCTGGACGACGATGGCGCGCGCCTCGTGGGGCGTTCCGCTGGTCGCGATTCCATCGCCATCAAACGACTGATCGAGCGTCCCCGGTGGATCGGCGACGAGGAGGGAGAGCGGCACCACCTGGTCCTCCTGCCCGGGCGCGCTGGCCACGAGCGAGGGCGCGGCGCCGCCGACCGTGGCAAGCGGCTCCGCGGCCAGCGTGAGCACGCCGGTGGCCTCGCCGTCCGAGACCACGATCGGGCTCGCCGAAACGCCGCTCGGCAGGCCCGACAGCGAGAGCGCGACGTCGCCCGCGAAGTCGCCCGAGCGGGTGATGGCGACGGTAAGCGACGTCGAGCCGCCGCGCACAACGCGCGCCGCCGCCGGGTCGAGCGCGATCGAGAAGCCCACCTGGGGCGCCCCGCCGCCGCTGCCGTGCGCGGACACCTCGCCGCCCCCGCCTCCGCCCGACGCGGCGGCGCCACCGGCGCCGCCCTCACCGCCGGCCCCGTCGCGCGAGACGTCGTGAATGCCGAGGATGCCCTGGCAGCCGAGCGCGAGACAGGCCGCGGCCGCCCCGGCGAGGAAGGCCGCGCGCGCGAGCCGGACGCCCCGGGCTGGCCGGGGCAGCGCGCTCCTCTGCACGAGCGGCGCGAGCGGGAGGATCATGCCGGCAGGCTACCACGTCGGCCCCCCGCAGGACGCAGCGCCTCGACGGCGCCGGAAGTCACGCGCTCGGAGACGAGACGCTCTCCACCTGCTGCGCGAGGTCATTCCACTCGGAGTACGCAAACCGATAGGGCTCGACGGACAGGCCCTTCAGGAATCGGACGATCGATCGCGCCACGGCGTCGACCTCATCGCGCGGCGCCATCGGGTGAGAACGCCATGCACGGAACCGCTCGACCACCTCCCGAGGCTCGAAGGGCAGACACCGCGAGTTCGGGCTTGGGTCGGGATCCGGATAGGAGGTCAGCACCTCGATCTCCTGCCGCAGGAGATCGAGCGCCCCGCAAGGATCGGCCTGCTCCAGCAGGCGCGCATAATCCCGATAAGGGGTGTGGTGCGACGGGCTCAGCCGCAGGGCCTTCTCGTAGTAGAACCGCGCCCGATCCGGATTGCCCAGCCGATCGCGGTACAGGTTCCCGAGCCTGCCGTACGCCTCGACCGTCCCCGGATAGAACCGCTTGACGTCGTAGTAATCCGGGTGGGAGGAGTACGAGTTCCTCGGGGAGAAATCGGGCTCGAGCTCGGCGAAGCGCGCGTAGTGCCGCGCGGCCTGCTCATGAGCGCCCCGGCGCTCATAGAGCTCTCCCAGGTAGAAATGATTGACCGCGTAGAGGCGCGGGTCGTGATAGGCCCGCGAGACGTTGTCCAGATATCGCTCCTTCAGAGGCGCGCGCGGCATGACCTGAGCCGCTCCGCCCCGCCCCCGCGTCATGAGCGTCTCTGCCAGGTCGAACGAGCGGAGGAGATGGCGCTCCGCCTGGTCCGATTCGTGATAATGCCACAGGAACTGGCTGCTGATGATGTAGGCCCCCAGCGGGTGGATGCCGTCCTCGTCCATGAACGGATCCGCGTGTCGATAGGGGGCCTCGGGCTGGAACGAAGGCGCGATCTCGTCCCACCAGCGCTCGAGCTGGCGAAGCGACGTGAGCGCGCGCTCCAGTGACATGTTCAGGCTTCGCTCGGAGTACCAATGGTAGATATCGTACGGCATGCGCAGGAAGTCGACGGCCTGCGTGAGCGCGGCGCGCTCCTCGCTGGACAGCGATCGTCGCCTGGTCACGTCGTACTCGACGCGAGCGAGCCCCGGGTGCGCCCACCGGATCTGCTCCTCTTCCTCCTCCCGGAGCTCGGTCTGCAGAAGGTCGATCACGACGTCGATGTTCTCCCGGTTCGGCTCGTCGTCCTCGGCCTCGCGGGCGGCCTGCAGGACGGGGATGAACCGGGCCCAGCAAGCTCTGGTGTCGTATACGCACCAGGCCGCATGGAACCGGACCAGCGGAGACGGAGACCGCAGCGCGCGCTCGTAGAGCGACGCGATCCGGTCATCGAGCGCGGCTTCACTTCGCGACGCCTCCGCGAGGAACACGAGCGGTTCCGCCGTGCGGGCCAGCTCGCGGTCAGCCAGGTCGATCAGCTCATCGCGGGTGTACTGCGAGAGCGCCTCCCTGCCGAGCCGCGTGACCGCATCCTGAGCCATGAACCAGGGATTCAACCACAGAGGACACGGCGGACACAGGCGCTTCCTTGGTACGCCATGCCCGGGCGTCCGCCACTCCCGGACGGCCCACCGCGCCGCGAACACCCGCTACACCTGTACATCCGTTCAATGATCTGCTAGCCGATCGGCATGCGCTCCCGCAAGGCCGCCGCCGCCGTCGTCGTCGAAGAGCTGCCGTCCGCCGAGGAACCCATCGACGCGATCCCGCCCGACGACACCGCGGCGGACGAGCCGATCTCCGCCGTCCGGGAGCCGCTCGCGCTCGATCTCATCTGCATCGACTGCGGCAGCAGCGGCGGCGCCTACGACGGCTGCGCGCACCGCGAGCGCGCCCGCTTCCACGCGCCGCCGCGGGCAGCGCTGGAGCTCGTCGCGCGCCTGCGCCGGGCCGCCGCCGAGCACCGCGCCGCCGCCCGCGCCCTCCGCGCCCTGGTCACCGCCGAGCATGCGCGCGGTCGCGCCGAGATCGAGCGGGCGGATCCGGTCGAAGCGCCGCAGCCCGAGGCGGCGCCGGAACCCCCCTCGCCTCCCCGGCTCGAGATCGCGGCGCCGGAGCCGCCCGCTCCGCCGCCGGTCGTCTGCCCGCGCTGCGCCGAGCGGACCGAGGGCGAGCCGACGGAGGCCGGGGCGCCGCCGCGCCGGCCAAAGCGCAAGGGGCGGGTGGTCCTCGAACAGCAGGCGTTTCTCTTTTCGAGCCATTCCGAGCAAGGATCGCCGCACTCCGAGCAAGAGTCGCCTCACGGGACCTGAGCCGCGACCAGGGCGCTGCCGAAGGAATCGGAGACCCGGGATCGGCGTTAGGCTGCGCCGATGTCCCCGAGCCCATCCCGAGCTCCTCGCTTGCGCGCCGGAGGCGGCGTCCTGGCCGCCGCGCTGCTCTGGCAACTCGCCTGCACGGGAGGAGCTCCACCCGGAACTCCGCCCGTGACCGGAGCGCGCCGGCCACTCGCGCCGCCTCGGCAGGAAGACTCGACACCACCGCGCCCGCGGCCCGCGGAGCGCCAGAGGACGCCGGCGCCCGCGCCAGGGCCAGCCCCGGGTGAAGCGCCGCTTCCCGCCCCGGGTGAAGCGCCGCTTCCAGCCCCGGGTGAAGCGCCGGTTCCACCCGATATCGTGGCCACGATGCAGGCGCTCGCGGCGCTCGACACAAGCGCGGAAGGCATCGGGCTGAGCGCGCCCCCCGCGGGAGCTCCCGCGCTGCTCCGCGCCTTGAAGGCCGAGCTCCGAGGCGTCGTCGGGCGCGCGCTCGACGCGGTCGAGGGCGCGCCGGCCGCCGCACGCGAGCGCGCGATGGCGGAGCTCGGGCGCCTCGGCGTCCGCCCCGCCGGCGAGGAACGGCGGTGGGGCAGCCTGCTCGACGTCCGCATCGAGCAGCCCGCGGCGCACCCCGCGCTCCGGGTCGCGCTCGTCACGCTCGCGGTCCCGTGCGGCGAGGACTCGTCTCTCTACGTCTTCGAGCGGGGCCGGGCGGGCTTTCGCCTCGCGCTCGCCCACGAGAGCGATCCGTCGGAGTGGACGTCCGAGGGAAACCGGCTGTCTTATGGCTTCCTCACGGGCCAACCGAAGGGGCGCTGGGCGCTGGCCGTCTCGAGCGCAGAGTCGTCCTGTGTCTCGCTCTGGAGGACGCTGACCACGAGGGTGCTGCTGGAGGGAACAGACCCGCTGCACCCGCGCGCGGCCTTCGCGAACAGCCTCCGATTCCACATGCCGGCCGGCTACACCCTCGCGGTGTCGGCCAGGGGCTTCACGCTGCGCTGGACAGGCGACCCGACCTTCCTCCCATGGTACCCGCGCTGGGACGCCCTCGCCGCGCGCTACACGGTGGAAGGCGACAGCGTGCGTCGAGCGCCGCCCCTCGCCCCTGACGCGGAGTCGTTCGTGTACGCCTGGCTCGGGCTCGAGTGGGCAGAGGCCGAGCGCTGGCTCTGCCCAGCGGCATCGCCGTCCGCAGGCGAGCGCTGGCACCGGGAGCTGCGCGCAGCGCTGCCAGGGCTCGCGTCGACACCGCAGCTCGGCGCGTGCGGGGGCCCCGACGGGGAAGATCCCACGACGTGCGAGGACGTGGAGCTGTGGCTGACGCGCCCGGGCCTCGCCCGGTCGACCGCGACTACCCACGTCCTCCTGGCGAAGCAGGGCGCGGACCGCTGCGTCGAGCGCGTGTTTTCGAGGGTGAAGCCATGAGAGGTCCGGGCAGCGGCTCGGTCGAAAGCAGGATGCTCGCGGCGGCGATCGCGCGGCCGGCGTGGCGGCGCCTGCGCGGACTGGCCCTCTCTTGCGCGGCCTGCCTGTCGCTCGCGCTCACGGCGTGCGCGGCCCCCGCGCCCGAGGCGAGAGGACCTCTGGTACCTCGGCCGGCAGCGCGGCCCGTGGCGCACGGCGCGCCCACAGTCCCCGCCACAGCCCTCTCAACAGCCCTCTCAACAGCCCCCTCAACAGCCCCCCCAGCGGACGACGCCTCGGACCTCGTGAGAGAGGCGCTCGCCCCGTTCTTCGCCGCCCCGAGATCGGGCGCGGCCGACGATCAGGACACGTGGCTGGCGCCGCGGGTGAGCGTGGAGAAGCTGCCGGCGGAGTGCTGGGAGCTGGCGCCGGAGCAGGACGCAGCCGGGCTGGCGATGGTCGCGCTGCATCGGCGCGAACGCGGCCCCGTCCAGTGCGCTCCGTTCAGCGCGCGCCTCGCGCCGTTCGCCACGTTCGTCGTCGACAGGCGCGCTGGCACCGTGCGCTGGTGGGACGAAGCTACGCCCCGGCCGATGCGCGAGTTCCTCGCGGCGCGCGAGGAGTCCCTGAGAGCAGCCGTCTCGGCGCTGGAGAAGCGCTTCATCGACGACGCCATCGACTGGGGAGGCACGACCGCGCTCCACGTCGAGGACGAGACGGCCACGCACCTCCACGTGTCCGTGCTCTCGTCCGACGGCCGCAAACGGCTCGCGCGCTTCCGCATCGACAGGCGCACGCACGAGCTCTCGTGGGACGACAACGGCGAGCTCCGCGGCTACGGGGCGTTCAAGGCGAGCTGGTACCGGGACCATCACCCGGCGGTCATCGCGCTCGGCCAGCTGCTCGAATGGAAGTGGTCCGGGGTCGATTCGCTCACGCTGGAGGCATCCCACGGCCACGTCTTCGATCTCATCGCGCGAGCCGACGAGACCTGCTCCCCGGCGAGCACCCTGTGCACGACGGAGCGATTCCGCGTCGATATGCGGCGCGGCGCGGCGATGTGGCACGACGGCAAGGCCTACGTGCCCATCGAGCGATTTCTCCAGGACCTGGAGCGGAAGGGGCAAAGGGCCGTCCTCCTGGCCAGGGCCTGGGCGCTGAAGCGACGAGGGCCCGCCGGCGCCTCCTGCATCGCCTTCCGGCCCGAGAGCGTCGACAGGGCGAGCGCGCACGTCCGGATGCACCTCGCCCCGCCGTGCAACACCTCCCCGATGCTGATGACGCTGGCCTGGTACTTCGTGGATCTCCGCACAGGCAAGGTGTGCTCGTCCGAGGACGAGAAGTGCGCGCCGGAGGCCGGACAGGAGAGGCCATGACATCGTCCAGCAGGGCTCCGGCGCCATGAGGTCGCCCGCCGAGGTGCCCTCGCCGCCGCCCTCACCACCCGCCGAACGGTGCTGACAAGCGAAGCCGTCCGTCCGATACTCTCGCGGCTTGCCGCACAGCGCCGCTAGCCATCAGCAGACGACCGGGAGCCGGACGTGACGACGCGGATGCGCTCCCGCCGCGGGCGCGCCGCAGAAGCGGCATGGCCACACGGGTGCCCCGTGCTACCCATTTCCGCTTGGGATCGCGTCACGACGGAGCGCCGGCGCTGAGGACCACCGAGGATCCTGCCACCATGTCGCCCGATAGAGCCATCGGCATCATGTGCCCCGACATCTGGGGCAGCTATGTTTGCGAGCTTCTCGGCGGTATCCAGTCGGCCGCCGCGCGCGCTGGATATCGGGTGCTCGCCATCAGGGCGTCCCCGCGAGACGTTCACAGGCTGCGGCTCGCGCGAGACCAGGTCGACGGGTGGATCGCGCTCATCGACGCGGCGGAACTCGAGCCCTTCCTCGACGATGGGCGGCCCGTCGTGACCCTCAGCGCGCGCCCCAAAGAGGACGCGCGCTGTCCCTACGTCCTGCCCGACAACCACGGTGGCGCCCTCTCGGCCGTACGCCACCTGCTCGACCACGGGCACGAGCGGATCGTCTTCGCGGGGCACATGGCGCACGAGGACATCCGGCAGCGCTTCCAGGCCTACCGGGACGCGCTCGAGGAGCGCGGCATCTCGTTCGACCCCGACCTCGTCTTCGATCTCCCGAACAACGAGCGGGCGAGCGGTCGGCTCGCCGTGCAGCGGCTGCTGGAAGAGGGCGTCACCTGCACCGCGATGTTCATGTCGGCCGACAAGGAGGCGCTCGGGGTCCTCGACGCGTTCGCCGAGGCTGGCATCCGCGTCCCCGAGGACATCGCGCTCGTCGGGTTCGACGACATCGAGGCGGCCCGGTACGCCTCGCCGCCGCTGACGACGGTCCGCCAGCGGTTCGACCGGCTCGGCGGGACGGCCGCCGAGCTGCTCATCGACCTCCTCGCCGGGCGGGAGCTCCCCTGCGCGGGGCACATCGCGCCGACGACCCTGGTCCTGCGCCGCTCCTGCGGCTGCTCGCCCGCCCCGGCGCTGCGCGACGCGCCCCCGTCGTCCCGCAGCGCCGCTGCGCCGGCCAGCGGGCCCCCGTCGTCCCGCAGCGCCGCCGCGCCGTCCGGCGCGCTCGCGCGGGAGCTCGCCGCGCTCGCGAGCGCCTCGACATCCCTCGATCCGAGCTCGCCGGCGGAAGAGGCCTGGGCCGGGGCGACGGAGGTGGTCCTCGGGCTCGAGGCCGCCGTCTGGGGCAGGCCCGGCCCCGCCGCCGCGGCGCTGGAGAGGGCCTGGCGGGAGGCCGCGGAGCAGATGCCCGACATCGACCAGCTCCTCGAGATGGTCGACCGGCTGGAGCGGGCCGGCCAGAGGATGCTCAGCGGCGCGGGGGACGCCGCCGCAGAGCGGCGCGTCGCGGCGTACATCCGGGCGGCCCGGCGCGCCATGATGGAGGGCCGGGTGGCCATCGAGGCGGCCCGCGCCGACTACCTGAACGGCCTGCTCGACATCAACCTCGTCATCCGGGAGACGCTCCTGGCGGACGCGGGCGGCGGCGGGAGCAAGCTGAGCTGGCTCTCCGCGGTGCAGATGAGCTGGGGCTGCCTCGCCGTGTGGGAAGCGCCCGGGGACACGGGTCGCGCGCTGCGGATCGTCGAGAGCTGCTCCCCCGGGGCGACGACGGCCTCGCCCGAAGCGGGCGCGCGCGTCGCGGCCGAGGCGTTCCCGCGCCGCGAGTGGCTGCCAGCCGCCGCCCAGCGCGACGACCACGTCCTCCGGCTCATCCCGCTCCGGGGCGAGGGTGAGGATCGCGGCGTCCTCGCCGTCTGCGCCCCTGTGAGCAGCCCGCTCGGGCTGGATCACCGGGACATGGAGATGTGGGTGGCGATGCTCACCGCGGCGCTCGAGCGCGCGGCGCTGATCGAGTCGCTGATCGAGCAGGAGCAGCAGGCGCGCGCCGCCTACGAGCGCGAGCGCGCCCTCGCGGACGACGTGCGCCAGCTCGGGTGCCCGGTCATCCCGCTCGACCAGGGCGTGCTGCTCGTGCCGCTCGTCGGAGCCATCGATCTGGAGCGCGCGCGCCACGTGCTCGAGGTGGTGCTCGCGGAGCTCAGCCGCCAGGAAGCCGAGGTGCTGCTGATGGATATCACCGGCGTGCCCTTCGCCGACATGCAGGTCGCGGCGTCGCTGATGAAGACGACCCGCGCCGCCCTCCTGCTCGGCGCCGAGGTCATCGTCGTGGGGATGCGGCCGCAGGTCGCGCAGGGGTTCATCCGCCTCGGCATCGACCTCCAGGGCATGACGCTCCACCAGACCCTCGGCAGCGCGCTCTCGGCGCTGCGCGGCAGGCGGCAGCCGCTCAAGGCGCCGCCGGGCCCCCGCGCCTGAGCCCCCGGCGCGCGCCGCGCCTCGGCTCCGCTATTCCGCTGCGTCTGGCCTCGCCGCGGCGGCCCCGCGGGCGCGGCGGCCGCGCTTGCCTTCCCCCGGTTCCCCCGGCGCGCCGCGCGCGGCGCGCGGCTTGCCCCTATTGACGCCGACCCGCCGCACGAACGACAGGAACCGCCGGAGCGTGGGTGAGGCGTCGTCGGCGCGCCACGCGACGAGCAGGTCGGTCGACGGCGCGCCGACGATCGGCCGCAGCGCGAGCCCCTTGCGCCCGACATTCTTGATGGATTCCGGCAGGATAGAGACGCCGAACCCCGCGGCCACCAGGCTCAGGATGTCGAGGTGCAGCGCCTCCTGCGCGATGCGCGGGGAGAAGCCCGCCTCGCGGCAGAGCCCCATCACCAGGTCGAAGAAGGCCGACCCGCGCTGGCGCGGGAACACGACGAACGGCTCGCGCGACAGGAGCTCGAGCGGGATGCGCTTCCGCGCGGCGAGCGGGTGGTCGGCCGGCAGGGCGACGAGGAGCGGCTCGCGCCGGACGCACTCGGACGCGAGCCGGGGGTCGTGGAGCGGCGCCCTCACGAAGCCGACGTCGATGCGCCCGTCCTTGAGCGCCTCGATCTGCTCCTGCGGCGGCATCTCGCGCAGCGCGAGCTCCACGGCGGGGAGCTCGCCGCGAAAGGTGCGGACCAGCTCGGTGATGCCGCTGTACGCGAGCGACGACAGGTAGCCGAGCACGAGGCGCCCGGTCTCGCCCACGCTCGCGCGCCGGGCCTCGTGCACCGCGAGATCGAGCGCGTCGAAGACCCGCCGGACATGGGCGAGGAACGCCGCGCCCGCGGGCGTCAGCTCGACGCGCCGCCTCGAGCGATCGAAGAGCGAGAACCCGAGCTCGGACTCGAGATCCTGGATCTGCCGGCTCAGCGGCGGCTGGGCGATGCCGAGCCGCTGCGCCGCGCGGCCGAAGTGCCGCTCCTCGGCGACGGCCGTGAAGTACCGGAGGTGGCGCAGATCCATACCTTGAAGGTATCGTGTGATACGAAAGAATAGATTGGACGAACGTCACGGGCACCCTAAATGCGGAGCCTGCCCTCAGGCGCCACCCCCGGCCGGGGCGCTCCGGAGGGGGACGGGAATTGGCCCATGTGGCTCGTCCGGATCGCGCTTCAACGCACGTACACGTTCATCGTGATGTCGATGCTGATCGTCATCCTGGGCGTGTTCACCGTCGCCCGGATGCCGACGGACATCTTCCCGGACATCGACATCCCGGTCCTGTCTGTAATTTTCAACTACGGCGGCCTCCCCCCCGAGGAGATGGAGAAGCGCATCGTCAACAATTACGAGCGCTTCCTCACCACGACCGTCAACGACATCGATCACATCGAGAGCCAGTCGCTCACCGGCATCTCGATCATCAAGATCTTCCTCCAGCCCGGGGCCAGCATCGAGGCCGCCACGGCGCAGGTCACGGCGATCTCGCAGACCGCGATCCGCCAGATGCCGCCCGGGATCAGCCCGCCGCTCATCATCCGTTACAGCGCCTCCAACGTGCCGATCCTCCAGGCCGCGCTGGAGAGCGAGTCGCTGAGCGAGCAGCAGCTCTTCGACTACGCGGTCAACTTCATCCGCGCCGACATCGCCACGATCCGGGGCACGCAGATCCCGTACCCGTACGGCGGGAAGCAGCGGCAGATCATGGTCGACATCGACCCCCAGCGCCTCTTCGCCTGGGGGCTGTCGCCGCGGGACGTGAACGCGGCGCTCGGGCTGCAGAACGTCATCCTGCCCTCCGGCACGGCGAAGATGGGGGAGAACGAGTACCCCGTCATCCTGAACAGCAGCCCCGCGGCCTTCGAGGAGCTCGGCAAGCTGCCGCTCAGGACCGTGAACGGCAGGACCGTGTACCTCCGCGACGTCGCGAGCGTGCGCGACGGGAGCGCGCCGCAGACGAACATGGTGCACGTCGAGGGCAAGCGCAGCGTGCTCCTGAGCATCCTCAAGAACGGGAGCGCGAGCACGCTCGACGTCGCCTCGCGCATCCACGCGATGCTGCCCGCCACGCTGGAGAAGCTCCCGAAGGAGCTCAAGGTCTCGCTGCTCTTCGATCAGTCGGTGTTCGTCCGCGCCGCGGTCTCCGGGGTCGTGCACGAGGCGCTGATCGCCGCGGGGCTCACGGCGCTCATGATCGTGCTGTTCCTCGGGAGCTGGCGCAGCACGCTCATCGTCGTCATCAGCATCCCGCTCTCGATCCTCGTCTCGATCATCGCCCTGAACGCCCTCGGCCACACGCTCAACGTGATGACGCTCGGCGGGATGGCGCTCGCCGTCGGGATCCTCGTCGACGACGCGACCGTGGCCATCGAGAACATCCACAGGAACCTCGGGCAGCGGAAGCCGTTCCTGCGCGCCATCGTCGACGGGGCGCAGGAGATCGCCGTCCCGGCGCTCGTCTCCACGCTCTGCATCTGCATCGTCTTCGTGCCGGTCGCCTTCATCACCGGCGCAGCGCGGTCGCTCTTCGTGCCGATGGCCATGGCGGTCGTCTTCGCCATGCTCACGTCGTACTTCCTGTCGCGGACGCTCGTCCCGACGCTCGTGCGCCTGCTGCTCGAGCGCGAGGCGGCGGAGCACGCGCACGGCCACGCCGCTCCCCAAGGCCTCTTCGGGCGCGTCTTCGCCGCGTTCAACCGCGCCTTCGACCGGCTGCGGGCGGCGTACGGCGGGTGGCTCGCGTGGGCGCTCGCGCACCGGGCCCTGTTCGTCGGGGCGTTCCTTGCGCTCGTCGCCGCCTCGGTCGCGCTGATCCCGCTCCTCGGCCGCGACTTCTTCCCGACCGTCGACGCGGGGCTCATCAAGCTCCACGTGCGCGGCCCGCCGGGCACCCGCCTCGAGGAGAGCGAGCGGCGCTTCGCCCGGATCGAGGAGACCATCCGCGGCGCGCTCCCGCCGGGCGAGATCCGGACGATGCTCGACAGCATCGGGATCCCGGCGAGCGGCATCAACCTGTCGCTCAGCGAGGGCGCGCAGATCTCGTCGGCCGACGGGCAGATCTTCATCGCGCTCGCGGAGCACCACCGGCCCACGGCCGACCACGTCCGGGCGCTCCGCGCGAGGCTCAACGCGGCGTACCCCGACACGACGTTCTTCTTCCTCGCCCCCGACATCTCGACGCAGGTGCTGAACTTCGGCCTCGCGGCGCCGATCAACGTCCAGGTCGTCGGCCCGATCGGCAAGGAGGACGAGACCTACGCCGTCGCGCTGAAGATCGCCGATCGCATGGAGAGGATCCCCGGCGCCGTCGACGTCCACCTCGCGCAGGTGCCGGCGAGGCCGCAGCTCCGCATCGACGTCGACCGCACCATGGCCGACCAGCTGGGGCTCAGCCAGCGCGACGTGGCGAGCGACGTGCTCGTCTCGCTCTCGTCGAGCGGGCAGACGTCACCGACCTACTGGCTGGACAAGCGCGGCGTGCAGTACCTCGTCGCCGTCCAGACGCCCCAGTACGCGATGGGGTCCATCGACGACGTGAACACGACGCCGCTGTCGACCGGCGACGGCCGCCCCCAGCTCCTGTCCAACGTCGCGTCGATGTCGCGCACGACCGGGCCGGCGAACATCACCCACTACAACGTCGCGAGGACGTTCGACGTCCAGGCGAACGTCGACGGCACCGACCTCGGCTCGGTCGCGGGCGCCGTCGCGCGCGTCGTGGACGAGCTCAGGCCCGAGCTGCCGCGCGGGACGAAGGTGACCATCAAGGGGCAGGCCGAGAGCATGGACACCTCGTTCACGGGGCTCGGCTACGGGCTCCTCTTCGCGGTCGTGCTCGTCTACCTGCTGATGGTCGTGAACTTCCAGTCGTGGCTCGACCCGCTCATCATCCTGATGGCGCTCCCGGGCGCGGTGGCCGGCATCGCGTGGGTGCTCTTCGTGACGCACACGACGCTGAGCGTGCCCGCGCTCATGGGCTCGATCATGTGCGTCGGCGTCGCCACGGCGAACAGCATCCTCGTCGTGACGTTCGCGAACGACCAGCGCAAGCTGGGCCGCGACGCGGGCACCGCGGCCCTCGCCGCGGGCATGACGCGCCTCAGGCCGGTGCTCATGACGGCGCTCGCGATGATCTTCGGCATGCTGCCCATGTCGCTCGGCCTGGGCGAGGGCGGCGAGCAGAACGCCCCGCTGGGGCGCGCGGTCATCGGCGGTCTCCTCGTCGCGACGCTGAGCACCCTCTTCTTCGTGCCCGTGATGTACAGCCTCCTCCGGAACAAGGCCCCGGCCAGAGACCTGCTCGCAGAGGACCTATGAGCTCCCCCGCCCGCCGCGCCCCTGTCCCCCCGACGTCTGCTCCCCCGCCTCCGGGCAGCCCTGCCGACGACCTCGGGTTCGATCTGCCGCCGCCCGCCGTGCTGACGAGGACGCGCGGCCTCGCCCTCGGCGTGGGCCTCGTCGTCGTGCTCGGGGCGGCCTTCGCCGCGGCCTACCTGCCCCGCCGGAACGCCCGCGCCGCGCTCGAGCAGGGCGCGCGGGCCGCCGAGGGCGCGGCCCCGCGCGTGGGGGTCGTCGCGCCGCAGCCGGTGTCGAGCGACAGGGCGCTCGTCCTGCCCGGGAGCATCCAGCCCCTCGCGGAGACGGTCGTCTACCCGCGCGTGAGCGGCTACGTGCGGAAGTGGACCGTCGACATCGGCGACAAGGTCGAGGAGGGGCAGATCCTCGCCGAGATCGACACGCCCGAGCTCGACCAGGAGCTCGCGCAGGCCCGCGCGCAGCTCGTGCAGGCGAGCGCCGGCCTCGTGCAGGCCGAGGCCAACCGCGACCTGTCGAGGTCGAGCGTGAAGCGCTACGAGCAGCTCGTCCCCGCGGGCGTGGCGCCGCAGGAGGAGCTCGAGCAGCGGCAGGGGCAGGCGCACGTCGCCGAGGCGAGCGTCACGGTGGCGCGGGCGGCGATCACCGCGCAGCAGGCGAACGTCCAGCGCATCCTCGACCAGAAGAAGTTCGCGAAGGTCGCCGCGCCGTTCGCGGGGACGGTCACCTCGCGCACGATCGAGCGGGGGGCGCTGGTCACGGCGGGCAACGGGACGCCGCTCTTCACCATCGCGGCGACCGACCCCGTGCGCGTCTTCGTTGGCGTCCCGCAGGACGTGGCGCCCAGCGTGCGGGTCGACGCGCCGGCGAAGGTCACGGTGCGCGAGTTCGCGGGGCAGCCGTTCCAGGGCACGATCGCGCGCACGGCCGGCGCGCTCGACGCGGCGACCCGGACGATGAACACGGAGGTGCGGGTGCCGAACCCCGACGGCCGGCTGCTCGCGGGCATGTACGCGGAGGTCGCCCTGACCTTGCCCACGCCGCACCGCGTGCTCGAGATCCCGGCGACGGCGCTCTACAACGACGCCAAGGGGCTCCGCGTGGCCGTCATCGACCCCGGGAGCAGGATCCGCTTCGCGCCGATCGTCGTCGAGCGCGACACGGGCGCGACGATCCACGTGTCGACCGGGCTCGACGGGAGCGAGCGCATCGTGAAGCTCGCGAGCGCGGAGCTGAGCGAGGGGATGGCGGTCGAGATCCTCCCTGAAGCGCCGCCGCCACCTCCTCCGGGCGGGGCGAACCGCTGAAGTAAGCCTCGATCGCGTCGAGCTCCCGGGTAAACAGCGCCCTGGAGAACGCCGGGCGGTGGGGTACCTACTCCATCCTGCCGGAATGATGGGGCCGCCAAGACGCCATAAGACGCCAAGATTCTGATGTCACGCCGTGACAATGTCACGATGTCACGCCTGACGATGTCACGATGTCACGCCTCCGCGAGCGTGCCCTCTTGCGGCGCAGCAGCGCGCCGAGCCACTCCCCTCCTCCTCGCGAGCGGCGCGACGCCGGGCGGAGGCGGCGCCCGGCGCGGCGCTGTCGGGGGCGTCAGGAGCTCGCAAGTGGCTGATATGCGATGCATTTCCGCGGGCTCCAGGCGACGCAACGGCCGCTCCTGAGCGGCGCCCGGCCGTCGTCGCGGCCACCAAGGCGCGCGCACCGCGCGGGGCGCGCGGCTCGCCGGAGCGCCGCGCGGCCCGCTGGCACGAAGGGTGGATAAGCGCCTGACGGGGCGCGGGCGAAGAGGCGCTCCGAGAGCCGATGACCCCAATAGCCCTTCGCCCCGCCCCGCGGCGCGCCGCGGCTGCACCACCGTTCAAGGAAGGAATCGCGAACATGAGAGCCAGTAGCTTGATCTTCTGTGGAGCCGCGGCCGCCGCCTTCGTCGGCATGGCGCCGTCGGCGCACGCCCAAGACACGTACCCTCTGTCGGGGGTAATCTACTCCCTCCGCACGGACACCCCGGCATCGGCGGGTCTGTCCAGCGCCCTCCTCGACCAGGCGGTCAACGAGCTGGAGGATGCGGTCGACGACGGGGATATCAACGGCGCGGTCCTCCTGGTCGCCCGCCGGGGCCGGATCGTGCTCCACACCGCCGTGGGCACGAGGGACGGCCTGAACGAGGACGATCCGAGCATGCCCTCGGTGCCGATGCCGCTCGATGGGATCTTCGATCTCGAGTCCATGACCAAGCCGTTCACCGTCTTTCTCGCGATGAGAATGCAAGAGTCCGGGAATTACCCGGGGTTCAACATCAACAACACGGTCGCGACGTATTTCTCGGAGTTCGCCGTCTCCTCGGTCAACAACAAGAGCTCTGTCACGATCAGGGATCTGATGAGCTATGTATCGGGGGAGGATATCGACTACTTCGACGACAGCAACCCGAACGGCCTCTTCGACGACGCCGACCCCTGGCACTCGATGCTCGACGCGCCGCTGGCCCGCCCGCGGGGGACGAAGGTCGTCTACAGCGATCTCGGCTTTCGGATCCTGGGCCACGTGCTGGAGACGGTCGGCGCCGACTCGCTCCAGAACCTGATGAAGACGTACATCTTCAACCCGCTGCAAATGAATGACACGGGCTTTCAGCCGTGGCTCAACATGCCGGAGAAGGAGGACCGCTTCGTCGGCACGGCGTGGTCCGCGGCGCGCGAGCGTTATCTCCGGGGCGAGGTGCAGGACGAGACCGACTACTTCCTCGAAGGGGACGGCCCGGACCCGGCCGAGCACCTCACCGGGTGCGACGGCCTGTTCTCGACCGCGAGCGATCTGGCGAAGTTCGCCCAGATGATGTTGAACCGGGGCAAGCGCGTCTACAGCTGCAACCCTCCCCCTTTCGGCAAATGCATAAGCACCCTGCTCCCTGCCCAGACCGTGTTCGACATGACCACGAACCAGACAGGCTCGCTCAATCTCAACAGGTCGGCCTGGACGTACTCCGAGAACCTGCTCTACTCGCGCAAGGGGTACGGCTGGGAGATGTGGGACGCAGGCATGTGGCCCGGCGGGGAGTCGACATCGACCGTCGCCTACAGCAAGACAGGCGCTGCAGGGACGCTCATGGTGCTCGATCCTGAGCCGAGCCGCGAGATGTTCGCGATCCTGCTCACGAACCACGGGCTGCCGAGCTTCGAGCACTTCACCGTCGACCCGGTGACGGGCAAGATGTCCTGGGAGGACTTCGACTGGATGCTCGGTGACATCCGGGCCAACGAGGTCATGACCAAGGTCTACGGGTCCCTCGCCTGGTGACCCGTCCCGCGGAGGCGACGCGCGGGCCGAGCCGCTGCAGCCGGGCCACCGCCTCCTCGCGCGGCGTGCTCCGGGCCCATTCGAGGGCGCGCGCCGCGCGTGGCCGATATGCCATGCATTTGCCTTCGAGGGGCAAGGAAGTTTGCCAGGTGGGGCAAGAACGTTTGCCCTTATCGCATCTCCGACCGTGAGGTACCACCTCCGTACCAGGGAACGGTCCTCGTACGAGCACCGCAACGCGACGGCCGCACCGCTGGAGCGACAGACACCGACAGCATGAATGGAGGCGGAGCATGACACACGACATCAAGAGCGCACAAGGCACACTCCTCGAAGGCCAGGACGACTGCACCGTGGCCCGACCCAAGGATGACCGGCGAGGTCGGTCGGGCGGGAAGGGCCGAGGCATGAGGCTTCTCGCGAAGCTCGGCGGGATGATCGCCGTCCTCGCCTCCACGGCGCTCGCGGGCTGCATCGCGCAGGAGGGCGATGAGGCCCTGAGCGACGAGGCCCTGAGCGAGGAGACCGTGGAAGAGGCGGAGCAGGCTCTCCAGGTCGGCCTCACGTCGGTGACCTGCAACAGCGGCTGGCCTGGCACACGAGGCTGCTTCAAGCAGATCGTGAGCGCGACGGACATCGTCCCCGGCACGGTCACCGCACAAGTCGATGGCCACAACGGCGCTGTTGGGTTTAGCGCTTCACAGACTGGGCCCCGGACCATCGACTTCTCGGCGAGCATCCGCGAGGGCGACGCGTTCAACTCGGGGAAGAACACGACCAAGTTCCTCGTGACGTGGGTGCGCCAGTAGCGGCGGGACCCGGACCCGACCCGGGTTGGGGCCCCGGTCGGGTCGCCCCATAGGCCAACCCCGATCGGGTCGCTCCAACTCCGGGGACGGACGTGTACGGATCAGCGGACGGAGCGGCCGACCGTCTCGGCCTTCGCCCACATCTGCGCAAAGCCTTCGGCTCCGTTATAGAGCCGGTCGACGAGCTGCTCTCCGTCCGGAAGCGCCTCGATGTGCTTGAGGAAGTCCGGGAAGAGCCCGATGTGGACGACCCCCTCCTCGTTGTAATCCCACGAGCGGCTCCCCATCCGGGCCTTGGGGAAGCTGGAGTAATCGACGCAGGCCTTGGCGGCCGGATCAACGCACCGATACACGATCTCCATGGCCTGCGTACAGAACGTGCGCGTCGCGGCCCGGACACCGGCGCGGCGGTATTCGTCCGGAGACGGAGCCTTGTAAGAGCAGGACGCCTTGTCGTTGCAGGCGCGGCCGACGAGGCCCGTGAGATTTCCGCTGGTCTGGATGTCGAGGCAGCCGATGCGCGCGGAGCGCACGTCGATCTTGCCCCCTGTGCACCGGAGCTGCGCGGGCGGGTGGCCCCAGGCGTCGCCTGGCACCGTCACCGCCTGGTCCCGGGGCGCCTGGCACCCGGGAGATCGCGGCATTTCGACCATCCCGTTGATGTCCGAGCCGAGGGTAATCTGGAGCGGCTTGCCGCCGGATGTGATCGCCGCCACTTTGGCTGCGTTCCGCAGGAAGGTCTGTGCGTCAGAGCCGCCGAGTCCGACGCCCGCGAGCCCGCCGCGCGCCGCGATCTCCATGTACTGCGCGTTGGTCCGGCTATTCTCATTGCTGCGCGAGCCGCGGAGCCCGTTGTGCCCCGAGACGAGCGGATACGCGCCGCCAGGCGTCGACCCGGTGAACGTCAGCACGTCGCTCACCATCTTCTGGGACATGTGATCGACGTCGATGACCATCCCGAGCTTCATCATCTCGTTGATGGCGACGCGGCCCATGGGCAGGATCCCCAGCCGGTTCTTGTGGCCTTGATCCCGCTTGCAGCTCGGAAGCGGGATGTGACCGCCGGCGTCGCCGAGCTTCATCAGCTTGAAGAGATCGTTCCCCGACTGGATCTGCTTCGTGATGCCCTCTCCATGGGAGCACTCGAGATCCCACCATTTCCCCGTCTGGAAGCGGTTGGCGCGCGCCACCTCGTCCTCGTAGGCGGCGGTGCCGCCGAAGAGGTTGTCGGTGAGGTGGACCGGGAACACGTAGCGGACGCCGAGGCCGTGCAGGCGCCTGATCTCCGCGCGGATCTGGGCCTCCGTGGGCGACATCTTGTTCCACACGAAATTGCCGAGGTCGTCCAGCTCGACGCCGACGATCACCGCGAGTTTGTTCTTCTCCACGATGCGCCGGAGATCGCCGGATGAACGGGCGATCTCCATCCACGTGTCGTGCTTGCCGACGAAGCGGACGAGCTCCTCGATCTGGAGATTGCCCGAATCCCTGTCGTCGATAGGTGAGTTCGCTTCGATGCCGTGGGCGAGCGTGCGGCTATTGACGGCCAGCGCGACCATCACCCGGAGGCCCCCCTCCTTCGCGCGCTGGATCCAGTCGACCCACATCTGCTGGTGCAGGATATCGTTGTGCGCCGGGAAGTGCGCGAACGTCGGGTAGCCCACGGGGCGCTCGACCTGGAACGAGCGGATACCGTGCGATTTCGCCATTTCCCCGAGCACGATCTGGCGGACGTGATTCCCGCACTTGTTTTTGAACAAATCGTGACCTCGGTGCGTGCTGTAGCTGGTTCCCAGCGCCTCCGCGATGTTGGCGGCGCGCCGCATTTTCTCGTTGCACGTGGAGCCTGATACGCCTTGACCGCTGGGATTGTAGATGGTCCCCGGCGCCATGAGCACGTCGACGTCGGGAGCGCCGTGGACCACGTGCCCCCCGAAGCCGAGGTGCGCCATCGGGTGGGTGTGGAGATCGGCGAACCCGCGCAGCGGCCGGCCGGGGGCGTTCAGCGCGGGATCGAAGATCGGCGAGCGCCGCGCCTGCGCGCTCGCGGGGCCGGAGGCCGCGAACGTCAGCGCGGCCGCGGCGAGCGCAGCGGCGAGCGCAATCGAGGTTGGAGCCAACCCAGGACCTGTCATCGGGCTATTTTTCTTCATGCCGATCTATCCTTCAGAGGTTTGCGAGCTACGGAGCCCATGCGGGCACCCACTTCGGCGCCGAGAGGTACCGCATGGCCAGGGGCGCGATGAGGGCCAATTTTCTTGCCCCCCTGTTTGCGCGCCGTGATCCGGAGGGGCGCTTGCGTTCGCGCCGTGGACAGCCCGCCGCGCCTCGCAGGCAGCGTGATGCGCACGCGTCCCCGCGCGCTCATCGGACCGTCGACTCCGTGGCTGCCGCTCGCTGCTGCGCTCCGTCGTCACACCGGCGCTTCGAGCAGCTCGATCGTGACCTTGGCGCCGCCTTCCGGGAGGTTGGCGCGCAGGACGAGCCCACCGCTCGATTCCACCATGCCGGCCACGAAGCCGAGCCCCTGTCCGGAGCCGCCCGGCTTCGGGCTCGGCGTGTCGTGGAACCCGGGGCCGTCGTCCTTCACCTCGATGGCCACCCGCCCGCCGCCCAGCGGGCGCGCGTCCAGCGTCACGCTGGACGCCCCGCGCTCGCCCGTCCCCTCGCACGCGTTGACGAGGAGGTTGAGGAGCACTCGCTCCAGCACGTCGTGTCCCCCCGCGAACAGGACCGCGGTGCGCTCCGCGCGATCCGTGACGTCGACCTTCACCGCCTGGTAGCGCCGCCGGACGATCCGGAGCGCGCCGCGGGTCGCCTCGCCGATCTCGGCGGGGGCCGTCGCGCGCAGCGCGTCGAGCTCGCGCATCGTCCGATCGCGGATGTGCCCCATGGTCGACGCGACATCCTCGATGCTCTCGCGGAGCTGCTCCAGCTTTCGCAACATGCGCTCGGCGCTCGCGGACTCGACCCGAAGGAGCTCGCGCCGGAGGAGGTCGGTGTCGATGAGGGCGGCCGAGAGCGAGGTCTTCACGTCGTGGTGTTCGTGCAGCATGACGCTCAGGTTCCGCTGCGCGCGCTCGGCGCGCAGCGTGGAGCGCGCCCCGAGCTCGACGACGCGGAGCGTGCGCATCGTGACGAGGAGCGCCGCGCTGGCGGTCGCCAGGAGCAGGAGGAAGAACAGAGACGGCGGTTTCCAGAAAATGCCGTGGCTGCCGTTCAGCACGTGGTCGAGCACGATGAGCACGAGCGCGGAGAGCGCGTTCGCCGCCGTCGCGAGGAGCACCGCTCGGCGGAGGAGCCGGAACGCGCTCACGGACACCGTGATCAGGAGCGCGGCCATATCGGGCACGTACAAGATTCCAGGGTAGCCCTCCCAGGGCCAGAGCACGTTCGGCAGCAGCGCCAGGAAGCACAGGAGCGCGTCGAGGCCGACCGAGACGAGGATCAGGTGAGGGGAGGCATCGATTCGCCGACTCCTCCACCACACGTACAGCGAGGCGGCGACAGCGCCGAGGAGGAGCGGAACCTCGGTGAGCGAGCGAGCGTAAGCGCCTGGCGACGGCGGACCACTGACGGCGAGGAACCGCGCGAGGAGGGCCGCGCAGAAGACGCTCCGCGCGATGGAGGCGGTGCGCTCACCCCGCAGCGCCTCGCGCGTGATGAGGGCGTCGAGCTGCGCCCCGCTCGGCAGCCCTGGGAAGCTGGCCAGCTCCGCCCTGTTGAGACTATGCGCCTCCATCGACCACAGGCATGCTACCACACCATGCTACGCTGGCTGGTCGTGGAGGACGACGCGAGGCTCAGGCGCGCGCTGCACGAGGCGCTCGAGGCGCGTGGCGCCGAGGTCGTCGCGTGCGCGTCGGTGGCCGAGGCGCATCGCGCGCTCGCGGATGGGGCGTTTCAAGGGATCATCGCCGACGTGATGCTCCCGGACGGGAACGCCGTCGACGTCGTGGAGCGGGCCATGACCTGCGCTGTCGCGCCGACGATCGTGGCCATCAGCGGCTCGGCGAGCCCGGCCGTCTCATTCCGGCTCGCCCAGATGGGCGTGCGCTCGTTCCTGGCGAAGCCGCTGCGCCTCGAGGAGCTGGAGCGCACGATCGACGACGCGCTGACCCGGCCGCCCGATCTCAGGCCTCAGGTGCGCGCGGCGGTGGGGCGGGCGTCGATCCAGGACGTCGAGGAGCAGGTGCGCACCGTCATGGTCGACGAGGCGCTCGCGCGCGCCGGGGGAAACCGCCGGAAGGCGGCAAAGCTCCTGAACGTCTCGCGCCAGCTGCTCCAGCACATCCTCCGGCGGCGATCGTAGGAGAGGCCAACGCCATAGCGCGCGGGCCGTGAACCACGGCAACTTCCTCCTCTACCGCAAGCGGTGGGGGGCGGGACGCGCCGGGGCCTGCGCCGTCACTGCGCCTGTGTCGCCGCGAACGGGTTGAGCTCGTTCGTGAACAGGTCCTCGGCCTTGAGCTGCCCCGGCTTGAGCTCGCCGTCCTTCACAAGCCAGTCAATCCAGATCTGGTATTCCCCGGCCGACAGGAGCCCCCCTTTGCCGGCGACGCCCAGGCTCGTCCAGTACTTGGCCAGCGACGCGTCCTCGTTGCGGCCCCGCCGCTCGATGATGCGCTGCAGGCGGGCCACCACCTCCTCGCGCGGCGTGCTCCGGGCCCACTCGATGGTGCGCGCCGCGGCCTCAACGAACTTGCGGGCGCTGTTCGGGCTCTCCTTCAGGAATCGCTTGCTCATCACGTAGCTGCCGGCGGTGAGCTCGCCGAAGAGCTCGTGGTCCGAGAACAGGGCCCGGACGCCGCCGCGCTCCAGCGCCTTGTCGCGCAGGATGTCGCCGAGGACGGCGACCTCCACCTGCCTCTGCCGAAGCGCCTGCTCCGCGCTCACCGGCGGCAGCACCACCAGCGTGACCTGCGCGATCTCGGCGCTCGTCAGCCCCTGGCGCGACAGGTACTCTTTCAGCATCAGCTCGTAGTGCGCGCCCAGCGTGTTCATCGCGACCTTCTTGCCGATCAGGTCCCGCGCCGACTTGATGGGGCTGTCCTCGGTCACGTAGAAGCCGGCCCACCGCTTCGCGTCGATCCCGTAGCCGCCCACCACCGCCCGGAGCGGCGCCCCGGCGGCGATCAGCTTGATCACCGCGCCGTTGAATGCCTGCCCCAGATCGGTGTCTCCGGTGACCACGGTCTGGATGTCCTGCGGCCCGCTGATCGTGTTGCCGACGTAGCTCAGCTTGATGGGGGCGAGGTACCCGAGGTCCTCCGCCAGCTCGGGCACCGAGACCATGCCCGAGAACCCCTGATATCGCAGCTCCAGCACCTCGTAGTCGCCGGCGGCGCTGTCGCCGTTGCCGTGGTCGACCTTCGAGCAGGCCGCGAGCGCGAGCGCGGCGCAGAGGGCCGCTGCGAGCCTACGGCGGGTCGTGGCGATCAAAGATGACTTGTCGAGCTCTCGCATGGTGAATGTCTCTTTTCGGCCGTTACTCGGCGGCCGCGGGCTCGGCGGGCGTGGGGCTCACGCCCGCCGCGCTGGGCGTCCTGCGCGCCACGGCGAGGAGGACGCCGAAGAACACGGACAGGAGCAGGAACATCGATTGGAGCCCCAGGCTCCGGCCCATCAGGCCGCCCACGGTGCTGCCGAACAGGCCACCTGACGGCCCCACGAGGGCCTGCAGGCCGGCCACCTTGCCCCGCCCCGCCCGCGCGCCGATCCGGGCGATGCGGGTGAGGTTCGCGATCTGGAGGACGCCGAGCCCGAGGCCGAGCAGCAGGCCGCCGGCCCGCAGCGGCGTCAGATCGCGCGAGAGGCCGAGCAAGAGGAGCGCGCTCGGGACGAGGACCAGGCTCGCGAGGTAGACGCGCTCGTGCCCCACCCGGCCCACGAGGCCGCCCAGCGAGAACAGCGCGAAGATGAAGGTCACGCCCTGCCAGGCCAGGAGCCCCGACGCCTCGGCCGGCGTCAGGTCGGCGACGGCGACGCCGATGGGGATGATGAAGAACATGAAGAACGAGTTGATCGACTGGGCCGCAAACTCGATCAGGCACACGCTGCGCAGCTCGACGTCCTGCGCGAGCAGGGCGAGGTCGGACCGGACGCCGGAGAGGCGCAGCGCTCCACGAGGTGAAGACCGCGCCGTATAGCGGCCGAAGACGATCGGCGACATGAGCACGGTGATCAGGAACGAGACGCCGATGAGCCGGTACGTGCCCGAGAAGCCCAGCGCCTTCGTGAGGCCGGCCGCGAGCATGGGGCCGAGCAGGAACATGCCGACCATATGGGTGCCGCGGTACCAGCCGGCCTTGGCCTCCCCCACCGTCTCGAGCTGCTGCATGAACACGGTGCTCAGCGAGACGAAGCGCATCGGCATGAAGAAGCTGATCGCCGTCGTGCAGGCCAGGAGGAACACCGGAGACGGGACCGCCGGCAAGGCCATGTAGAGCGACCCGGCGACGAGGCTCCCCAGCACGAACAGCCGCGAGGGCCCGAGGTGGTCGACGAGGAGCCCGATGGGGATGCTCATCAGGAGCACGCCGACGCTCTGCGAGCCGGAGATCAGCCCGAGCAGCGCCTCGTCCGCCCCGAGCTCCAGCGCATACAGCGTCGTGCTCACCTTGGCCACGCCGACGCTGAGGCCCATGACCGAGGACAGCGCCGCGAACATCACCAGAAAGCGGTTCTTGTCGATGAAGGAGCGCAGTTGGACCTCGAGGCACCGCGCGGATCAAGCCTGTTGATCCGCGCCGGCGAACACCCGCGGTCAGCAACCCCCATGCCGCGCCGGAGCGGGCCGGAACGCGGGACCGAGAGCTTCCGCGCTGCTGCCGTGGCAGCAGCGGGTGGTGATCCGGTGCCCCGGCGCGAGCAGGCGCGCCCGCTCGAGCGACAACGCAGCGGTGGAGCCTTGCGACCACGCGACAACGCGACCGCGCGAGCAAGCAATCAAGCGACCCGGCAACCGCCCGTCGCCGGTAGCAGGTTTTGCACGGAGCCGCCCGCGCTTTGTTGTTGCCCGCGCCATTTCGAGGGTGGTACTGGTGCAAGGCATGAAATTCCCTGCGATTCATGCACTGATCGCCGCGTGCGTGCTCTGTTCCACGGCCGCGTGCTCGTGGCAGCCGTATGGCGAGGTTCGCGTCGTGAGGCGGACGAAGGTCGGCGGCGAGCTCGCGATCCTGGGTGATCGCGAGGTGGCCATGCAGAAGGCGAGCCAGACGATGGCCACGACCTGCGGCGGACCCGAGAGCTACGAGATCGTCGAAGAGGGCGAGACCGTGGTCGGGGAAGACACCGTGTCCGAGGCCAGCGAGCGCCGCGAGAAGGATTTCTTCGGGCCGAAGAAGCGGAAGCAGGAGAGCACGCACACGGTGCAGAAGACCGAGTGGCGCGTGAAGTACGAGTGCAAGAAGGACGAGCCGGCGGCCGCCGCGGAGGGGGCGCCCGCGGGCGACGCCGCGCCCGCCGAGGCCACCGAGGGCAAGACCGAGGGGCGCCGCGTCCACGAGGTGATCATCCGGTTCTGACGCGCGTCTCCGCGCGCGGCGGCGACCTGTCCGCCTTGGAGCAGCAGAGCCGGCCACAGGGTCGCTCCCGGTCGCGCCGGCTTTGACAGCGTGCTCTTGGCCTGCCCAGTGGTAGATCTGGTGCAGCATGGACGTTCTTCAATGGGTCGAGCGTGCGGCGGCCGCGCCGTCATTGCTGCTCGCGACGGACTTCGACGGGACAATCTCCGAGATCACCGCGGTCTCGGGCGGGGCGGTGGCGGCGCCGGGCGCCCTCGGGGCGCTGGGGGCGCTCTCGCGGGCGCCTGGCACGACCGTGGCGATCGTCACGGGGAGGACGATCCACGACGTCGCGGCGCGCACGGCGCGGTGTGGCGCGGTGTGGCGCGTGGGCGAGCACGGGACGGAGATCGCGGCGCCGGGCGGGGAGCTCGTGTACCTGGCGGACGCCCCGACCGAGGCGCTCGACGCCCTGGAGCGCGAGGCGGAGGAGGCGGTGCGGCGGGTCCCTGCGCTCGGGATCGAGCGCAAGCGCTGCTCGATCGCGCTCCACTGGCGGCTCGTCCCGGCGGAGGCTCGGCCGGCGGCGTTCGACGCGCTCGGGGCGTGGGAGGACGCGGCGGCGCGGCGGGGGTTCGTGGTCATGAGGGGGCGCAGCATCCACGAGGCCCGGGACGCCGCGCATGACAAGGGCCGCGCCCTCGCGTTCCTGCTGGCGCGGCTGCCGCCGGGGACGCTGGTGGTCTATGCGGGCGACGACACGACGGACGAGCCGGCGATCGCCCATGCCCGGGCGATCGGCGGCGTGGGCGTCTACATCGCCTCGTCCGAGCGGCCCGACACCGCGGTCGAGCCCGACCTGACGCTCGATGGGCCCAAGGCGTGGATCGCGTTCCTCGAGGCGCTCGCGGCGCGGCGCGGCGGCGTGATCGGCGAGGCGCCGCGCCTGGCCTGAGGGCCTTAACCAAGCTCTCCGTTCTCGTACGTCGGAGAGAAGATCAGGAGAAGCGGTGTTGCGCGCGCAGCGCGCGGAGCGCGGGTGTACGGCGGGCAGATGCGGTGGGGTGGTGCGCCGGACGGCGGTGTCTCGCCTCGAACGGAGCGTGAGTCCACCTAGGGTATCCGCCGCCAGCAAACCGAGCGCGCCGTTCGTCCATGACCGCTCGAAAGATGAAGTCTGATTAGCGGGTGAGCTGGACCGACAGTAGAGTTCGGCGCATGTGGACATTTCACATCTCAGCATTTCCGCTCCGCCGCACGAGCCGCGTGCAGGCGACCTCGGTGCCGCTGTGCCTCGTCGTCGCGCTGGCGGGCTGTTCGCCCAAGGCCCGCAGCTTCCAGGGCTCGGGCGCCGTGAGCGCCGGCGGCGACGGGGATCAGGGGGTCGGGGCGGGTGACCCCGGCGCTGGCTGGGACGGAGAGGCCCCTGCGTGCGCGGCCGAGACGCAGGCGGCCGACTGCGACGATGGCAATCCATGCACCGCGGACGCGTGCACCGGAGGCGCATGCGTCAACGTCCCGCTCGACGGCGTACCGGCGCTGCCGTCCGGGCAGATCGCGGGCGACTGCCAGATCCTCACCTGCGCTGCGGGCCAGCCGTATCCTGCGCCAGACGACGCTGACGCCGAGGACGACGGCGACCCATGCACGAGCGACGCGTGTCGACGCGGGGTCGCCACGCACGTCGTGGCTGCAGGTTCGCCGTGCGGCCAGGGCCTCGTCTGCGATGCAGCGGGCGCATGCAAGGGCGCGAACGGTCGGGCGTGCGCCGGTCCGGGGGACTGCGCGAGCAGGAAATGCGTCGACGGCGTCTGCTGCGACACGGCCTGCGACGAGACCTGCATGGCCTGCAACGTCGAGCGGTCGGTCGGCACGTGCTCGCCCCTCGGCCCCGGAGTCGAGGACGAGCCGGACTGCGTGCTGGATCACGAGGTCTGTGACGGCATGGGCGCTTGCAAGCTGGCGCCCGGCCGGCGGTGTCATCGAGACGAGAGCTGCGCGAGCGGCGTCTGCCGCGGGAGCGGCCGCTGCGGCGAGTTCACGACGGAATGAACCGCGTCCGGCGCGGCGTTCCACAGGATGGAAGCTGCCAGAGCGGCCCCTCCTTGCTGCGCGCGCCGCTCGATAGGAAACACCTTTGACACAGGCGAGAGTTCTGGCATGGACTGACGCCCGATTGTCGACGCAAAGAAAAGGAGAGCGTCAACCCATGGATCGTACACGCGCGGCTCACCGCCCATTGCACCGATGGCCGGGGGCCCTCGCGATCACCGTCGTGACGCTGGTAGGCTGCTCGGGCGCGCCGCCCGCGACAGCGCCTCCGCCCCCGTCTGCTGCATCCCAGGAGGCCCAGCCGCCGGCGGCCCCGGCGATCGCGCAGGCGCCCACCGCGGCGCCGGGCGCGTCCGCCGCCGCCCCGGAGGAGCCGCCGCGCGCAGCGGCGCACGCCGCCGCGCAGCTCACGATCGATAAAGCGATCACCATCGGCAAGTGGCCTGAAGGGATCGCCGTGGTCGGCGACACGGCGTGGGTCGCCGAGAGCGGCAACCGGCGCGTCGCGCGCGTCGACCTGAAGCGCGGAGAGGTGGTGTCGCGCGTGGCGGTCGGCCGGCTCCCGGTGCAGGTCGTCGCCTCACCCGAGGGGGCGATCTACACGCTGGCGCACACCGATCGGGCGATCTGGGCCATCGACGGGCAGACGGCGCGCGCCCGCGCGCTGGCGCGCTTGCCCGATTCCCCCCAGGACATGGTGGTTGCGGACGGCGCGCTCTGGGTGCTGCTCTGGAGCAAGGGGAGCTCCGCAAACTCCTCGGTCGTGCGGATCGATCCGGCCACGGGAGGTCAACGCCGCTCGCCAGCGCTCGGCCGGGACGCGTTCGCGCTCGCCGTCGGGCACGGCCGGATCTGGGTGGCGCACGGCAATGGCAAGGTGAGCGTCGTCGACCAGACCTCGCTGGAGCCGCGCGACGAGCTCCACATCGGCGACCTCCACCGACGCATCGCCGCCGGCCCGGGCGCGATCTTCACGGACGTGCGCTCCGGCGTCGCCCGCCTGGATCCGATGAGCGGCAGAGCCACGAGCGAGGTCGCGCTGGGCGAGACCGTCTCTGTGCTGCGGCAGATGGGCGACGACGTCATCGCCGTGGGTGAATCGGGCCGCACGTGGCTGCTCGACCCGGAGAACCTGACCATCCGCGCGATCCTCTCTCCCCCCGATGGGGTGCGGTCGCCGCACGACGCCTGGCGCCATGGAGAGACGCTGCTCCTCACCGAGTTCGACGACGCTGGCGCAGGTGGGAAGGAAGACGGCCGCCTTCTCATCCTGCGATCTTCGCCTCGCTGACGCGGAGCCACGCCGCAGCTCGGTTGACGGGAAGGGCCCGGGAGCGAGCGCGCCGCGGCGCGCTGGGCCCGCCGGGGGTCGCCAGCGAGCATTCATGATAGGGCGGCGGCACGCGTGCGAGCCCATCAAAGCGACGCTTGACCTCCCGGAGCCGCTGAGACCACATGGCATGCCATGATCAACGCCCCGGTCCGGCCCGGCGACGTCGTGGCGGGCAAGTACCGCGTCGAGCGTCTGCTCGGCGCGGGGGCCGTGGGGGTCGTCGTCGCGGCGGTCCACGTCGAGCTCGGCCAGCGCGTCGCCGTCAAGTTCATGCGCTCGGCCCACCACGTCTCCGCCGACGCGCGCGAGCGCTTCTTGCGCGAGGCGCGCGCGGCGGTACGGCTGCGCAGCCAGCACGTCGCCCGCGCGTTCGACGTCGGCACCCTCGAAGGCGGCGCGCCGTACATCGTCATGGAATTCCTCGAAGGGCGCGATCTCGCCGCGTTGCTCAAGGAGAGTGGGTGTCTCTCGCTCGACGACGCCGTGGAGTACGTTCTCCAGACGTGTGAAGCCGTCGGCGAGGCGCACGCCGCCGGCATTGTGCACCGCGACCTGAAGCCGGCGAATCTCTTCGTCACGCAGGACGTCAGCGGCGCGCCGTGCATCAAGGTCCTCGACTTCGGGATCTCGAAGATCAGCGGCGCGGAGCTCGCCCTCACGGACGACGACCAGCAGCTTGGCACCCCCTACTACATGTCGCCCGAGCAGATGAGCTCGCCGAAGGACGTCGACGCGCGCAGCGACCTCTGGGCGCTCGGCGTCCTCTTGTATGAGCTCATCGCCGGGCAGACGCCGTTTCACGCGGAGACCTTGGCGGAGTTCTATGGGCGCATGCTCGCGGCGAAGCCGACGCCGCTCCACGAGCGCCGGAGCGACGTGCCCCCGGAGATCGACGCGGTGATCCGGCGATGCATGATGCACGATCGAGAGCAGCGCTGGAATGACGTGGCGGCGTTCGCCGGCGCCCTCGCGCCTCACGCGCCCGCGCGAGCGCGGGGCTATCCGGAGCGGGTTTGGCGGGTGCTCAACCTGTCGCGGTCGTCTTCGCCGGGAGCCAGAGGCGCGCCGGAGCCGCGCCGCGCGGCGGCCTCCTCGCCGCCGGCCAGCGCCGGGGCAGCAGGGTCGATCGCGCCGCGCCCGCCGGACGCCATGGCGGACACGGCGCCCACCGCGTCCTGGCCCCATGGAGCCCTATCGTCCTTCGGAGTGCTGCTGTCGAAGCCCCGCTATTGGGCTCCCCTTCTCCTCGGCGGTGCGTTCGTCGCGGGCGCTGCGCTGGCGGTGATCGCCTGGGGGGGACAGGAGGGGGCGCGATCCCCGGCACCGACAGGCCGGGCGGCGGCCTCCTTCGAGGCGCCTAATGCGGCCCCGTCCGCGCCCGTCGAACCCCGAGCGCCCCCCTCCGCGCCCGCCCCTCCCGACGCGAGCGCGAAAGCGCAGGCGGAGCCCACCTCGCCTTCGCCGGCGGCGACGGACACGCCGAAGGCGACGAAGCCCTCCCTGCGGGCAAAGCCTCCGGCCAAAAACCTTCTTACCCCGAAGCCTGAGCCGGCGTTCTCGTACGACGAGCGTCGCTAATCCTGGGACAACGGCGATGGGTGCCCATAGAATGGGATCGGTGCGTGGCCCAGGACCGATGCGTGTGAAGCGCAGCGTCGCCGCTGCGGGTGCGCTGATCCTGTCGTTATCGGTCGCGCCGCGCGTCCTCGCGGACCCGACCGCCGAGGACCGGGCGGCCGCCGATGTGCTCTTCCGCGAGGGGCGCGCGTTCGTCAAGCAGGGCAGCTACGCCCTGGGGTGCTCGAAGCTCCTCGCCAGCCAGAAGCTGGACCCGATGGCCGGGACGCTGCTCGCCCTGGCGGATTGCTACGAGCTCGATGGCGCGACGGCGAGCGCCTGGGCGACCTTCAACGACGCCGAGGCAACGGCGCGCAAAGCGGGCGATGGGCGGCGCTCGAAGGAAGCGGGGCGGCGGGCGGGCCTGCTCGAGCCGCAGCTCTCGAGGCTCGTCATCGAGGTGGCGCCGGAGGCCCGGGTCGAGGGGATCGAGGTGCGGCGCAACGCGAGGCCGCTCGATGCGGCGATGTTCGGCTCGGCGATCCCGGTCGATCCGGGCGAGCATACGATCGAGGCGGCGGCGCCTGGCAAAAAGGCATGGAGCACGAAGGTGGTCGTCGAGCCGAAGCCAGGGCAGAAGACGGTGCGCGTCCCTCTGCTCGAGGACGCGCCCGCGCCAGGGCGGGCAGCGCGCGCGCCTGTGGCCACGAGCGCCGCGCCCCCGGCGAGCTCGTGGAGCGCGCAGCGGACCGTTGGGCTCGTGCTGGGCGGGGTGAGCTTGGCCGGGATCGCGGTAGGCGCTGTGTTCGGTCTCGAGACGCTCTCGAAGATGAGCGAGGCGCGCAACCAGCACGGGTGTACCAACGACGACCCTCCCCGTTGTGACGCCGAGGGGGTCAAGCTCCATCAGGACGCGAACACGACCGCCAACATCTCGAATGTAGCGTTCGCGGCGGGAGGCGCGGCGCTCGTCACAGGCCTCGTCGTGTTCCTGACCGCGCCGTCGAGCGACGCCGTGCCGTCGACGGTGCTGGAGGTGCGCCTGGAGCCTCCGGCCCGGGCGGTAGCAGCGGGGCTGTCGTTGCGAGGTAGCTTTTGACATGCACCCGATGCGACCCTGGAGGCTCGTCATCGCCGGGGGCGCATTGCTCGTCGCCGGCTGCCAGATCATCGCGGGTGTGCGCGCCGACGCGGAGCTGAACCAAGGAGGCAACGGCGGCCAGGCGTGCAGCGCTTCTCCCGAGTGCCAGAGCGGCGTCTGTCAGGACGGCATCTGCAAGCCGGCCGAGGCGAAGTGCGCGCTCGATCTCGAGCCGTTCGACATCCTCACGTCCGGAGACCTCGGCGGCCATGAGGTCGACACCTCCTCGCTCGTGCTGGCGAGCGGACCCGATCGCGTATTCGTCTCGGTGGTCGACAAGGCGGCCAGCCGGCTCGTGATCGGGACGGTGCACGAGATCGGGGAGCCGGCCGGGTCGAAGGCGGAGTTCCCCTTCACCGACGGCGCGGCCTTCGTCACCGGCCGCGAAACGGGAGGGCAAGTCATCCTCCAGGGCAGGGTGGGGTACGAGATCGGGCAGCTCGTCTTCCCCGCGACCGCCGACGGCGTCTCGTCCAGGGGGACGTTCCACCGGTTCCCCGCCCTCGCACCGGAGTGCTCGAGCCCCAGCGTGGCAACGTCGATGGCGTTCGTCCAGGCGGGCGACAGCACCCTTTATGCCGCGACCTGCGCGGCGCCCGGCGGCTCGACGCGAGCGCTCGTCGTCGGTGGATCGGCCGAGCCTGCGCCGACCCTCGTGGCCCAGGGCCCACGCACCGATGCCTCGCTCAACGTTCACTACTACACCGTCACGAACGGCCGGCACCTCCTCTTGTTGGATGACAACGCGACCGGAGAAGCGTTCTTCAGAACGGGCGCCTCGCGCGCCGATCTCGGCGCGGCGCACCGGATCCAGTTCAGCCCGTCTCCTGACGAGGTGGAGTCCTTCTTCGGGGCGTTCCCGCTGCCCGAGGGGGATGGCGTCACGCTCTTGATGGTGCACCTCGTCCCTCCGCCGAGGCTCACCCTCTCGGCGGAGGTGGGCGTCGTGAAGGACTTTTTGTCGCTCGGACAGGTTCCCCCGCCCGGCTTTACCCCTGTCTTCAAGCTCCAGAATGTGAACCAGTACAACCCCCCGGGCCCCGTCGCGAGCGACGGCGAAAACGTGTATTTGGCGTTGGTGCCGCCGCCTGGAAAGAGCGTGAACCTGGGCTGGTTCACGCGGACAGGTGAGAACGTGCTCCCCAACCAGCTCATCTTCTCCCTTCCGGACGGCAGCAGCGCGCAGATCCTCGGCTCGACCGTCGCGCAGCTCGGCGTCAAGCTGCTCGTCGCCTGGATCGAGCAACGCGAGGGCGCCTACTCCGTGCGCGGTCAGCGGCTCATCTGCACGCTGCAATGACGCGCCGACCGGCGCGGCCAGCTGGGGCGACTCAGGTGCCCAAGCCGAGGCTCAGAGCGTCCTTCCGAGCCTCTCCAGCAGCTTGGGCCACCCGGGCTTCATGCCTTCGAAAGCGGTCTTGCCCATCGGCGAGTCGAGGTTGAAGCCCTCGTGCGTGAGCGTGAGGAGCGTCCCCGCCCCTTCGGGCGTGAGGCGCCAGGTGATGATGGTGTCGAGCTGGCCAATCGCAAAGCGGTACGAGAAGAGCCGCTCCGCTTCGACGGCGAGCACCTCGCAAGCCTGCTTGCCCCAGGGCCCCATGTCGAGCTCGAAGCGGTGCCCAACGACGGCTTTGACGTCACCCGGAGCCCACCAGCGCGCGTGCAGCTCCGGATCCGTGAGCGCCCGCCAGACGGCGGACGGAGGCGCTGTGTAACGATGTTCGAGGTGGATGACTGCAGGGGCGTTCATTTTTTTCCTTCTTCGTCGAGGAGATCTTCGAGGGCGGTGAGCCGCGTCTTCCAGTACTGAGTGAACGTGTCGAGCCATTCGTCGACCTCGCTCAGCGGGCGCGGATCGAGGTGGTAATAGCGCTCGCGTCCGCGCGGCTCCTCGCGCACGAGGCGCGCTTTGCGGAGCACCTGCAGGTGCTCAGACACCGCGGGGCGGCCCAGGTCGAAGCCGCGCGCGAGGTCGTTCACGGCGCGAGGTCCCATGCGGAGCTGCATCAGGATCTCGCGCCGCACCGGGTTGGCGAGCGCCGAGAACACGTCGACTTCAGCCATGTCCTTAATATGTCGGAAACCTCCGACGCGTCAACAAAATCCGACGCGTCGGCCGCGCGGCTCGATTCGCGCGCAGCGCGGATCCAGCCCGCCGCAGGCGCCCGCGCAGCGGGGCGACGCGCCTGCGGGCGCGGGGCGGCCTGCTGTCACGTCCGCTTCAGCGCGTGCGCGATGCCGCTCCGCAGCGTCCCCGCCGTGACCAGGCCCCGCAGGTCGACGTCGAGCTCGATGAGCGTCTGCGCGATCGCCGGCTGGATGCCGGTGAGCACCACCTGGGCGCCGAGCAGCCCGACGGCGCGCGCGGCGTGCACGAGCATCTCGGCCACCTGGACGTCCACCGCCTTGACCCCGGTGATATCGATGATCGCGATGCGGGCCGAGTGCCTCGCCACGCCCTGCAGCAGCGTCTCGATGATCCGGCTCGCCCGCGCGCTGTCGAAGAAGCCGATGAGCGGCATCACCAGCACCCCCTCGGCAATCGGCAACAGCGGCGTCACCAGCTCACGTATCGTGTCCTGCTGCGCCGCGATCAGCTCGTCCCGCGCCGCCTCCCGCTCGCGCTCCGCCGCCTTGACCCGCGTGATGTCCACCGAGATGCCGGCGACCGACCCCTCCGGGATGCCCTCGCCGCGGAGGGGGAACTTGATCGAGTAGAACGTCTTCTCGCCTTGGGCGTGAGGGACGGGATCCTCGGCCTCGAACGGGGCGCCGTTCCTGCGCACCAGGTCATCGACGTCATTGTAAATAGACGCAACTTCCGATGGAAAGAAGTCGCTGTCGGTCTTTCCAAGCATGCTGCCCGGGGTCGCCCCGACGAGCTCTTCCACCGAGCGGCTCACAAGGAGAAAGGCTCCTTCCCGGTCCTTCGCATACAGGAGGACCGGCGCGTGATCACAGAACGTCGCGAGCAGCGCCTCGCTCCTGTGGAGGCGCTGCTCACGGCGCTTTCGCTCTGTCACGTCCTCGGCCGAGAGGAAGATCTCGCGCGCGGATCCATCCTCGCTTCGCGCGAAGACCTCCGCGCGCACCGCGAAGATGCGCTCGTCTCCCTCGCGGCCTCGCGCCCGGAGCTCGCCCTCGATCACCTCGCCGTCCCGCGCCCCCTTCAGCCGCTCCGCGCTCGCGGCGAGGCCGGCCATGTCGCCCGGGTGGATCCGATCCGAGAGCGCCTCGACGCCGCGTGTCGAGAGCTCTTCCTCCGTACAGCCGAGCGAGCGAGCGAGGGCGGCGTTGTGTTCGATGAGCCGCCGCTCGTCGAGGCCCACGACACACAGGATCGTCGGCGCCGCGTCGAGCATCCTCCGGGCTCGCGCGCCGAGCACGTCCTGCTGCTCCTTGGCCGTGGTCTCCTTCATCGCGGCAGGCCTCTCCTCATGGCGGCTCCTTCCAGGCCCGGGCGGCGGACGCGCGGGCCAGAGCTCGATCCATGATACATACGCACGGCGCGCGCGCGGCGAAATCGAAGACGCGGCGTCGCCACCCTGTCGCGGCCGCCCGGCGGGGCGCCGTAGCCTGGCCTACCTGCCCATGCGACGATCGCGGCGCGCGTCACGCCATGCGGCCTGCCAGGCTGAGCGACGCTGGGCTCAGGGGAGCAAGCTGCACTGCGACAGGGGCGTCCGGTAGTCCATGGCCTGGGTGTTGCGCTCGAACTCCTCCAGGTTGTTCGGACAGACGACGTACCAGCCAGCGTCGGTGAAGGCGCTCACTTGGCGATCGGTGGTAGCCAGATCGTACGCGAGCATGACGGTATCGTAGCCCCAGCCGAACAGCTTCTGACCGAGGAGCACGTCCACGTACCCCGCGCGCATGCGATCCATGTACTCCGGCAGCGTATCGAACGCCACCGAGTGAATGGTCTTCTCCTTCGCTCTCGCGGTGAGCATCGGCGCGTTCGCCGCGAGGTCGGGCTCGCCGAGGAGCTTGCTGTAGGAGAAGAAGAAGCCCGTGATCTCCGGGTCCTTCTCCAGGGCCTCCTCCGCGGTCTCCGCGCAGAAGGGGACCGCGTAATCGCAGCACACGCAAGGGAGGCTCACCGCGTTCGTCATGTCCGGGTACTTCTTCAGCGTCTCGGAGAAGCCGGCGAGCCGGTCGATGAAGGTCCCCGCGGGCGTGGGGGTGTAGACTCCATTACCGTCATCATCCATCATCGTCTGCAAGGCGATCTTGCCGGTCTTGCCGTTGATGGTCGCGAGCGCATCCATGAGGAACGAGGCAGCGGCCTTGTTGTCCATGCCGTAGTAGGTGTGGCGCTTGCTCGCGGGAGCGTCGCCGCCGTACGTGACGACCTTGATGCCGGCGTCCACGGCCTTGTTGACGAGGTCGGTCTCGCAGTCCCCGCTGAAGACATCGATGGATATCGCGTCCACCTTCATGTCGATGACCTCTTGCAGCACCGCCATCTGAGGCCGGGAGAGGTAGCAGGCGTCGTCGGGGTCCAGCGGCTTGCCGTCTTCGGTGAGCTCCGGGCATTCAGGGTCCAGGATCATCACGTTGACCGGCCGCGTGCTCGTCGTCGACAGCTCGCTCTGCGCCTGCGCGGCGCCCGCGCGACCCAGATCGTGGAACCTATTGCACTTGTTGTGCGTGATGTAAGCGATGGTCAGCGGCGCTTCCGTCGTGCTCTCGCTGGAGCTGCAGGCAAGCACGCTGGTCGCCAGAAGGATGCCCCCCAAGATGGCGCGATGGACCATGAATCCCCTCCTCTTCTCGAACTAGCTCGATCCGTTTCACCGTCCCCTGACGGTTCAGCGCGCCTGTGCGCGCGCCGACGTCCGGGACCACCCTGCGATGGCGCGCGCTCGGCGCGCCTCGCCCTCATTCACGGCGCACGTGGCGCGGCTCCTGTCCACCGCGCGCTTGCCCGACCGGATACGCATACGCGATGCCGCTCCGCAGCGTCCCCGCCGTGACCAGGCCCCGCAGGTCGACGTCGAGCTCGATGAGCGTCTGCGCGATCGCCGGCTGGATGCCGGTGAGCACCACCTGCGCACCGAGCAGCTCGACGGCGCGCGCGGCGTGCACGAGCATCTCGGCCACCTGGACGTCCACCGCCTTGACCCCGGTGATATCGATGATCGCGATGCGGGCCGAGTGCCTCGCCACGCCCTGCAGCAGCGTCTCGATGATCCGGCTCGCCCGCGCGCTGTCGAAGAAGCCGATGAGCGGCATCACCAGCACCCCCTCGGCGATCGGCAACAGCGGCGTCACCAGCTCACGTATCGTGTCCTGCTGCGCCGCGAGCAGCTCGTCCCGCGCCGCCTCCCGCTCGCGCTCCGCCGCCTTGACCCGCGTGATGTCCACCGAGATGCCGGCGACCGCGCCCTCCGGGACGCCCTCGCCACGGAGGGGGAACTTGATCGTGTACAGGGTCCGATCGCCCTGGGCCTGCGGGACGATCTCCTCGGCCTCGAACGGGGCGCCGGTCCTGCGCACCAGGTGTTCGACATCTTTGTAAATAGAAGCAACCTCCGGCGGACAGAAGTCGCCATCGGTCTTTCCGAGCATGCTGCCCGGGGTCGCCCCGACGAGATCCTCCATCGAGCGGCTCGCCAGGAGGAAGGCGCCGTCACGGTCCTTCGCGAACATGATGACAGGGGCGCGGTCGCAGAGCGCCGCGAGCACCGCATCTCTCCTGGGACCGCCCTGCTCGCGGCGCTTTCGCGCTGTCACGTCCTCGGCGAAGACGACGACCTCGCGCACGGCGCCGTCGTCCCCTCGCGTGAAGACCTCCGCGCGCACGGCGAAGAGTCGCTCCTCTTGCCCTCCCTCGACGGTCCGCGCCCGCAGCTCGCCTTCGACGACCCCGCCGTCGCGCGCCGCGGCGAGCTCGGCCGCGCGCGCGGCGAGGCCGGCGAGATCGTCGGGGTGAATGCGCGCCGAGAGCGCCTCGACGCCCCGCGAGAGGAGCTCTTCTCCCGTGCAGCCGAGCGCCCGGACGAGCGCGGCGTTGTGCCCGGTGAGCCGCGGTCCCGCGAGGTCCAGGACACACACCATCGCCGGCAAAGCGTCGAGTATCCGCTGGGCTCGCGAGATCGTCGCGCCCTGCGTCCGGCTGGCCTCGGTATCCTTCATCACGGGCTTCACAGGAACTTCCATCGAGCGCTTTCGGCCCGGTCAGGGCAAGAGGTCGCACTTCGTCAGAGGCGTCCGGTCGTCCTGAATGCCATCAGACGAATCTCGATAGCGCACGATCCCCCTCCATGATGGCGCTACAACGGTCTAGAGCGACAAACGGGTTGAAACCGCATGCAAGACGGCAAGAAATTGAACCGCCAAGGCGCCAAAAGACGCCAAGAAAAACATAAAATCTTGGCGTCTGTTGACGTCTGTTGACGTCTTTTGGCGCCTTGGTGGTTCACTTCTCTGGTTCCAGCCTGATCGGCGCTCCAGCTCGGCTTCATTATTACGACTAAGTGAACCCAAATCGGCTGTCAATGCCTTTTCCGTCCTCGCTCATTACGATGCCGACCGTGGCAGTTCCCGCAGGAGAGCATGCCAATCACCAGTAGGATACCGTCGGAGATGACTCCAGGGTGGACCATTCGGCCCCTCATCTGGCGGACGGGCTGACGCGATCGAGCGCCATGGAGCGAGAGAACGCCCGTGATCACGGCCCTGCGCCGCCCGCGCCGCCAGCGCCGCCCGCGCCGCCTGAGCCCGCGGAGCCGCCGTCACCGCCTGCGCCGCCTCCGCCATCGGCGCTCGCGCCTGCGCCGCCTCCGGCATCGGCGCTCACGCCGCCTCCGCCGGTCGAGGAGGCTCCGCTCGCCTGAGAAGAGCTCGCGGAGACGCCCGTGTCGAAGCAGTTCGGGTTGTCGGCCTCGACGAAGCAGCCCACCTCGATGGGGTGGCCGACCTCGACGCAGCCCCCCGCCAGGAGGCCTGTCGTGGCCGACAAGCGGAGGAGGAGCGCAGGAAAACGTGTGCTCTTCACGGTGAAGCTCCGTGGCTCGCGCGCCCGACGGTCGCGATGGAGGAGGGCCTGGCCGCCGCGGCCGGGCTGCCTGCGGCGGCGTCGTCGTCGAGGTGGAGCTCGATCCCGGCGAAGAGCGTGAGGCGGTTTTTTAGCGCGAAATCCGCGGTCGGGCCGCTCTCGACGAGGTAGCGCGGCTGCCCCTGGTTGGGCCCGACGACGTAGGGCTCATGGCCCGAGAACGCGTATTGCCCGCCGAGCGTGTACCCGGCGCCCTTCACCCCGGGTATCGCGCCCGTCACCGCCGCGCGGAGCTCGACCTGCGGCGGCACCTCGGGGCGAGGGGCGATGTTCGACGGATCGCCGCCATAGTACGCCTGGTCGGCGATCCGCCGGCCCATGTAAGCGGCCGCCAGGGACACGGCCCCTGAGCCGACCTCGTACGATACACGGGCGTTGCCGTACACCTGCGGCGCGACCGTGATGGGGACGTCGTCGCCGGTGCCGAAGCGCGCGTTCCGGGTGATCTGCTGCTCGGACATGCGGCGTCGCGTCGCGGCGAACGTGGAGTTCACGCCGACGCGCAGCTTCCGCTCGAGGAAGCTCGTCTCGAAGCCGAGGTTCGCGCCGTAGTTCTCGATGCCTGGCACGTTGTTGTACCTCGAGACGCTGGGCGCCTTGGCCCTCAGGAGCTGGAGCTCGATGACGTCCCGCCAGTCCGAGTAGAAGCCGCCGGCCGTGAAGGAGTACGCGCCGCTCCTGAACGACGAGACCGCCTCCAGGGAGGAGACCTTCTCCGGCTTGAGGCCGTCCGGGTTCGGCAGGAGCCTGCCGCTCACGGTGTAGAGCTCGACGAAGCTGGGGGCGCGGAACGCGCTCGAGTAGATGAGCTTGAGCGACACGCGCTCATCCGGGGTGAGGATCAGCGCGGCGCGCGGCGAGATCGCGTTCGCCACGTACTCGAGCGGGATACGCGAGTCGAGGTCGACCCGGATCCCGGCGTTGAGCGAGAGGGGCCGGAACAGGCGGAGCGTCTGCTGCACGTAGGCCCCGAGGGCGGCCTCGTCCTCGAGGCGGTATCCGCCGCCGTGCCAGCGCGTGCGCGCCGGGTCGGAGCCATAACTCTTCCCCGTGAGCTCGTCGAACGCGACGAACTCGAAGGCCGAGGTGCGGAGGCGCCCATCGACGCCCGCCATGGTCGTGGAGGCGCCGTCGCCCGCCCAGTCGTACCGCGCCTGGAGCTCCAGCCCGACCCAGCGGGAGAGGAACAGCGCGTCCTTCCGGCAGGGCCCGGACGGGCCGCGCGGGCACTGCTCGGGATCGAGCACGTCGATCGGGACGTGCGGCACGAGCGGGTCGTGGCCCACCACGTAGCGCGAGCGCTCGATCCGGCTGAAGCCGAAGTACCCGCGCGCCACGCCCTCGAGCCGCTCGCTCAGGCGGGCGCGATAACGCACGCTGGTCAGGACGAGCGTCTGCGTGTTGTCGTTGCGCGCGTCGTCGAAGGCCCCGACGCGGTTCTCGTGGAGATCCATGAAGGGCGCGGCCCACGACGAGCGCGTCGCCTGCGCGACGGCGCTCAGGTCGCCGGCGTCGAGGCGCACGAAGGCGCCCGCCTTGCGGCGGAACCACTGCTCTTCCACCGTGCCGCCCCAGAAGCCGGGCTCGGCGTGCGAGCCGAGATCCATGACGGACACGCCGTCCGCCAGGACCGGGAGCCGCTGCTTCGGGAAGCTCACCTCGGGCCCCTCGAAGCGGTGCATGTCGACAGCCGCCACCACGCCCGCGGGCTGTCCGAGCAGCGTGAAGCGGCGCCCGAAGCCGAGCGCCGCCGTGCCCTCGCCCCCGATGCCCTCGACGTTCGGCGCCCTGATGTTGCCCGATTCGTCGAGAGGCGGCGACGCCCCGAGCGTCAGGGAGGCGCGGAGGCCCTGGTGATCGGCGGCCTTCTTCGTGACGACGTTGATGACCCCCAGCATGGCCTGCGCGCCGTAGAGCACGGAGCCAGGGCCCAGGACCACCTCGATGTGGTCGACGATCTCGATCGGGATATCGTGCAGGAAGACGGCGCCGCCGCCCTGCTCGTTCACGACCATGCCGTCGAGCACGATCAGCACGTGGCTGTTCGAGTCCCGGGTCAGGGCGACGCCGCGCGCGCCGACCTCCGGGACCGACATGCGGTCGTGCGCGAAAACGCCGCTCGCGAGGAAGGTGAGCGCGTCGGCGAGGCGCCGTATGCCGAAGAGCTTGAGCTGCGCGCCCGTGATCACCGACGACATGGCGGGCGCGTCGCTCTCGCGCTCCGCGGAGCGCGAGGCGCCGGACACGACGTTCTCTTCGAGGATCTCGAGGAGCGAGCTGACGTCCTCGGCCCGCGCCTCCCGCGAGGAGGTGGTCGACCACGCGATCGACGCGGCGCAGAGCAGTGCGAGACGGGTCGAGCTCACGTCAATAGATCCTTGCCAGTTTGAGGATGGGAGCGGGGAAGTCGATGTGCTGGGCCCGGGCCTGCGCGAGGTTGATGCTCATGCGCGGCTTGCCGTCCGCGACGTCGACGCCGAGCACGGCCCCCTGCGACACGTAGGGCTCCACGGCCGCGAAGCTCAGGATGCCAGTGTCCGTGAGCGCGCCGCGTATCGCGGCGACCTCCCTGCCGAGCCCCGAGGAGATGTAGACGACGTTGATGTCGTGCGCGCGACACGCCGCGGCGAGCTCGGACGCGCTCGAGTACTCGGCGCTCTCCACGCGGATCGGTTTGTCACGGACCTTGCCGATGTCGTTCAGCGCCCTCCTCATCTGGAGCGCGGCGCTCGCCGAGTCCGCGTCGCCCGCCCGGGAGAGCAAAAGGAAAGAGACCTGTCCTTTCACCCGCTCGGGAAAGCCCCTGTCGTACGGCAGGATGCGCGTGACGATCTCCGCTTGCACGGCGAAGGGCGCCGTCGCCGGCTCCGCCATGACATGGAACGGGACGAGGGCGGCGGCGACGAAGAGGCCGAGCACGAGGGCGCGCCGGCGAGGCGTCATGTCCTGCGTTCCTTGCCGCGCGACAGGCCGGCGAGCTTGCGGATGCGGAGCGCGGCTTGCACCTGCGGGGTGAGGGCGAGGAGATCGCCTTTCCTGCTGAAGACGCCGTCGAAGCCGAGCTCCGCGTACCGCGATCCGGCCTCGGCGTCCGTTGTGTAGAGGTAGAAGAGCGGCGGCTTGTCGCCCTCGGGCACCGCGGCCTTGAGCGAGCGGAGGACGGCGGCGCCGTCGAGGCCCGGCATGAAGAAGTCGACGATGACGAGATCGCAGCCGCGCAGGTGGCGGGCCGTGCCCACGAGCTGCGTCGTCGTGACCACCTCGTAGCCGGCGCTCGCCAGCTCGACGCGGATCCGCATCAGCACGATCTCGCTGTCATCGATCACCAGGATGCGTCCGCCTTGTGACATCGAGTCATTCTCCGTTGCTGAGAGGGGCAGCCTGGGGGCGGATCACGAACGCCGCGCCGGTCCGGCGCGACGCGTCCACCTCGATGAGCCAGCCGACCGAGAGGAGATCGGCGCGGACCGCGGAGAGGCCGACGCCGCGGCCCGCGAGGTCGCTCACGTCGCCCTTCGTGCTCACGCCGGGGGTGAACAGGAGCTCGCGAGTCCGGCGCTGATCCTTCGGATCGACGCCGGCGCGCGTGGCGAGGGCGTCGAAGTCGATGCCCTGGCCGTCGTCCTCGACGAGGAGGGTGGGCAGCGGCCGATCCTCGATGCAGCTGGCGCGGATCACGCCGACCTCGGGCTTGCCCACCCGGACGCGCGCGTCGGGGGGCTCGATGCCGTGGGCGATCGCGTTCCGCACGAGGTGGAGGAGCACGCCCGGCAGCAGGCGGGCGAGATCCGAGGGAATGGAGGCCTCGCGGCCGTCGATCTCGAGGCGGGCGCGCTTGCCCTCCCGCTCGGCCCAGCGGGGGACGCGCTCGACGAGCGGCGCGAGCACCTCGCCGAACGGCCGGGCCGCGAGGCGGCGGACGATCTCGGCGGCCTCGCCGCCCTGCGGGCCCACGAGCTCGCCGAGCCGGGTGACGTCGGTGCGGCGGACCGTGATCTGATCGAGGATCGCGCTGCCCACGGGCGAGGCGTCGACGAACGTCTCCTGCGCGCGCGTGAGCTCGTCCGCGACGCGGGTGAGCCGCGACCGCCACGACGCCGAGCGCCCCTCGACCGAGGGCCTGTCCTCCGAGCGCGCCCGCGCCTGGACCATGGAGAGCTCGTCCTCGAGCGCCATGATCTCGTCCGCGAGGCGCTCCAGGTCGAACGACCGGGCCTCGCCCTTCATGGTGTGCAGCTGCTGCAGGAGCTCGTCGACGTCCGCGGGGCAGAGCTCCCCGCCGGGCTTCAGGATCTCGCTGCACCGGGCCACGCGCTCGCGCGAGATCTCGATGAAGCGGACGAAGACCTGGCCGCCGCCGGCGATGAGGCGGCGCATGGCGGCGATCTGGCGCGCGTGCTCCTCGTCCTTGGTCTTGACGCTCTCCGCGAGGCGCCTGAGCTCGGTCTGGTCGGTCGCGAGCAGCATGATGCGCGCGATCTTCTGGCCGGAGACGATGGGGCAGAGCTCGATCCGCAGGAACCTGCGGTCGCCCGGCGCGCGCTCGAACCACACCTCGCGCGGGGCGAGCTCGGCGATCTCCGGGAAGGCGTCGACCTCCGCGTCGAACGCCGCGTCGACCCACTGCCGGAGCGCCTGGCTCTCGACGCAGAGCGGCCCGCCGCGGTAGAGGAGCTCCGCGACGTGGTTGCCCTCCGCGGCGCGGTCGCCGAAGAGCTGCCTGGCCTCCTTCGAGGCCTCGCTGCCCAGGCGCCCGTCGGGGCCGAAGGCCACGATGGCCTCGCGCATGTTGTCGAAGAGCTCGCGGAGGCTCTTCGTGGCCATCTCGAGCTTGCCCTCGCGCTCGAGGATGGCCGAGCTCATCGCGTTGAAGACGTCGGCGAGCCGGCCGAGCTCGTCGTTCCTGCGGACGTTCACGCGGACGGCGCGGTCCCCCTCCCCGACGCGCCGCGCGGCGTCGACGAGCCGCGAGAGCGGATGCACGATCTGCCACCTCGCGAACGCGAGGAGCAGGAAGGCCGTCATCGCGCCGACGATGCCCGCGAACGCGAGGATGTTGCGGCGCGCCGCGGCGAACGCGGCGTTCTCGGGCTCGAGCGAGAAGACGAGGACGAGCGTCCCGAGGCGCCGCCCGTCGTCGCGCAAGATCGGGCGGGCGACGCGTATCTCGCGCTCCAGGACCTGGTTCTCGGCGCCCCGCGCGGTGAACGCCGACAGGCCGCCTTCCGGCTGACCGATCTTGGCGACGGGCTCGGCGTCGCTGCCCCACGCAACCGCCGCGATGAGCGCGCGGTTCGACCGGAGCTGGTCGAGGTCGCCTTGCGCCGTGTCGCGATCGCCGAAGTCGAGCGGCGCGGTCAGGGACCCTGAGAGCAGATCCGCCATCATCGATGCGGCGTTCGCCTTCGCCGACACGAGGTCATCCCGTGTCTTCTGGATCACCTGATTGGCGACCAGCACGGTAACGCTGGTGAGGACCACCACGGTCGCTGCAGCGAGCTTGACGCCGATGCCGAGGTGAACGCCAGAGCGCGGCCGGTGAGCCGCTCGGGGCCGGGGACCAGGGGCAGAGACCAGCATCACGCGCTCGGCGCGGCAGGCCGTATCCGAGCCAAGAAATGGTCGAATCCAAGAGCGTGCGTCATCCGCGCCCCCTCCACGGCAGAAGCTTCGCCAGGCGCACCATCGGAGGCACCCGAGGGGGCGAGGACAGGCGCACGGCGATGCCCTTCCGACCTCGACGGTACGTAGTTCATTTCATTTCTGCAACAGGATTCTCCTCGCCCGCCGCCGATGTGGCTGTCTGCTTGTCGCGTCAACGGCAACGGATCCATGCGTCAACAGGTCCACGCGTCAACGGGTCCACGCGCCGCGGCGCCATGACGTCGCGCGTCACTCCGGGGACGGCGGCTCTACGGGATCGTGTAGGCTCGCGGGCATGCCCATCACGCGACTCACGAAGCCTGATTCGAAGTTTCGCCTCGATGACGTCTCGACCGATCCGCCTCGGGACGCGACGAAGCAGGAGGCTGCGGAGCGGCTCAAGGAGCTCGGGGGCGAGCTGCTCGAGCTGCAGGAGCTCATGTGGGGAGCGAGGACGCACAGCGTCCTCATCGTCCTTCAGGGCCGCGACGCGGCCGGCAAGGACGGGGCGATCAAGAACGTCGTCGGCGCGCTGAACCCGCGCGGCGTCGCGGTGAGCTCGTTCGGCGTGCCGACGAAGGAGGAGCGGGAGCACGACTTCTTGTGGCGTATCCACCGGCAGGCGCCGCGCGCGGGGGAGTTTGCCATCTTCAACCGCTCTCACTACGAGGATGTGCTCGTCGTGCGCGTGCACGATCTCGCGCCCAAGTCGCTGTGGGGGGAGCGCTACGATCACATCAACGACTTCGAGGAGCTGCTCGCCGAGCACGGGACCATCGTGATCAAGTTCTTCCTGCACATCAGCAAGAAGGAGCAGGAGGAGCGGCTGCTGGAGCGCGAGGAGAACCCGTCGACCGCGTGGAAGCTCAACGTGAACGACTGGAAAGAGCGAGAGCGCTGGGACGAGTACACCGAGGCTTACGACGAGGTCTTCCGGCGCTGCTCGTCCAAGCACGCGCCCTGGTACATCGTGCCGGCCGACGCAAAGTGGTACCGCAACCTCGTCGTCGCCGAGACCGTGACCGAGACGATGCGGGAATACCGCGACGGCTGGCTGAAGACGCTCGAGCGGAACGGGAAGGCGGGCCGCGAGGAGCTCGACGAGTACCGGAGGTCGCGGGGTGGGCGGAGCAAGGGGTGAGCGGACAGGAGAGGCGGCGCTGAGCGGCGCGCGCAGGCGGGCGGCCGGCCAGCTCGGCGCGGCCGCCCTCGTGGCGTCGCAGCTCGTTGCCTGTCCGTCTTCGCCCGAGCGGGACCGCAACACCGCAGAACCGGCGCCGTCCGCGCCAGCGGCGGCGCCGCTCGCCTCGCCCGCCCGCGCCCCCGCGTCGTCCGAGCCCCCCGTCTCGGCGCTGCCGAAGGCCGAAGCGCCGTCTGCCCCGAGCGCCGAGCCGGGCGCCGCTCCGCAGAGGCGCGGGTCGCGCATCGGCGGCGACGGCCGCATCGAGATCGAGCAGGGCGGGAGCGTGCGTCGGCTCGACGGTCCGTGCCAGTCCACCTACGAGGCGGCTGACCCCATGCCCGGGCCCTACGCGGAGATCCTCGATCCCGACGCGAAGGCGCCGCGGCTCATCCTCGATTCGTGCGGCGCAGGAGGCACGCACTTCGATATCGTCGCCACCGGCCTCAAGCTGCCGGGAGAGCTCGAGGTGATCCGGGTGCGCTTCCTGGATCCGAAGACAGGGTCGGAGTGGACCTCGGACACCGCGAAGCTCAAGGTCACCGAGTTCACGAGCGTCGGAGCGCCGGTGAAGGGCACCTTCGAGGCGACCATGAGCGCGCGGCTGAACCGCCCGTCCGAGCGGATCCGCGGCACCTTCTCGCTCCCCCGCGCTCCCGACCGATATCCGCCCTAGCAGGCGCAGAACGCAAGTCGCACGCAGCGACCCGCGTGGGCTCCCGAGGCCATGGCACGGAGTTCCACGCGAGGCACTCCGTGGTTGCATGAGCCATTGAGTCCCCCAGCCGGCGGGGCCGACCGACGACCCTTGGACTCGTCGACGATCTGAACACGTGGCCACGCGCGGCGGAGTCAGGAGGTCGCGCACGGTGACCGCCGGGGGGACGGCTCGCGGATCGCCGATCCGTGCTCGTCTTTCAGGGGAGCCCTGGCAGAGCGCCGCCGCGGGCGCGCCATGGGGGCTGAGCGGCTCGGCCAATTGACGCGCTGTCGCTCGGGTGATGCAATTCCCACGAGGAGGAGGGGACATGCAGCTCGACGATGCCAGGCACGAGTACAACCCATACGCCGCGCCGACGACCGACGACGCGCGCTCCCATGGCGAGGACCAGCCGGATGAGCACATCCTCGCCGAGCGCGGCAGCGATGACCGCCGCTGCCTGCACGATCGCATCGCCGGCACCAAGGTCGTCCTCGCCCCGCCCAAGGCGGGCCCCTGATCGCCCTCTCGCCGCATGATCCACCGCGAAACGCTCCGCGAGCCGCTCGACACGAGCGCCGAGATCGAGACGCCGGAGCACGTGCGGTTCCGCCACCAGATCGCGGGCCCCGCGCGGCGCGCGCTCGCGTACCTCATCGATCTGGTGGTGCGCGGCGTCATCGTCTTCGCGGTCGGGATGCTCGCCGCGATCGGCGGCATCGCCGTGGGGCCGGCGCTGCGCGGCGCGTCGACGGGCTTCGTGCTGCTGGTCCTCTTCGCGATCGAGTGGGGGTATTACGTCTTCTTCGAGACCCTCTGGAGCGGCCGCACGCCCGGCAAGCGCGCTCTCTCGCTGCGCGTCGTCACCGACGGCGGCCAGCCGCTCCGCTTCGGGGACAGCCTGCTGCGCAACCTGCTGCGCGCCGCGGATCTGCTCCCCCCGTTCATCGAGCCGCTCTCGTTCCTCGGCACGTACGCGGTCGGCCTCGCCGTCATGGGCCGTGATCCGCGCTTCCGCCGCCTCGGCGATCTCGTGGGCGGCACCCTCGTGATCGTCGAGGAGCGCCACACCGTCGCCGGCCGGTTCGCCCTCCGCCCTGCGCCGCGCCCCGCGGAGCTCGCGAGCCTGCCCGCGCGCCTCCCGCTCTCCGGCGAGGAGCTCGACGCCATCGAGCTCTTCCTCCGCCGCCTCGATCGCCTCTCGCCCGCGCGCGCCAACGAGCTCGCCGAGATGACCGCGCCCGTGTTCGCGCGGCGCATGGGCGTCCGCTACAAGGACGCGACGCGCTTCCTCGGCGTCCTCCACTACCGCGCGCACGCGCACCGCGGTCAGGAGGGGGCCGCGAGCGGCCCCAAGCCCCGCCGCAAGAAGGAGGTGAGCGCGTGATCGGCGCCCGCTCCCAGGACGAGTTCGTCGCGGCCCGCAGGCAGGACTGGCAGGAGCTCGATCACATCCTCCTCGAGGGCGGCGAGTCGCTCGCGAAGAAGGACGGCGCAGCCATCTCGCGCCTGGCCGCGCTCTACCGCTCGCTCTGCACCGATCTGATGCGCGCGCGCGCGGCGCGCTACACGCCCGATCTCACCGCGTACCTCGACGCGCTCGCCGCGCGCGCGCACGCGACGCTCTACGGCGCGGAGCCCTTCCGCCTGCCGGACGTGGTCTCCTTCTTCACCCGCGATTTCCCGCGCGCGTTGCGCCAGAACGCCCGCTTCTTCGCGATCGCCTGCGCCCTCTTCTTCCTCCCCTCGCTCGTCGGCATCGCGGGCGCGCTCGCCTCCGATGAGTTCGCCGCCCACGTGCTCCCGAGCTCGGTGCTCCAGGGCATGGCCCAGATGTACAGCGAGGGCCTCAGCGGGCGCGACGCGGGCACCGACACCGGCATGGCTGGGTTCTATGTCTTCAACAACGTCGGCATCGCCTTCCGCTGCTTCGCCACCGGCGTGCTCTTCGGCGCGGGCAGCATCTTCTTCCTCATCTACAACGGCCTCTTCACCGGCACCGTCGTCGGCCACGTGATGAGCGTGGGCCACGGCGGCAATATCTGGACGTTCATGTGCAGCCACGCGCCCTTCGAGCTCACCGCGATCGTGATCGCCGGCGGCGCGGGGCTCGAGATGGGCTACGCGCTCGTCGAGACGCGCGGCCGCACGCGCATCGGCTCCCTGCGCCGCGCGGCGCCGTCCATCGTGCGCCAGGTCCTCGGCGCGGCGGCGATGCTGCTGATCGCCGCGGGGATCGAGGGCTTCTGGTCCCCCTCGGGGCTCCCCCCGCCGGTGAAGTGGGCGGCCTCGGGCGTCTTCTCGCTGCTCATCGTCCTCTACCTCGCGCTCGCGGGTCGCTCCGCCGAGGAGGCGCCGCGATGAACCTCGACGCCTCCGCGATCGTGCTGCGCCCGCGCCCGCTCTCCGAGATCCTCGATCTCGCCTGCCGCCTCTGCATGTCGATCGCGTTCGGCCTCTACGCGCGGCTCTCGGCGATCCTCTTCCTCCCGATGCTCGCCGGCTGCCTCGCGCTGCGGTACGCGGCGGGCTGGTCGTGGCCCGCGGTGTGGGGCGCCGCGATCGCGCTCGGCGGCGTCGCGCAGGGCGTGTTCACCGTCGCGGTGGGGCGCCTCCTCTTCTCGGAGGAGCTCGGCGCAGGCCAGGTGCTCCGCCTCTTCGGAAAGCGCCTGGCGTCGTACCTGTGGATGCTCTTCCTGAGCCGCCTCCTGCTCATCGCGGCCGCGCTCCCGCTGCTCCTCGGCCTCCCCCTCGCCTGGCCGCGCCTCGTCTTCGTCCACGAGGCCAGCTTGCTCGAAGCCGCGCGCGCCGGCGACGCCATCCAGCGCAGCAGCCGCTTCGTCGCGGGCCGCGTCGCCGCCGTCCTCGGCGCGCTGATCGCGCTTCTCCTCGCGCAGGCCGGCATCGCGCTCGTGCTGGAGCTGCTCGGCCAGTCGATCGTCGACGCGATCCTCCAGCTCGGCCAGCCGTTCGGCGCGCTCCTCGACGACGGCGGCTCGCCCTTCGCGCTCGCGGGCTTCTTCGCCGGCATCCCGTACGTCGCGACCGCGCGCTTCCTCCACTACATCGACGCGCGCACGCGCGCCGACGGCTGGGACATCCAGCTCCGCTTCCTCGCGATCGCCGCGCGCGAAGGCGAGAGGAGGGCCGCCGCGTGAGCCGCCGCAGGCGCCTCTTCCTCGCCCTCTTCGCGCTCTCCGCGGGCGCGCCGCTCGCGCGGGACGCCCGGGCGGAGGACGCGCAAAGGAACGTCCACTGGAGCGTGCGCGAGGTCCTCGAGGACGATCGCTACCGCTTCTGCCACGAGGACGACTACCCGCTCACCCCCGAGGAGCACGCGTGGTGCCCGATCATCGCCGGATCGAGCGACGTGTGCCCGCAGCTCCCCGCCGCGTGCAAGCTGCCCGCCGTCGAGCTCTCGCGATCGGTCGTGTCCCGCCGCGGCGGCCGCGGCGGTCGCGACGCGTCCGGCAACCATCCCGCCAGCGGCAAGCCGGCCGATCGCGGCCCGAGCGAGGACGAGCGCCGCCGCCCCGGATCCGAGAGGCGCGTCGATCTCTCGGGGATGAGCGTCGTCGCGTCGGTGCTCTTCATCGGCCTGCTCGTTGTCTTCTTCGGAGGGGTGATCCACGCGCTGCTGAAGAACCTGCTCCGCGATCGCGCCCCCGCCGCCGAGGCCAAGGAGGAGAAGGCGCCCGCGCGCGGCCCCACGCCCGAGGAGGCGGCGAAGCGCGAGGTCGAGACCGACGTGCAGCGCCTGCTCGCGCGCGCGCGCAGCCACGCGGGGCGCGGCGACTATGCTCGCGCGATCGACGACGCGTACGCCGCGCTCCTGCGCCGCCTCGACGGGGATGGTCTCATCGAGATCCACCCCTCTCGCACCAACGGCGATTACGTGCGCAGCCTGCGCGAACGGCCCGATCTCAAGGGCGCGATGCGATCGATCGTGCGCGACGTGGAGGGCGTGCAGTTCGGCGTCACGCCGCCCTCCGAGCCGATCTTCCGCGCGGTGATGGATCGCGTCGTCCCGCTCGTGAGCCGCGCGCTCGCGCTCGCGCTCGTCGCCTTCGGCCTCTCCGCCGCGCTGTCCTGTACGCCGCACGCGGGCGGCGACGAGGGCGGCGGCGACCGCTCGCCCTCGGGCACCCAGGCGGTGCTCGAGGTGCTCAAGGACCAGGGCTTCAAGGCGCGGCGCCGCGGCGAGGCGCTCGCGGCGCCCGATCGCGCGCTCGCGCTGGTGGTCCTGCCGGGCGCGACGATCGACGACGCGACGTGGAAGGACCTCTTCGCGTGGGTGAGCGACAAGGGCGGCACGCTCTTCCTCGCCGGGCTCCCGCGCCTGCCCGACGAGGTCGGGCTCGGCCTGCGCGTGGCCCAGGACGCCGAGACGTCGACGGCGCTCGCCGCGGACTGGTCACGCGGGCTCCGCGCCTCGCTCCCGCCCGGCAAGCGCCTCGTCGACCTGTACGGCGACGACCCCGACGATTCCTTCATGATCCTCCGGGGCGAATCGTCCTCGACCGCGGGCATCGTCCGCCGCCTCGGCCAGGGCAAGGTCGTCGTCGTCGCGGATGATCGCCTCGTGTCGAACGTCTCGCTCGCGGCCCCCGACAACGCGCAGCTCTTCCTCGATCTGCTCCGGTTCACGCCCCCCGCGACCGAGGTCGAGATCGTCGATGAGTGGACCGGCGTCGGCGCCGAGACGCCCTTCGCGGCCGTGCGCGAGGCGTACCTCTGGCCCTTGATCGCGCAGCTCTTCCTGCTCCTCGCGCTGCTCTACCTCTGGAAGGGCAGCGCCTTCGCGCGCCTCCGCGATCCGCCCGCCGCGGGCCGCCGCGCCTTCGCCGATCACGCGCGCGCGCTCGGCCTCGCCTACCGGCGCGCGCGCGCCTCGCGCCACGCCGCGGGCCTCTACGCGAGCTGGGCGCTCGACCGCCTGCGCGAGCGCGTGCACCGGTCCGGCCGGCGGGGCCTCATCCCGCTCGCCGAGGCGATCGCCGCGCGCACCGGCCGCTCCGAGCCTGAGGTGATGCGCGTGCTGGTCGAGGCCTCCGGCGCCCGCGACGAGGCCGCGCCCGCCTCCTCGCTCCGCGCGCCGCAGAGCTCGCGCGGCGCGCGGCCCTCGCCCCGCCCGCGCGACGGCGCCGCCGCCGATCTCGAGCTCGTGCGCGAGCTCCAGGGCTTCCTCGACGCGACCGGTCAGCGAACCTCCGATCGAAAGACGACATGAACCCGATTGAATTCCGCGATCGCTTCGATCTCCTCCGCCGCGAGGCCGGCAAGGTGCTCCTCGGCCAGGACGATCTCATCCTGCACACGCTCGTCGCCGTCCTCGCCGGCGGTCACGTGCTCATCGAGGGCGTGCCCGGCCTCGGCAAGACGCTGCTCGTGCGCACCCTCGCGCACGTGCTCGGCGCCACCTTCAAGCGCATCCAGTTCACGCCCGATCTGATGCCGAGCGACGTCACCGGGGGCAACGTCTTCAACCAGAAGGAAGACCGCTTCGTCTTCCACGAGGGGCCGATCTTCACGCAGCTCCTCCTCGCCGACGAGGTCAACCGCGCGCCCGCCAAGACGCAGAGCGCGCTGCTCGAGGCGATGCAGGATCTCGCGGTCACCTCCGACGGCATCACGCGCGCGCTGCCGGATCCGTTCTTCGTCATCGCCACGCAGAACCCCATCGAGTCGCAGGGGACCTACCCGCTCCCCGAGGCGCAGCTCGACCGCTTCTTGATCCAGGTCAACGTCACGCACCCCTCGCAGGCGGTCGAGAGGCTCATCCTCAAGAACCACGTCAACGGCTTCCACGCGGCGCGCCTCGATCGCTTCGAGATCCAGCGCGTCGCCACCGCCGCGGAGCTCGTGGAGATGCGCGAGGGGCTCGCGCGGATCCGCGTGGACGATGGCATCATCGAGTACATCGCGGACATCGTCGGCCGGAGCCGCGTGCACCGCTCGGTGTACCTCGGCGCCTCGCCGCGCGCGTCGATCGGCCTGCTCGCGGTCGCGCGCGCCCTGGCCGCGAGCGAGGGCCGCGAGTACGTCATCCCCGACGACGTGAAGGCGCTCGCGCCCGCGGTCCTGCGCCACCGGCTCATCCTGCACCCCGACGCCGAGATCGAGGGCGTGAGCGCCGACGACTGCGTCGACGACATCCTCCGCGAGGCCAAGGTGCCGAAGACGGCGGCCTGAGCGCGATGATCCCCTCGCGCGCCCTCGTCCTGCTCGCGATCGTGCCCCTCGGGCTCGCGGTGGCGACGCTCGTCGATCGCACGCTGCTCCTGCCCATGCTCGCCGCGGACGCGGGCATCGCGCTCTGGGCCGCGATCGACGCGCTCCTCGCGCGGAGGCCGCTGGTCACGGTGAAGCGCCACGCGCCCGCGGTGCTCTCCATCGGGCGCCCCAACCTGATCACGCTCGAGATCCGCTCGCTCTCCCGCCGCAAGCTCTCGATCGAGGTCGCCGACGACCTCTTCGATCACGCCGAGAGCGACGACCTGCCCGTGAAGCTCGAGCTCCCGCCCAGGGAGCGCGCGGCCGCCCGCTACCACGTGCGCCCCACCCGCCGCGGCGCGCACGCGATCGGCGATCACCACGTGCGCTACCTCTCCCCGTTCGGCCTCTGGATCCGGCAGGTCACGGTGCCGGCGGAGACGCCGGTCAAGGTGTACCCCGACGTGCAAGCGGTGCGCGCCTTCGAGCTCATGGCGCGCCAGGATCGCGATCCGGCGGCGCTGCGCGCCTCGCGCAAGCGCGGCGGCGAGAGCGAGTTCGAGCGCCTGCGCGAGTACCGCCGCGGCGACGAGTTCCGCTCCATCGACTGGAAGGCGACCGCGCGGCAGAAGAAGATCATCAGCCGCGAGTACCAGCTCGAGAGCAACCAGAACCTCCTCTTCCTCCTCGACGCGGGCCGCCTGATGACCGCGCAGACGCAGGGGCTCTCGCTCTTCGATCACGCGCTCAACGCCAGCTTGATGCTCTCTCACGTCGCCGCGCGCGGCGGCGACCGCGTGGGCCTGCTCGCCTTCGCCGACGGCATCAAGAGCTACGCGCCCCCGGTGAGCGGCGCGGGCGCGGCCAAGCACGTGCTCTCCGCGGGGTATGACCTCTACCCCGAGCTCGTCGAGACCAACTACGGCGCGGCGTTCCAGCACGTGGGCCTGCGCGTGCGCAAGCGGAGCCTGATCGTGCTCTTCACGCAGGTCGTCGACGACGTCGCCGCGGGCGAGCTGCTCCGCCTGATGCGCGGGGTGATGCCGCGCCACCTGCCGCTCATGGTGCTGCTGCGGGACGTGGAGATCGACGCGCTTGTCGAGGGCGGCGACGTCGACCCCTACACGCGCGGCGCCGCCGCCGAGCTCTCGAGCTTCCGCGACCGGCTCGTGCGCGACCTCAAGAACCACGGCGCGCTCGTGCTCGACGTCGCGCCCGGCCAGCTCACCGGGCAGCTCATCAACCGGTATCTCGAGATCAAAGCGCGCCATCTGCTTTGATTTCGGCTCCCACGCGGGCCCCGACCTCCGCGGGGCGACGTGGAGCTGCTCCGGCCGCAAGCGCGGCCGGGCGGGCCGCGCCCATGCCGCCGGGCTCCGCTGGGCGCGACCCCTGCGCGCGCTCGCAGCGGGCGCGCTCGGCGCTCGCGCGGCCGGGTCCGGCTGACGCATGCGCGCGCGCGGCCGCGTGATCACCCCGACGACGACGCTCAGCCGGCCTTACAGAGCAACACGTTACCTTCCACCAGCGGGGTTTTGCCTTCCGGAGCAAGTCGTTGCGCTTCTCACAGGGCCCCAACGGGCGAGCGGGCCACAGCGACATTCGTCACCTCCGCACCACCGCCCGAGCGTCGATCGTGCGCGCTCAGCCAGTGAAACCCGGCCGATCCAGCGGTTTCCCGGCCATTTCACCGCCGCCCCGCCGTGCGTGAGCCGCCGAGCAGGGCGGCGTCTTCGCGGCTCCGCGCGCACGCCTGGTATGCGGATCGCGTGAGCGGCACAGCCCTTGATTAGGCCTGTGCGCAGAGGACGGAACGGTGGGCGCGACGCGGCGGACATCACGCCGCATGAGACGCCTGCCGATCCGTCGATGACCGAGGAGGCCAATCTGCCTCGGATGAAGGAGAAATGGGATGAATACCGACAAGAGTGGATTCGATTTCGAGATGATCACCCCTGAGGACCCGGCCGAGCTCGAGGTACGGGAAGTCGCGCTGCATTGCCATTGCTGCGGCTACGTGAACGACGAGTGACAACCCTGGTATGCCGACCGCGTGAGCGGCGCGGCTCTTGATTGGATCTTTGCGCAGACGGCGGGTCGGCGGGCGCGGCGCGGCGGACACCACGCCGCATGAGACGCCTGCCGACGCGTCACCAACCGAGGCGGCCAAGCTGCCTCCGATGAAGGAGAAACAGGATGAATACTGACAAGAGTGGATTCGATTTCGAGATGATCACCCCCGAGGACCCGACCGAGCTCGAGGTGAGAGAGGTCGCGCTGCATTGCCACTGCTGCGGCTACGTGAACGACGAGTAACATGAGCGGCGGGGGGGCGCGCCCCTCGCCGCCGGCGCCGAGGCAGCGCTCGCCGCGCTGCCTCGGCGCTTCACCTTACCCGCGCGCGAGGAGCTTTTCATGTCTACGAAGTCGAGATTCGATCTGCCGCGCATCGGCGTTGGGCTTGCCTACCGCCCCTGGTTCGTCCGCGGGATCGAGCAACACCGCGACCGGATCGACTGGATCGAGATCTGCGCGGATCATTACATCTACCGAACAGAGGGGAGGGTCGCGCGCGCCGTCGAGCTGAGCGAGCGTCTGCCCATAGCACCTCATGGCCTCGAGCTGTCCATCGGCACCGACGCGCCGCTCGACATGGATTACTGCCGTGATATCGCGCAGCTCGCGAGAGCGGTCCGCGCCCCCTGGTACAGCGATCACCTCTGCTTCACGCAGGTCTCCCGGATCGAGCTGGGCCAGCTCACCCCGATCGCGTTCACCGAGCGTACCGCGTCGCGCTGCGCAGCGAAAGCCCGGCAGTTCCAGGACATGCTGGGGGTCCCGCTGCTCCTCGAGAACATCGCCTATTACATGGGGATCCCCGGAGGCGCCATGACAGAGGCGGAGTTCCTCAGCAAGGTCGTGAACGACGCCGACTGCGGCATCTTGCTCGATCTCACGAACCTCTACGTCAACGCCCGGAATCTCCGCTATGATCCGTATGAGTTCATCGACCAGATCCCGCTCGAGCGCGTCGTGCAGGTCCACCTGGCCGGCGGGACTTACGAGGACGGGATGTGGGTCGACACGCACGACCACCCTGTCGACAGCCATCCCGAGGTCTGGGACCTGCTCGACTACCTCTGCCGGAGAGCGCCCGTGCGCGGCGTCCTCATCGAGCGCGACGCGAATCCGCCGGACGACTTCGGCGAGATGCTGGCGGAGGTCGAGCACGCGAGGGCTATCTGGGCGTGAGGCGTTCCTCGCGCAGCTGGAGGGAGGACCATGGAACGTGTCATGAATCACATAGCAAAGGGGCGGACGATGGAGCGCGCAGCGGAGATGCGGGCGACGGGCACGGATACATCGGCGTTTCAGACCGCGTTCGCGCGGCTGCTCACCGATCCTCAGGCGTTCGAGCGCTTCTACGATGATCCGGCGCGCTTCGCCGAGGAGAACGCGCTGAGCGCCGGGCAGATGTCCGCGCTCCAGTCGCTCGACAGGGACCGGCTGCGCTGGATCTCGGGCTCGCTGGGCCTCAAGCGCTTCTACCTCGTCGAGACGTACTTCCCCGCCACGTTCGCGCTGCTCCGGCGCAACAAGGCGCTGTCGAGCGTGGGGCGGAGCTTCATCGCCACCTACCGCCCCATCAGGTCCGAGCACCTGATCCGCGCGTTTCGAGACGCCCTCTGGTTCGCCGAGCTCATCGAGCGGCGTGTCGGCCAAGGGGAGCTCGGACTCCCCTACCTCATGGACGTGATGCGCTGCGAGCTCGCCGAGTTCATTGTGTGGTCCGACGCCGCGTGCGTCGAGAGCTCGAACGATTTCAAGTCGCGGAACGCGTCGAGGCCGAGCGTCACCGAGGAGGAGCTGCTCGACGGCGCCGTGCGCGCGGGCCGGCACGTCGCGCTGCGCGAGTTCTCGTGCGACGTGTTGCCGTTCATCCAGGCGCTCGTCGACGGCAAGGCGCCGCCCGAGCCGGAGCCCGCGCCGACGCTGCTCCTGTTCGGGAGGATCGCGGTGACCGACCGGGTGCAGAAGGCCCGCGTGGGGGGGATGATAAGGTCGTTCCTTACCCGCGCTGTCGACGGGAGGCCTACCCGGGAGATCCTCGGGGAGATCATCGAGCCGCAGACCGATAGCGCCGCGCGGCGCGCCGTCGAGCGAGATTGCTGTCGAACGCTGCAGAAGCTCTACGCGCTGAACTTCGTGACGATCGAGGAGAGCGTGGGGCCGGGCGCGCGCGGCAGAGGCGACGGCGAGGGGCCGCGGAGCGGGGCATGAGGAGCGCTGCCCGACGCCATCATTCCTCACCGGGGGCGGCTCCCCTTCCCCGGCAGGACGCGGCGGACAAGGCATATCGTCGATCCGGTTCATCCGGGCGGATCGACGCGGCCTACGGGCGCCTCGCCGCGGCGCTCGGCGACGACGCGGTGCTCGGCCCGGGCTCGGATCTCTCGGCCTACGAGGACCCCTATGCATTCGGCGGCTCCGAGGACTTCCGGTGCTCCGGGGCGGTGCTTCCGAGATCGGTGGAGGAGGTACAGGCCGTCCTGGCCATAGCCAATCAGCACGGCATTCCGATCTGGACCGTATCCACCGGACGGAACCTCGGGTACGGGGGCGCGGCGCCGCGGGTGAGCGGGGCCATCGTGCTCGACATGCAGCGGATGAACCGGATCCTGGAGGTCGACGAGGAGCATGCCTACGCCCTCGTCGAGCCCGGCGTGAGATTCGTGGACCTCTATGAACATCTCCGCGAGCATCGGCTGAAGCTCTGGATGTCCGCGCCATCGCTCGGTTGGGGCAGCGTCCTCGGCAATGCCCTGGAGCGGGGCATCGGCTACACCCCGTACGGCGATCACGCCGCCCAGATCTGCGGGATGGAGGTCGTCCTGGCGAACGGCGACGTCGTCCGCACCGGCATGGGAGCGTTGCCCGGCGCCAACACCTGGCAGATGTACAAGGGCGGGTATGGCCCGTCGCTGGACGGGCTGTTCCTGCAGTCGAACCTGGGGATAGTGACCAAGCTGGGGCTCTGGTTGATGCCTCAGCCTGACGGAATGATGTCATGCACCGTGCACTTTCAGAGGGAGTCCGACCTCGAGGCGGCCATCGATGTGCTCGCGTCGCTGCGCCGCCGGGAGATCATCCAGAGCAACGCCCAGCTGGGCAATGTCCTGCGCGACGTGGCGCACCGCTATCCGCGCTCGCGCTGGTACGACGGCCCCGGCGCCATGCCCGATGAGGTGCTCGACGAGGTCCGCCGGGATCTGGGCATCGGATGGTGGTGGATCCTGCGCTTCGGCCTCTACGGCGACAAGGAGCTGCGGGACGCTCGGTTCAGGATCGTCCAGCGAGAATTCTCGAGGATCCCCGGCGCCGAGATCACGGGGCATGAGCATCTCGCCTCGGGCTCGGATGGGCTCCACGCCTGGGAGGTCGAAGGACCGGCCGGCCGGCTGGCGGGCGTCCCGGGGTTCTTCTCCTTGAACGCGCTGAAGTTCCGCGGCGACGACTGTGGGCACCTCGACTTCTCTCCGATCGTGGCGTCCAGCGGGCGCGAGGCGGCGAGGGTTTACAACCACGTGAAGGCGCGCGCCCGCGAGCACGGGATCGACTACCTGGCCGGCTTCACCGCCGGCGTGCGCCACCTGAACCATGTCTTCACGATCCTCTACGAGAAGCACGACGCGAAGCAGACGAGCAGCGCCGCCGCGCTGCTCGACACCTTGATCAGGGAAATGGGGAGACAGGGGATCGGCGGGTACCGGGCGCACCTGGCCTTCATGGACCTGATCGGCGATCAGTTCAGCTTCAACGAGCACGCGCTCCGGCGCTTGAATGAGACCCTGAAGGATGCGCTCGACCCGAACGGCATCCTGTCGCCGGGCAAGCAGGGCATCTGGCCCGCGGCGTCTCGAAAGCAGCGCGCAGGAACGCGGTGATCGGCGCGCGCGCCACTCGCCGAGGAGGAGCCTTGCCCGATCTGCCCGCGAAGTTCGAGGCGCAGGGGCGCGGGCGGCGCATGGCCCCCGACGAACTCGTCCCGCCCGTCGATGTGTACACTCGTTCCTATAGAGTGTACACTCGTCCATATGTCGACCCCTCACGATCCCCGGTCCATGCGCGAGCGGATGCTCGCTGGCGACCTCTACATCGCCGACGATCCCGAGATCGCCGAGCAGAGCGCGGCCGCGCTGGATCTCATGGCGGCCTACAACGCGACGTCGGTACGGCAGCGCCCGCTGCGCCGCCGCTTGCTGGAGCAGCTGCTCGGCGCGATCGGCGAGGGCACCGAGATCCGCCCGCCGTTCCACGTGGACTACGGTTCGCGCATCACCATCGGGGCGCGCTGCTTCGCGAACTTCGGGCTGGTCGCGCTCGACGTCGCGCCCATCACGATCGGCGACGACGTGCAGATCGGCCCGAACGTGCAGCTGCTCACGCCGACCCACCCGGTGGAGCCCGAGCCTCGGCGGCAGAAATGGGAGGCCGCGAAGCCCATCACGATCGGGAACAACGTGTGGCTGGGTGGCGGGGCCATCGTGCTTCCGGGCGTGACGATCGGCGACAACACCGTGGTGGGCGCGGGCTCCGTCGTGACGCGCGACCTGCCGGCCAACGTGGTCGCGGTCGGGAACCCCGCCCGCGTGGTCCGCGCCCTCGACGCCGCGGGCGCCGCGCCGGCGCCGGGCGAGGCGCGAGGGTGACGGAGGCGCGATGAGCGCTGCCAGGGCGAGGCGCGCCGCCCCCGCGCGGCGGGCCCGTCGCCACGACCCAGGGCGCCGGGAGCGGCTCGTGGCGACCGCGCTCGACGTGATCGCCGAGCAGGGCGTCGCCGGCGCGTCACACCGCTCGATCGCCCGGGCCGCCGACGTGCCGCTCGGCTCGACCACGTACCACTTCGCCTCGATCGACGAGCTGCTCGCCGCGGCGTTCACCCGGCACGCGGACGACGTGGCCACCCGCTTCGAGGAGCAGATGCGCGCCGCGTGCGACCGCGAGGCCGCGGTCGAGCACCTCGTCGAGCACCTCACCACGGCCCTCCTCGGCTCGGAGCGCGACCTGGTGCTCAGCGTCGAGCTCTACGTCGCCGCCGCCCGGAGGCCCGCGCTGCGCGCCGTCACCCAGGCCTGGATGCTGCGGAGCCGGCGCGCGCTGGAGATCCACTTCGACCCGGTGACCGCGCGGGAGCTCGACGCGCTGATCGAGGGCCTCGTGCTGCACAGCGCCCTATCGACGGATCCCATGGCGCCCGAGCAGATCCGGCACGCCATCCGCCGCTTCACCCGCTGAGCTCTCGCAGGAGCAGGGCAGTCCACCCCCTGAGAAAGCGGCTCCCGCGCTCTCGCTCACCAGGACGTCGGCCCAGCGGCGCGCATGCTCCTCAGCACGCCTTGCCGCATACCAGCCGTCCGTCTGGACACGTCACACCGGGCGTGCTGTCAGCGCCGCAGCTCACCTTGCACTCCGCCGTCTCGGCGCACGTCGCGACGCAATCCGCGTCGCACTTGAGCTCGCAGTGACTCTCGTCCCCACACCGGATCGTGGCGCCGGGGCCCAGGTTGAACTTGCACTTGGCCTGGTCTTCACAGACCGCCGTGGATCCAGCGTCTGCCTTCAGGTCGCAGTCCGACTGCCCCGTGCACGAGATCACGCTGCCGTCGCCGCCGTTCCCCTTGCACTCGCTCGTGTCGAAACACTGGAGCGTGAGCGCGCCTTCGCTGCTCCCGTTACACTTGGTGTTCGCCGTGCAGTCGAGCGAGCACGACGTCGAGCCGCAATATGTCTTACAATCAGCGCCAGCCACACACTCACAGTCGAACCCGGTGCACGCACATCCTGCACCCGTGCACGTCGCGCTCCCTGTCTCTCCCCCGTCACTCCCGCACCCCGCAGCCGTGAACATCGCGAGCGTTACCAGCCAAGCTCGTGCCTTCATCGCTGTCTCCTCCGAGAGTAGGTAAGTAGATCGCTGCACCAAACGTAGACGATGCTGCCAGCCTCGTCATGCAGAGCGGCAGGAGCGCGCTTCCACGCATTCCCCGTTGACATGCATGATGCCATGTGCATCAAACACCCTGCAGGCGGCGTCCAGGACGTTGCCACTCCGATCCGACGCTGGAGAGCGCTAGCTCTACTGGGAAGTCGGCCGGGGAAGCGAACCGCCAAGCCGCCAAGGGCGCCAAGAAAACCGGGGAATAGGGGGGGATGCCCGGACGGCCCCCTTCCTCTTCTCCCCTTGGCGTCGTTGGCGGCTTGGCGGTTTTTCTTCTGATCCGGGGCAACTTCCCGCAGTAGAGCTAGCGACTTACTTCACGGTGTTGACAAACTCGCCCCGTCCTCGGTCCGCACCTGATATCGCAGCTACGAAGCATCCTGAGACGGCAGTCGAACGCATGTCGCGCCCGTTCGGCCGCCAGCGGCGAGCGCGCGCCCGTCACTTCAGCACGACGCGGACGAGCGCAAACTCCGACCCGAACCAGCCGCTCGTCGGACGCGAGTACGTGATGTACTGCACCCGGCCGCCGTCCTCCTCGTACTCCACGTGGTGGACAGCGTCGTAGGGCGCGTGCTCCTCGGGGGCCGTAACCAGGGTGGACTCTTCCGACCAAGGGCCGACGAGGTCCGGGGCGGTGCGCGCCACGATCCGGTGGTCGAACGGGGGCGCGTAGACCGCGAGCCACGCCCCGAGGTGCTCACAGTACGAGACGGACATGATGGGCGCGCCGTCGAACAGCTCGGCGGCCTCCGAGGCGTCGTCGCTCCAGCCGTCGCCGTCGAAGTAACGGAAAGCGCCCCGGTCGAGGGGCGTCTCGAGCGGGACCCGCGCGAGGCTGCACGGCTTGGACAGGCCGCCGTCGCACGCGAAGGTGTAGAGATCGTCGCCGTGGGCGACCACCGCGGCCCCCCAGCCTGGCTCGCCTTCCCCGAAGAGCAGGTCGGGGTGCTCCGCGCTCGCGTCCACGATCGGCCGCTCCGGCGCCTCATCGAGGCCCTCCCAGATCGCGAACGACTGGCCCACGCCGCGGAAGTTGAAGTCGCCCGGCTCCGCATAGATGAGGCCATACGGGATCAAAGCGCGGTCGCGCGCCGCATCGAACACCGGCGCCCCGGGCCACACGGCCCAGCGGGCGCCGCACGGCGCCTCGGCGCAGTCGTCGCCGGCGTGAGCGTCGTTGAACGCCTGCTCGTCCGCGGTGGGCGCGATGAAGTACCCCGGCGCCCCGACGCTGTCGGCCGGCGAGGAGAAGCCGCCGATGCCGTCGGACGCGTCGAGATCGTCCGAGATGTCGAACGAGTTATGGTGCCAGTTCGTCCCGGCCTCGTCAGCCTGCGTGAGAACGGTATCGCCATAGACCCAGACCGATTTGCCCCACGCGACAGCGCTGTCTCCACCGTCGCGCCCTTCGATCCACGCCCCCTTCTCGACGACGCCGATCTCCTCGGCAGACTCGACGCCTGGCCCCGGCTCCCCGCCGCACGCCGCGAGGACCAGATGCGCGAGGACGATGGGGACAGAGCGGGCGGGCGTGAGGGATAGGCGCAGGGAGCTCATGACGCCATCATCCCACGGAAGGGGACGGCGCAGCTCACCACGTGCTCGATGGGCAGCTCGACGAAGAAAGTCGAACCCGCGCCGAGCGCGCTCTCGACCCGGATCGAGCCGCCGTGGGCCTCGACGATCTGCCTGGCGACGAAGAGACCGATGCCCACGCCGGCGTAGTCGCGCGACGACACGGCGCGCTCGAACCGCTCGAAGATCCGCGCCGTGTTCTCTGGGGCGATGCCGATTCCGTGATCGCGCACCGCGATCACGGCCGCGTCCCCGCGCCGCTGTACGCTGATCTCGACGGGGGCGTTCGCGCCATACTTCAGCGCGTTGGACACGAGGTTCGTTACGACCTGCTCGATCCGCAGCGCATCCCAGCGACCGAGGATCTCGCGCTCGACGCGCAGAGACAGCGAGCAGCCCGCCTGCGCCAGCACCACCTGGAGGGGCTCGACGGCCTGGCGCACCACCTCGGCGAGATTGACCCTCTCCGGCTCGAGCTCGAGGCGACCCGCCTTGATGCGCGACAGATCGAGCAGCTGATCGACCAACCGCGTCAGCCGCGCGACCTGTCGAAGGCTCCCCTCCACCGCTCGGGCGGCGCGGTCGTTCTGGAGAATCGCTGGCTCGCCGCCGCCAGGCTTGCGCTGCAGCGCCTGCAGCGTGAGCTGGAGCGCGGCGATGGGCGTTCGGAGCTCGTGGGACGCGATGGAGAGGAACTCGTCTCTCTCTCGGACGGCAGCCTGGGCGGCCTCCTCACGGAGAGCGAGTCGGCCGCGATCTTCTACGGCCCTCCCCCGATCCTGGTCGATGCATTCCAGCGCGGCAGCGCTCTTCCAGATGTGGCGCACGATGAGGACGATGCAGCCGACGACGAGGAGCGACGACTCGAACGCCGAATCGTAGAGGCCGAGCCCCCGCCCCTTCACGATCGCCCAGCCGAGGACGAACGGCGCGCCGAACGCGGCGACAAGCAGTCGGCGCGCCATCACGCCGCCGGCCCCCGCGCTGTTCAACAGCTCGACGCCGCTCAGCTCGGGCCGCGCGCACAGGGCGCCCGCAGACAGCACCAGAAAGAGCAGCGCCGTATGCAACGCCATCTCGGTCGTCGCTCCGACGCCATAAAGATACCCGACCCCGAGCACATATCCGAGCACCGCCAGCTGCCCGAGCAACGCGATGAGCACGACCATCGCGAAGAAGAGCCGGCGCACGCGCCGCGCCTTCGCGTCGAGGAGACACAGCGCCGAGCCGAGGAGGACAAAGCAGAGGGCCGTCGTGATAGCCATTCTGCCGAGGTGAGGGGTGCCGACGGCGCCCGGCCCTTCCCGGAAGAGAATCTGATCGATATGGAGCGGCTGGTTCAGCGCGTATTCCAGGCACGTGAGCAGCCCGATGAGAGCGACTCCGCCGGCGCACGCCCACGAGAGCCGGCGCGTCCGCAAGCTCGAGCCCGCGCGGCGATAGAGCCACAGCGACGCGCCGGCGGCAAGGAAGGCCAGCGCCGTGTTCACCTTCATGGTCACGAATGTAGGGTGGACACTCTTGAGAACCTGAACATCGAGCCACCAGCCCACCAGGACGGCCCCAGCGGTCACGACGGTGAGGGCGCTCGCGGCTCGTGGGATGATCCCAATCCAGTCGAGCAGAGGTGGACCAGGAAGCGCGCGCGGGCAGCCAGGCTCGTCCAGTCCGCTGCTTCGCCCGCCCGCTTTCGACGTCATCGATCACGTAGATTGTCTTCGAACACCGCGATGCGCAACGTGCGAGGAGTCGCGCGCTGCCCTCTCGTCACGCCGCCCAGCGCCGCGCTCGACGAGTTTTTTTGGCATCATCGGGTCTGCGATTTGCGCAGGGGCAGCCCTGGTGAAACGGCGGTGTCCGTCCGGCTGCAGATGGAGCGGCAGAGGTCGCGTATTGCTGCGGCGCGCCGAGCACCGCGCAGGTGGCCGTCGCCCTCCCCGGCCGGACCTCTATCGCCAGCGCCCGCGGGCTCAGGCCATCCGTCGGACCATCTTCGTGTGCGGGATCCCCGCCTCGTCGAAGATCGGCCCTTCCTCGACGAAGCCGAGCTTGCGATAGAACGCCGCTGCAGAGACCTGGGCGTTCAGGATCAGCGCGCGCGCGCCCTCTGCGCCGGCGACGCGGATCGCCTCCTCCATCAGCCGCCGCCCGAGGCCCGCGCCGCGAAGGTCTCTCCTGACGGCCACGCGGCCCACCTTGAGCGCGCCCTCGTACGGCACGACGCGCATCGTCGCGACGACCTCGCCGCCGTCGAGGACCACGAAGTGCCGCGCGACGGGGTCGAGCTCGTCGATCTCGATGTCCTCGGGCACGGACTGCTCGACGACGAAGACCTCGCGCCGGAGGCGGAGCGCGCCGGCGTAGAGCGGCGAATCGCTGCGGATCGGGAGGACGTCGCCGGCCATCTTCGCTTCGTGCGCCGTCCCTGGCGGCGCGTCCACCCGATTCAGCGCGCCTTTTGGCTGCTCTCCGCAGACGCCCCGACCTCGGAAGAGCTAGCCTGATCGGACCGTGAAGATCATGACCTTCAACATCCTCTTCGGCGGCGAGGATCGGTTCGAGGCGATCCTCGCGATCGTCGCCGCCGCGCGCCCGGATCTGCTCGTGCTCCAGGAGTGCGTGGGCTGGGAGGACGGCGCCCGGCTCCGGGCCGTCGCCGAGGCGATCGGCGCGCCCGCCGGCGAGCGGCACGCCGTCCTGGGCAACGCCAACCCGCGGCCGAACGGGAGGCGCAACCACGTCGCCGTCGTCAGCCGGGCGCCGCTCGCCGGCGCGCGCGTGCACGCGCCCGAGACGCTGGCCCACTGCCTCGTGGAGGTCGAGCTCTCGCTCGACGGCGAGCCGCTCGTGGTGCTCGGCACCCACCTCAACGCCGGCAGCGAGGATCGCCGGCTCACCGAGGCGCGCTGGCTGCTCTCGCTCGTGCCCCCCGCCCGGTTCGCCGCGGGCCTCTGGGCGCTCGCGGGCGACCTCAACGCGCTGTCGCGCCGCGACCCCTACCCCGCGGACCTCGGCGCGCGCCTCGCGGCGGCCGGCATCGAGAAGTACGGCAGCCCGCCGCGGTTCGACACGATGGATTCGATCGAGGCGTTCGGCTGGGCCGACGCCCTTCTCCAGAGGCCGCGCACCTCGCGCTGGTTCACCGCGCTGCGCGGGCGCGACGGCGCGCAGGTGGAGACGCGGACCGACTACGTGCTGCTGTCGCCGCGGCTCGCCGGCCGGCTCGCGCAGGCCGACGTCATCGACGTCGGCGCCGCGTCCGACCACCACGCGGTCATCGCCGAGCTCTCCTGACGCGCCGCCTTTCGGCTACGCTCGCCGCGCGAGCTCTCGCAGGAGGGAGCAGGAGGAGAAGCGAGCGTGGTGGATCCGCCGATCATGGACCGTGCGCCCCGGGACGACGCGGCGGCTCGACGCGACCGCGTGCTCGCCGCGCTGCTCCGCGGGCCGGACGCCCTCGTGCTGCTCCGCTGCGACGCGAGGCTGGCGCTCCTCGCCGGCAGGGCGACGCCCCTCCAGATCGCGCTCGTCACGGCGCCAGGGGATCTCTCGGCCGACGAGATCCACGCCCTGCTCGAGCCGCTCGTGAAGGCGGTGCAGCCCGGCGGGCCGCCCACGCACGTCGTGCTCGTGGGCGGCGCCGCTGCCCCAGGCCGGGCCGCGCTCGCCAAGGTGGCGCCGCTGGTGCAGCTCGTGCGGATGGGCTTCCACCACCTCGACGCGGCGGGCGAGCTCGCGCGCGTGAAGGGGCAGGCCCTGCCGGCCCTCGAGCGGGCCTACGAGCGCCTCGCCGAGGTGGGTCCGATCGAGCCCGACGCGCTCGCGGAGGCGCTCGCCGAGGGGCACGCGCTGGCGCAGCAGGAGCGCGCGATCGTCGACCGGCTGAGGGGCAGCCGCCGCGTCACGGCGACGCTCATGATCGCGTGCGCCGCGCTCCTCGCCGTGAGCTACGCCTTCGGCTCGGGCACCCACGAGGCGGCGCTGTGGCGCATGGGCGCCAACAGCGGCGAGGCGGTGCGCCGCGGGGAGCTCTACCGGCTCCTCGCCTCGGCGTTCCTGCACGCCGACCCGATGCACCTCTTCGTCAACATGCTGGCGCTCTGGTCGTTCGGCCCGATGCTCGAGGCGCTCTTCGGCCCGCGGCGCTTCCTCCTGCTCTACGGGGCCTCGGCGCTGGGCGGGTCGCTCGCGAGCGCGATGCTGGAGGACCGGTGGAGCGTCGGCGCGTCCGGCGCGATCTGGGGCCTCATGACGGCCGGCATCGGCGTCGCGCTCCGGCCGCACGGGCTCCTGCCCCCCGCGATGATCGCGCAGATGCGCAGCCGCGCGTGGCTGCCGCTCGGGCTCAACCTCGTCTACAGCTTCCAGCCCGGCGTCGACCTGCTCGCGCACCTGGGCGGCGGCGTCGTCGGCTTCGCGCTCGTCGTCACGGTCCTCCCCCGCGGCCTCACGCCCGTGGACCAGCGCGAGCGCGCGGCGGACGCCGAGCCGAGGCCGCGCCCCCTCCTCACGGCGGCGGCCACCCTGGCGGCCGCGGCGATGGCGCTGTCCGTGGCGACAGCGTTCGCCGCCGGCCGCCCGTGGGAGCTCCGCGCGCCGCCGGTGCTGGCGCGCACCGCGGTCGCGGACACGGGCGTCGCCCTGGACCTGCCGGAGGCGCTCGCGAGCGCCGCGTCCGTGGAGGAGCTGGCCGGCGTCCGCTTCCACGCGTACGGGAAGCTGCCCCGGACGCCCGTCGTGTTCCGGGTCGCCGTCTTCCCGCTCGAGGGCGCTGTGCCGCCCGAGCAGCTGGACGCCCTCCTCGAGCAGGAGCGCAAGGTGCTCGACGAGCAACGGCCGGCGAACACCGTCACGAAGGGCCCGGCGACGCGCGTCACGCTGGGCGGGCGGCCGGCGGTGAGCGTGAAGAACGGGCTCAAGAACGGGGTGCAGATGGTGAGCTACGTCGTCGTGCTCGGGGATCGCGAGGTGATGCTCCAGGCCTACTCGACGGCGGATCGGCCGGCGACGTGGGAAGGGATCGAGGACAAGGTGGCGGCGACGATCCGGGCGCAGTAGTACGCGGCTGGTAGCGCCCGCGGCCGGCGCCGTGAGCAAACCACCTTGCGGAGATCGCGATCCCGTGGAGCACATGAATTCTCTGATGCAGCCGATCGGCCACCCCCTCCCCGGCTGGACGCCGCGGCCGCTGCCGCCGCGCGAGATCCTGCTCGGGCGCACGTGCCGACTCGAGCCGATCGATCCCGAGAGGCACGCGGCGGACCTCCATGCGGCCAACCTCACGGACGCGGAGGGGCGAGGCTGGACCTACCTGCCCTATGGGCCCTTCGCGACCCTCTCGGACTACCGCGCCTGGATGGACGCCACGTGCCTGGGTGATGATCCGCTGTTCCATGCGATCGTCGACGCGACGACAGGACGGGCGATCGGCGTCGCGGCCTACCTGCGGATCGACCCCAAGAGCGGGGTCATCGAGGTCGGACACCTCAGGTACTCACCGCTCCTTCAGAGGACGCCTGCGGCGACGGAGGCGATGTACCTGATGATGCGGCGGGCGTTCGACGAGCTCGGCTACCGGCGCTACGAGTGGAAGTGCGACGCGCTCAACGCAGGCTCGCGGGCGGCGGCGACGAGGCTCGGGTTCCGCTTCGAAGGCGTGTTCCGGCAGGCCGCGGTGGTCAAGGGGCGCACCCGCGACACCGCGTGGCACGCGATCATCGACAAGGAGTGGCCCGCGGCGAAGGCGGCGTTCGAGCGCTGGCTCGATCCATCGAATTTCGACGGCGCGGGCCGCCAGCGGCAGAGCCTCTCCGCGCTGATGGGCGCGGAGGAGCGGCGGTAATCGCGGGGTGACCGGGCGAGGGCGAGGCGGCGCCGCGTCGCCCGGTGGTGGGGTACTTTGGCCGAAGGTGTGTCTTTTAACCGCCAAGACGCCATAAGACGCCAAGAAAACAATAATCATCTTGGCGTCTTATGGCGTCTTGGCGGTTCCATCATTCCGCCAGGAGGGCGGGAATTCCCCCGAAGTTCAAGGAGCTGCTCGTATGCGCCTTCGAACGACGCAAGCCTTTCAAGAACTTCCCGAAGGTCAAGCGCGCCCGCGGATCCGTTCCCAGAGCACCTTGGCGCCGCCCGCGACAGCCACCAGGCCGGCGACGACGAGCTTCTTGCTGGCGAGCATCAGGGCGAAAAGCCCCTTGAACAGCCCCGCCTTGGCCGCCACCTTGCCCGCGACCAGGGCGCCGATGCCGTACACGGCTACCTGGTCGATCTTCTCGTCGAAGTCGTCGTAGCGGTTGCCGGGCTTGAACTCGACGAACTTCAGCACGCTCTGCATCTCGCCCCGCACGGTCGCGAGCTGCTTCATGCCGGAGACGGCGTTCAGCTCGAGCACGCCTTTGCGCCCGAGCACGCGGATCGAGTAGTTGAGCGTGTGGTGCTCGTTGCCCACGAACTCGAGCTCCTTGGCCCAGTACAGCTTCTTCGTCGCGGGATCGTAGTGAGGCGGCTCGGCCCAGCCGATCAGGCGCACGGCGGGGAAGCCCGCCTTCTGGCGCTCCAGGTTCCCCTCGCCGGTGTCCTTCTGCATCTCGGCCAGGAGCTCGCCGAAATCGATGTCCTTCGCGTCATCGTCGTCGACGTGGCCCTCCTCCACGTAGCTGATCACGACCCCCCACGAGTCGTCCGCGATCGGGCTCAGGCCGGCCGGGAACAGCATGCCGAGCGCTTCGGACCCCGGAGGATTGCCCCAGGCCTCGAGCACCTTCCTGGTGCCTTCCGGGCCCGTGAAGCGGAACGCCTCCGGCACGTCGAGCTCGGCCAGGTTGTCGCCGACCGTGACCTTCCCGCTCTGGAGCTTCAGCTCGGCATCGAACTTCTGCATCGCCGCAGCGATCTCCTCCGCCGTCGGCTCCCGCGCTGCGTCGCCGGATGGCTCCGCCGCAGCCGGCTGCGCGGCCCCCGCGGGTACGGCGCTCGCCGCTCCGGCCGCGGCCCCGGCGGGCGCGACAGGGCTCGGGTCCCCGGCCGCGGCGAGCGCGCTCGCGCCGAGCACCAGGGCCACCGAAGCAATCGAAGCGAGTCGACGATTGGACATTTTCCCCACTCCTGACGGAACACCCTGCCGCCTTCGAGAATAGTCGGGGCATTCAACCAGAGTGCTCCATGGCGCACAAGCGCAGCGTGGCGCTCCCGCAGGCTGTGGAGAAGGCAGCTCCTTCAATGCATGGATAAGTTGTTGATGCAGTGTCATTTTTCCAGGAGGGGGGCGGGGCGCGTCAGAAACGTGCTTTCGCCGCGAGTGCAATACATCCGATTCCCTTCGCCAAGCACCGCTATGGACATGCGGCGCCATGATCCGGCTGGGTGCACAACACCTTTCGGCCAGGTTCATCCAGTCGACCTGTGCGTGACTGCCCGGAGCAATCTGCCACCGCGCAGGCGACGGCCTCCCCCGGGCGGGCGTACACGGGGGCTCAGCTCTCCCCGGCGAGCTCGACCCCTCCCCGACCGCCGCGCCGGCGCCCCTCCCGCCCGCAACGCAGGCCGCCTGGCCGGAGGCTCCGCTGCGCCCTACCTTGATCGCCATGAAGAAGCTCCGTATCGATGTCTGGTCCGACATCGCGTGCCCGTGGTGCTACGTGGGCAAGCGCCGGCTCGAGGCCGCGCTCGCCAGGTTCCCGCGCCGGGATGCGGTCGAGGTCGTCTGGCGCGCGTTCGAGCTCGACCCCTCGGCGAAGCGCGTCCTCGACACCGAGGTCTCCTACGCCGGGCGCCTCGCGAGGAAGTACGGCGTGCCCGTCGCCAAGGCCGAGGCCATGATCCAGCAGATGACCGAGGTGGGCGCGGCGGACGGCCTCGATCTCCGCTTCGACAAGGTCCGGCCCGGCAACACCTTCGACGCGCACCGCGTGCTCCACCTCGCGGCCGAGCGCGGCGCGCAGGACGCCGTGAAGGAGCGGCTCCTCCGCGGCTACATGACCGAGGGCGAGGCGATCGGCGAGCCGGAGGTGCTCGCGCGCCTCGCTGGCGAGGCGGGGCTCGACCCGGACGAGGTCCGCGCGGCGCTCGCGAGCGACGCCCACGCGCGCGAGGTGCGGGCCGACGAGGCCGAGGCGCGCGCGATCGGCATCACGGGCGTCCCCTTCTTCGCGTTCGGCGGGCGGTACGGCGTCTCCGGCGCGCAGCCGGCCGAGGCCCTCCTCGGCGTGCTCCAGAAGGCGTGGGACGAGGCGGCCGACGCGCCCGAGCAGGCGTTCGCCGAGGGGGCGGCCTGCGGACCGGACGGGTGCGCATGAGCCGCCGGGCGTGATAGAGCTGCGCGGCGGATGTCGATTCAATGGTATCCAGGCCACATGACCAAGGCTCGGCGCACGATCGCCGAGTCGATGCCGTCGCAGGACGTCGTCATCGAGGTGCTCGACGCCCGGATGCCGCTGGCCAGCGAGAACCCCGTCCTGGCCGAGCTGCGCGGCCAGAAGCCGTGCATCAAGGTCCTGAACAAGAGCGATCTGGCGGACCCGGCCGTCACCACGGCGTGGCTCCGCTACTTCGAGGCGGAGCGCGCCGCGCCTCTTGACGAGGCGGAGCGCCGCGCCTCGCCGGGGGGCCAGGTGCTCGCGATCGCGATCTCTGCGAGCCAGTCGTCCGAGGCGCGGCGCCGGATCCCGGAGCTCTGCAAGCGCCTCGCGCCCCCCAAGAACGGCCCCGGCAAGGTGGTGCGGGCCATGATCGTGGGGATCCCCAACGTCGGCAAATCGACGCTCATCAACGCGCTCATGGAGCGCAAGGTGGCCAAGGTCGGCGACGAGCCCGCGGTCACGAAGAGCCAGCAGCTCGTCACGCTGAAGACCGGCATGGCCATCTCCGACAACCCGGGGATCCTCTGGCCCAAGATCGACGACGAGGCCGCCTCGTTCCGCCTGGGCGTGGGCGGGGCGATCCCCGACACGGCCATCGATTACCAGAGCGTCGCCCTGTTCGCGGCGGGGTACTTCCTGCGGCGCTACCCCGAGCTCCTCGTCGCCCGCTACAAGCTGAAGGAGCTGCCGGAGACGGCCGCCGCGCTGATCGAGGAGATCGGCCGACGCCGCGGCTGCCTGCGCAGCGGCGGGTCGGTGGACCTGCACAAGGCGTCGGACATCCTCGTCCACGACTTCCGCGCCGGTCGGCTCGGGCGCATCAGCCTGGAAGAGCCGCCGGGGCTGGAGTCGCCGTCGGGGATCGAAGAGAGCGCGTGAGCCGCGGCGCAGCGTCGCCGGCCAGGCTGGCCGATCGACGTGGGCGCCCAGGATCTTCGACCCGAAGGCCGCCGACGCCCGCTACGATGCCCACGCGACGGCTGCGGTGCGGCGCCGCCGGTGACGTTCGCCACGCTCCCCGCTCCCCACGTCCCCCGCTCCCTACCCATTCACCCGACGAGGACCTCACTCCATGGCCGGAAGCAGCCTGCTCGCCCTGATCGACGACATCGCCACCGTGCTGGACGACGTTGCCGTGCTGACGAAGGTGGCCGCCAAGAAGACCGCCGGCGTGCTGGGCGACGATCTGGCGCTGAACGCGCAGCAGGTGACGGGCGTCAACGCCGATCGCGAGCTGCCGGTCGTGCTGGCCGTGGCGAAGGGCTCGCTGCTCAACAAGGCCATCCTGGTGCCGGCGGCGCTGGCGATCAGCGCCTTCGCGCCCTGGGCCGTCACGCCCCTGCTGATGGTCGGCGGCGCCTTCCTCTGTTACGAGGGCTTCGAGAAGGTCGCCCACAAGGTGCTGCACAGCAAGCACGAGGACGAGGCGCACCGCGCCGAGCTCGTGCAGGCGCTCTCCGATCCGAAGATCGACCTCGTGGAGTTCGAGAGGGACAAGATCAAGGGCGCGGTGCGCACCGACTTCATCCTGTCGGCCGAGATCATCGCGATCACGCTCGGCACCGTGGCGGCGTCGCCGTTCAGCACGCAGGTCGCCGTGCTGAGCGGCATCGCCGTGCTGATGACGGTGGGCGTCTACGGCCTGGTCGCCGGCATCGTGAAGCTCGACGACGCCGGCCTCTACCTGAGCCGCCAGGACGGCGGTCTGCAGCAGTCGCTGGGCAGCGGCATCCTGAAGGCGGCGCCGTGGCTGATGAAGGGCCTGTCGGTCGCCGGCACCGCGGCGATGTTCCTGGTCGGCGGAGGCATCCTGACGCACGGCGTGCCGTGGCTGCACCACCACATCGAGGACATGACCCAGGGCGCCGGCGCCGTGCTCGGCGCGGTGGTGCCGTCGCTCGCCAACATGGTCGTCGGCGTCGCGGCCGGCGCGGTCGTGCTGGGCGTCGTGACCGCGGTGAAGCAGGCGATGACGCGCGAGAAGGACGGCGACTGACCCTGGAGCGCGAGCCTGCGCCGCCTGGAGCGCGGGCTCGCGCCGCGCCGATCAGCCCTGTCCGGACCGCACAAGGGCCGCGAGCAGCCGATCGAGCGCCGCGGCCGGGTCGGCGCCGAGGCCCGCGTGGACACGCGAGGGCTGGACGACCGTGCTCGCCGGGGACACCACCCAGCCGAAGCGCTCGGCCTGGGGGAGCTCGGCGACGTACCCGCACGCCCGATCGCCGGCGCAGACGCGGCGGATGAAGTCGAGGTGGCCGCGGACCGCCTCCAGGTCGAGATCGGGCCAGAGGGCGAGCAGGCGCCGCTCGTCGGGCTCGAAGCGCGCGTCGAGGAAGCCCCGGGCGCGGCTGAAGAGGACCACCCCGACGTTGACGCGCTCGCCGCGCTCCACGCGCGGGACCACGCGCAGCACGGCGTAATCGAACGGGTCGGCGGCGTCGACGTCGCGCGCGCCCGGAGGGCTACCGCCGGGCACGGGCGGCATCGAGCGCCTCCTCGACGAAGCCCCGCGGCGACGCGAGGCGGTGGGTCAGGTAAGTGGCGTACGCCGCGCGGCGCGCCGCGAGCGGCGCGGCGTCGGGCTGCGGCGCCTCGGCCGCGTCGGGCGAGAACGCGGACCGCCGCTCGCCAGACGACCGGGCGGGGGGGTCCTGATCGGCAAGCCACGCGTCCGGGATCGCCGCGACGATCCCCGCGATGCGCTCGGGGGTGAGCCGGGCGCTCAGCGCGGCGTCGGCCGCGGCGAGATCGCCCGCGAACGGGAGCAGGACATGGCTCTTGACGAGCGGGAAGCGGTCGTGGGCGTCGGCGCGCGGGTCGGTCGCGTCGGTCCAGGCGTGATGAACATAGAGCGCCGCGCCGTGGTCGATCAGCCAGAGGCGGCGGTGCCACAGGAGCAGGTTGGGATTCTTGGGCGTCCGGTCCACGTTGCTCGTGAAGGCGTCGAACCAGACGACGGCGGCCGCAAGCCCCGGGTCGATCGCCGGGCCGGCGAGCGGCTGGAAGGCGAGCGACCCGGGCAGGTAATCGAGGGCGAGGTTCAGGCCGGCGCTCGCCGAGAGCAGGTCGGACAGCTCCGGATCCGGCTCGGCCCGCCCGAAGGCGGGGTCGAGCTCCATGAAGACGATCTCCGGCACCGGCAGCCCCAGCGCGCGCCCGATCTCCCCGGCGACGAGCTCCGCGATGAGCGCCTTCGGCCCCTGGCCGGCGCCGCGGAGCTTCAGGACATAGAGCCCGTCGTCATCGGCCTCGACGAGGGCCGGCAGCGACCCGCCCTCGCGGAGCGGGGTGACGTAGCGGGTCGTGTGGACGGTTCGGATCATGCCGCAGCAGCGTAGCGGGTGGTGAGGGAGTTCCCCCACCCTGCCGGAAGGATGGAACCGCAAAGGCGCCATGAGACGCCATGATTTTTGTGTTTTGCTTGGCGTCTTTGGCGACTTTGGCGCGTTTGGCGGTTCAAAAGACCCCGCCTTCGGCCAGAGCCCTCACCCCCGCCGTCATGTGAGACGGGGGAGCCGGATCGAGCTGGAGCGCACCGGGAAGCGCGCCCTCGATGATCGATGAGGCGGCCCGGGCGCTCGCTCCACGCAGCAGCGCGAGAGCGAGCGCCGAAGGCCCTCGTGGATCACTCGCCGAGGGGATCCAGCCTCGAGCCCAGCACGGGCTGGTAATCGCCGAGCAGGAAGCCCTGCAGGTCGTCCGTGAACTCGAACGGACCGATCACATGAACCACCTCGCTGCTCGCGCCGCCGGCGCCGCCCTCGCCGCCAGCGCCGCCAGCGCCGCCCTCACCGGTGGCGCCCGCCGAGCCGCCCTCGCCGCTCATACCGCCGGCGCCGCCCTCACCGGTGGCGCCCGCCGAGCCGCCCTCGCCGGTGGCGCCCGCCGAGCCGCCCTCACCGCTCGTGCCGCCAGCGCCGCCCGAGCCGCCCTCGCCGCTCATGCCGCCAGCGCCGCCCGAGCCGCCAGCGCCACCCGAACCGCTCGTGCTCGCAGGCCTCGTGACGGTGATGGAGTCGATATAGACGATGGTCGGGTTGGCCCAGGGCCCCTCGGCGCCTGCGTCGACCTTGACGCCGATGCGCCTCACCGCGGTGCTCTCGAATTTCCCGCCAGCAGCGGCATCGGCCGCATCAGCGGCATCGACGTCGATGGTGAGGTCGGTCCACTCTTTCAGGTCGCCGAAGCTCGTCCACGCCCAGGGGACGCCCACCCAGCTCTGTTCATTTTCGTTCCGTGCAGTTCCGTTTTGTACGAACGTCTGCAGACCACCGCCGGTGGCCGCTTGAGCCTTTACACGGAACGTGACGGTAGCGCCGGTCAGGTCGACCAGCTGAGAGAAGTCGAACTGGAACAGCGTCCCCGTGGAAGCCATGGTGAGCGGCACAGCCAGCCGGGCGCAACCCGAGCAGCTCTCCTCCGGACCGGGACCGATGTCGGGGGCGCCGCCGCCCGCGCCGCCGTCGCCGCCCGCGCCGCCGTCGCCGCCCGCGCCGCCTTCGCCGCCGGCGCCACCGTCGCTGCCGCCCGCGCCGCCTTCGCCGCCGGCGCCACCGTCGCTGCCGCCCGCGCCGCCTTCGCCGCCGCCCGTGCTCGCCGAGCTGCTGCTGGAGCTCGACGTCGTGCTGGAGGCGGTCCCACCGCCCGCACCGCCGCTGCCGGTGGTCTCGTCATCACCGCAACCCGCCATGGCGAATGCGCCGACCAACATCCCGCACATTGCCAAAGAAAGAACTGATCTCATCCTGACCCTCTCCTGATGTGCACCACGAGGCCACGCAGCCCGGGCCTCCGTTCGCCATGGCGGTTGCCACCGCCCGCGAGCTCCTCCGAGCCAGCCGCGTGGCGCAAGCTACCCTGGGCAGAAATTTTTCTCAACAGGCCAAACGTGTGAGCCCGGCAACCAGATGGACCCCGTCGAGGCGCGGCGCGCAGCGCCCGCCCGACAAAAGCGCCGCGGCGGGCCCGACGACGGCGTCGCGACGGAATCGTGCGGCACGCCCTCGCCGGGCGTCCCTCAGGCCGCGTCCCCGCGCTTCACGTCGTACCGGAGAAGCGAGACGCCGTTCGCGTACGACATCGCGCTGAGGAGCGCCAGCTCGACCTTCCTGGTGCTGCCGCCGAAGAGCCGGATCCCGTGCCCGAAGACGATGGGATTGACCTTGAGGACGAGCTGTTCGACGAGGTCGTGGTCGAGCAGGAAGCCGGCGAAGGCGCCGCCCCCGCAAAGATAGATGCCTCAGATAATTTGTGGGTGAGCCATTCGGGCGCCGGCAGGTTCCCGAGCGCACGGTAGAGGGCGTTCTCCGCGTGTTCGTAGGTCCGAAACCCATACGCTTTTCTGGTCGTAATTCTCGTTTTATTGTTGAATCCCTCGGTGGCGCCATGGGCGAAGGCGCTCCGTGCCCGGAACCAGTTGAGGAGGAGCTCTCCATGACCACGGAGCGTTCGTGCGAACTTCTGGAACGGCAGAATCCTGGAACGCATGGCCAGACGTGTCCAATCGTCCAGGAACCGTCCAGCCCACGCGGGTGCCTCATCGTGCCTGCAGCTGACGTCGTCGAGAATCTCGGATTTTAACGCCAAGGCGCCAAGGCGCCCAAAGGCGGAGAGAATGACCGAGAATGAAATAGCCAAGGTCGTCGTCGACGCAGCGATCGAGGTGCATCGTACCCTTGGAGCTCCAGGGCTGCTCGAGACAGTCTACGAAGAGGTGCTTGCCTTCGAGCTCAAGTCGCGAGGGCTCACGGTGGTGCGCCAGAAGGCCGTACCGCTCGTGTACAAGGGAAAGCGTCTTGCGTCGGACCTTCGCCTCGACTTGTTCGTAGGCGATCGAGTCATCGTCGAATCATCGTCGAGTGCAAGGCGGCGGCCGCCCACAACCCGCGCGGCGCCTCGCGGGCGGAAGCGCCGCGCGGCGGCGTTGTTCAGCTGCCGCACGCGGGATCTTGGCTGGTTTGCGGAAGCGGACGGCCGGCGCGCGCTGCTAGCGCCTGCGCCGCGCCGGCCGCGTCGTCGGCGGACGGGCTGGCCCGTGGACGGGGCGCCCCAACGACGTCAGGGGGTGTAGATCTCGGCGGTCGACAGGGCGGAGCCGTCGCTGCCGCCTACGACCAGCACCTTTCCGTTCCCGAGCCGGACCGCTGCATGAGCGTACCGCGCATCGTTCATCTGCCCGGTCAGGGCCATGGCACCTGTCGCGGGATCGTAGATGTAGACGTTCCGGGTCACGTTCCCTGTGCTGTCGATGCCCCCGGCGAGCAGCACCTTGCCGTTGTTGAGCAGCGTCGCGGTATGCGAGCGACGGGAGAACTGCGCAGTACCGGAGGACCAGAGATCGGACGTCGGGTTATAGACCTCGACGGTCGCGTTCGCGGGGCCTCCTCCCACCGCCAGCACCTCGCCGGTGTTCAGCAACGTCAACGTATGATAGGCGCGGCCCCACGCCATGTGATCTACTACGCCCGACCAGAAATCGTTCCACGGCTCGTAGAGCCCGGTAACGGAGTGCCGCTCTACGTACTCGCTTCTACCTCCCGCGAGGAGCACCTTGCCGTTCGGGAGCAGCGTCGTGGCAGAATAGGCATAGGCAATCGGCATGTCGTCGGCGGGCGACCAGGTGTTGTTCGCCGGATTGAACAGCGCCGAGGAATACAGGTACTCGTCGGGGGCGGCGGAGGGATTAACCCCTCCGTACACCACCACCTTGCCGTTCTGGAGCAGCGTCGCGGTGTGCCCCATGCGGTTGAGGTCTGGGCTTGTCGACGAGCCTACGGACGACCATGTGTCGGTCGCGGGATCGAACAGCTGGGCGTTCGCGGGGGACGCGACGGTCCGAATGCCCACCACCAGCACCTTGCCGTTGCCGAGCAGCGTCGCCGTATGATACTGGCGTCCCACACCCATCAATGGCCCCGCCGCCCAGGTGTCGGTCGACGGATTGTACAGCTCGGTCCTCGTTCCCAACGAGTCACCGCCCGTCACGAGCACCCTGCCATCGTTGAGCAGCGTCGCGGTCGGCGCAATGCGGGCGTGAGACATCGACGTGACCGCCCCCCACGTCGTGGCCGCCGGATCGTACAGTTCGGCGCTCGAGTAGTACGTGCTGGATGGAATGCCAAAGTTGAGCCCACCCGCGAGTAGCACCTTGCCGTTGCCCAGCAGCGTCGCAGTATGACTGGTGCGGACGGTGCTCATCGACCCGGCCGCTGCCCAGAAGTTGGTTCCCGGATCGTAGACCTCGGCGCTTGCACTGACGACCATGGGGGCGCTCCACCCGCCCGTCAGGAGCACCTTGCCGTTCGGGAGCAGCGTCGCGGTATGGTTGCCGCGCTTGCTGCTCATCGGCGTCGCCGTCGTCCAGACGGGTGGCGACGAGGACGGGTCGTAGATCTCGACGCTCTGCAGGTAGTCGGCAGAAATGTCGTAGCCACCCGCGACGAGCACCTTGCCGCTCACGAGCCGCGTCGCGGTGGCGTTTTGGCGGGGCCCGGTCATCGAGGCCGTCGGCGACCATGCGCCGGTCGACGGCTCGTACAGCTCGGCGGTCGCCAACGCCGCACCGGAGCCGTTATGCCCCCCGGCGACCAGCACCTTGCCGTTCCCGAGCAGCGTCGCGGTGTGCCAGGAGCGGCTCGCCCCCATCGTTGAAGCGGGCGACCAGACGCCGGTCGACGGCTCGTACAGCTCGGCGGTCGCCAACGCCGCACTGGAGCCGTTATGCCCCCCGGCGACCAGCACCTTGCCGTTCCCGAGCAGCGTCGCGGTGTGGGCGACGCGGCCCGCGGCCAGCGCGCCCGTCGCCGTCCAGGTATTGGATGCCGGATCGTACAGCTCGGCGCTCGTATGGACCACCGAGCCGCTGCCTTTCCCGCCCACGACCAGCACCTTGCCGTTGCCGAGCAGCGTCGCCGTATGATTGTAGCGGGCCGTGGCCAACGTTCCGGCCGACCACCAGGTATTGGATACCGTATCGTACAGCTCGGCGCTCCCCGCCGCAGAAGTCGTAGGGTACCCGCCCACGACGAGCACCTGGCCATTCCCAAGCGGCGTCGCCGTGTACTCGGCGCGTGCTGCGCTCATGGATCCTGTCGGCGCCCAAACCGGGTCGACCAGCACCTCCTCGCCGCCCGCGTCGACCCACAGCGCGATCGTCGCCCCGCGCACCTCGAGCCGCGCCTCGACCGGCCGACCGCCGCTCGCGTACGCCGCCGGCGCCGTCACCCGCAGTCGCGGCGCGCCCGCGTCGTCGACGACCTCGACCGCGTCGCCCTGCTGTCGCAGCGTCGCGCCGTCGACCTCCCACGCCGCCACCGGCGCACCGCCGTTCGCCACGCCGGCATCGAGGAGCAGCCACTCCTCGTAACCAGCGTCGACCGCAGACCAGAACGACGTCCCGCCCTGACGCCGATACGCCACGGCGCGCTCGACGACCGCGCCCTCGCCCTCGGCGCCGATCTCGCGCACGCCGATCTCGAAGCCGCCGGGCAGATGGAAGCGGACCTTCCCTTCTCCGCTCGCAGGCAGCGCGGCGTGCAGCCCGCCGCGGCGCTCGAACAGAGCCTCGATCTCGCGGGTCGAACCGCCCGTCGAGGCGAGCGCGAAGCCTTTGTCGACCGCGACGAACTCCTCGTTGCCGAGGAGCACCTGTGCCGCCTGGCCAGGGAAGCGAAAACGCAGCTCGTCACCCCCCGGCGGCCCGGCGTCGAGCGCGCATCCGAGGCCGCTCAGGAAGATTGCTCCGACGAGGAGCGCGGTGAGCCATATGGATGATGCGAAAGGTAAACCCCGAAGCACGAAACGGACACGCGTCATGGATACTCCCTTGGCAGGAAGAAAAGCCCATCAGGCCCCCATGGTCTGGAGCACGATGAGGCTTGCGATCGAGAGCGGTCGGGGATCGCACGCCGCACACGGGGACGCAGAGCTCGACTTCCGGCCAAATGCGCCATCACGGCTCGCGTCCCCGGCGCGGATGCCCCCCTTCTCGATCAAAAAATCAGAAGTTTATACAAAACTGAAAGTCAGCACACGTCATTTGGTCGATTCGCTTCTCGCGGTCAAGTTCAAATTTCCGCCACGTTGAGCGACGCTCCGCGCGCTTCGGGTGCGAACAGACGCAAAGGTCGCCTCTCCAGAGGCTCGCGCCCCCGTGCACGCCGCCACGCGCACCGCATCCAGACGCGTCCTTGACGCGCTCGACACGCGAGAGCGGCACGAAGGCTAAGCGTGCATGTACACGAGCGTCCCGCCCTTGTCGTTGAACGCGGCGTGCGGCCTGTCTCAAACCCGTTGGCATTGTCCGCCCCGGCGACAGGCTCAGCCCCGTCGAGGTGCGGCGCTCAGCGCCCGCCGACGATCGCGCCGCAGTGGAATCGAGCGGCACGCGATCGCCGCGGGCGACCCCTTACGCGGCGCTCCCGCGCTTCACGTCGTACCGGAGGAGCGACACGCCGCTCGCGTACGACGTCGCGCCGAGGAGCGCCAGCTCGACCTTCGTGGAGCTGTCGCCGAAGAGCGGGATCCCGTGCCCGAAGACGATGGGATTCACCTTGAGGACGAGCCGATCGATGAGGTCGTGCTCGAGGAGGAAGCCGGCGAAGGCGCCGCCCCCGCAGAGATAGATATCGGCCCCGTCGCCCTCCTTCAGCCGCTTCAGGGCCGCGATCTCGTCACGGCCCACGACCTCCACCTCGGCGCCCTCGCCGAAGCGGAGGGTCTTCGAGAAGATGTAGTGCGCCATGTGCGGGTAGGCTCGCTTCCCCGGGACGAGCCCGAAGGGATAGCCCCACTCGTACGTCCTTCGCCCCATCACGACGGTGTCGTAGCCCTTCAGGCGCTCGACGTAATCGCTGGCGTGCTCTCCTTGCATCACGAAGCCATCCACCGAGCCGTCCTCGTGCGAGATGAAGCCGTCGACCGTCACCGCGACGTCATAGACGATCTTTCTCATTCGAATCCTCCCTGAGACGCTGCCCTGAGCTCGCCGTGGGTCGGTCCATCGAGAGCGCCGGGCCTCGGCGCGTCGAGGCCATTCTCATCGCGACGCTCGCGCCGGCGCAACCAGTCGACACAGAAACGACCCCAGGCGAGGTCCGACATGCTGCCCGTGGTCCGTTCGTCTTCGGGCGAGCAAGAAGGCAGAGGTGCGCCCGAGCGCCGCCGCGTCTGCGTCAAAGGCGAGTGAGGCTCACCGGCACGGGAAGCCGTCGAAGTGGCCGCAGATGGACAGGTCGGTGCGGCCAGCGCCCACGGATAGATTCCACGCGATCGCCGAAGGCGCACCGACGTATGGCTCGACCGTGAACGTCCCGGTGATGGGATCGGGCTGCAAGCCCATGGCGGCCTGCGCCACGCCGTGCGGCGTCTCGACACCGAGCGTGAACGTTCCCGGTTGCCCGTCCCACCTCACGATCCCGAACACGAGCACATCGTCCTCGATGCTCGCCGGGGCCAGACAGCCGGAGCCGTCCGGCCAGATCTCCACGAAGAGCGTCGGGGTGGCGAGCTCGTCGCCGCAATCGATGTGGCTGTAGGTCCGATCCGGCGGCACCGTCCAAACGGCTGATGAGGACGAGCTGCTGGTGTCGCTGCTTCCGGCGCCTGGTGCTGACGTTCCGCCGCCGCCGCCGTCGCTCGCGCCATGGCCGTCTTCGGGAACGATGACGGTGCTGTCGCACGCGCTCGCGAAGAGGAGCGCACCCAGGAGGACCACCCACACCATGCGGGCTATAGCATGATCCGCCGACATCCCACAAGCAGCGCCAGGATCGCCGGCTTGCTCGCCTCGGTGAGCCGTGACGTGGGCCGGATGCCCGCTCCCTCGGCTGGAGTTGTTACGAGATCAGGCTGTTCGATGTTCTGGCGCGCCTTGCGCGTTTCGCTGCGCGAGGTGCAGCGCGCTCCCCGGCTGGCCCGGGATCACTCGGCGATGTGGGTCAGCAACGAGCCGGCCACCGGCATGTAGTTGCCGACCACCATCGGCTCCACGCCGGTCGTGAACTCGAACGGACCCACCACGTGGATCACCTCTCCACCGGAGCCGCCGCCTTCGCCGCCTTCGCCGCCTGCGCCGCCGACACCGGCCGAGCCGCCTTCGCCGCCCGCGCCGCCGACACCGGTCGTGGCGCCTTCGCCACCAGCGCCGCCAACACCGGTCGTGGCGCCTTCGCCACCAGCGCCGCCGACACCGGTCGTGGCGCCTTCGCCACCAGCGCCGCCCACGCCGCTCTCACCGCCGGCGCCGACGTCACCGCTCGTTCCACCGGCGCCGCCCACGCCGCTCTCGCCGCCGGCGCCACCATCTCCGCTCCACCCGCCGGCGCCGCCCGCACCGCCGGCGCCGCCCTCCCCCTCGCCGCGCTCGCTGCTCGGGCCTCCGGCGCGCCGCGCGGCGCTCGAGCTGCCGGGTTTCGTTACGGTGATGGAGTCGACATAGATGACGGTCGGGTTGGTCCAGGGCCCGGTGCCGCCCGCCGTGATCTGGAGTCCAATCAACTTCACCTGGGTGCGGTGGAAGTTGGGACGCGATGAGGACAAGGCGTCGACATCCACCGTGATCTCATGCCAGTCTGCCAGTCCGGCGATCGGATTCCACGAATAGCCGATGTTCGCATAGAACAGGTCCGCCCCGTTTTGCACGAACGGCTGCACGCCGCCGTTGGTGCCGGCGTGCGATCTCACGCGGAACGTGACAGTGCTCCCCGTCAGATCGACCGGCGAGGCGAACTCGATGAAGAACTGCGTCGCCGTATTCGCGGTCGTGAACGGAACGGACAGCCGCGCGCAACCGGAGCAATGCTCCTCCGGGACCGAGCTGCCGCCACCTTCACCCGAGCTGCCGCCGCCTTCACCCGAGCTGCCGCCGCCGACACCTGGGTTGCTGCCGCCATCACCCGAACCGCCGCCGCCGTCGCTCGAGCCGCTGCCGCCGTCACCCGAACCGCCGCCGCCGTCGCTCGATCCGCTGCCGCCCGAACCGCCGCCGCCATCCGCGTTCGAGCCGCCATCACCCGAGCCGCCACCGCCGTCAGAGCCCGAGCTGGTCGAGTTCGACGACGTGCTGGAGTTGGATGAGCTGTCTCCGCCCGTCCCGCCAGCGCCGCCGCTGCCAGTGGACTCGTCGTCACCGCAACCCGTCAAGGCGAACGCGCCGACCAGCAACCCGTACGCAGCAAAAGAAAGTACCGATCTCATTCGGACCCCTCCTGGATAGACCCCCGCGAGGCCGCGCGGCAGATGTCGCCGTTCGCCACCGCGGCTCCTACAGCACTGGAGCTCTTCCGAGCCAGCCCCGCACATCGCGACATTATCCTGGACAGAAGACTTTCTCAACAGCCCGGACGGGGAAATCCGTCACCGGGTCTCGACGCGTTTGTCGTTCATCGACGCTGGCGACGCTGCAAGCATGGCAGCCACACCAGACCACCTGAGGAGTCGAGCCGGAGCGCCGCGCGACGGCTACACATAACCACCCATGAAGTCGACCGGAGCGCCGCGCGGCGGCCACATCGGATTACCTGCGGTCCCGGTCGAGAGCGCGGCGCGGCAGCCCGAGAGAGCCGAACAGCGCTCTGTCGCGTATCGATCGCTTCCTCAGCGACCGTCCCTGCCGCGACGACTTTGCCGGCGGCGAAACTGGTTCCTTCCAACCACCTCCGGACGCGGACGAGGTCATGGCCCGTCGAGCGCGCCGAGCCCCCCGATCGGCGCGTCCGGGATCATCGCAAATCAAGCGGATTGATGCTGTAGCGCGTCTCTCGCGCTTCCCTGGTGAGGAGCGGCAGGCGCCACGGGATAGCCAGGGTCACGGGGCGACGTGGGTCACCGTCGAGCCTTCCACGGGCTGGTAATCGTTGACCACCATCGGCTCCTCGCTCGTCGTGAACTCGTACGGACCCATCACATGAATCACATCGACGCTGGAGCCGCCGCCTTCGCCGCCTCCGCCGCCTTCGCCGCCTCCGCCGCCTTCGCCGCCTCCGCCGCCTCCGCCGCCTCCGCCGCTCGAGCTGCTGCTGCTCGAACTGCTGCTGCTCGCGCTGCTGCTGCTGCTCGCGCTGCTGCTGCTGCTCGCGCTGCTGCTGCTCGCGCTGCTGCTGCTCGCGCTGCTGCTGCTCGCGCTGCCGCCGCCTTCGCCGCCTTCGCCTCCGGCCCCGGCCACCCCACCCGCGCCGCCGGCGCCGCTCATACCCCCCGCGCCGCCATCGCCGCTGGTGCCGCCCGCGCCTCCGGCGCCGCCCATACCCCCGGCGCCGCCCATACCCCCGGCGCCGCCATCGCCCCCGGCGCCGCCATCGCCGCGCTCCCCGCTACGGCCAAAGAAGAAGCGCTGGCTGCTCGGAGCCCCTTCGCCTGTGCCGGGTCTCGTGACCGTGACGTAGTCGACATCGACAACGGTAGGATTGACCCAGGGCCCCGTGTTGCCCGCCGTGACCTGAACCCCGATCATCTCCACCACGGTGCTTTTGAAGCTTCCATTTGTCGGAGCCAGCGCATCGACATCGATCTTGATTTCCTTCCACTGTCCCAGCTCGGCAAGCGGGTTCCACGAGTAGCCGATGTTCGCATAGCCGAGCTCACCCCCGTTCTGCACGAACGGCTGCAGACCGCCGCTCGTGCCGGCACGGGTCCTCACGCGGAACGTGACGGTCGCGCCGGTCAGGTCGACCTTCTCGTGGAAGAAGATCATGAACTGCGTGGCCTGCCCCGCCCTCGTGAGCGGCACGGAGAGCCGCGCGCAGCCAGGGCAGCCATCGCCCGGATCAACGACGCCTCCACCCACACCGCCGCTGGCGGCACCACCACCTGCGCCGCTATCACCGGTAGTTGCTGCGCTGCTCGAGCTGCTGGCCGCGCCCGTGAAGCCCGTCGACGTGCTCGGGGGGAAGGGGAAGCCCCCGCCCGTGCCGTCCTCGATCGCGGGGTTGTCCGTGCAACCCATCACGGCGAACGCGCCAACCAGCAACCAACACCCCGCCGTAGAACGAACTGTTCTCATCCTAGCCCCTCCTAGATCCATCCCGCGAGGCCCCGCGGCTGATGCCGCCGTTCGCCTTCAGCGGCTCCGACCGCTCCCGAGCTCCTCCGAGCCAAACCGCACGAGGCGAGACTATCCTGGACAGAGCAACTTCTCAACAACACGGACGTGTGGATCCGTCGTTACAGTTGAGTGCATTACGCGATCACCGACGCCGGCTCCAATGCGCGCGAAGAAGCCACATCATGCCACCTGCGAAGTCGCGTCCGGAGCGCGGGCGCCCCTCGGCGCAGCGGCTGAGCGCCCTTGGCTGCTCGGCCATGGTGCGATGTCGAGGCGACGGCGGCGCGCGATGCGCGCGGTGCCCGCAGCGCGGCGCCATCGGCCGTCGGGGCGCCGGGCTCAGCGCCCGCCCGATGACGGGGCCGCGGTGGGGTGGAGTAGCATCATGGCAATGGCGACCACATAAAACGAGAGGCCGACCAGGAGGAACGCGATGGCGACACGGTAGATCGTGGTCTTGCGATCGCGGTAGGCGAGCGAGGCCAAGAGCCAGCCGCGCAGGTCGTCGCCCGGTTGCTGGGTGAGCCAGCGAATGTGCTGCACACCCCAGACGATCAGGGTCGCGGAGAGCAGGACGATCGCCACGCCGGCGATGATCAGCCCCTGCGCGTGGGGGCTGGTGCCGGCGATGAGGCGGCCCGAGAAGCCGGTCGTGGTGATGACGATGCCGCAGAGGCCGATGAGCACCTGGGCCCGGTTGTGGAGGACGGCGAACTGCCGCTCCAGGATCCCGTGGAGGGCATCCCAGGACCCGGCGCCCACGAGCTCGACGAGCCGGTCCACCTCTTCCTCCCTCGCGATCTTCTTCATGACAGGCGCCCTAGCACTCCGGCGCCCGCGCCTCATCACGTCCCGCCGCGCGCGCGACGAACAGGCCGAACGCCGCGCACGTCAGCGCGACGAGGAGCGCGCCCGAGGCCCACAGCACGGGGCGGTGCCCATAGCGATCGACGCCCATCCCGACGACGGGCCCGAGCAGCACGAAGGCGAGGCGGAAGAGGAAGCTGCGGAGCGAGACGCAGCTCGCGCGATCGCCGTCGGGCGCGAGGCGCTGCTCCTCGTGGTGGAGCAGCGGCATGTGCAGCCCGCGCACGAGCGTGAGCAGGAAATAGAACGCGACCCCGAGCACGTGGCGCGAGAGCGCGAGGCCGAGGTACCCGGCCGCCACCAGGACGACGCACACGAGCAGCGTCCCCGTCATGCCGAGGCGGCGGCCGGCGCGCTCGCTCAGCATCGAGCCGAGCGCGGTGGTGAAGCTCGCGACGGCCCACATGGGGCCTATCCACGCGACCGGGGCGCCGGCCTCGGTCGCGTACAGCGCCATGAGCCAGGTCGGCAGGTACGACGCGAGCGCGAGCACGACGCCGAGCAGCAGCACCGCGCGGAAGTCGGCGCGCTCGAGCAGCGCGTCGCGCACGATCGCGCGCATGCGGCCCAGGTGGTCCTCGACCTTCGGCTCGGCGCGGCGGGTCTCGCCGAACCGGAGGGCGATCCCCGCCGCGAGCGCCCAGGCCGCGGCCTCCATCGCGAACGGCAGGCGGGACCAGCGCGCGTAAAGGAAGCCCGCGGCGAGCGCGGCGCTCCCCGAGGCGATCTGCGCGATCGTGCGCATGCGGCCGTACCAGCGGGCGAACTCGTGCTCTTTGCCCAGCTCGCGCAGCGAGTCGAAGAGGAGCGCGGAGTCCGCCCCCGAGACAAGGGAGAACCCGACGCCGAGCACGAGCTCGGCGAGCAGCACCGACCAGAGCCCGCGCGCGAGCGCATAGAGGACCCAGCCGGCCAGGATGCAAAAGGAGGCGATCACGAGCGCGCGGCGGTGGCCCAGGCGATCGGCGACGTAGCCGGACGGGAACTCGAAGAGCGCGATGCTCAGGCTGAACGCGCCCTGCACGGCCATCATCGTGGCCACGCTCATGCCGATGTCCTGCGTCCAGAACAGCGGGAAGATGGCCGACGGGAACATCAGCGATTGAACGCCGTGGTAGACGCAGATGCGCCAGGGGTTCTGCCGGACGGACGACATGACAGGGGATCCGGGAGCTCACGCCGCCGCGGGCGCGCCGCCGCCTCGCGTCTAGAACTCGGTTCCGATCATGTACCTGAGTTGCCCCGTCTTCAGCGAGAAGACATAAAGCGCCGTCCAGCTGGCGAAGAAGACGTCGTTCGCCGAGATCGAGATCCCGGACGAGACCTGCGACTTCTTGTGAACCTGCACGTCCCACAGCCGCTTGCCGGTGGCCGCCTCGAAGCAGGCGAGGCGCGTGCCGTCTTTGTGATCCTTCATGTCATAGGGGACGACCAGGAACCCGCCTTCATAGGCCCCCGCCTCCACCCCCGTGGCCCGCGTGGTCAGCGGGTCGACGCCGGGCACCACCGTCTTCCAGAGCACCTTCTTCTTGTTGTCCACCGCGGCCACCATGCCGACCTGGCTGCCCTTGCTGCGGCCGCCGAGCAGGAACCGCGGCCCGGGCCCGCTCGGGATGATCGCGCCGCTCACCGACATGCCCTCGACCTCATGCGACCCGGGCAGCCCGAGCTCGTCGAACTCGTGCCAGCGGGCGAACCGATAGCCGGGCGCCTCTTCCTGGATCGAGCTCGGAACCGTCTTGCAGGCCGCGTCCTTCGCCAGCTCGCGCCGCTTCCCGGTCGCCGGCTCGAGCCCGTGCTTCGCGTCGTCGACCGTCTCGACGACGATCACGCCGTCGCCCTGGCACAGCCGCCTCGCCTTCTCGCCGAGCAACGCCGACCACGACGGCGTCCCGGTGCGCAGATCATGGGCCTGCACCTTGCCCAGCGCGTCGATCGAGATCATCCGATCGAAGACGATCGCGCGCCGCGCCTCGTGGTTGGCCGCGTCCTTGGTGAGCGCCGCCGTCTTCCAGATCGGCTTCCCGTCGCGCCCGTCGTAGGCCGCGATCCACTCCTCGCCGCCGGGGACGTTGCTCTTGCCGATCACGTCCGGCGTGCCGTCGCCGTTCACGTCGGCGAGCATGGGCCGATCGCTGAAGTACGTTTTCGCTACGACGCCGAGGAGCGGCGTCGACCCGCCCCTGGACGGCCCCGACGCGTTCATCACGAAGGCGCCGGCGGCCGCGCCGACCACGACCATGGCCACGACGACCGACATCACGATGACCCCCGCGGCGTTGCTGGACGGCGGGGCGACCCGGACGACGTGCATGCCTTGCGGGATCGGCGCGGTGGTCGGCTTCCTGCCGCGATCGACGAGCGACCGCGCGCCGCAGTACTGGCAGGTGACTGCATCCATCCCCGCCTGAATCGGCAGCGGGGCGCCGCAGCGCGGACACCTGGTATCGACGATCCGTGCCATCGTCCCACTCTACACGAGCTGCTCGCCGGGTTCGCAACACGTTCGACGCGGCGATCTCGGGGCCTTGACCGGAGCCGCGGATCGCGGGCCCCCCTGCGCCGCTCGCCCTCGATCCCCGGTCTCCCCGGCGGTCGACGAGGAGCGCGAGCCCTGGCCCGCGTCGACCGCGCAGGCTCGCTGTGCCCCGCTGGTCCTCCGATCGCCGCGCCTCGTTCCCGCGCTCGCGCTGCCTGGGCGCGTCGCAGGCGCGCGTCAGGCGCTCGCGCTCATTCCGCCTCGCGGGCGAGCTCGGCCGCGACCGGGTCGGCGCCGAGCGGGATCAGGAACTCCAGCTTGTCTGTCGGCAAGTGGCCCTTCATCACCCCTGTGAGCGACTCCTTGGCCTCGGGCGTCAGGCTCTCGCCGTCGGACAGCGATCGCACGGTGTCGCGGTAGAGGTGGAGATAGGCGCGCTGTGGATCGAGCAGTTCCACGGTGCCTTGCTCGCCGTGGCCGGGGTACACGACGGTGTCCGGGCCGAGCGCCTGTTCCAGCGTGTCGAGGTTCCCGAGCCACTCGCCCGAGTGGCCGTCCGACAGGTAGGAGTGCGTGCCGTTGAAGGCGGCATCGCCGATGAAGGCGATCGGCGGATCGGCCTTGATGACCCAGATGCTGTCCGCGTGCGACTCGCCGGGCCCGAGATCCTCGACCTGGAACGAGACGTCGTCGAGCGTGACGGTCTCTCCGGACGCGACGATCCGGCTCGGGAAGGTGCGCGCTGCGGGCCACTCCTCGCCGAACACCGGGGTCCACTGCGCCGCCTTGGCCTCGTCGTCCCGCCGGATCACCTGGTCGACGGCCGCCGTCGCCAGGATGGGCGCGTCGAGCCCGCGAACGAGCTCGGTCACGCCGTTGTAGTGATCGGGGTGGCCGTGCGTGAGGAGCACGGCGAGGAGCGGTTTACCCAGCCCATCGAGCTTCTGTCGCAGCGCGATGGCGTCGGACACGGTGAGCATCGCGTCGACGGCGACGACCCCGTGCTCCGTCTCGACCAGATAGGCGTTCACATAGATGCCGTTCATCCCTGCGCTCTGCGTATGGATGACGGGCGCGGGCGCCGTCGCGCCGTCCTCTGCGTCCAGGCACCCTCCGGCGAGCAAAGCCGCGGCGACCAGCGCTGTTCCAAAGCTCCGTGACATCGTGTTCTCTCCTTGAGCAGCGAGCCCGCGACGGCGCGCCCTGACCGCGTTCGGAGCGGGCGGCGCCGTCGTTCTGCGCTCAGGATAGGAGTCCTTGCCAGGCCTTCTTGGACACCGCTGCTGCCCCCTGGAACGTGGCTGCTGTCATCCCGCGCCCCGCGACGCAGCGCTGCCCCGCTGGATCCACTGCAGCGGACGGCCCCTGCCCTCCCGCCCTAGATCTTCTTCTCTCGCGCGGTCCCGCGCCCGCCCGGGGCCGCGCCCCGCTGGCCCGAGGGCGGCTGTTCCGTCTGTTTCGTCTGTTTCGTCTGTTCCGTCCGTTCCAGCAGGGCCGCGCGGGTGAGCCCTTTCCCGCCGAAGCGCTCGGCCACCTCCGCGACGACGCCCTCGAGGCGCCGACGGCGCTCCGAGGCGACCGGGAACAGGCTCAGCGTCGGGCCGGCGGTCTGGCTCGTCAGGTCGCCGGCGGCGACGCCGACGAGCCGCACCGGCCGCGAGAGATCGAAGCGCGAGAGCAGCCCCTTCGCGCAGATGTAGATCGAATCCGTGTCGCTGACCGGCTCGGACAGCCTCGCCTGGCGCGTCCGCAGCGTGAAGTCCGAGTACTTGAGCTTCACCACCACCGCGCGGCAGGACAGGCCCGCCTTGAGCAGGCGCCGCGCCACGCGGCCCGACAGATCGAGCAGCCAGCGCTCGATCGGCTCCCTGCCCCGGAGGTCCTCCTCCACGGTCTCCTCCGCGCCGATCGACTCCGCCGCACGGCCCGGGACGACGGCGCGCTCGTCGACGCCCGCGGCGAGCAGCCGGACGTGCTCGCCCCACGCGGGGCCGAGCAGCTCGTGGAGGCGCGGCGCGGGGCAGCGCGCGAGATCGCCGATGGTCGCGAGCCCCGCCGCGTGAAGCCGATCGGCCGCGCGCGGGCCCACGCCCCACATGCGCTCGAGCGGTAGCGGCGCGAGGAAGGCGGCGACGTCGCCGGGGACGACGACGAGGCCGTCGGGCTTCCGCAGATCGCTCGCGATCTTCGCGGCGAACTTGCAGGACGCGACGCCGGCGGAGGCCGTGAGCCCGGTCTCGTCGCGGATCGCGCGCTTGATCTGCGCCGCGATCGCCTCGCCGTCGCCGAAGAGCGCGCGGCTCGCGGTCACGTCGAGGAACGCCTCGTCGAGCGACAGCCCCTCCACGAGCGGCGTGAAGCGGCGGAAGATCGCGAACACCTGCGCGCTCACCTCGGCGTAGCGGGCGTGCCGCACCGGCACCACGATCGCCTGCGGGCAGCGGCGGAGCGCCTCGACCATCGGCATCGCCGAGCGGGCGCCCGAGGCGCGCGCCTCGTACGACGCGGCCGCGACGACGCCCCGCCGGGAGGCGCCGCCCACCAGGACGGGGCGGCCTCGCAGCGACGGGTCGTCGAGCTGCTCGACCGACGCGAAGAACGCGTCCATGTCGACGTGGAGGATCTGTCGCATCGGTGGTGCTCTTCTGTACCGCCTCGCCGCCCGCGCGCCGCGGTGAAGCGGTGAAGCGGTGAAGGCTGAACGTGAACGCGAAGGCTGAACGCCGCGGCGGCGCCGTGCTGCGCGGTAGCGTCGTCGCTCGTTTGCTGCTACGGGTCGACTCTACTTCTTCCTTCGTCAGCCGGACACGTTGGACCGCGTCGCGGATCGTGAGTCATGACGTCGAGCGCCGCACGACCGAACTGCCCCCGTTGCGCCGCGCGCCGGCGCAAGGCGCCCGCGCTGCTCGCGGCGGCGTCGCTCGCGCTGGCGTCGGGCGCGGCCGCGGCGGACGAGCCGCGCGCCCCGGAGCGCGCCGGCGCGGGCGAGGCGCCCGCTGCGCAGCGGGCGCTCGTGCTGATCGTCGCCGGGCGCCCGGGCTCGCCGCTCGAGGCGCACGCCGCTGCGCTCGTCGCGGCGCACGTCCGGCCCTCGGGCGTCGGGCTCCACGTGGTGCGGCGCGCGCCGGCGCCCGCGCTCGATGTCGGCGAGCGCGTGGCGGCGGCGCGCGCGCTCGTGGAGCAATGGTCCGCGCAGGGCGCGCTGTGGATCGAGGCAGGCCCGGGCAACGAGCTCGCCCTCTATCTCTTCCCGCGCGGCGGAGAGCGCGTGTACTCGCGGCGGTTCCCTGCGCCTCCCGGGCGGACGTCCGCGGCCGTCGAGGCGCTCGCGAACGTCGCGGGCTCGGCGGCGGAGGAGGTGCTGGAGGGGCCCATCACCGGGGCCGGGATGGCGAGCCTCGAGGTCGGCGGCGCCGCGCAGGCCGCGCCCCCGCCGACGCCGTCCGCGCCGCCGGACGCGCCCGCGCCGCCCGCGGCCCCTCCGTCTCGACCGCCCGCGCAGGCGCCCCCGCCGACGCCGTCCGCGGCGGCGCCGGACGAGCGCCCCGCGCCGCCGCCCTCGATGCTCGATCACGCTGACGCCGCGTGGTGGCGGCGGTGGTTCCTCTCGGCCGGCTACGCGGGCGGCACGTTCGGAGCGCACGTCCCCTGGCAGAGCGCCGTCTCGCTCTCGCTGTCGTGGACGCCCACGCCCGATTCCTACGTCGGCGCCGGCTACGACTGGATGGACACACAGCACCTCCAGGTGCAGCGCGCGGGTTTCGATCTGGATCTCGATCGGACGCCGCTCTTCGCGAGCGGGGGCCACCGCTTCGACATCGGGAGCGGGCGCTGGGCCTTCCATCTCGGCGGCCGGGCCACCTTCGACGTCGTCTCGCGGAGCGGCGCGTGGCGAGCGCCGCACGCGCTCTGGAGATCGCCGGGTCCGCCGGGAGCGTCCTCGCCAGAAGGACCGCCTCGGGCGTTCGACGAGCGGGTGACCGACCTGCTGATCAGCGTCGCGCCCACGACGGGGCTGAGCCTCCGGATCTCCGATGAGCTCCGCATCTCCCTCTGGACGAGCCTCGACGTGCCGCTGAACCGGCTCTCGACCCCCGCGCTGCAGGTCGCCGATCTTCAGCCCGATCCCGTGCGCTTCCTCGGCGGGATCGGCCTCGAGCTCGGGCCGGCCAGACGGAGCGCCCCGCCTCGTACTGTCGCGGGGCGGTGACGGCGGGCGCGGCGCGCTCTCGCTGCGCCGGGCCGCCGTCGCTCCGGGCCACCCTATAAAAAATGACTCGATCGTGCCCGCGGGAGGCACAGGGTCACCGTGGTCGTGGATGGACAGGCTCTCCTCATGAGTGTGCGCGTGACGGAGGGGTCGCGCGCTCACCAGGCCGAAGGTCCCCTCGTCTCCTCCATCGATCTCGAGCGGACCCGCCGCGCCGGGGCGGGTGATCCCGCGGCCCAGGCGTGGCTCGTGGCCAGGCTCCTCCCGGGCGTCCGTCAGGTCGCGCAGGCGTTCCTGCGGCGCTCGGCCGACGCGGACGACGCCGCGCAGCTGGCGACGCTCGCCATCCTGAGGGCCGCGCCCGCGTACCGCGGCGAGGCCGCCATCGAGGGCTGGGCGCGGCGCATCGCCGTGCGGACCGTGCTGCGGTACCTCCGCGCCGTGCGGCGGCGCGACGCCCCCATCGCAGGCGACCTGTCGGACGCCGAGGAGGTCCCGGCGTCGTCGCGCGGGAGCGCCCAGGAGGCGCTCCCCCGCCACGTGCGCGATTACCTGGGGGAGCTGCCCGAAGCCCAGCGCGAGGCGCTCATCCTGCACCACGCGCTCGAACACACCGTCGATGAGATCGCCGAGATGACCGACGTCAGCCCGGACACCGTGCGCAGCCGCCTGCGCCTCGGGATCGCCGCCCTGCGAAAGCGGGTCCGGCAGGACATCGCCGTCGGCCGGAGGAGATCGCCGTGAAGACCACCATGGCCCATGCCTCGGACGAGGAGCGCTGGATCGCGATCGTCGCAGCCGAAGGTCGCGGGGCGCCGATCGGGCCCGAGGACGCCGCGTTCCGCAGCCGCTACGAGGAGGCTCACCCGGAGCTCGCCGACGAAGCCGCGCTCTGGGCCGACCTCGGCCGGCTCGGCGCGCGGCGCGGCGGGGCTTCCGGCCCCGTGGACGACGACGCCCTGGCCGCGCGGATCCTCGCGCAGATCGCCGACGAGGCCGGGGCGCAGCGCGTCCCTGCGCCAGAGGAGCGCCCCAGGCGGCGCGCGATCGTGCGCCGCGGGATCGCGGGCACCTTCGCCGGCGTCGCGCTCGCGGCGACAATCCTGGCCGCGCTCGCGGCCGAGCTCATGAGCCGCCGCGACGTGGCGCCCCCGCCCCCGCGCGCGCCAGACGCGGCGCCCGCGCAGGCCAGCGCCGGGATCGAGGCGCCGCCGCGCTCCCTCGACATCCAGCCCGCCGCCACGGCGCCCGCGCCGAAGGAGCCGCCCGTCGCGGGCGTGGTGGAGGCTGCCGGCGCGGCGGCCGCTCCGAGGGCAGGGACAGCGCGCGAGGGCCACCGCGGCGAGGCGCGCCCCGGTCCGAGCGCCGACGAGCTGCTGCGCGACGCGCAGCTGGCGCTCGCCGCCGGCCGCGACGCCGATGCGTCGGCCGCGTACCTCGCGCTGCTCGCGCGCCATCCGGGCAGCCCGGAGGCGCGCGTCGCGCTCGTGTCGCTCGGCCGGCTCTCGCTCTCGGGCGGAGATCCCGCCACGGCCCTCGGCTATTTCGAGCGTTACCTCGCGTCCGGGCGCGGCGGGCTCGGCGTCGAGGCGCGCTACGGCCGCGTCGAGGCCCTGCGCCAGCTCGGGCGCGAGAGCGACGAGCGGGCCGCGATCGACGACTTCCTCTCACGCCACGGCGACAGCGTCTATGCCGCCCGGCTGCGCGCCCGCGCCGAGGGCGCTGCCGAGCGCTGATCCTTTTCGCGAGGCGCCATCCAATTCATTGACCCGAAGTCCCATTTGTCGACGCAATCTTCCTTGATGCCGAATCTTCGCCAGCTCGACCGTCGATGGATCGAGGCCCTCGACCCGCTGCTATGCCTGCTCCCAGACGATGGGTGCATACTCGTGTAAGAGCGCCGGGTCCACTGCGGCAGGGTCGCTACCTTGCGACTCAATCATCGACCAGCGCACCGAGAGCTCCGATGAACGACAGTGCTGCAACGCGCGGGAAGAGCTTCTTTGACATGGCCTTCTCCTGGTTCACAAAGAACAAGACCGCCATCAGGGTTCGCGGCGGTACCCGCGTGGGCCCCTATGCCTGGCAGCAGAAGGTCGACGGCTCGGCCGGCAGCAGCTCGCCGAGCGGCTCGCCGCCGCTCGAGGCGCAGCCGCCGGGATCCACGGCGACGACCTCCGCCGATTTGCTGCCGAGGGCGACGCCGGGCGGCGTGACCCCGCAGAACGGCGTCGTCGAGCTCACGACGGCCGACACAAGCAACGCCCCGCATGCGCCGTCACTGTAGACGGAGGCCATGACGGTGCACGACGCGCCCTCCGGCTCCCCGCAGCCGCACTCGGAGCAACCGCGCGTGTCCTCGGCGCCGCCGTAGAAGACGTGCCTGTCCAGGTAGGGGGCCTCGCACGTCACGTCGCCCTCGTGGAAGATGCACGTCAAGAAGCCGCCAGGCGGCGGGACCCCGGGCTGCCCTGGCGTGGGCATGCAGGTGCTCCGATCGCTTGCGCACTCCGTGTAGGCGCCGGGCACGCAGGCGAGCGCCCGGGTCTGCCACGGATCGAGGCGAGCCGGCGGCGGGGGCTCGTCCACCCTGGGCGTGCAGGCCGAGGGAACCACCACGGCCGGCGCGTCGATCGAGAGCCACTGCACGCACGGCTGCCCGCCGCAGTCCTGGCCTGCGGGGATCGCGTTCACGGCGGTGCAGGTGCCGTCCCAGCCTTCGGGGGCGGCGAAGGAGGTCACGGCGGTGCCGGGGACAGTGACAGCACACGTTGCAGCGTATGCGGACCAATCCAGCGGGAGCTCGCACGAAGCCGCAGCAGGGGGATCGCACAGGCACGCCGCGCAGGCGAGCGGCACCGGCGCCAGATCGGCGAAGCCCTGGTAGCCGACGTTCGGCGCGGCGGCGGGGCAATCCGGCGCCTGGTCCGGCGGGCCGTACCAGAGGAGCGCCGGGCCGAACCAGCCGAGCGGCGCAGGCGCGACGCAGTCACCGGCGCAGGCGGTTTCATCGCCGCCGCCCGCGCCGCCAGCCCCGCCTTCGCCGCCAGCTCCGCCGGCCCCACCTTCGCCGCCGGCCCCGCCGCCGCCTTCCTCGGGATACGGGCAGCCTGGGAGACCATATTCCGACGGCTGACAGGGGCCGTAGACGGTCGCTCCGCTCTCGCAGCCCGCCAAGAAGAATGATCCCACGATGAACCAGGAGAAGACGCGCATACCAAACAATCTATCGGATACTGGTCTCTGCTGGCAACGGACATGCATGACGAGAAAGCGAGCTACGGAGCTCATTCCGGCTTACCTCCGAGAATTATCATGTTGCGTTCGAAAGTTTCAGGGTCGTGCGAGCTTGTTCAGTACGTCGTCGTGATACCGAAGCCAAACGTGGCTCCGAGCGGTGGTGACGACCAACGGCGGGCTGCAGGCGTTTCGCTTCCATCTCGCTGGCGTTGAAGAAACGCATCCGCGACGAGCCAAGCCGCTTCGGCATACCCGTATGCGGACCACCGGTCCGAGAAGGGCCACTCGCTGCCGAGCCGTGCGCCAACACCGAGAAGCGGCTCGGTGGGGGAACCGATGGTCCATGGGTCCCGAGGGACAAACCGAACCACACCGGCGGTGACAACGCCACAGCCGAACAGGTAACGGCTGCGAAGGCAGCCCACACCAGCCATCGTGAAGGCCCTCGTGCTGATGGCCATTCCTCTCACGGTACGGACCGGTGGCCTGGGTAACGGTTCAGACCGGGAGCCTGGGTAGCACCCGGACGGACCGGGAGCTTAGGTGACACATGTCGTAGAGGACCGGCGACGGAGGAGCGCCGGTGCCCTGGAAAGAGACATGTTCAGTGGACGAGAGGCTTCGATTCATCGCGCAGGTCAACGAGTCGGACGAGACGTTCGCGGAGCTGTGCCGGCGGTTCGGCATCAGCCGGAAGACGGGGTACAAGTGGGTGGAGCGCTACGAGCAGGCCGGACCGAGCGGGCTGGAGGAGCGGCGGCCCGTGGCGCGCTCGTTCCCGCATGCGACGCCAGCGGCGCTCATCGACGCGCTGATCGAGCTGCGGAAGGAGCGCCCCACGTGGGGGCCGAAGAAGCTGCGTGCGCGGCTGGAGAGCCTGGGCGTCGAGGGGCTGCCAGCAACGAGCACCATCGGCGAGTTGCTCAAGAAGCACGGGCTGATCCGGCCCCGTCGGCGCCGCGTAGTGACGCCGACGACCGCGATGCCGTCGCCGCTGGCTCCAGCCGAGCAGCCGAATGACACGTGGTGCGCCGATTTCAAAGGGCACTTCGCGCTCGGCGACAGGACGCGCTGCCACCCGCTGACGTTGACGGACCAGGCGTCGCGGTACCTGCTCAAGTGCGAGGGCGTGGCGAAGCCGGACGAGGCCTCGGTGCGGCCGCACTTCGAGCGCGCGTTCCGCGAGTTCGGGCTGCCGCACCGCATCCGCTCCGATAACGGGCCGCCGTTCGCCACGATTGGCATCGGTGGGCTCTCGGCGCTCTCGGTCAGCTGGATCAAGCTCGGCATTCATCCCGAGCGGATCGAGCCCGGTAAGCCGCAGCAGAACGGCCGCCACGAGCGAATGCACAAGACGTTGAAGGCGGAGGCGACATCGCCGCCAGAAGCCAACTTGGCAGCGCAGCAGCGCGTCTTCGATCGGTTTCGGCACGAGTACAATGATCAGCGTCCGCACGAGGCGCTCGGCCAGAGGACGCCGGCTTCGCGCTACACGCCCTCGCGCCGCTCGATGCCGAGCAAGCCCTCGTCGCCGGAGTACCCGGACACGATGGCCATTCGACGCCTTGACGACCAAGGACGGATGCTGTTCGGGGGCGCGCAGACCACCGTCTCCTCACTGCTCGCCGGCGAGCCCGTGGGGCTGATTCCGAGCGCCGATGACGTCTGGGAGCTGTACTACGGCCCGGTTCTGCTCGCGCAGGTCACCCTGAAGAACAAGGAGCTTCAGCTGGCCAGGGCGCGGTGACCTGCGCGAACTCACGCCGGATCGTGAGAAGAGGCTCGTGTGTACCGCGACCACGGGGAGCGGTTCGTGTATAGATCCAGGCGGTCCGAGAAAGCGCGGCGAGCGTGTCGCGCCGACGAGGATCCGGTCCCTGTTTCCAGTCCTCCCGGAGCATGGGCCTGTAGCTCAAGGAAGTGTCACCGCAGCTCCCGGTCAGAAGTGTTACCAGGGCTCCGCTCGTACACTACGCAGCCCCGGCGGTCCTGCTGCGCGGTCCCGTGGCCCTCCTGCGCAGCCCCGGCGACCCTCCTGCGCAGCCCTGGCGACCCTCCTGCGCACCCATTTCTGTGTCCTATCGTACGATCGAGTGGCTCCTGCGCGGCCCCGGCAACCCTCCTGCGCATCCGCTTTGGTGTCCTATCGTACGTTCGAGTGGCTCCTGCGCGGCCCCGGCAACCCTCTGCGCGCCCAGCTGGTGGCCTGTGCACGCCTACGACCAGACCCGCCGCGCGGTTGCCTATCTGCGCTGGAACGAGGGAGACGCCGACACGATCGCACCGTCGCTCTACAAGGGCCGCCCACGTCCGGCCCTCGGCGTTGCGGGCGAGGCGCCGTCAAATTGTTTGACTCACGTTCGCCCCCGATGAGCACAAGGAGGGCAGGCAGCCGCGCCTGAAGCGCCGCGCGGCCCGCCATTCACGCCACGCGCCGGAGCAGCCGAGGTGCGCCCCGGGGACGGCGGCGCGTGCGTCGTCACGATCGGCGCGCCCAACATCCTTGAGAACGAGGAGGCTCGCGTGAGCGCGATCCTGCGATTGAAAGAGCTTGCACTCAGCGACACCGGATTCGTGTTCGATCCCGCGTCGGGCGCGACGTTCACCGTCAATCCCACCGGCCTGTGCGCCCTCAACGCCATGAAAGACGGGCTCTCGCGCGAGGAGGTCGCCGCCCGGCTCCGCGAGCGCTTCGACATCCGCGGGGGCGACCCGGCGCGCGACGTCGGCGAGTTCGTGGAGCTCCTCCGGCAACACGGCCTCATCTCCGCCGAGCCGGAGGGAGCCCAGTGAAGACGAGGCCCCGCACCATCGCCGTCACCGGCCTCAACGCGACCGACAACCCCGCGCCCGGCGTGGGCGTCATCCGGGCGCTCCGCGCGGGCGGCGACGCCTCGCTCCGCATCGTCGGCCTCGCGTACGACGCGCTCGATCCCGGCGCGTACGCCGGCGACATCGTGAGCGACGTGTTCATGATCCCCTATCCATCGCAGGGCCTGGAAGCGTTCGTGTCCCGCCTCGAGTACGTCCACCGCCGGGTCGGGCTCGACGTGATCATCCCGACGCTCGACGCCGAGCTGCCCTCGTTCATCGACATCGCGCCGCGGCTCCACGCCATGGGGATCGGCACCTGCTTGCCCACGCGCGAGCAGCTCGATCTCCGCTCGAAGGCGAGCCTCGCCGCGCTCGGCGCCCGCGCCGGCATCCGGGTCCCGCGCACGGCGGCCCTCTCGGACGCCGACGAGCTCCTCCGCATCCACGAGCGGGTGCCTTACCCCTTCCACGTGAAGGGCGTGTTCTACGGTGCGACGCTGGCGACGACCTTCGATGAAGCGGTGTCGGCCTATTACAAGGTGATTGCCCAGTGGGGCCTCCCGGTCCTCGTCCAGGAGCACGTGACCGGGGAGGAGCTCGATGTGGTGGCCGTCGGCGACGGGGAAGGCGGGCTCGTCGGCGCCGTGCCGATGAAAAAGATGCTCCTCACCGACAAGGGAAAGGGATGGGCCGGGATCACCGTGCGCGACCCCGAGCTCGTCGGCATCGCGCAGGCCTTCGCGGAGGCGACGAGGTGGCGCGGCCCCTTCGAGGTCGAGGTGATGCGCGACGCGCACGGGCGCTATCACCTCATCGAGGTCAACCCGCGCTTCCCTGCGTGGGTGTACCTGAGCGTGGCTGCGGGGATGAACCTGCCTCGCGCCGTGGTCGATCTCGCCGCGGGCGCGCCGATCGAGCCGCTCCGCGGCTACGAGGTCGGCGCGATGTTCGTCCGCATCTCGATCGACCAGGTCGCGCGGATCAGCGACTTTCAGAGCATGGTGACGACGGGCGAGCTCGTCCGTTCAGGAGGCCTCTCGTGAACAGCCCGGTCTACGAATCGCCCAGCATCGTCCGGCACCAGATGGGGGCGATGAACAAGTTCGGCCGCCTCCAGGGCGTGCGGCCCCTCACCCACATCGATGGAGTCGCCGTCGCCGATCTCGTCGCCGAGCACGGATCACCGCTCTTCGTGTTCTCGCAGCGGACGCTCGTGAACCGCTACCGCGAGCTCCACGGCGCGTTCGCGCGCCGCTGGGCCAAAGTGCGGATCGCCTGGTCGTACAAGACGAACTACCTCGAGGCGATCTGCCGCACGTTCCACCGCGAAGGCGCCTGGGCCGAGGTCGTCTCGCCCTTCGAGTACGACAAGGCGATCCTCGCGGGCGTCCCGGCCGAGCGGATCCACTGGAACGGCCCGTACAAGCCCGACGCGGCGCTCGCGCGCGCGGTCTCCGGCGGCTCGATCATCCACATCGACAACCTCGACGAGCTCGCGCGGATCGAGCGGGTCGCCGAGCGGGTCAAGGCGCGCCCGAAGGTGGCCATTCGGGTCAACATGAACATCGAGGGACTCGCGCCGTGGAGCCGGTTCGGCCTGAACCTCGAGTCCGGCCAGGCCAGGGAGGCAGTGAACCGCCTCGTGAGCGGAGATCGCATGGAGCTCACCGGGCTGCACTGCCATATCGGCACGTTCATCCTCGACCCGGGCGCCTACGGCAAGGCGGCGTCCAAGCTGGCGCGCCTCGCCAACGAGATACGCGCCGCGCACGGGATCCGGCTCTCGTTCCTCGACCTCGGCGGCGGCTTCGCCTCGAAGAACACGCTGAAGGCGCAGTACCTGCTCGGCGAGCAGGCATCTCCGTCGTTCGAGCGCTACGCCGAGGCCATCTGCGACGGCCTCGGCGAGCTCGATTGTCCCGCACGGGAGCTCCCGACGCTCGTCCTCGAGACGGGCCGCGCGCTGGTGGACGACGCGGGGTACCTGATCGCGACGGTCGAGGCCAAGAAGCGCCTCCCCGACGGGCGCAGCGGCCTCGTCCTCGACGCGGGCGTCAACCTGCTCTTCACCTCGTTCTGGTACAAACACGATGTCGTCCCGGCGCAGGAGTTCAGCGCCATGCAGGAGCCCACCGTGATGTTCGGCCCGCTGTGCATGAACATCGACGTGGTGCGCGACACCATGCAGTTCCCGGCGTCGTCCCCGGGAGATCGGCTCGTGTTCCGCAACGTGGGCGCCTACAACGTGACGCAGTGGCACCAGTTCATCACCCTCCGTCCGGCGGTGGTGATGGTGGGCGAGGGAGGCGCCTCCTGCATCCGCCGCGCGGAGACGCTCGACGATTTCCGCGCCGTCGAGGACGTGCCGGCATGGCTCAGGTGATCCCCGCGCCGACGAGCGGCGCGGCGCACGCGACCTGGACGGCCCGGCGCCGTCGGGTCGCGGCGGCCGTGAGCTCGCTGCTCGCGAGGAGCGGCGTCGCCGAGATGGGGGAGTCGCTCCTCCGGGTCTACGCGCACATCCTGTTCTCGCGCTCGCCGGCCGTGGGGCTGCTCGTGCTGCTCGCGACCGCCACCGTGCCTCGCGCCTTCGTGTTCGGCGTCATCGCGGCGTGCGCGGCGAACGGGGCCGCGCTCCTCCTCGACCTCGAGAAGGACGCCGTGAGGGACGGGTCCTACGCGTACAACGCGCTCCTCGTCGGCCTCGGCGTGGCGCAGTCGTTCACCGCGGACGGCCCCGCTGTCGCCGTCGCGCTGCTCGGCGCCGCCGCGTGCGTGGTGGTCACGGCCGCGCTGCGCTCCCTCTCCGGTCTCGGCTCCGGCGGCGCCGCCGGCCTGCCGGTGCTCTCGCTGCCGTTCATCGTCGTCTTCCACCTGACGCTGAGCACCTCGGCGTTCTCCGGGCTCACGCTCGCGGCGCACGCGCAAGCCCCGCCCGCGATCGAGGGCCTGCCCGCGCCCATCGCGCTGTTCGCGCGGTGCCTCGGCGGCCTCTTCTTCCTGCCCCGCGCCGACGCGGGCGCGCTGGTGCTCGCCGCGCTCCTCGTCCACAGCCGGATCGCCGCGCTCCTCGCCGCGCTCGCGTTCGCGGCGGTGCTCGGGCTCGCCTCGCGATGGCTCTCGCTCCCTGACGGCGCGCTCGACGTGCTCGGCTACAACGCCGTCCTCACGGCGGTCGGGCTGGGCGGCGTCTGGTTCGTCCCCTCGGCGTCCTCGTTCGCGCTCGGCCTGTCCGGCGCCGTCGCCGCCGCGCTCGTCACCGCCGGCGCGATGGCGCCGCTCGCGCGGCTCGGCGCGGCGCCGCTGATCCTGCCGTTCAACGTCACCGTCGTCGCCGCCCTGCTCGCGATGCGGCGGCGCGCGCGCGACGAGCGGCCCAAGGCCGTGGATTTCCTCCCGGGCACGCCCGAGCAGAACCTCGCGTACTTCCGCACGCGGCGCGCGCGCTTCCAGCGGTCGCCGCACGGGGTGAGCTTCCGGCTCCCGTTCCGCGGCACGTGGACGTGCACGCAGGCGGTCGACGGCGCGTTCACGCACAAGGAGCAGTGGCGGTATGCCTTCGATTTCCAGGTGATGGACGAAGGTGGCCAGGCCTTCCGCGGCGCCGGGAGCGCGCCGCAGGACTTCCACTGCCACCGGCTGCCCGTGGTCGCGGCCGCCGACGGCACCGTGGTGAAGGTCGAGTCGAGCGTGCCCGACAGCGACGTCGGCGCGATGAACCTCGAGCAGAACTGGGGCAACCACGTCATCGTGGCCCACGCGCCCGGCGTCTACTCCATGGTCGCGCACCTCGCGCGCGGGACGCTCAAGGTCGTGGAGGGGCAATGGGTGAAGCGGGGCGACGTCCTCGGGCTCGCCGGCAGCTCGGGTCGATCCCCCGAGCCGCACCTGCACTTCCAGCTCCAGTCGACCCATAAGCTCGGCGCGCCGACGCTCCCATGCAGCTTCACCGACGTGGTCACGGTCGGCGAGGAGGCGCGGCTCTGGCCCAGCCTGGAGCCGCGGGAGGGCGACGCCGTGCGCTCCATCGAGGCCGACGAGGACGTGTCCGCGTACTTCGGCTTCACCTGCGGCGACACCTGGGCGTACCGCGTCGGCGCGCACGTCGAGCGCGTCACGTGCGACGTGGACGTCTACGGGCGGCTCCTGATCCGCTCGGAGGACCGCGCCGCGTCGCTCTTCTACGGCAGGAGCGACGACCTGTTCACGAGCTTCGACGCGGTGGGCGACGACGCGTCGGTCGTTCACCTGCTGCGCGCGGCGCTCCCGCGGGTGCCGCTCGAGGGCAGCGCCTCGCTCCGCTGGGCGGACACGCTGCCGGCGCGGCGGTTCCGCGCGGTCGCGCTCCGGGCGCTCGCCGACTTCGTCGCCCCCTTCCTGCCAGGCGACGGGATCGAGATGGACCTCAGGATGCGCCGCGAGGGCGACCTCCTCGTGGTGCTCGGCGAGTCGCGGCGGCGCGATCGCCGCGGCGAGCCGCTCGTGCGGACGCGGGCGGAGCTCACGAGGGGCAGAGGGCCGCTCAGGGTCGAGATCACGGCGCAGGGCCGCACGCGGGCAGCGGAGCGGATCCAGGACGCCGACAGGAAATTCACCGTGTCATTCGGCGAGGAGACGTCATGAGAGCGAGTCGATGGTTCTTCGTGATGCTGGTCGGTTGTGCCTTGAGCGGCGTCCCTTCCGGGGCCGCCGAGGCGGAGGGGAGGCCGGCGGACCTGTTCCAGCTGTCCTATGACGCCGAGGCCGCCGGGAAGGTGCAGGACGCGCTCGCCGCGCTCGATCGCCTCCCTGCGCCGCAGAAGGATGGCTACGTGGCGGAGCTCCGCCGCGGCTGGCTCTATCACAAGCTCGGGCGCAACAAGGAGGCCGTCGACGCGTACGGCAGGGCGAGCGCGCTCGAGCCGAGATCGGTCGAGTCGCGCGTCGGCGCGCTGCTCCCGCAGATGGCGCTGCGCCGGTGGGCCGACGTGGAGGCGACCGCGCGGAAGGCGCTGCAGCTCGACCCCGCGAACTACCTCGCCAGCCTGCGGCTCGCGTTCGCCCTGTACAACCTGGCGCGCTACCCGGAGGCGGCGACGATCTACGGCCGGCTCGCGGAGATGTACCCGAGCGACGTCGAGGTGCGCTCGGGCCTCGGCTGGTCGCTGCTCAAGATGGGCAAGGGCGGCGACGCCGCGCGGGAGCTCCGGCGGGTCCTCGACATCGCGCCCAAGCACGCGCTGGCCCGGGACGGGCTGCGCGCGGCGGGCGTCTCGAACTGACGCGCCGGCGCGCGCCGCGAGCCGCCCGGGTCGGGTCAGCCGCCGGGGGGGCCCAGGATCACCGGCCCTGGCGAGAGGAGGTGGGTGCCATTCATCAACCAAACCGCCATCTGGCTCGTCCCCAGGCGTTGCCACACGACGTCCGTCATCAGATCGCCGTTGACGTCGCCGGCGGCGATCGCTCTCCAGCCGCCGCCGATCGGCCCGGGGATCACCGGCCCCACGTCGAGGAGCTCGACGCCGTTCATCAGCCACACCGCGATGAGGCCCTTGTCCTCGTTGGACCAAAGCACGTCCGCCATGCCGTCAGCGTTGAAATCGCTCGCCCAGAGGACTTCCCATCCCTCGCCGGCCGGCCCGGGGATCACCGGCCCCCGCCCGAGGACCTCGGTGTTGCTCATCAGCCACACCGTCATCAGGTTGCGCACGTCGTCGTTCCAGATCACGTCCCCGATGCGATCGAAGTTGAAGTCGGGGACGGGTCCGATGTCCCAGTCGCCGCCCGGCCCCGGAAGGAACGGGCCCGGCGCGAGCAGCTGATTGCCATCCATCAGCCACACCGTCATCAACTTCTTCTCTTCGTTATAAAAGAGCACATCCGAGCCGAGGTTGCGGTTGAAGTCGTTCGGCCGGATCACCCAGCCGCTGCCGCGTGGCCCGGGGATCACCGGCCCCTGCGCGAACGGCCGGCCTCCGTCCATGAGCCAGATCGTTATCAGGTCCCGCTGATCGTGACGCCAGATCACGTCCCCCATGCCATCGGCGTTGAAGTCGTTCGATATGGCGATCCAGCCTCTGCCGGCCGGCCCCTGAAGGATCGGGCCCGGCGTGAGCAGCTGGGCTCCGTCCATGAACCAGATGGCCATGCGGCTGCGATCGGGGTCTATCCAGAGGACATCCTGCTTTCCGTCGAAATTGAAGTCGATCGTCTGGATGATCCTCCACCCGTAGGCGCTGGCCCGCTGTTCTGCGACCCCGAGGGTGGGAGTCGCAGGCGCCGCGGATCCGCCCTCGTCGGGCAGGTCGACGCCGGCGGCGCAGCCGAGCACGGCGTGAATCGCAGCGGCGGCACACAGATACTTGGTCACGACCACAGGACTCGTCACGCTCGCCTCTCCTGCGCCGCGTGCGCGGCACGGCAGCCGCTCCTGGGGGGATGCGCGACCTCGCCCGTGGGCACGCCGCTCACGCGCCTCCTGGAACGGCAAGCGCCAGTCCATTCGCGACCGGCGTCGGCGCCGGGAGCGCTCGCGCTGTGGACGCCGCGGTGGCGCGCGCAGGGGAGCGCGCAGGGGAGCGCGCGCCACTCCACGCTTCTTGCAGGGAGCGTCGCCCCATAGGACTTCTATGCTCATCGAGCTGGTCTCACGGAGGACTCCCGAGCTCACGGGCTGGCTGCGCTCTGGCCGCTGCCGTCTCGGAGTCGGAAGAAGAGGCCTCCCGGGACACCGGGACGCGGAAGGCGACGATCGGCTCCTCGGCGCGCTCCACGCCGGAGTAGCTCCGTCGCTTCGCTGCTCTGATCGCAACCCAGGGGAGTGAACATGTCTGTTCCTGACGTGAAGCTCGTGCTCGGCACGGCGATGCTGCTCGTTCCATCCATCACTTGCGTGAACCCGCGCGAGGCGCCCGAGGTGCCCGAGCGCGCGGACAGCGGCGCACGAGCCGGGGTCGGCGAGGCCCGGCAGGCCCTGTGTTTTGGTCAGACGATCACGAACGTCCTCGTTCTACCGGAGACGTTCCACTGGGAGGATGCCGGCCACCTGCTCCGCGTGGCGGAGGGGTTCGGCCCGCGGACGCTCAGCGTCTCCGTATCGGCGAGCGTCACGCCGGCGGTGCGCGTGCTGAGCACCGTCACGCCCCGGCAGCCCCAGGCCGCGACGCGCACGGGCACGACAGGCAGCCGCGCGCTCAACAACTTCTGGCCTTTCCCGGCGCTCTCGGAGGACGAGCCGGTCGGGTTCTTCCAGCCCTTCCCGGGCGTTCCGGGCGGCATCCCCGGGGGCGACGACGACACCTTGGGCCCACAGCCTTCGACGGGAATGTCGGGCAGCGGCGGCGCCTGGAGCTATCAGCCCGCGCCGGGCATGCCGGGCGGCGGCACCTGGGGTCCTCAGCCTTCTTCCTCGGCCACGTCGGGCGGCGACATGTCCTCGGGCGCGCAGCCGGGCCCGCTGGATGATTGCGTGCCGTCGGACGAGCAGATCACCAAGGCGGTCGGGTTCGACGTGAGCGCGACCGTCGCGCTCGACGCGACCTCGGTCCTGTTCGTGCCCACGGCCGCGCTCGCGCGGGTCTCGGCCTATCCGGTCTACCAGCAATACACATGGGATATCGTCAGCACCACCGGCTGGAACTGGGAGACCCGTGCAGCAGAGACCGTCGTCGTGGGCTCTGGCATCGCCTACAGGCCGATCGGTATCTATTTCGATACCGACCTCATCTATGACCTGGCCGCGATCGGCGGCGGTCTGATCGATCCGGGCCCGTACGTGGACCCCGGCGGCAACGGCGGTGCAGGCAACGGCTCGACCCCCGGTGACGACGGGGGCGGCGGCGGGGCGAACGGCAGCCCCGTGGCGAGCGGCAGCACCGGGGCTGCCGGCGCCGTGGGGAGCGGCGTGGCGAGCGGGAGCACCGGGGCGAACGGCAACACCGGGGCTGACGGCAACTCCGGGGCTACAGGCAGCGGCGCGGGCGACAGCGCGGGCGGCGGCGGCGCAGGCGGCGGCGCCGGTGGCAACGACGGCGCGGGCGGCGCGGGCGGTCCCTGGATCATCGATCCATAGACCGCTGGCCGCAGCGGCGCTTCAGGTAGGGCGGCCGGCACCGGCACCGGCCGGGGGCTCGCAAAGCAGCCGATCTCGGCGCTCCCGCGCGCCGCCCCTACCGCGCCGCCCGCGCGATCTCGTCGGCCGCCCGCGCCCTCTCCTCCGCCGACTTCGACAGCGGCCCCGTCAGGAGCGCCTGCGCCTCGCGGAAGCGCGCCGCCACGTCGGACCAGTAGCTCGCTTCCGCGCCCTGCGGGGCGGCGATCTGCTTGATGACGGCCGCGTCGTACGCCGCGATGCCCGCGTACGTCGAGGCGGGCTTCGCGCGGGCCACCCAGTCGAGCGCGGCGAGTTCGCCGAGGCCCAGCGCCGCGAGCGGCGCCCGCCGCATCATGAGCGCCGCGTCCTCGGGGCCGTTGCGCAGGCCGAGCGCGACCGCGAGCAGCGTCGTCGCCTCGGCGGGGCGCGGCGTGTCCTTGGGCCACGCCGCGAGCAGCGCGGTCGCCTGATCGAAGTCCACGGCCCGCCAGTAGAGCCGGCCGAGCTCGAGCCGCGCCCTCGCATAGAGGAGCCTCGACTCGGGCGAGAGCTGCGCTGTGCGCAGCGCCGCGCGGTGCTGCAGTGGAACGCCCCGGCCGAGCAGGACGCGCAGGAGCTCGGGCCGCGCCGCCGCCTCGGGCGCGATCAGGCGGCCCGCGTAGTACGTCGGCAGCCGGGCCGCGAGCCGCTCGACGGCCGACGATGGGGGGGTGCCCGCCGCGAGCGGCGGCAGTTCCAGCGCGTCCAGCGCGTCGACGCGCCGGCCGCCATAGAGGCGGGAGAGCATCTCGCGCGCGCCGTCGACGCGGGCGTCGTGGAGCACGCCGACCGACGAGAGCTCGCGCAGGCCGACGAGCGCGGCGTCACGGCCGCGGGCCTTCCAGGGATCGAGCAGCTGATCGAGCTCACCGTAGTAGACGTCGGCGAGCTCCGCGTCCTTCCGCATGGCGTCCGGCAGCGGCGCGGACCGGACCGCCTCGACGAGCCGCATGTCGGCCCGCCCGGACTCCACGGCGACGATGCCCTTCGCGTAGAACGGAAGCTCGACGCCGCGCCGCCCGAGATCCTCGATCGCCCGGGCCTGCTCCGTCACCCACGCGAAGAGCGGGCCCTTCGTGAACGCGAGGACGCGCTGGACATCGTAGGGCGGCCGCAGCGTGGGCGGCTCGGTCGCGGTGCGCGCGAGCCGGGCCGAGAGCGTCAGGCCGAGAAGCACCTGGTAGAGGTCGCCCCGGAGCGCGCCGGGCGGCGTTTCGAGGAGCGGCGCGGCGATGGCGTCGCCGCAGGTGATAGGCGCGAGCTCGGCCCGGAGCGCGCGCGCGAGGCCCGCCTCGAGGCCCGCGCACGCCTCGACGCCCGCGAGCCGCGCGTCGCGCTTCGCGGCGTCGTCCTCGGCGAGCGCGGCGTCGAGCGCCTCGATCGCGCCCTGCGCGTCGCCGCAGGGCTGCGCGGGCGCGACGGGGGCGCGCCGCGCGAACGCCTCGCAGGCGCGCGGCGCGGCGGGCACGCCGGCCGGCGCCGGGGGGACCAGCGCGGTCTTCGGGTCGAAGGGCGCCGGCTTCAGGATCGGGAGCCACTCGTCCTTGAGCGTGCCGTGGACGGCGAAGGCCTCTTCCTCCGGGAGCGGCGCCGGCGGCGGGGCCGCCGGGCGGCCGTCGCCCGGCGAAACCGGCGCGTTCGGCGCGGGCGGAGGCGCCCCGGCGCAGGCCGCGAGGGACAGCCCGATCGCGGCGGCGAGGGCGTTGAAGGCGAAGTGCGAGCGAAGGTTGGAGGGCATCACGTCTCCTTGGACACGGGCGGTCCGCAAAGGTTTCGCGGACGAGCGGCGGGCGTCCATCACAATCCGAGCGGGGGCGCAACCTGGGCGCCGCCCACGGCACGGCACGGCGCCGCGGCCGGCGCCCGACCTGTGGGGTCCCTCTCTCTCGGTCACGCTCTCACCGCAGCCCGACACCCGTGTTCGTGACGGGTATCGATCGCAGAACGCAAACAGCGAACCTTGTGGTGCGCATCGCACCCACGGCCCTTGACAGCTCCGTCCTCAATGCGATGTCATCGTCTCGAAGGACAACCATGTACACTGGGATGCCTACCGTTCGGGACTGCCTCCATCGAGCCGGCGCGTGGCTGGGTTCGCGCAGGCGACGCATGCGCTGTATGGAGACCGGGCTGATTGTGGGACTCGCGTCCCTGCTCTCCGCGTCATGCTCGTCGACGGCGCCCGATGAGCCCGATGAGCCCGAGAACGCCATCAAAATTGGGGCCCTCCTCCCCTTCTCCGGGAGCGAGTCGGCCATCGGCCGCAACCTCGAGCAAGCCATGTTGCTCGCGGTCGAAGACGTGACCGCCGCGGGCGGGCTCGGAGGGAGGCCGTTCGACATCGTGAGCCGAGACAGCCACTCGAGCCAGGAGCGCGGGCTCGACCAGCTCCTCTCGCTGATCTACACGGATGACGTCCGCTACCTCGTAGGGCCCGAAGAGAACGAGCTCGCCCGCGACATCGCGTTCGAGGTGAAGAAGGAGGACCTCCTCCACATGCTGCCGGGCTATGCCGCGCCCTCCATCGCGCGCCGTGATGACGTGGGCGGCAGGATGAGGCTCGCCCCTTCCCCGTTCGCCATCGGCTGCGCGCTCGCGAAATACATCGTCAGCGACGGCGTCCGCACCGCCAATAGCCTCTCCGCGCGGGACGACTACAACACAGGCGTCAGCACCGAGTTCACGACCCATTTCGCGGCGCTCCAGGGCAGGATCCTCCCCTCGGTGACGTTCAGGCCGGGCGCGCAGACGTACAAGGACAAGATCGAAGCCGCCTTCAACCTGGATGACCTGGAGCGGGCGCCGGCTGGCCGCACGCTGCTGGCCGCCTATCCCGCCGCCGCCTCGACCATCGTGACCGAATGGACCGTCCGCGGACGTCCGGGCAGGTGGCTCCTCGGCCCTGCATTGCACACCGAGGTGTTCCTCGCCAACATCCCTCAAGGCACCCTCGATGACGACTCCTATGGGATCTCGCCCTCGCTCAGCCTGCGGAGCGAGTGCAGCCCCAAGGACGACACCGGCGAGAAGCTCGACTGCACGAACTGGAACGCCACCGCCTTCGCCTATCACTTCTCCCGCCGGTGGAACGGCGAGGTGCCGTTCCCCGCGGCGCACTTCTATTACGACGGCGTCGTCCTCATCGCGATGGGACTCGTGTACGGCTACGCGACCACCGGGCAGATCATCACGTCCGGGCATGAGCTGCGGCAGAAGATCCTCGAGCTCAACGATCCCAAGAACGACGTGGCCTTGTGGTGGGATCTGAACACCGCGATGGCCAAGCTCCGCGCGGGGACCCCGCTCCGCTACGTCGGGGCGGCCGCCGAATACGAGTTCGACGCCTACGGGGCGAGCCAGAATCACATCATGCAAAGGTGGGTCATCGAAGGCGACCAGTTCCGCGATCTCGACCCCTTCGACGCCAAGTGCGTGGTCCAGCAATGATCTAGAGCGGTCTCCGCTCTGCTAAACTGCAGAGCAGAGCGGCGGTCTCCCGCACAGGAGACGGGCCCAGATCGGCGTTTTCGGCGCGGAAGCGCACTCCGGTGCGCTGAGCACCGAAAACGCCGAGGTGGGCCCGTATCCGAAGCGGGTGACCGCCGCTCAGTAACGGTGTCGTAGCTCGAAGAAGATCTCGCGCGGCGCGAGCGGGTACTCGAAGCCCGAGAACCCGGGATCCGGGCCGAAGGTGCCGAGGATGTTCTTGGCGCGCACGGCCAGGGTCGTCTCGTGCCCCGGGATGATCCACAGGTTGCGCGCGACCAGGCTGGCGTTCCACCTGAGGTACGTGGGCAGCTCGAACGCGCCGCCGGCCTCCAGGGTGCTCGCCTCCGCGGACCGCCGGGGCCCGACGAGGATCCCTTGCGTCGAGAGCTCCAGCGGCACGGAGCTCGGCGACGGCAGCTTCACATAGGCCCCGGCACGGGCGATCCAGCTCGGGTAAGCGACCATCGACGAGCCGACCAGATCCGCCTGGTACCCCACCTGGCCGGACTCCCGGGTGGAGTGCACGGTCTCGAACGACCCGTAGCCCCCGAAGGCGTCGCCGTGCCGCAGCTCGGCGCGGGTCGCCCAGATCAAGGACTTCTGGCTGGACACGTTCAAGGCCGTCTGGTTGATGCCCCGCGGGACGAACTCTGCCTTGTCGTTCAAGAGGCTGTACGACACCCCCGTGCTCGCCGAGGCCCAGACGGCAGGCCTCCACGTCAGCTCCGCATCCACGGTGTGGATGAGCTGAGGCGACAGGCGCTCGTTCCCGATCACGTCGCCCGGCACGAGCGGCTGGGCGAAGAGCAAATACGGGGAGGGCGCCTTGAAGGCGCTGCCGTACAGCAGCTTGGCCACGACCGTCTTCCCCAGGTGCGAGGTCGCCCCGAATCGACCGGTCAGCTGATTGCCATACTTGCTGTGGTGATCGTAACGGAGCCCGCCCGTGAGCTTCAGCCACGGATCGAGCACCTTGAGGTTGGCGCTAAGGAGCGCCCCGATGTCGACCAGCTCGGCCGATTGCCGCTCCCGCTCCGGCGAGCCGAAGGACTGCCCCGTCTCCTTGGTGACCCGACGGAAAGACGGCATGTCCTCCTTGTCATAGACGGACTCCAGATTCAATATCAGGTTGAATCGGTCCCATGGCATCCACCGGGCCTCGACGTTCGCGTCCACGCCGCGATACGCCATGCGCCGCTCGATGTAGTACCAGCCGCCGGCGACGTCCACGCGATCGGCCGGCAGGACGCCGCCCTGGAAGTACATCCCCTGCACCGCGAACGCGAGCTCCCGGTTCAGCTGGAAGAGCCCGTCGACCGCCACGCGACGCTGCTGGAGGCTGACCACCGTGCCGGCGCGGTTCCCCTCGTCGTCCGTCCCGCCGGTGAGCTGCGCCCATTGCGCAAAATCCCCGCCGCGCCGGAGGCCTGACCAGTACGCGCTGAGCCTGAGGTGGTGCCCACGCTCGGGGCTGCGAAACCCGATGCGCGCCCCGACGACCCCCGACATGCGCTCGAGGTTCTGGGCGTCCAGGCGCCCCGCGTTGTAGGGCGGGATGAGGGCCGCCGGGGACTGGGTAGGCATCTCCAGGCCGCTTCGATCATCGAGCTCCCCCGCGGCCGTCAGCATCATCTCGAAGCGATCGGTGAACATGCCGCCCACCAGGTCGAGACGGCCGCGCGGGTGGTCCTTCGTCACGCCGACTTGCACCGTCCCGTCGGCGAAGGGAATGTCCTCCGGATCGAGGGTGATGATGTTGACGACCCCGAGGAACGCGTCGGCGCCATACAGCGCCGACGCCGGGCCGCGGACGATCTCGATCTGCTTGACGGCCGACAGCGGTATCAGCTCCGTGCCCAGCCAGTTGCCGCTGGTGGTCCGGAACGCCGCCGATCGCCCGTTGATCATCACCTTGATCCCGCCGCTCTCGGCCCCCAGCCCGCCCGTCATCCCCTGCACGCCGGCGTTCGGCAGGATGTGATCGTCGATAAGGTAGAACCCGACGACGTGCTCCAGCACCTCGCCGACGCTCGTATATCCCCAGCGCTGGATCTCTTCCGCGGTGATCGCCGTCATGATGGCGGGCGCGTCGTCGAGGGTCTCCAGCGTCTTGGTGGCCGTCGACACCTCGACGTCGAGCAGCCGCAAGAGGTCGACGTCCTCGAGCGCGTCGTTCCGGCGCTCACCCCCCACCGCCTTCGGCGCTGCCGGCGCCGTCGCGGCCGTCGGCTGGGCCCATGCGAGACCGGGGATCGAAGCGATCACCAGCGCGACCATCCACCTGGTTCCGAGTGAGGCAAGCATCATGCGGGTTCAGTGAGCTCCAGACCTTCGTCCATCGTCGATTCGGCGCGATCGTCACGTCGCCTTGGCGGTCGCGGCGAGCTCCTCCTTCAGGGCAACGCTCACGGCGTCGAACTCGTCACGTATCCGCGCGAGGTCGCGGGCCTGCGGCACCTCGCCTTGACCGGCGGCGAGCTGCATCTTCTCCGCCAGCTCCGCGACGCGTCCCGCGCCGATCGAGAGCATGCTGCCCTTCAGCTTGTGAGCGTTCGCCTTGATCTCTGCAGCCACGGCGCTCCGGATGACCCCCTCCAGGCCATCGAGCTGCGCCGGGACGTTCTTGAGAACCAGCTCGATCAGCTTCCGCGAGCGCGGGACCTCCGGGTCGAGCACGGGCGCGCTCTCCGCCTCCGTCGCGGCGGCGGAGAGAGACGGAGACGACCCGGGCTCCTCTCGGCTCAGGACCACGTGGCGCCACAAGGTCTTCTGCAGAGATTGAGGGCGCACCGGCTTGGCCAGATAGTCGTCCATCCCCGCGGCGAGCACCCGGTCCCGCTCGCCGACGAGCGCGTGCGCCGTCAGCGCGATGATCACCGTGTGGCGATTCCTCGAGCGCTCCCAGGCGCGGATCTCCTGGGTCGCGGTGTACCCGTCCATCACGGGCATCTGGCAATCCATGAGCACGGCGACATACTGCTTCCGCTTGACGCACTCGAGAGCCTCCTGGCCGTTGCACGCGGTCTCCACGCGCAGCCCCAGCTGCTCCACCTGCTCCATCGCCACGTAGCGGTTGATCTCGTTGTCATCGACGACCAGCACGGGGAGCTTGCTCGCGATCTTGCCCGGCTCCGCGCCGGGCTTGCTCGGCGGCGGGGTCGAGGCGCCCGTGAGCGCGCTCTGCAGCGTGTTGTACAGCTCGGAGACGCGGAGCGGCTTGGGGAGCTGCGTGACCATGCTGGAGTCCATCCCGCTCAACGTCACGCTCGATCCCATGTGGTAGAGCGCCACCACGGGCAGCGTCTGCAGCGCCGGGACCGACTGGATGGTCTTGAGGAACTCCTCGAGGCCGAGATCGTCCATCTGGACACCGACGACGGCGGCGCTGAACGGCCGCCTCTCCAGCACCGCGAGCTCGAGCCGATTGATGGCGTCCCTGCCGGAGGTCGCGGACTCGGCGTCGAAGCCCCAGGCCACCAGGTGCTCCACAACGACGTCGCGCCAGCTCCTGCTGTTCTCCACCACGAGCGCGCGGCGCCCGCTCGCCCACTCGGCGGAGCGGATCTGCTCGCCTCCGGCCGTGACGCCGACCCTGATCGTGAACCAGAAGCGGCTGCCCTGCCCCGGCGTGCTGTCGAGGCCGACCTCGCCGCCCATGACCTCGACGAGGCGCTTGCTGATCGCGAGCCCGAGGCCCGTGCCGCCGTGCTTGCGGACCAGCGAGCCGTCCACCTGCGAGAAGGCCGCGAAGAGCTTCTTCTGGTCGTCGGGCGCGATGCCGGGGCCGGTGTCCACCACGGCGAGCTTGATGAGCGCCGTGGCCTTGTCCTGCTGAGAGGTCGAGGCGTCGATCAGCACCTCCCCGCGCTCGGTGAACTTGATCGCGTTGCCGACCAGGTTGGTGAGCACCTGGCGGAACCGGTCGGGGTCGCCCACGATGCCGGTGGGGACGCGGCGCTCGACGCGGTACACGAGCTCGAGGCCCTTCTCGTGCGCCTGGCTCGCCATCAGCTCCGCGACCTCCTGGATGACGAGGCGCAGATCGTAGGAGACGTGCTGCGCCACGTACTTGCCGGCCTCGAGCTTCGAGAAGTCGAGCACGTCGTTGATGATCGACATCAACGTGTTGGCGGAGGCGTCGACGGTCTCCACGTAACGCCGCATCTTGCCGTCGAGCGACTGGTTCTGCATGAGCCGGATGACCCCGAGGATCCCGTTCATCGGCGTCCGGATCTCGTGGCTCATGTTGGCGAGGAACTCGCTCTTCATCCGGGACGCCTCGAGCGCCTGCTCGGTCTTCACGCGCAGCTCCTCGAACGCCTGCTCGTTCGCCTCGACCATGCTGTTGAAGGCCGCTCCGAGCAGCTCGAGCTCGTCGCCGCTCGTGATCTGCACGCGCTCCCACTTCTTCCGATCCACGATGGGCGATTCGGTCGACGGCGCGCTCGAGCGGAGCCCGGTGGCGATGGCCCCCGCCGCCGTGCGCAGCGCGAGCAGCGGCTCGGTGATGTGGACAGCGACCCGCTTGACGAGGAAATAGCTGGCCGCCCCGCTGCCGAGGATCAGCGCCACGATCAGGCCGAGCGTGGTCACGAGCCGGTTCGCGGCGAGGTCCCGGGCCTGGACCATGCGCTCGACGACGCTCCTCGTGCTGATGCCGTAGATCACGGTCCCGGCGTGGGTCCCCTCCGAGATGACCGGGGCCGCGACCTCGAGGACGTCATCCCCGCCCAGGGGGTTCTGCCGCCGCCGCAGCACGAGCCGGGTCTGGTGCGCGGTGCTGATCCCGAGGGACTCCAGGTCCGCCGCGGTGAAGTTAGGCGCCGCCGGGCTGGGCGCGTCGTTCGAGGTGGGCACCCTGGCCAGGCCGCTCGCGGCCCAGACCCGGTTCTCCGCGTCGAAGAACAACCCGTAGGCGATGTCGTTGTTCTCGGAGACGGTCTGGTGAATGAGCGCCTTGACATCCCCGAAGAGGTTGTCCGCCACCAGGCTGCGCAGCGCCAGCGCCTGATTGAAGCCGAGCAGGCGCGCCTTCTCTTCGAGACCGCTCAGGAGCTCCTGCTCACGCTTGGCCTGGACCGCACGATCCGTCGAATAGATGAGCGCGCCGCTCGCGAGCAGCGTGGTGCCTCCGAGCAGCAGCAGCGCGCCCAGGATCAGGCGCAGCAGCTTGATGCGGAGCGAGCCGTGGGTGTTCGGGGTTGCCATGCACTCTACTTTGGGCGCCTTATCGAGGGCGGCGGGTTAGAGGAGGACGACGCCGCAGAAGACCCCGCTGACGAAGGCGGCGGCGGGCTGGTCTTCCCGGCGCGCGAGGCCACCGCGCGCTCGACCGCCGGAGCCAGCGCGACGTGCAGCTTCGCTTTCGAGACGATGCCGTCGGCGCCGACCTTCTCGCCGATCGCGCTCAGCTTGTCGATATCACAGCTGGAGACGAGGACGATACCCAGGTTCGAGAGCTGCGCGTTGTCGCGGAGCAGCTTCGCCAGCTTGTCGCCGTTGATGGTCGGCATGTTGATGTCGAGCGCGACCACGGAGATCTTGTCTCGCTTGATGACCGCCGTCGCGCCGATGGGCGTGGCCAGCTCAACCACGTCGAAGCCGGCCCTGACCAGGACGGCGCGCATCGCCTCGCGAGCGATGTCGTCGTCATCGATCACGAGCACCCGGATCATGACGGCGCGCTCCAGGAATGGCAGCTACGCGTGCGACGCTCCCCATGCGACGAGCAGATGGCAGGCGAGCCGGGGAGCTCGATGGTTCGAGCTAGCCCCTCGCATCGTGACCATGTGCCCGGTTGGAAAGGTAATCGCACGGCGCCTCCATTCCCCCCGATACGCGCTCACCTACCGATGAGAAAGTCAACTTGGCCGAACTGGCTGGAATTCAGGCCGAAGCGCCGTGCGAGCCTCACGTCGACCAGGCGTTTCACCGAGATGGGAAGGCGGACGCCCGACGACCGGAGCTTCCAGTCCGCGTCCGCGAGCTCGTAGAGGAGATCCGCCGCTTGCACCGCGAGCGCCTGGGTGTCGGGGATGGCCGCGAACGTCCCGAACTCCGCGTGCTCGTTCACGAGCGAACGCACGGCCACGACCACCGGAGCGCCGAGCCGGTCCACATAGGGCAGCCAGACGTTCGTCAAGAACCTCGGGCTCAGCAGGCCATTGTCGTTCGGCAGCCAGATCGCGTCGACCTTCGCCCGCTGGAGGTTCACGAGCGCGGCGCGGAGGTCCTGCACGCGTGGCTTGTTCGAGAGCTCTTCCTTGACGAAGGCCAGCTTCTCGACGTGCATGAGCGCTTCCTGTCGCGCGATGTGATCCGCGAAGCCCTGGCGGTACACGACGCCGACCCGATGTGCGTCGAGGCCCAGCGTGCGCAGGCCCACCATGGCCGTGACCGCCGGCACCTCGTAGGAGATGGCGACCGAGTTGGGGACGGTGCGCTGGAGCTCCTCGGCGAAGGACGCCATCAAGATCAGCGCGACCGGCGGGGTCGGGACGGTGCGCGCCCACTCGCGATACAGGAGCACGGTCGAGTTGTTGACAAGCACCACCGCCTTCGGACGATCGCGGGCCACGATCCGCGCCACGAGGTCAGGGCTCGACTCCTCGCTGCGCAGCAGCGAGGTGATGACATGGTGTTCCCCGGACAGCTCGACGCGGAGCGATCTCAGCATGTCGTCGAGCTGCGGATCCGAGGGGGCGATGACGGAGATGACCGGCTTCGCGTCCGGAGGTGGCGCCTTGAGCGACGGCGCCGGGTCGCTGGCCACGTGCGTGGCCGGACCCGACGAACAGCTCAGGGACAGCACGAGCCCCGCGAGGGCGGAGGCCCGCAGCAGCGAGCGCCGAGAGAGGGGACGCGTCGACCTTACTTCCATTCGTCAACCCCCAGATCGGCGAGCACGTGTTTCGGAAGCCTCCGGATCGCGCTCTCCACCGTTTGGCGCTCGCTCAGGAACGTGACCGCCACCAGCCCGACCTTCGCCGTCGAGAGGCTGAGGATCGTGAACGTCATCTTGCTTCTCGACTCGAAGTCAGAACGAAATCGCTCCGGGAGAAGGACCGCGTCGGCCGTCTGGAACTGGAGCAGCTGCAGGAGGTCTTCGATCTTCGTGACGCGCTGGACCTCGGGCGCAGCGCTCACACCCAGCAGCCCCGCTACGAACTTAGGGAGCGATTTTCGTTCGACCAGATCGACGATCCCATATCTGAGACCCGAGAGCATCTCCTTGGTGAGAGCCCTCGTCGAGACCAGGAGGTACTGCTCCGCGTCGCTCCCGGCCTTCATGCCCTGGATGTCGGCGGTCCGATTGAGCGAAGCCAGGACCGGCTTCGGCGAGAGGGCGGCGTCGGGCGGCGTCGACTCGAGCGCTGCTTTGAAATCGCTCAACTTTCCGAACACGGTGACATCGACGCCGGGCATCGACTCCTCGATCTTCTGCTCGAGGGCGCGAGCGCGAAGCGGTGTCACCGCATACACATAGAGCGTGGCCACGGGCCCAGCCGTGGTCGGCGGGCTGAGCAGCAGAAGGCAGCACCCGATGAGCAGCGCCGCCCCGAGCAGGACCATCGGCGCGCGCTTCGATCGGAGCCCCGGGCGAGCCGGAACTCCGGTCCTGTCGGGCCAGGCGCGCTCGGCGAGAGTCCTGAGGAGTGAGCGAAATCCCCCGTGCCGGACCGGAGGAGCCGCGCGGTTATTTCGTGGCATCCACGATGACGCCCAGCGGATTGCGATTCGCGCTCGACACGCGAGGTGCCCCACGGCCCGCTCGACCGCTGACCGCCGTGCCCCCATGGAGCGCCTGCAGCTGGTTTCCACCCGGCTCATGTCCTCCCGGTCATCATGGTAGGCAGCGTAGCCGATGGTTAACCCTCTTTGTCAAGCGCCCCCTGGGAGGCGCCCCCGCGTCCCCACCGAGCTTGGCGAAATGGGGACGTCGGAGAGGGTGACGACACCCGACGGCCGCTCCCCCGCCCGCAGCCGGCCAGCACGACCGCACCGGCACCGCCGCACGCGCAAACCACGGGGGCGAGCGCTTGACACGCTCCTCACGCCTCTCGGTGTCAGGGCTCGATCTCGAGCCCCAGGGGCGCCATGCCCCCCGCACAGCGGGAGCAAGAGACGGCACCTCGGAGAAAGCAGCAGATGGCGCCCCGGATTCGCGCGATACATCATGCTTCGTCAGCCTACATGGTGAGCGATGGTGCATCGTGATGCTCGGTAATTTCACCTTGTCATGCACAAACAGCAGAATCCCCGGGTGCGCCGCCGCTCCCCGCCACCGAGATCGAAGAGTCGCGCTTCGCGCTCGATCTACTTACCGCCTACCGCTGGCGCTCTGCTCACCGGCTACCGCTGGCGCTCTGCTCACCGGCTACCGCTGGCGCTCTGCTCACCGGCTACCGCTGGCGCTCTACTTACTGCCTACCGCTGGCGCTCTGCTTGCCGCCTACCGCTGGCGCTCTCCTGCCGGCGCTTGCCGCTGGCGCAGGACGATCGCGGCGTCCAGCTCTCCGGTGCGGCGTCCGGCCAACAATCGCTCCGACAACGGGATTGTAGTCCATCCGGTCGCCGCACAGCAACCCTCGCGAACCGCGGCCGCAGGGTCGGGGTGTCGTGGATCACAGCGGACGGCGCGCCACAGAGACGCTGGCGCCGGCCGCCGCGCAGGCGTGAGGCAGAGCGCCCTTGGACCCGGCGTATTTGCAAGGAACTCTCGTGACCTGGAGAACGAAGGTTCCACTCGAAGGGTACTCAGTACTCAGCCAGCGGCCGGGCAAACCGCTGCCCGCCTCTGCCCGGAGCGCCGGGCGAGCGGAGCGGCTCGCCCGGCGACGCGGCGCACCGCGCTCCGGCGCGCCGTCGTCTCAGTACCACTCGCTGCCGAGGCCCAGCGTGAAGGTGAACGTCGGCCCGTCTGGCAGGAACACCGGGTGGAGATCCGCGCTGATCGCGAAGCCGCTCCGCCGCGCGCCGCTCCCGGCAAGGCCTCCGAGGATCAGGGCGCCCCGCGCGTGAGCGCCGAAGTACCAGGAGGCCGTGCTCTCGCAGCCGGCGCTCGGGAGCGGGATGCCGCCCTCCGGGACCTCCGCGCCGCAGGTCGCGACGGCCACGTAATCCATGGAGGGTCCCGCGCCGAGATCGAGGAAGTGGAACAGCGTGAAGCCCGCGAGCACCGAGTTGTAGTCGATGAACCCCGCCTCGAATCCAGCGCTGTTCTCGGTGCTCTCGGGGGTGAGCGTCACCATCGGTGTGTTCTGGTAGTATATCGCGAAATAGTGGTTGACCTGGACACCGAGCCGGCCAGAGAGCGCGAAGACGGCCCCCGCGCCCGTGGGTGACTCGATGATCCCGCCGCTGAGCGACGTACCGAAACGAAAGCGCATCCCGTCCTTCTCGCCGTCCTCGGGCTCCGTCGGCTTCTCCTCGGGAGCGGGCGGAACCGGCGGGGGCGGCTCCGGAGCGGGCGTGTCCGCCGCCGGCGCGGACCGCGGCGCAGGCGGCGGCGCGAGCGGGGGTGCAGGCCGCGGCGCGGACGGCGGCGCAGGCGCGGGTGTGGACCGCGGCGCGGGCGCAGGCCGCGGCGCAGGCTGCACCGGCGTGGGAGATGGCGGCGGCAACGGCGTGGGAGCAGGCGTTGGCGCTGGCGCGGGCGGCACGGGTGTCGGCGCTGGCGCGGGCGGCACGGGTGTCGGCGCTGGCGCGGGCGGCACGGGTGTCGGCGCTGGCGCGGGTTGCACCGGGGTCGGCGCTGGCGCGGGTTGCACCGGAGTCGGCGCTGGCGCGGGTTGCACCGGAGTCGGCGCTGGCGCTGGCTGCACCGGGGTCGGCGCAGGCGCGGGCGCGGGCGCGGGCGCTGGCTGCACCGGGGTCGGCGCAGGAGACGGCGGCGGTGCTGGCTGCGCGGAGGCAGACGGGAGCGGCTCCGGAGGAGGAGGCGGAGGGAGGGGAGCGTCGCCCTGGGTCAAGGCCGTCGCCGAGACCGCCAGCGGAACGGTGAGCGCCGCGAGCGCGGCAAGCCAGCGAGGGGGTGTCATCCGATCTTCCTCGGCGCACTCCTCGCGGCCGTCAAGCGCCCGGAGGTGCGCGCTGTCGGCCGCGGTGCGCCGCAGCGGATGATCCGCCCGCGAGCCGTGGAGCGCCAGCCCATCGACGACCGCCCGATGCACGTCGCCCCCCGTCCCTCCACTTTCCTTCACGGAACGCGGCGGCACCGGTCACCAGCCCCTCGACCCATGCGCCGAGCTCGCCAAGCCCTCCTCTGCGGTATCAGCCCCCTGCTCGGGATCCTCTTCTCCGTGGCTTGCGTCGAGGAAACGCTCCCCTCAGCCGCGACCGGGAGCGGCAACACTGGAAATATCCAAGAGACGAGCGGCGTTCGGTCGCTCGAAGCGCAGGCGGCGTATATGCGAGAAGCGGTGCCTCTCCTCGAATCGGACCCCGACGTCTTCCGGTACGCCTGGTTCTCCGGGCGGACCGACGCGATCCCCCACGTGGACCTGCTCGGCGCGCGCGGTGAGCTCATCACGCTCGGCGAGCTCTGCGTCTCGCTGCCCCACGAGGAGGAGCGCAGCTCGTGACGGCCCGCGCGGCGGTCGCTCCGTCGACGCCTCCGCCGGCCGGCGCGGTGCCCGCCGTCCCGGCGGCCGGCGTGCAGGCCGCGCCGCTCGACTTCGCCGACGTCTACGAGGAGATGTTCCCCTTCGTCTGGCGGACCGTGCGCCGGCTCGGCGTGGACGCCTCGGCGCACGAGGACGTGTGCCAGGAGGTGTTCGTCGTCGTGCACCGGCGGCTCCCGGAGTTCCTGGGCCGCTCGTCGCTGAAGACGTGGGTCTTCGGCATCGTCGTGAACGTCGTGCAGACGCACCGGAGATCGCTGCGCCGCAAGAGCCCCGCCCACCGCGGGACAGGAGAGACCGTGGATCCCGAGCTGCTCGCGGGGCCGAGCAGCCTCAGCCCCTACGAGGCCATGACGAGGGCGGAGGCCGCGCGCGTCGCGCACGAGCTGCTCTCGTCGCTCGACGAGGAGAAGCGCGTGGTGCTCCTCCTCGCCGAGCTGGAAGAGATGCCGGCGGCGGAGATCGCGCGGGGCATCGGGGTGAACGTCAACACCGTCTATGCGCGGCTGAGGGCCGCTCGACAGGCGTTTTCCGACGCGGTGCACCGCCACCACGCCAGGATCCGAGGAGGCCGCAATGGATGAGCTGCGGGCCGGGGAGCGAGCGCTCCTGAACGCCCTTCGTGACGAGGACGAGCCGACCGACGACGACAGACGTCGGATGCGCGCGGCCGTGTGGGCGAGGCTCGGCCTCGCAGGGACGGCGGCCACGGCCACGGCCGTCGCCGCGAGCGCCGAGAGCGCCGCGGGCGCCGGAGCCGCCGGCTCGGCGAGCGCCGGCGCGGCTGCGCACGCCGTCGGTCCCGCCGCCGCGAGCATGGCCGCGGGCGCGAGCACCGCGGTCGCCAAAGGCGCGGCCATCACGCTGCTCGGCGCCCCGATGAAGATCGGGCTGGCGGCGCTCGTCGTGGGCCTCGCGACGGGGGCCGCGCTCTACTTCCCAACCTTGTCGACACCGGGCGAGGCGCCCGATACGCAACGCGCGCTGGAAGCAGCGACGGGCGCGGCCGAGGCGCCCCGAGCGGAGCGCGCCGCCGCGCCCTCCAGCGCCCAGGGCGACGAGACGCCTGCGCCCACCGAGGCGAGCGCCGCCGCCAAGGCCGACGGCCCCGACAAGGCCAGCGCCCCCGCCGAGGCCAGCGCCGCGCCCGCGGTCGCTGCAGCGCGCGCGATCGCGCCGCGCACGCCGCGGACGGCGGCCGCCGCGAGGCAGGGCTCCGAGGGGCTCGACGCGGAGATCGCGCTGCTCCGCGACGCGCAGCAGGCGCTGCAGGCGGGCCAGTTCGCGCAGGCGCTCTCGAAGCTCGACGAGCACGCCAGCCGGTACCCGAGGGGCGTGCTCTCGACCGAGCGCGAGGCGTCGCGCGCGATCGCGCTCTGCCGCTCCGGCCGCGCGTCGTCCGGCAGGGCGATCGCGGCGAGGCTGCTCGCGAAGAGCCCGGGCTCGCCGCTCGCGACGCGCGTGCGCGCCGCGTGCGGACAGGAGGAGTAGAGTGCGCGGGTGCACGTCTCAAGGTGGGCGCAGGCGCCGTCGATCCTGCCGGCGCTGATCGTCGCGGCAGGGCTCCTGCCCGCGCGCGCGCTCGCGGCGCACGCCGAGCCGCGCACCATCGATCTCCGCTGGGAAGCGCCCGAGGGGTGCCCGCCGGTCGACGAGGTCCGGAGCGAGATCGCCCGGCTGCTGGGGACGTCGGAGCAGCGCCAGCCGATCGAGGTCGAGATCGCGATCGCTCGCGAGCGCGACGAGCGCCTCCGGCTCGACCTGCGCATCCGCGCGCCGGCGCCGGGCGAGCGGGTGATCCATGGCGACGACTGCGCATCCATGTCGCGGGCAGCGGCGCTGATCGTCGCGATGTCGATCGATCCCGACGCTGTCGCGCGGAGCGCTGCCGCGCAGCCCGCGCCACCCCAGGCGATCGCCGCCCCCGCCGCCAGCGCGCCGCGCCCGCCGTCTCCCGCGCCGCGCCGCCCACCTCCCGCGGCGGCGCGGCCGTCCGCTGCGAACGAGCGCGACGTGGAGGGAGCGCTCTGGGTGAGCGCGCAGCTCGAGCAGGCGCTCGTCCCGACGATCGGCGTCGGGCTCGCCGCAGGCGGCGGGATCCGCAGCGGCTGGTTCCGCGCGGACGGCGCGGCCGGCGTGGTGCCGTCGAGCTCGAGCCACATCGCGGGGCAGGCTGCAGGCGCCGAGTTCCGGCTCTGGTTCCTCGAGGTCGACGCGTGCGCGCTCCCGCTCGAGGGCCCCGTCCGCGTCTACGTCTGCGCGCTCGGCCGCCAGCACTGGCTCCGCTCCAGGGGGCGGGACGTCGATGAGCCATTCACCCTCACGACGCCGATCTTCGCAGCCGGGCTCGGCGCGCTGCTCGAATGGCGCATCGCCGCTCCCGTGAGCGTCGAGGGCGCGCTGCACGCCGTCGTCCCGCTGAGGCGGCCCCGCTTCGTCGTCGAGAACCTCGACGGCATCGTTTACCGCCCCCCGGCCGCAGGCCTCAGCGCGCGCCTCGGTCTCGCGCTGGCCTTCTGAGCCTCAGGGCAGCTCCGGGCCCGCGCGCCACGCGGCCTCGATCGCGCAGCCGGCCAGCGCCCCGCGGTAGAGGCGCAGCTCGTCGTAACGCCCTCCGAAATACGGATCCTGATCGAAGTGGGACCGCCCGAGCCAGTTGTTCGCGTCCTGGATGGCCGAGAGCGGAAAGCCGACCGGCGTGCTGCCGAGGAGCGCACCGTCGAGGTAAAGCGCCAGGGTCCCCGCCGCGCCGTCGAAGACCGCGGCGAGCTGATGGATCTCGGCGTCATCGAGCGTGGGCTCGGTGGTGACCTGCACCTGACCCGCGGCGCCGCTGTCGCTCGCGAGCGCGGCGATACCCGGCGGATCGAAGCCCGTCGAGGGGGTGATGACCAGGTAGGACCGCCCAACGCTCGCGTCGCCCTCGACGGGATCCTCACCCGTGCTGCCGATGCCGAAGTCGACGACGCGCAGGTACGCCCCTCCGCCGTTGCGGGCAACCCAGACCATGACGGTCACGTCGCTCAACCCCGTGAGGAGACCCGCGGGCAGATCGACGTAGTCGTCCTCTCCGTCGAGGGTGAGCACCCCTCCGCCGTCGAGGCTCGCGCCGCCGAAGATCTCGCCGTCGGCGCCGCCGACCGTATCGGCGACGACCTCCCCCACCCCGTCGAACGAGTACCGATGAGCCAGCGACGGCAGCGCATCGCAGGGGGCCGCGCCGCTGCCCCCTTCGCCGCCGCTGCCCGCCTCGCCGCCGCTGCCCGCCTCACCGCCGCTCGGCGCCCCACCACCACGCCCCCCTTCCCCGCTGCCACTACCACCTTCCCCGCCGCCGCCCACAGTCGACGCCGGAGTCATACGACCCACCGCAATCTCCACATCTGCCCCACATCCGGATAAGCCGAGGAGCAGCGCCATCATCGTAGTCTTCCGCGCGCACGACACGGGCTGATCCTAGCGCGGGCGTGCGGTCGATTCGATCACGAAAGGCGCGCGCCCCGGCAACGAGGGGGAGAGTGCTGATTCCACACGCGGGAGCCGACCATGATGTGCCGACTTGACCGAGTGTTCGCAAGTCCCTGGCTCGTCGCCGGGGGATGTCTCTTGAGCATCTCGTGCACTGGCATCCTCGGAGCCGACGACGCTCCGGGACCGGGGCTGGAACCGGGAGACGACGCCGCCGCGCCGGGCGGGATGCCTTTGCACCACATGACAGCATCGGAGTACAACAACACGGTCGCCCACCTCCTGGGCACGCGCCTGCGGCCGGCGGACGGATTCCCGGCCTCCGGCGCGAAGGGCTTCGACGCGAACGCCAGCGCGCTCTCGAGCCTCTCGCAGGTCCTCGTCCAGGGGTACTACGACGCCGCCAAGAAGCTGGCGGCCGAGGCGTTCTCGAACGAGGCGCAGCGCGCCCGGATCCTCGTATGCGACCCGGCGGAGGGCGCGGATGACGGGTGCGCGCGCGAGATCATCGAGCGCTTCGGGCTGCGCGCCTTCCGGCGCCCGCTCGAGGCGGCGGAGGTCGACCGGTACGCGGCGCAGTACGCCGACGCGCGCACCACCCTCGAGATGTCCCCCGTCGAGGCGGTGCAGCACGTCGTCCGGACCCTGCTGACGTCGCCCAATTTCTTCCTGCGGATCGAGGTCGGCCCCGACTCGAAGCGATCGCCGGGCGCCCTCGGCGGCCACGAGATCGCGTCGCGCCTCTCGTACCTCCTCTGGAGCTCGCTCCCGGACGAGGAGCTCTTCGACGCCGCAGAGAGCGACGAGCTGGCCACCGAGGACGAGCTCCGGCAGCAGGTGGACCGCATGCTGTCCGACCCGAAGAGCGCCGCGTTCTTCCAGAACTTCTTCGGGCAGTGGCTCGGGACACGCACGCTCCCGAGCCACACCGTCGACACGACGCTGTTCCCGGGCTGGAACGACGAGGTGAAGGGCGCGATGATCGAGCAGGCCAACGCCTATTTCACCGGCTTCACGACCGGCGAGCGGCCGTGGTCCGAGTTCCTGACGGCGCCCCACCCGGAGAGCCCGCTGCTCGCGCCGCTCTACGCGAACGACCCCGAGGCCGGGCGCGGCGGGTTCCTGACGCTCCCCGCGTTCCTCACGCTGTCTTCCCGCGCCGAACGGACCTCCCCCACGTCCCGCGCGAAGACGATCCTGGCGCAGCTCTACTGCGCCGACCTGGCCCCTCCCGCCGGCGTGGATATCCCGGAGCTCGAGGCCGCGGGAGGCGACTCGGGCCCCGTCGACAACGTCCGCAAGAAGCTCGAGAAGCACCGCGAGTCGCCCGACTGCGCGGGCTGTCACGATCTCCTCGATCCCATCGGGCTGAGCCTCGAGAACTTCGATCCGATCGGCGCCTACCGGACCGAGTACCCGAACGGCGACGCTGTCGACGCGACAGGCAAGTACGGGAGCGCGGAGTTCCAGGACATCTCGGGCCTCATCCCGGAGCTCCAGAAGGACCCCCAGCTGGGGATCTGCCCCTCCGAGCAGCTCTTCACCTATGCGTTGCGCCGGCGCCCGAGCGGCGGCGACAGGGACACGCTCAAGGAGATCGCCGCGCGCTGGGAGAAGGGGACGATCGCGGATCTGGTGAAGCAGGTGGTGACCAGCGACGCGTTCCGCCTCCGCGCGGCGAAGGTCGGGGCGAAGTGAAGCCGCAGGCGTTGTTTCCTCACGGAACCAGGCACGAAGGAGCGATGCGCACATGAAACGCGGAATGACACGCAGGAACCTGTTGCGCGGCGCGGGCGTCTGCCTGGCGCTGCCGTTTCTCGAGAGCCTCGCCCCGCGCGGGGCGCGCGCCGGGGAGCCCGGCACGCCGAAGCGCTTCTTGCTCTGCACGTTCCCGAACGGGGCGCCCCACCACTGGTGGGAGACGGCGCCCGCGTTCGGGAAGACGCTGAAGGGCGCCGATTTCAAGCTGCCGAGGGTGCTCGAGCACTTCGCGCCGGTGAAATCGAAGATGCTCATGATAAGCCGCCTCGGCAACCACACGTGGAGCAAGGGCAGAACGCGTTCCTCGAGCCGTCCCACTCGCGCTGCATGGCCGCGCTGTCGACCTGCGTGGACGCCGATGAGCTGGGGAGGGCCGCCGGGCAGGACCTCGGCGAGTGGGTGGGCAACGGCGTCTCGGTCGACCAGCTCATCGTGCAGAAGGCAGGCCCGGAGCAGGCGACCCGCATCCCGTCGCTGCAGACGGGGCTCGGGGTGAAGCCCGGCTTCTTCGACGGGCGCAGCTACGCCTACAATCAGGCCGTCTCCTGGAAGAGCCCGCGCGAGCCCCTGAAGCGCTCGGTCAACCCGAAGGCGGTGTTCGACGCGCTCATCAACGCGGGTGCCGCGAGCGCGCCTTCGGTGCCAGGACAGACCGACGAGCAGGCCAGGATCGAGGCGGAGCGCCGCGCGGCGACCGAGAAGAGCGTGATCGACGCCGTGCTCGCGGACGCGAACTCGCTCATGCGCAAGGTCGGCTCGGACGATCGCAAGGTCGTCCAGCAGTACCTGGACGCCCTGCGAGAGACAGAGAAGAACGTGACCCGCATCCAGTCGACGATGACCCCGTCGAGCCTGGGCTGCAGCCCGATCGGCGAGCCCGGAGTCGTCCCCGAGCCGCCGGGCCAGCAGGAGGGGCTCAACGAGAACGACAGCACGGAGGCCGGCGAGTACAAACACGACGATCACGCGAACGTCATGATCGATCTCATCGTCATGGCGATTCAATGCGACGTGACGCGCGTGATAACCCACATGCTCGACGACGCGCGCTCGGAGTTCGAGTACCGGTGCATCCCGGCCGACGTCCGCGCGAAGGTGGGCCTCGAGTACAGGGAGGGCAGCAGCCTCCATTATCACGCCTGCCAGCACGGCCCCGGCAACCTGGGCGCAACGGACGAGGGCGGCCGCTACGCGGTCGTCGAGGAGAGCAATCTCGATTTCGCGGCGATCAACTGCTGGCTCGGCCAGAAGACGGCGCAGCTCGCGCAGCGGCTCGACGCGATCCCCGAGGGGGACGGGACGGTGCTCGATCACTCCGTGATGGTCTACATGAGCGAGATGCGTACGCACGACCACGACGCGTATGATCTGCCCATCGTCCTCCTTGGCGGCGACGGCGTCTTCCTGAACGACGCGCACGTCGCGTATGGCCCCCTCGGCCAGGATCGCCAGCTCCGCGATCTGTGGTTCACCCTCATGAACCAGTACTACAACCTCGGCGTCGCGTCGTTCGGCGAGGATCGCCGCGGCGTGCCGAACGCGCTTCTCGAGGAGATCCTGCGGTAGCTCTGCGGGTCACGGTCTCGATAGATGGGCTCACACCGGAGGTCGAAAAGCGATGTTCGAAAGCCGCTCACGTCGGTTGGTGTCCGGGGGTCTCCATGTCGTGCTCGGGCTGCTCGCGACCTGCGCAGCAGAGCTCGGGTGCTCGAGCGACCTGTCGCCCGCGTCTCCCGCGCCGGAGTCGCCCTCGCCGGAGTCGCCCTCGCCGGGCGACGGGGGCGGCCCGCCGGGCGAACCGCCCTGCGTGGAGACGAGCGACGGGCCAGCGCTGCCGCAGGCGTTCGCGCTGAACTGCGGCGGGTGCCATAGCGCGCACGGCAAGCCGGCCGGCGGGTTCCCCGATCTGTTTGCCTTCGACGGCACCCTGGAGGAGTTCACGGCGCAGGTGCGCACGGGGAAGACGCGCATGCCGGCCTTCGGCGAGCAGCAGATCGCGACGGCCGACATCGAGGCGATCTACGCTTATTTCTCTACGGGAGCGCCGCCCGCGCCGGCCTGCGACGGCGGCCAGGTCGATCCCGGCGAGTGCTCCGGCGTGGACGGCGCCATCTCGCCGCTGTTCCCCGCGGCAACGGAGGGCAGGCCGATCACCACGATGGCTGCCGATGGGACGATCACGCTCGAGGCCGCGGGGCGCGTGCGCGGACGCCACGAGAAAGAGGAAGAGTTCAGCCCCTACCAGCCGCGCTATTTCGAGAACCGGAGCTACAAGTTCATCGTCGAGGACACGATCCCGGCGGGCGGCAGCACCATCAAGTTCACCTGGCTCCCCAAGGCCAACGCATCCAACAACCAGACCATCAATTTTCGCTGTTGGTACTCGGGCGAGGGCAACGTGTTCGACTCGAACAACGGCATGGAGCGCATCACGAGCACCCACTGGGAGTTCGTCGTGGATCGCAACGCCCGGGAGAGCAGGGAGATCCGCGAGGGAGACCTGCTCGAGTTCGAGTTCGGGGTGTTCCTTGACGCGGGCACCGTCGAGGGGAGGACGAGCTATTACAGCGACACGTTCCGCTACCGCGTCGGCAGCGGCGAGCTGACGCCGTTCAACGAGGCGAACGAAGTGGCCCTGTCGGGCGGCGACGGGACGATACCGTACATCTACGAGGAGCCTCATCTCTATTACGAACAGATGGCGCTCAACATCCAGGAGAGCTCGATCCAGCCCTTCCTCGAGGGGCGCCGCCTGTTCCATACGGACTTTGCCACCGGCGAGCACAGCGAGGGCGGTAACCCCGTCTTCGACGAGCAAGCCGGCAAGGCGGGGCCGCTCTCGAACCAGGCGGCGTGCGTGAGCTGCCACATCAACAACGGTCGCGGCGCCCCGCCCGAGCCCGGCGAGGCGATGGAGACCGCTGTCGTGAAGGTGTTCGGCGCAGGAGCGAACGCGGACGGCCGGCCCACCGCAGATCCAAGCTACGGCCGGCAGCTCCAGGACAAGGCGCAGGGCGGCGGCGCCAGCGAGGGCACGGCCACCGTGGCCTACGCCGAGGAACCCGGGCAGTTCCCCGATGGCACGCCGTACGTCCTGCGAAAGCCCACGTTCCGCTTCAACGGGCTCTCCGCAGGGCCGATCGCGAGCTACTCGGTCCGCGTTGCCCGCCCGCTCGTGGGCATGGGCCTTCTCGAGGCGATCGCGGAGGACGCGCTGCTCGAGCGCGCAGATGGGATGGATTGCAACCAGGACGGTATCTCGGGCCGTCCGAACCTGATCCCGGACCCAGTCTCGGGGGCGCTGCGAATAGGGCGCTTCGGCTGGAAGGCGAGCAAGGTGAGCGTACCGCATCAGGTCGCCGACGCGCTGGTGGCGGACATGGGCGTGACGACGAGCCTGTTCCCGGTCGAGGAGTGCGGCGAGGCGCAGACGGGTTGCCAGGGCGGCACGCGCGGAGATCCCGAGCTCTCCGACGACGATCTCGACAGGTTGGCGACCTACATGCGCATGCTGGGCGTGCCGCCGCGCCGCGACACGGCGGACCCAACCGTCCAGCGCGGTGAGGCGCTGTTCAGCCAGGCAGGGTGCGCGAGCTGCCATGTGCCCTCGATGAAGACGGGGGGCCGCCACCCGCTCGTCGAGCTGCGGGATCAGCTCATCCAGCCGTTCAGCGATCTGCTCCTGCACGACATGGGAGAAGAGCTCGCGGACACGTCGACGAGCGAGCACCTCGCGGGGCCGCGCGAGTGGCGGACGCCGCCGCTGTGGGGCATCGGGCTGCTCGAGGCCGTGAACGGCCACACCCAGCTGCTGCACGACGGCCGCGCGCGGAACGTCGTCGAGGCGATCCTGTGGCACGGCGGCGAGGCGGACGCCGCGAAGCAGCGCTTCATGGCGCTCCCGGCAGGAGATCGCGACGCGGTGGTCGCCTTCCTGCGCTCGCTCTGAGCGCTCGCCCTTCTGCCCTCGCTCCGAGCGCCCCCATTTCTGCGCTCGCTAGGAGCGCCCTCTCCCCGCCCCCGCCTTCCTTCGGCCTTCTGGGTGCTCGATCCGCTCGACGTTCCCGGCGCACAAGGGGCGGGCGCCGCTCAGAACCCCGAGCGGTGCGCCATCCGCCTCGAGAGCCAGCGCATGGGGCCGGGCGCCACGCGGGCGGCGAGGCTCGCGGTCTTCACGAACAGGCTCGTCTCCAGGACGTCGCGGCCCGCGTCGACGGCGCGCACGATCATCTCGGCGACCTCGTCCGGGCTCTGCTTCTTGTGGCCCGGCGGGCGGTAGCCGACGTTGTCGTCGGTCACGACGGCGTTCGCGTGGAACGGGGTCGCGACCGGGCCCGGCCGCACCACCAGCACGCGCACGCCGCGCGACGAGAGCTCCGCGCGGAGCGACATCGCGAGCGCCTCCAGGGCGAACTTCGACGAGGCGTACGGGCCCATGCGCGGCGCGGCGACGAGCCCCGCGATCGAGGAGACCATGACGATGGTGCCCTTCGTGGCCGCGAGGGGCTCGATCGCGAGCCGCGCGAGGTGCACGGGGGCGACGACGTTCAGCCGGTAGAGCGCCTCCAGCTCGGCGGGCTCGATCTCGATCGACGGCGTGTAGTAGCCGCGCCCGGCGTTGTTCACCAGCACGTCCAGCCGGCCGTACGCGCCGAGCGCCCGCTCGCAGAGCGCCTTGCGATCCTCCTCGACGGTCACGTCGCCGGCCACCGCGAGGGCCTCGCCGCCCGCCGCGCGCACCTCCGAGGCGACGCCCTCGAGCGCATCCCGCCCGCGCGCGCTCAGCACCACGCGCGCGCCGCGCTTCGCCCAGGAGAACGCGAGCGATCGACCGATTCCGCTGGATGCACCGGTGATGACGACGACGGGAGCCATGTCGGCGAGAGTACACGACATTCGGATCGCGAGGAGAGACTTGCTGCTGGCGGCCGCCTGCCGCGCGGCGAGGGATCGGGCAGCCGGCGCCGCGATCCCAGCCTCCCCGACCTCGCGCGCAGCTGCCTGAACGCACGACGCCTGATCTCGCGGGAGCAGCGGTATCGGACGCTGGCGTCCTACCGTTCCGGCACAGGACCGTCGCACGGCTGACAGCCCAATCGTTCTCCATCAGCGGTATCCGGCGCTGGCGCTCTACCGTTCCGGCACAGGACCGTCGCACGGCTGACAGCCGAATCGTTCTCGAATGGATCAACTCATCGATCGGGGACAACAGGAGCACGCCATCACAGGACACAGTTCGGTAATACGTAACACAAACTTCGCGCATTTCGTCACCGCGCCTACTATAGTCCGGCCCACACGAAGCCGCCGGGGGGTGGCTGGCCATCTCCCCGCATAGCGAGCTATGACGTTGGGGTCTCGATTGCATTGACGCGCCCGAATCGCGCAAATGCGCGAGCGCGTCGCCGTTGCATTCTGACGCGGGGTGACCAGCAGAGGCAGGAGTGCGGCTCGTCCGCCCTCCGTCGGACGGCAGCACCGCGGCGGCGGTTCGTGATCGTGGGGTGATCCGAATGGGTCCGGCCCTCGGCTCCATGCAGCCATGGCCGTTCAACCAACCTGTTTGGCGTGTCCGGCCGGCGAACGATCTCGGCGTTGCGTACTCATCGCGCGCCTGGCGCTGACATTCCACGTATGCGCGGAACGTAATTTCCTCCGTGACTACGTGGCTCGTTTCACGAGCAAACAGGTGCGAATCGACACAGGACGGAATCCGGTTCCGGGGAGGGAATGGGGGAAGCACCGTGTGTGCACGCAGCTCGCCAGCGCAATTCAGAACGGGGTGCGGAGCGGGATCGTAACGGGCCGCTGACGAGCGTGAGCGCGTAGAGGCAGCGAGCGAGAGCGCGCATAGCGACGCTCTCGGCGAGCACCCCTGCGCGCGGCGCAGCCGCGGTATCCACGTGTTCATGACAGCAGATCTCGCAAGACGCTCTCAACCTCAAACCCTGATAGAGAATAAAATGAAGAAGAAGTCGATTGTTGCCTTGTCGATGATGGTCGGCGCCGCCCTCGTGGCGCAGGCGGAGCCCGCGAGCGCCGGGTATTGCCCGGCGGCGTACGCGGGTGACATCACCGAGTACGCCATTCCTTCGAACGCCTCGCCGGGGAACATCACCTTTGGCCCTGACGGCCGCGTGTGGTTCACCGTGCTCTCCGGCAGCAAGATCGGGGCCGCAAAGTCCAGCGGCGCTGTGACCGAGTACCCGCTCGCGACCGGCGCGAGCCCGGTCGGCATCACCGTCGGTCCGGATGGCCGGATCTGGTTCACCGACGCAGGGAGAAACCAGATCGGGGCGATCACGAAGCACGGCGTCGTGACCGAGGTTGCGATCCCGACGAACAGCTCGAGCCCCTCCGCGATCACGCTGGGATTTGATGGGAATCTGTGGTTCACCGAGGTCCTCGGCAACAAGGTCGGACGCATCACGCCGGACGGGGTGATCACCGAGTTCGCGCTGCCGACCGCCGGCAGCCAACCGCGCGGGATCGCGGCGGGAATCGACGGAAATGTCTGGGTCGCGGAGTCGCGCGGGAACAAGATCGCGCGGATCAGCGCGTCCGGGACCGTGACCGAGTACCCGCTGCCGCCCTCGGCCGCGCGCCCCAACGCGATGACGCTCGGTCCCGACCTCAAAATCTGGTTCACCACGGCGGGCGAGATCGCGAATATCGACACCAGCGGGACCGTGACGGAGTTCGCGCTCCCCGCGCTGGGCCTCGGCGTCTCGGCCATCACGCCCGGGGTGGACGGCAATCTCTGGTTCACGGAGCAGTCCGTGGACAAGATCGTACGCATCACGACGAGCGGCGTCATGACCGAGTACGCTCTCCCGATCGCGGGCTCTCGTCCGCTCGGGCTCACGCTGGTCCCGTCGCTCCAGGGGTGCGGCTTCCTCGACCTCTGGTTCACCGAGGCGGGGGGGAGCCGCCTCGGCAAGATCCGCACGGTGACCACCCACTGAGAAGCACGCATCCGGAGAGATAGAGACTTGACCGCCTGCCGGCGAGCGCTTCGGCGGCCAGGCGGTCTTCGCTGGATTGTTGGCTTGATAGATGCGCCGTGCACCGGGATGATCCAGGTGCACACGCGCACCGTCACTCTGAACGATGGAGATGAGCATGAATACGACGGGTAAGTTGGTTCTTTCGGCGCTCTCGGTCCTCGGTCTTGCGGCGTGCGCCGTGAGCGGCACGGACGAGGCAGAGGTCCTGGGCGAGTCGCAGGAGGCGCTGATCAACGGCACGGAGTTCTACGGGTCGGACACGCTGTTCAACGCGATCACGGCCGCGATCAACCAGGCGGGGCTCAGCGCGTCCCTCGACTACCTCGGCACCGGGTCGGGCAAGGGCGAGCAGTGCCTGGAGGGCACCGGCGCCGCCCCCTGCAACACGAAGGCTCAGACGATCGCCCCGATGTCCAGGGACTTGCAGGGCTCTTGTGACAGTGGTCAGAAGAGCAATCGCATCGCGCTCGACGCTATCTACATTCTGGCGGACGACACCCAGGCCGCCACCAGCGCGACCTCGGCGAACATCAAGGGCGCGTTCTGCGGCGACGGCTCCGGGAGCCCCGCCACCTGCGCCAATTTCGACACGTGGGGCGAGCTCACCACGGGCTCGTCGAACCCCTCGAACGCGATCAAGCTGTACCGCCGCGACGACATCTCGGGCACGACCGACACGTTCAAGAGCCTCACCGGCTGCACCACGTTCTGCGCCGGCGTGAAGATCATCGTCGAGGACCTCATCGCCGGGCCGCGGCTCTCGACCGACTCCGCAGGAACCCTGGGGACGCCGAACACGTCATCGATTGTGACGTACTCGGGCGCTCCGACCGCGGCGGCGCCCTGCCTGCAGACCGATTCGGCCACCGATTGCATCGGCAAGCTCGCGGGCGCGGACATCGACGCGCTCGCCTACGCGGGCGGCGACGGGTTGCGCCCGTCGAACCCCTTCGCCAACCAGGCGTTCACCATCGACAGCAAGGCGCCGACCACGGCCAACATCCGCAAACTTATCACGGACCCGAGCAACAAGTACCCGCTCGCTCGCTTCCTGTACCTCAACGAGGGCAATGGATCTCGGGCTACAGCCGAGACGAACTTCCTGAACTGGATCATCGCGAACCCGCAGACCTTCGAGAACACCCTGACGGCCTCCGGCTTCATCGCGTGTGACCCGGGAAATCCTCTCGATTGCGGTGCCACCGGCACCACGTGCCCCCGCAACAGCAGCCTGCCGTGAGCTGATAGGCTGATGACGAAGGACGGAGCGCGCCGCGCAATCCATCGCGGTAGGCGCGCTCCGTTCGACGCACATGGCCAGCGCGGCGCGCTCGGGCACGCCCCCCGTCTCATCACCCGCCGAGCACCGTGCACCGCGAAGTCGTCCTCCAGGGACGGAACGCGCCCCCGCTGCTGCCGGATTGAAACCGCTCCGCAACACTGCCCAGCACAGGAGGTCTGAGCGGAGAGCCCTTACTTTCTATCACGGTCGAGAGGCGAGCCTGCCGCGCGTGAATCAATGGCAGAGCTATCATCTACGTCGACGTCACCGCGATAGCGTCACGGGTCCGTGACAGCCGGCATTCACGGTTGTTCCAGGAGCTCACCGGTGGCATTTCGGCCACCGCGACGATAGGGGGTTCGCCGCTGCGAGCCCGGGGAGTTGGCATCGATGCGTCAAGGTCGGCGTTGGGTGACGATGAGATCGCTGGTGCTGTTGCTCGGGGTCGTGTCCGTGGCCGGGTACAGCTGTGGAGGTGACGATACCGGTGAGCCCCCGGAGGACACGAGCGGCGGCGGCACCGGCGGTGCCGGCGGCAGCGGCGGGGTCGCGGGCGGTGATAACGGCGGAAGCGGCAGCACCGGCGGTACCGGCGGGGTCGCGGGCGGCGATAACAGCGGAGGCGGCGGCACCGGCGGTACCGGCGGCAGCGGCGGTGACGGGGGGGGCACGCCGCCACGTCAATGCGCCCCTGCCCGATCGCACGAGCCGATCCCTCAGCGCCACTCGGCGACGGTCGAGGATGCCCTCGATACCTTCAGCAATCTCTCGGGGGAGATCGAGATTCAATGTGGCAACTGCCACAAGGCCCCGGCAGAGCAAGGCGACTTCTCCTACACCGGCACTCCGGAGAACCTGTGCAATGCGCGCGGCAAGAGCGGCAAGACGCCCGTTGACGTCATGCTCAGCGGGGAGATGCCCTACAAGATCGGCGGGCAAGAGGCGCTCGGCCGGCGGGTGCAGGCGTGGATCGAGCAGGGGTGCCCTGCCGGCACGTACGTCCTCCCGAAGGGCGAAATCCACGTCGATCCCGACGTGGATTTCGTGACCCCGCGCGAGATCGGCGATGCGCAGACGGAGCTCGGGAACTGCATCCCCGACGCCGAGATCGTCGGTCGAGACGAGGAGGTGGATGAGCGCTTCGCCGCGATGCGATCGTTCGAGGACCTCCCGGTCAAGCTGTCGGAGACCGATTTCGTCTCGCTGGACGCCGAGGTGCTCGCGCGCAGGGGGACGCTCGCTTACGCGCCGACCTACCCTCTCTGGTCGGACGACGCGGCGAAGCTCCGCTTCGTGCACGTCCCGGCGGGGCAGGCCATCACGTACGACCCGGAGGCGAAGAGCCTCCGCATCCCCTCGAACAGCCGCTTCTACAAGACCTTCTTCAGGGCCGTGGTCGAGCCCGACGGCGCCACGCGATACCGCAAGATGGAGACGCGCATCATCGTGACGCGCGAGCAGGCCGAGGACGCGATCTTCGGCACGTACGTGTGGAACGCGGAGGAGACGAGCGCGAAGCTCCTCGGGACCGGGCTCGATCCGGCGTCACCGGACAGCAGGGAGCTCTACCTGAACGGTGAGCCGTTCCCCGACTACGTCCGCCCTTACACGGCCAACGAGACCACCGGTGCACTGCAGAGCTACGCCGTGCCCGGTGCGACGCGATGCGTGGCGTGCCACACGGGCTCGGAGAGCGAGAGCTTCGTCCTCGGCATCACGCCCTTCCAGCTCCACAAGCGACCCAAGGGGGAAGGGGGCGTCTACACGCCGGACGTGCTCGCCGACGAGCTCAATCAGCTGGAGCGTCTCCTCGCGTACGGCGTCGTGCGCGGCACGTTGGCGACCCTCACGCCCGACGACTTCCCCAGGCTCGAGGAGTCCGCGCTGCCCCGCCGGCCGCGCAATGACGACGAGCTGAACATGCAGGCCTACATGGCAGGCAACTGCGCCCATTGCCATAACCCGCGCGGCTATGCGGTGGCGAGCAAGGCGACGCTGCGAGGCCTGGATATGTCGCCTGGCGGGAGCATCTTCGGGTTTCACATGGATACCGTGGGCTCGGACGGGCGGCTCTACTTTCCTGGTGTGCCGGCGTCCTTCGATGAGCTCGTCATCCAGAGCTCCATCCCGGTCGGAGGTATCTACCGCCGCGTCGTCCTGCCCACGGGATCGTGGACTCCCCGTGCGTTCGGCCTGCCCGTGGAGAACGAGGAGGTCAACGCGTTCTTCAACCTCCACATGCCGATGCACACGGCGTCTGTCGACTGCCGCCTGCCGGTCCTCGTGGCGCGCTGGTGGGCGTCGGTGCCGCGCGATTACGAGCGCGGGGGACGGGAGGCGCCGGAGGATCCGGAGGCGATCGAGCTCGCCACGCGCGCGGCGGACGCCGCGGAGGCGCGTGCCCTTCACGACTGCGAGCAGCATCGCGAGCTCGGGTGGGTGCTCGAGGACACGACCGAGCGCTATCCGTACGTCCCGCGCAACATCGACTGGAAGACGAAGCTCGACGACTGGATCCGCGCGGAGGAGGTGACGAGCGAGCACGAGGCGCTGGCGAAGAAGGTCTACGCTCAGGGGTTCTTCATCCCAGGCTGCGCGTTTCCGGACGACGCGCCAGAGCCTGAGCCGGTGGAGCAGTGGATGATCAATCCGGGGACCGGGAGGCCGCGCCGGCCGTGGAGCGCGATCTACTGGGCCAACCCGGGGGAGCATATCTACGCCGGTATCTGCACGAATTGCCATGGGATTTACGGAGACGCCCAGACCGGCGCGGCCAGGGCGCTCCGCGCGACCTCCGGGGCGAGGGTGGCGAGCTTCGTGGACGGGCTCTTCGGCCCGCGCTGGGCCCCCAACGAGAACCTCGCCACGTTCCATGGGCCCGACGCGGGGGAGGGACGGCCTCGGGCCCGACGGGGCGGCGAAGTACCTCGTCTGGATGGCGACGGGGGGCACCACCGTTTCATTCGGCCGTACCACGGAGGAGGAGAGGACCTTCTTCAACGTCTTCGTCGACAATCGGATCGTGGCCGCGGTGCCGATCCCGCTCGATCCGGAGACCGCGAAAGCCGCATTCAAGAGATCGAAGGCGAACATGCTCGGCGTTGCGCGCGCCGCCTGCGATGAGATCCGCACCGATGCTCATCGGTTCGGAGCCCTTTACGACGCCGCGGCCGCGAGCGGGAATTGGAGCGTCATCCTGGGCAGCGCCGTGGCTCCGGAGTTCGGCGTGCCCATGTGGAGGGACGTGTGCACGCTCAGGAACCCTCTTACGGACGAGCTCCGCACCGCGGACGCGAGCTCGCCGGAGGTCGATGCATGGCTCCGGAGAGCGGCCTTCAACGCCGGTGTAATGGCCTACATCTACATGCGTGACGAGCTGACGAAGGGAGTCATCGCGGTTCCGCGTGACGCCTGCGAGCTGAAGTTCCCGCGGTAGTGAATCGTTCTGGCGCGTGCGACGCGCTACACGGAGATGTGTTACGATGAAGATGCGTCAACGATGGCTGATGATGGTGGGTGCGCTGGCCGGGCTTTCGATCTTCACGAGCGCTTGCGGGGACGACGATACCTCATCATCGTCGGGGCAAGGCGGAGGTGGGACCACGAGCGCCAGCGCCAGCACGTGGTCGGGCGGAAGCTCTGACGGCGGCGGCGGCATGGGCGGCACGGGCAGCGGCGGCGGCACGGGTGGCGCTGGTGGCACGGGCGGCAGTGGCAATGCGGGCGGCGCTGGTGGCACGGGTGGCACGGGCGGCAGCGGCAACGCGGGCGGCGCTGGCGGCACGGGCAGTGGCGACACGGGCGGCGCTGGCGGCACGGGCAGTGGCGACACGGGCGGCGCTGGCGGCACGGGCGGAGCTGGTGGCACGGGCGGAGCTGGTGGCACGGGTGGCGGCGATCCGGAGGAGTGTGGCCTGCCGCCGGACACCGACCCTGAACCCAAGGTCCGCTTCATCAATGCCCTTCTGCCGAATCGCACGAACTTCCCGGTGGGGAGCGGCGACCCGCCTGCGCTCCGCCTCTACGTGAACGGGGCGCCGGTGCCCGACGTAGAGGCAGTGTCGCCCAGCAGGGTCGCCGCCTCTGTCACGAGGTACGCCAAGGTGACGGCGGGCGCGATCACCTTCTCGGCACGAAGCGATGACGGAACCAGCGGTGGCGCAGGCGACGCGCTCACGATCTCGGCGGATCCGCTGACGATTGCCCCTGGGACGCGCTACACGATCGTGGCCGTCGGAATCCTGGGCACTACCAGCCCGACGGGGCCGCAGCTTCTCATCGCAGAAGAGAAGTTCACGACGCCTTCATGCAGCGAGGTCGGCCTGCGCTTCGTGAACGCCGACGCCAGCGTGGGGCCTCCGAAATCGTTCTACATCGACCGAAGCGCCACGGCCGTCGCGGCGCTCGACGGGTTCACCGTCAGCGCTCCAGAAGGCCTGCTCGTGCCCCAGTCGCCACGATCGATCACTGTCACCGCGTCGAGCAGCTTCGGTCCGACGGGTCAGGCGCCGTTCTCGTTCTCTGCAGCATCGCTCGTCGGTGGGCGATCGTACTTCGTCATCGAGACCGGGGAGCCGACCCGCGTCGTCGCCGATGCGCGCGCACACGGGTTGCTCGTCGTCCCGGCGGGGGACGACTCGCCTGCCACGTTCATCAACCGGGATCCGCTCGTCTATCTCTTCCACGCATCGCCGCCGCCCACGCCGTCGCCCCTCGAGGTGTACTCGGGCACGGAGAGGATCGCCATCAACCTGACGTATGCGCAGGCGCCGACATACACCGATCTGCCGCCGGGTGAGTCGACGCTCTCAGTCGTCGCGCCCGGCTCCGGTGGCGGCGATGGCTCGGGTGACACCGTGGTGGTCGGCGCCCAGCCGACGGGCCCGCTGGAGCCCGGCGCGATCTACCTGGGAGGTCTCCTCGGCATCGCCGGAGAGACGGGCGACAAGGCGCTGCAGCTCAAGCTGTGGAGGGTTCAGCCGGAGCTGCCCGAGACGGTCACCAGCACGCGCGTCATGTTGATCAACGCCTCGGCGGCAGCGCCCTCGGTGGATCTCGGCCACTGGTCGGTCAATGCAGATGGGACCCAAGGTGAACCGTTTACACCCGTGCTCACGGACGTCGCGTACGCGTCGGCCAGCGCCAGCACGGCCGTCGAGTTCGCGGCGCCGAGAGCCGCCGGCCGGCAATGGGTAGGAGTTCGACCGGTCGGATCGGCCGACGGCATCCGGAGCGCCGCGAGAAGCCTGTCACCGACCTGGTATGCCGCTGTCCTCCTGGGAGACTGGAGCTCATCCGACCCAGCGAGCGCCGCGCGGCTCATGTTCATGAGAAATCTCGGCATCGCCTCCTCGGCTGTTTTCGTGGCGTTGCCGACTCCCTGACCGGTCGAAATCCTGCGCCCTCGCTCGACCGTCCTGATCTCCTCGCGCGCCCCCTCACGATACGCAGCTTGCCTGGCGGCCTGCGGGAGCGGCACACGCCTTCCGGCCCGCGCGGCTCGTCTGCTACTGCTGATGACCAGGGTGCACATGAAGAACGTCGTCGAAGCGCTGTTGATGGGCTCATGGCTCCTGGCGGCCGCCGCGTGCGGCGACGACGGGCCGACCGAGCCGCCCTCGGGCACGGGAGGGGGCGGCCCGGGAGGCGGCGGCAGCGGCGGCGGTGTATCCGGGAGCATCCGTTGCCCCCTCTCGGACATCGTGTGTCCCGGAGGCGCGCGGTGTCAGATCGACGCCGAGGGCAAGCCGTCGGGCTGCGCCGCCGCGTGCGACGCGGCGCGCGCCTGCGGCGACACGGCGTGCTGCAGCCCCGGGGCCACGTGCGCGCGCGGCGTCTGCGAGGCGGCGGACCTCGTGCTCGGGCCCCCGGAGCGAGAAGAGCCCGTCACGTTCGCCACGGTCCGCGTCGACGAGGACGCGTGCGAGCTGCTGCACGGGTGCGTCGGCGCGAGCGGCCGGCGGGCGCTCATGCGCTTCCACGTCTCGCTCGAGAACGCCGGCGACGTTCCGCTCGAGCTCGGCGCGCCCTCGGAGAGCGACGTCTTCGAGCCGAACTTCTGCGAGGACAGCTACGTCGTCCCGCGCTTCTTCCGCGCGCGCCTCGGCCAGGGCGGCGCGGTGGTCGCCGAGGCCGAGCTCGACGCGCGCTGCGTCGCGATGCCAGGCGGCCAGTACGGCTGCGACGCGCAGGGCCTCGGCCCAGGAGAGCACGTCGAGCAGCCCGGCACCCTCGCGTGCAACGCCCTCGACGTGACCGGCGTCCCGGCCGGGCGCTACGAGCTCGAGATCACCGTGAACCCGAACAGGACCCTCGCCGAGGCGCGCTTCGACAACAACACGATCGTCCTCCCCGTCGATTACACCGCCTGCGACGGCACGATCTGCGGCGGCGCGTGCTGTCCCAGCGGCCACGCGTGCGAGGCCGGCGTCTGCATCGTGCCCGACCTGCGCCCGGACAGGCAGCGCATCGTCGACACGATCCAGTTCTCGTACCAGACGTTCCCCAGAGACGCCTGCGAGCTCATGGAAAGGTGCATCGGAGGCCCCGGCCGGCGGCATCTCCTCGAGTTCGAGGGGCGCGTCGAGAACGCAGGGCCGGGCCACCTCGACCCCGGGCCCGAGTTCAACAGCCCGCTCTTCGAGTACGCGCAGTGCCACCAGCACTTCCATTTCCTGAACTTCACCGATTACCGGCTGGTGGACGCGGGGGGCGAGGTCGTCTCCCAGGGGCACAAGCAGGCGTTTTGCCTTGTCGACATGGAGCCTCTCGATCCTTCGTCCCCCGCGCCGCGCGGCTACCCGACCTCGGGAGGCATGGGGTGCAACTTCCTGAGCGCGGGGTGGGCCGACACGTACGACGTCGGCACGCCGTGCCAGTGGGTCGACGTGACGGACGTGCCCGAGGGGGACTACACCCTCCGCGTCACCGTCAACCCGATCGGCGCGATCGCCGAGCAAGCGATCGAGAACAACGTGGTCGAGGTGCCCGTCCATGTCCCGGCGTTCGCGCCCTGCGAGCCCGAGCCGGAGATCTGCGGGGACGCGGTGGACCAGGACTGCGACGGGCTCCCCGACGACGGCTGCCAGGGCGAGGGGTGCGCCTCCCCGGTGCCCGAGGTGTGCGGCAACGCGGTCGACGAGAACTGCAACGGCGTCCCGGACGACGGCTGCACGCCGATCCCGGGCGCCGACAGCTGCGAGACGCCGGGAGAGCTGACGGGCTCGATGGATTACGCGGCGGAGATCACGGCCGAGAACACCTCCGATGTCGCGCTGCCGTGCGGCGGCAGCGGCGGCGAGGTGTTCTTCCGGTTCACGCTCCCGTCCGACGAGGTCGTGTACCTCGGCACCCTGGCGTCGGACGTCGACACGGCGCTCGCGGTGCTCGAGGGCGACGGGTGCGGCGGCCCCCCCGTCGGCTGCGCGGCCGACAGCTGCGGCGACGCCGCGCCGGGCGCGCACTTCGCGGCCAGGCTCCGGGCCGGGACCTATACGGTGGTGGTCAAGGCCTCGCGCCCCGAGGCGCTCGGCACGGTCCGCCTCAGGTTCCAGCGCGCGTCGTGCCTCGGCGAGAGGGCCGGGGTCATCTCGGGCAGCGGCCTCATCAGCGGCGACACCACCGGGGCGCCGATCCCTCCCAGCTCCTTGTGCGGCGCGAGCAGCCCTGAGCAGACGTTCTATGTCCCTGTCTGCCCGGGGACGTCCACCGTGGTGTCCTCGTGCGGCCTGACCGGCTTCCCGATGACGATCAAGACCGCGGACGACGCATGCAATCCCATCGACATCGAGTGCTTCGGCCCGCTCAGCGCCTGCGCGGGCGAGAGGGAGGGCGTGAACTCCCGGATTTACGGGGCACGACCGGGAGGGAGCCTCGGCGCCATCACCGTAAAGGGGCGTACTCCGGTGGATTTCGGGCCGTACCAGCTCTTCGTCGCGCCATTCCAGTGACGGGAGCGCAGCGCCGAGCGTGAACCGCGCTGCGCTGCGCCTCCCTTTCCACGAGCGAAGATTGCGCTCGACCTCGGGCGATCTGCGCTAAAACCGCGCCCATGCGAGCCCACCATCGGTCCGAACGGACGCGCCTCCGGGCGCTCTCGTCCCTGTCGAGCGCGCTCGTCGCCGCGCTCGGCCTGACGTTGCCCGCCTACGCCGCGCCCCCGGCCGCGGCGCCGGCGCAGCCTGCGGCGGCTCAACCTGCGGCCAAGCCCGCGCCCGCGGCGGCGGCGCCGGTCGCGACGAAGGCGCAGCCTGCGGCGGCGGCGACCAGCGTGAGCGTCGCGATCCCGGTCGAGAAGTACACGCTCGAGAACGGGCTCGAGGTGGTCCTGCACGAGGATCACCGCACGCCCGTCGTGGCCGTCAACGTCTGGTACCACGTCGGCTCCAAGGACGAGCCGCGGGGGAAGAACGGCTTCGCGCACCTGTTCGAGCACGTCATGTTCCAGGGCTCGAAGCACGTGGGCGAGGACATGTTCTTCAAGTACCTGGAGCGGGCCGGCGCGAGCGATCGCAACGGGACGACGAACACCGACCGCACCAACTACTTCGAGACCGTCCCCGCCAACGAGCTCGCGCTGGTGCTCTGGCTGGAGAGCGACCGGATGGGGTGGCTGCTCGACCACGCGAACGAGGCGACCTTCACGAGCCAGCGCAATGTCGTGAAGAACGAGCGCCGCCAGAACTACGAGAACGCGCCCTACGGCCTCGTGCCGCAGTTCGTCCGCGCGGCCCAGTTCCCGGAGAGCCACCCCTACCACCTGCTGACCATCGGCACGCCCGAGGATCTCGACGCGGCGCAGATGGACGACGTGAAGGCCTTCTTCCGGACGTTCTACGTGCCCAACAACGCGACCCTCGTCGTGGCGGGCGACATCGAGCGGGGCAAGGCGAAGGAGCTCATCCAGAAGTACTTCGGCCCCATCGCGAAGGGCGCCCCGCCGCCCGTGGCGACGAAGCCCGACCTCGGCGACCTCGCGACCGAGAAGCGCCTCGACATCGAGGCGGACGTGGAGCTGCCCCGCGTGACGATCAGCTGGGTGACGCCGCCGAGCTTCGCGCCCGGCGACGCCGAGCTCGACCTCGTCGCCAACGTCCTCGCCTCGGGCAAGACGAGCCGGCTCTACAAGAAGCTCGTGTACGATCTCCAGATCGCGCAGGACGTCTTCGCGTTCCAGCAATCGAGCCAGCTCGCCAGCACCTTCCAGATCACGGCCACGCTGAAGAAGGGCAAGTCGCCCGAGCAGGCCCTGAAGCTCATCGACGCGGAGCTCGATCGGCTGCGCAAGGCGCCGCCGACGCAGGACGAGCACGACCGGGCCCAGGCCAAGGTGCTCTCGGAGCTGGTCTTCAGCATGGAGCAGGTGACGGCCCGCGCGAACGCCATCAACAACTACAACCAGCTCACGGGCGATCCGGGGTACTTCCCCAAGGACGTGGCCAGGTACGAGAAGGCCACCGCCGCCGACCTGCAGAAGGCGACCGCGGATCTCCTGCCCCAGGGCAGGCGCGTGATCGCCCTCGTCACGCCGAAGCCGGGCGCCCCGAAGGCCGGGCGCCTCGTGAAGCAGACCGGGGCGGCGGCGCCCGCGACGGCGGGCACGAAGCCCACCGCCGCGGCGCCCGCGGCCGCGGCGAGCGCAAAGCCCGCGGTTCTAGCGCCTGCTGTCGCGGCCCCGCCGGCGGGCGCGAAGCCCGCCGCGGCGCCCGCGACCGACAAACCGGCGGCCGCGCCGGCCATCATGAAGCCCGCTGGCGACAAGCCTGCGGTCGACAAGCCTGCGGCCGGACCGGCCGCGCCGAAGGGGGGTTGAGCCCATGCGCATGAAACGAACCGTCTCCGCCTCGCTCGCAGCCGTGGCGCTCGCCGCCTGCGCTCCGGTCACCTCGACGCCGCCCCCCGCGCCCCCCGGCGCGCCGCCCCCCGCCGCGGCGCCGCCCGCCGCCGCGGCGGCGGACGACTTCCGCAGATCGCCGCCTCCTCCGGGGCCGGAGGTGGTCTTCCGGCCGCCGCAGATCGAGGAGGCGAAGCTCGCCAACGGGATCCGCGTCCTCGTCGTGGAGCGGCACGAGCTTCCGATCGTGGCCGTGGACGTGACGACCGTCCGCGGCGCCGATCAGGCCGAGCCGGGCGTCGGCGCGTTCGCGGGCGCGATGCTCATGCAGGGCACCAGGACCCGCAGCGCGCTTTCGCTCAGCGACGCGCTCGGCAAGCTCGGCGCGAGCTTCTCGTCCGCGGTCGGCTTCGACGGCGGCGGCGTGGAGGGCCAGAGCGTGACGCCGCGGTTCGGGGAGATGCTCACGCTGCTCGGCGACGCGTACATGAACCCCGCCTTCGCGCCGGCCGAGATCGAGCGCGAGCGGTCGCGCCGCATCACCCAGCTCGCCGAGATGAACGATCGCCCCGCGTCGCTCCTCTCCATCGCCCAGGCCCAGGTCCTCTACCCCGAGGGCCACCCGTACAACGCGCCGCTGATCGGCACCGAGGCGGCGCTGAAGAAGATCACGGCGGGCGCCCTGGCGAAGTTCCACGCCGCGCAGTTCCGGCCGGAGCTGACGACCGTCGCCATCGCCGGGGACATCACCAAGGCCGACGCGGTGAAGGAAGTGGAGCGGGTCTTCGGCGCCTGGAAGGGCCCGGCCTCCGCGCCGCCCGCCCCCGCGAAGGCGGCGCTCCCCGCCGATCCGCCGGCGATCGCCGCGGGCGCGCCGCGCGTCGTTGTCGTCGATCGGCCTGGGCTCACGCAGTCGACCGTGACGGTGGCGCTGCCGGGCGTGCCGCGCGCGACGACGGACTACGACGCGCTGCTCGTGATGAACACCCTCCTCGGCGGGCAGTTCTCGAGCCGCCTCAACCTGAACCTGCGCGAGAAGCACGCCTACACCTACGGCGCGCGCTCCGGCTTCGACATGCGCCACGGAGCCGGCCCGTTCTCCGCGGGCGGCGCCATCGTGCGGGAGAACACGGGCCCCGCCGTGCGGGAGATCTTCGCGGAGATCGACCGGATGCGGAGGGAGCCCGTCACGAGCGAGGAGCTCGCGGACGCCAAGGCGAACCTCATCCGCCAGCTGCCGGCGCGCTTCGAGACGGCGGACGCGACCGCGTCGACGATCGCGGGCCTCGCGGTCTACGATCTGCCGCTCGACGAGTACGCGACGCGACCGGCGAGGCTCCAGCGGATCACGGCCGCGGACGTGCAGCGGGTCGCGCAGAAGTACCTCGCGCCCGAGCAGCTCCGGGTCGTCCTGGTGGGCGACGCCGGCGCTGTCGGAGAACAGCTCTCGGCGTTGCAGCTCGGTGAGGTCATCGTGCAGAAGGCGCCAGGCGTGACGGCCGGGCCGGCGGCGGCGGCCGGCAAGCCGGCGGCGCCCGCGCAGCCTGCCGCGCCCTCGAAGCCCGCAGCGCCCCCCGCAGCGAAGAAGCCGTGAGGTACGCCGCGCTGCTCGCCTGCGTGTGCGCGCTGGCGTGGAGCGCGCCCGCCGCCGCGCAGACGGGGCCGGCGGCCCCGGACTGGGCGTTCGGCACGCCGGGCGGCGAGGTGGCCCTCGCCGCGGCCTGCACCGCCTCGCTCGCGGCGTACCTGCTCCCGCAGCGGCGCTCCGGGTGGGGCGCCGCCTCCAGCGAGGAGCGCAACGACGCGATCGGCCTCGCCAGCGATATCACCGGCGCCGCAGCGGGCACGCTGCTCCTCCTCGGCAGCGGGTACGCCCTCGAGGGCAGCTACCTCGGGGGCGCCGGCGTCCCCCGCCCCTACGCGCGGGCGCTCAGGACATCGCTCATCGAGGTCGAGGCGGCGGCGCTGTCGACCGGCCTCTCGAACGTGATCAAGCGCCTGGCGGGCCGGTGCCGGCCGCGCTCGTGGCGGACCGATCGGTGCGGCGAGACCGACCTCGATTTCGACGCCTTCCCCTCGGGTCACACGACCCCGGTGGCCGCCATCGCGGGCGCGCGCCTGAACCTCGCGCTGCGCACGACCGGCGACGCCGCGCCGCGCCTCGGCGCGCTCGCCCTCGCCGAGGCGGCCACGGTGGTGACGATGGCGCTGCGGATCGGCGCCGGCGCGCACTCCTGGCAGGACGTCGGCGCCGGCATGATCCTGGGCCACGTGACGGGCTTCGCGATCGCGGCCGTCCACCCGATCCAGCCGACCAAGGCCCGGTACGCGGCCGGCGTGATGCCCGGCCCGCCCCCCGAGCCCGCCGCGGTCACCTGGTCGTGGGCGTTCTGATGCGGCCGTCGAGAGGCCGCCGGGGGCCCGGCGACCGGGAGCGTGCGCTCTGCTCCCGGGCCGCCCGCCTCAGAGGCCCATGCAGCTCGCGTAGTACGTCACGGTGGCCGGCCAGTCGGAGAAGACGCCGCGGACGCCCACGTCGCGCGCGAGCACGTCGAGCATCACCATCGTGTCGCCGTCGTTGTCGATGCTGTCCGTGACCGACTGGTAATAGTAGCCCCCGCCGCTCGCCAGCGGGCCCGAGCGCTCGAGCGTCCATGTGATGATGTCGAGGCCAGCGGCCTTGGCGGCCTCGGCGTAGTCCGAGGGCACGATCCGTCCTTTGCCGTCGAGCGTCACGAGCGCGAACATCGGCGGCGCGATGATCTTCACGCCCTGATCCGCGAGGCGCTGCATCCCGGAGACCGCCTCCTCGTACCCCTCGGCGGTATCGACGCGCTCGTCGAGGTACACGGCCTGCGCGCCGAACTCCGGCTCTCTCGCGAGCCAGTAGAGCACGTCGTCGAGGCTGAACGACTGCGCAAACACCTGCTTCGGGTCGATGTCGGCCGCCTTGTACTCGTCGATCATCTGCTGCGCGAAGTCCTGTTGCTCGTACTCGCCCTCGTACGGCATCTCCACCTCCGGGACCTTGAGCTCCGGGGTGAACTTGACGCCCAGGCTCGAGAAGAGCTCGATGCTCTCGGCGTGCGTGAGCAGCGTGCCGCAGCTGGCGTAGAGGTCCGTGCGGAATGTGGGCGTCGCGGCCATGTACTCCAGGGCCGTAGCCGCGTCCGGGTTCGCGGAGTCCATCTTTCCGCAGAGCCGCTTGAACTCGGCGAGGGTGATGTCGCTCGTGCAGCACTTCGCCGACGCGGGCGTCCCGGCCTCGGCGTCGGCCGGCGCGAACGGCTCCGAGCACTTCTCGGCGAGCTCCGGGATCGTGAGGATGTTCGTCGTCGTGTGGAGATCGCACTGGGCGTGACGGCACACGAGCTTTCGGTCCTTGGTGAAGGTCACGTCGCACTCGACGATGCCAGCGCCCATGCGGGCGGCCGCCTCGTACGACTCCCTCGTGTGCTCGGGGAACTGCATGCAAGCGCCGCGATGGCCGATGGAGAAATCGGTCCGCTGGAAGGGCCCCTCGGAGCACGAAAGCAGCTTCTCCTTCAGCTCGCCTTCTTCCATGTCCGCGACGAGGTAATACGGCCGCGGGCCGAGCTGCACGCTGAACTGCCCGGCATCGTCCTCGGCCGGCGGGGCCGGCAGCGGCGCGGGCTGCACCGACTCGTCGCCGCTGGAGCACGCGCTCAGCGCAGCGACAGGCAGCGCGACAAGCGCCGTGGCCGTGCTCAATCTGGCGCTCTTCCTGATCATGAGACGCTCCCCTCTGGGTGGATTGAAGTTTGGACGGTACTCACGTGCTCCTGTGAGAATATGTCGTCAGCGAAACAACAAAGCGACATCCCCTCTCCGGCGTGCCGTCGCCAGGAGCGACGGCATGCGTGTGTGCTTCTCGAAGAGGGGCGCGATGCGATCCATGCTCGCGCATGCCCACCTTCGAGAAGCGCACGCGCATCGCCGCGCCCCCCGAGCGGGTCTTCGCCTTCCACGAGGAGCCTGACGCCCTCGAGCGCCTCACGCCCCCCTGGGAGCACGCGCGCGTGCTGGAGAAGACCGGCGGCATCCTCGTCGGCGCGCGCGTGGTCGTCGAGACGCGCGTCGGCCCCGTCCTGCTGCGCTGGGTCGCGGAGCACACGCAGTACGAGCGGGGCCGGATGTTCCAGGACACGCAGCGCAGCGGGCCGTTCAAGCGCTGGGTGCACACGCACCGAATGGACCCCGACGGCTCGGGCGGCTGCTACCTCACGGACCGCGTGGAGTACGAGCTCCCGCTCGGCGTGCTCGGCCGGCTCGGCGGCGGTCGCTTCGTCCGGCGCAAGCTGGAGCGGATGTTCGACTACCGCCACGAGGTGACGCGACGGGCCTGCGAAGCCCCGCCGCGGTAGCCCGCTCGCCGACCGCCGCGTCCGCCACGTCCGCCGCGCGGCCCACGCCCCGCTGGTTGCCAAGGCGTACGCCGGACCCAAGTTGCTCGCAATGCCGCGGCACGCGGCGGCGAGGAGAAGGAGCATGGCTATCTACCGTTGCGGCCGTTGCGGCTCGATCAACCGGGTTGCGGACCAGAGGATCAAGGATCGGCCGGTCTGTGGCCGCTGCAAGGCCCACCTCGACACGACGGGCGCTCCGCAGCCGGTGGACGGGGCCGCGCTCGAACAGGCGATAGCGAGCTCTCCTGTCCCCGTCCTTGTCGACTACTGGGCCACCTGGTGCGGCCCGTGCCGTGTCGTCGCGCCGACCCTCGACGAGCTCGGCCGCAGGAATGCGGGCAAGGTGCTGGTCCTCAAGGTCGACACCGACGCCGATCCGGCGGAGGCCGGGCGCCGGCGCATCCAGGGGGTGCCCACCTTCGTGCTCTTCAACGGAGGGCGAGAGCTCGATCGCCGCAGCGGCGTGACCTCGCGCGCCGATCTGGAGCGCTGGATCGAGACCAAGGCCGGGCAGCCCTCCACGCGCGCGAGCCACGCTTGAGCGCGCGCCGCGGGCCCTGGAGGGAGCGGAGCTGGGGAGCGGGGAGCCGAGAAGCGCGGGCGACGCGAAGCGCCTGGTCGATGTCACAAGCGCATCTTCAATCAAGCGTTGCGCGTCCGGCGACGCAGGCGTGGCGTTGAAGAATTGGTTCATTCCGCGTCGATCGACGCAGCCATTTGGATTTCTGCGTGCCTGCGACGCGCTGCTGTGAGGTGCGCACGCGAGGCGAGCAGAACTTGGCCGCTTAACACCGTTTCGGCGTAGTCACGCGCCGTGCCGAGCACACCGCACGAGGTTTTGATCGTCGCATTGCGCGAGCAGCCGGGGTTGCTCGGCGCGCTCGTCTCCAAGCTCACCGGCGTGCAGCTGCCGCGGCGCCTCAGGCCCGCCGACGCCACGCTCCGCTTCGTGAAGCCGGCGGAGCTGCGGCTCGATCTCGTCCTTCATGGCGGCCGGCGCCGCTGGGTCCTGGTCGAGCTCCAGCGCAGCGTCGACCGGCCAAGCGCCGCCGATGGCCCCTCGCGGCCAGCCTGCTCTTCAGTCAGACTGGCGCGCTCGGCGACGTGATCGTCATCACCGCGCGCCGCGCCGTCGCCCGCTGGGCCGAGCGCGTGGCGTGCGCGCGGACGCGCCTCGGGACGTTGCTCCAGCTCAAGCCGGTCGTGCTCCACCTCGGCCACGCCGAGGGCAAGGCGCTGCTCGACGAGCGCCACCCGGAGCTGGCGCTCTTCGCGGCCTGGGCCATGCAGCACCGCCATGGGCCTGGGGCGCGCGCCGTCGTCGAGCGCGCGTTCGAGCTGACCGAGCGGCTCCCGCGCGCGTTGCGACGGGCCCAGCAGCGTGCGATCCTCTCCGTGCTCAGCGAGCGAATGCTGGAGCTCCTCAGGGAGGCCTCGATGAACCCCGACAAGATCCCGGAGACACCCGCTGCCCGGAAGCTCCGCCTTTTCCTCGAAGCGCAGGGGCGGAAGAAGGGCCGGGCCGAGGGCGAGGCCAAGGGCCGGGCCGAGGGCCGGGCCGAGGGCGAGGCCAAGGGCCGTCAAGACGCGCTGATCACGCTGCTGCGGGCGCGCGGGCTCTCCCCCTTGCAGGACGAAGAGGCGCGCATCCGGGCCTGCGCCGACACGGCGAAGCTCGATCGGTGGATCGCGCAGGCGGCCACGGCCACGACGGTGCGAGAGGCCCTCGGGATCAAAACCCCGGCCGCGAGGGCTCGCCCCCGCACGCCAGGTCGCCCCCGGCCGACCTCCCCATCGCGCTCCTGAGCCGCCCCCGCCGGCATCGCTCGCCTCACCGCGCCCGCCGCACCCCGCACAGCCGACCTGACGCGCTCGCCCAGCGCCCGCTCAGGTCGTCCCCGGGGCGCGCGACGCGGAGCTCGCCTCTCCTCGCCCGAACGCCGCGGCCGCCGCCCCGCCGCGCGACGCCCGGTAGCGCGCCAGCTCTCCGAACTGCGCGAGCCGCGCGCGCACGATGTTCCTGCTGATGCCGAGCAGCCTCGCCGTCTGGAGCTGGTTGCGATCGCAGTAGCGGTACGCCGTCCGGATGATCGTCTCCTCGATCTGCTCGTGCAGGTTCGGCAGGTTCTGCTCGAACAGCGCGAGCAGCGCGCCCTCCAGCGCCGTCGCCTGCGGCGTCGGCCTCACCTGGGACACCGCGTCCGTCGCCCCCTGCTCCGGCGGAGGAATGCTCGCCCCCGCCTTCGGCTGGAGCGCCGTCAGGCGCAGATCCGCCGGGGTGATCTCCTGGCCTTTGCAGACAAGGAGCGCGTGGTGCATCGCGTTCTCGAGCTCCCGGATGTTCCCGGGCCAAGGGTGCCCGAGGAGCCGCGCCGTCGCCTCCGCCGTGAGCACGGCCGGCCCCGAGCCGAGCCGGTGCGTGTAGAGCTCGATGAAGTAGCGCGCCAGCGGGAGGATGTCGCCCGGCCGCTCGCGCAGCGGCGGGAGCGACAGCGTCGCCACGTTGAGCCGGTAGAAGAGATCCTCGCGGAACTTCCGCGCGATCACCGCCTCCTCCAGGTTCACGTTGGTCGCCGCGATGAGCCGCACGTCGATCGGGATCGGCTGGCGCGAGCCGAGCCGCACCACCTCGCGCTCCTGCAGCACGCGGAGCAGCTTGACCTGGAGCGGCAGCGACAGATCCCCGATCTCGTCGAGGAACAGCGTTCCGCCGTCCGCGGCCTCGAACCACCCGGCCTTCGAGGTCGTCGCCCCCGTGAAGGCGCCCTTCTCGTGGCCGAACAGCTCGCTCTCGACGAGGGACTCCGACCAGGCGCCGCAGTTGACCGCCACGAAGGGCCGCCCCCGCCGGTGGCTCAGCGTGTGGATGTGACGGGCCACGATCTCCTTGCCCGTGCCGGTCTCCCCCGTCACGAGCAACGTCGCGTCGCTCGGGGAGAGCTGCCGGATCCGCTCGAGGATCGCCTGCGAGCGCGGATCCTCGAAGACAAGCGCCTTGGCGCGCACGGAAAGGGCCAACGAGCTCGTGTTGGGAAGCGTGAGCAATGGCATCGTCATCGGGCTTCACTCACCATGATAGCGGACGGTTCATCCATTATAACGGATGCACCTGCCATGCGCCAGAGATCTTTCTCTGGCGCGACCCCACCGGTTGTCTCGGATGGCTTCTGGCCTTCCGTCACGCTGCGCCTCGATCCGTCGCGCTACGCCTCGAGGAGATAGCCGCGCACCTCGTCGACGAGGGCCTTGATCTCGTGGTCGGTGCGGGACCTCGGGCGCGGCGCGCTGACGGGGACGACGCGCTTGATCCTCCCGGGCCGCGGTTCGAGCACGACGACGCGATCGCCGAGGAACACGGCCTCCTCGACGTCGTGCGTGACGAGGATCATCGTGATCTGCTCCTCCTGCCAGATGCGCTGGAGCTCCTGCTGCAGCTTCGCGCGGGTCAGCGCGTCGAGCGCGCCGAACGGCTCGTCGAGCAGCAGGATGCCCGGCCGGTTGACGAGCCCTCGCGCGATCGCCGCCCGCTGGGCCATCCCGCCGGAGAGCTGGTGCGGGTAGGCCCGCTTGAACGCCGACAGGCCCACGAGCTCGAGGTGCTCGTCGACAGCGCGGGCCTTGTCGGCCTGCGTCCACGCCGAGCTCTCGAGCCCGAGCGCGACGTTCTGCTCGATGGTGAGCCAGGGGAAGAGCCGGTGCTCCTGGAAGACGATGCCCCGATCGAGGCTCGTCCCCTCGACGCGCGCGCCGCCGACGAGGATGTCGCCCTCGTAGTCGCCGTCCAGCCCGACGAGGAGCCGGAGGAGCGTCGACTTCCCGCAACCGCTCGTGCCCACGACGCTGATGAACTCGCCGGGGTGAATGGTCAGGCCGATCCCGCGGAGGACCTCCAGCGGCTTGTCCTTGACCACGTACTTCTTGCTGACGTCGCGAATGTTGATGACTCCAGGCGAGCCCATGAGTTCCTCCTCGAAGCAGACGAAGCAGACGGAATCAAACGTTGAAGACGTTGACGACGTTGACCACGTTCACACGCCGCGGACACGCCATCGCAACAGGCGGTCTTCCGCCGCCTTGGCCAGCGCGTTCAGGCCGAAGCCCACGAGGCCGGACACGATGAGCCCGACCAGCACGACATCCATGGCGAAGCGCTCGCGCCCGTCCACCATCAAGCTGCCGATCCCGGGGGCGGGCTCGAGCAGGTACTCGGCCCCGAGCGTGCCGAGCCACGCGTAGATGAGCCCCTGGTGCACGCCCGCGAAGAGCGACGGCGCGGCGGACGGCAGGATGACCTTGCGGAGGATCTGCCACCGCGAGAAGCGGAGCACCCGCGCCACCTCGATGTGCTCGACACCGACGCTCCGCACGCCTTCATAGGTGTTCACGACGACCGGGTAGAAGGCGGAGAGCGCGATGAAGGCGACCTTCGCCTGCTCGCCGACGCCGAGCCACACCGACATGAGCGGGATCCACGCGAACAGCGCGACCTGCTTCGCGGCGTGGAAGCTCGGTGAGAACAGCTTGTCGGCGGAGCGCGAGACGGCGAGGAGGCCGCCGACGGCGCCGCCCGCCACGACGCCCAGCGCGAGCCCAAGGAGATCCCGGACGAGGCTGGCGCTCAGGTGGCCCCAGAGCTCGCCGCTCTCATGAAGCGCCCTCGCGGCCTCCCAGACCGCGAGCGGCGGCACCAGGATGCGGGTGTTGGCGAGCTCGTAGCGGCAGACCACGAGCCACGCGACGAACAGCAGGACGGGCAGGACCAGGCCGCGCCGCAGCCGCGGCTGGATCAGAGCATGGGTGATGGCGCTCATCGTTCGATCTCCGGTAAGGTTCCGGTGAGATGTTACAGGGCCGCCCGCCGCCAGCGGAGGAGGCGGGCCTCGATCGCCTCGAGCCCCTTGTCGAGCACGAGCCCGACGATCCCCACGACGAGGATCGCCGCGAGCACCACGTCGAGCTGGAACAGCTGGCGGCCCCAGACGATCAGGAATCCGACGCCCTCGGAGGACGCCAGGAGCTCGACCGTGACGAGCGACAGCCACGCTTGCGTCAGGCCGTAACGGATGCCGACGGCGATGGACGGCACCGCGGCGGGGAGCACGACCTTCCGGAGCAGCTGAGCATGGCTGAACCGGAAGACCCGGGCCACCTCGATGTACGATCTCGGCACGTTCTTGATGCCCTGGAACGTGTTGATCGCCACCGGGATGAGGCTCGCCTGCGCGATGAGGATCAGCTTGAGCGACTCGCCGATCCCCGCCACCATCATGACCAGCGGAAGCCACGCGAGGGCGGGGACCTGCGAGAGCGCCTTGAAGAGCGGGTGGACGTGCTCCTCGATCCGCCGCGAGAGCCCCATGGCGATGCCGAGCGCGAGGCCCGCCGCGCCGCCCGCGGCGAAGCCGCCGAGGACGCGGCCGAGGCTGACGGCGATGTTCGTGTGCAGATCGCCCGAGCTCGCGAGCTCGGTCAGCGTCTGCAGGACGAGCCCTGGCGCCGGCAGGATCTGCGCCGGGATCAGCTCGCGCTGCGAGGCGTAGCTCCACGCGAGGAGGAGCGCCGCCGGGAAGACGAGCCCCACGGCGACGTTGCCCACCCGCCGCGACAGGAGCCGGGAGGCGCGGCCCGCGGGCAGCGCCACGTCGGGCGCCTCGAGCTTGTAGGCGGCCTGGGTCTGGCTTTCTTGAATTCCCTGCTGCGTCATCTTGGTTGCCTTTCTCTCGTGGCGTTCCGCCCTGCCCTGCGCTGGGCCCCTTCGCCGCGCGCTCCTCTCATGACCTCCCGGGGTGCTTGACCTTCCCGTTCACGTCGAACTCGGGCCAGTAGCCCTCGAGGTTCAGCTCCTTCAGCGCCGCGTTCAGGAACCGCAGATCGATCCAGGAGTCGACGTCGAACGTGTTCCTGATCAGGCCGAACCGCTTCGCGTCGACGACGGCCGCCTTGTAGCGGGAGATCAGGTATTCATCGAACAGGGGGCTCGCGCGCACCTTGAGCGAGTCGCCCGTCTGGTCCGCCTTGAAGTTCGAGTACGGCACCCCCGACTTGGACCAGAGCTGGTAGATCGGCGCCGGGTTGGCCTCGTTCTGCGCGATCCAGTGGGCGGCCTGCACGACGACCTTGACGACGCGCTTCGTGATGTCCGGATACTTGTTCGCGAAGTCCTCGGTGACGATCAGGTGGGCGTGCCGCAGGTAGGCCGGCGAGTCGTTCTTCGTCGAGTAGACGATCTTGGCGACCCCTTGATCCTGGAGCGTGAGGAGGTCGTATCCGCCGAAGGCGGCGTCGATGTCCCTGGTCGCCAGCGCCGCCTTCGCGGTCGCGGAGTCCATGTTGAGGATCCGGAGATCGCGCTCCGACAAGCCGCTGCCCGCGAGGATCTTGTTGACGGCGAGCTGCAGGTTCGTGCCCTTGAAGAGGGCGACCTTCTTCCCCTTGAGGTCCGCGAGCGACGCGATCGACGAGTCCGCCGGGACGGCCAGGTAGGTGTGCTGCCTCGTCGACACCCCCGCGAGGAGCTTCGTCTTGAGCCCCCCTGCCCTCCCGATGCTCGACGGCAGGTCTCCCTGGAGCGCGAAATCGAGCAGGTGGTTCGCGTACGCCTCGTTGACGGCGGGCCCGGCGCCCTTGAAGAAGGACCACTCGATCTTGATGTTGTCCTTCTTGAACTCCTCCTCCAGGAGCCCCCGCGCGTGCACCACGCTCAAGCTGCTACCGCCGACGAACGGCCGGTTCCCGATCCCCACCCCCGCGAACGCCACCCGGATGACGCTAGGCGCGTCCGCCCGCGCCACATGCGCAGACAACGTCAAAATCGCCGCCACCAACATCTGCACAAAAATCAAAGCTCGTCTCATATTTTTCCTCACTGAATTCATTGCCACGCGTCGCCGAGCGATGCTCGCCCGCACAGGAGACGGGCCCAGATCGGCGTCTTCGGCGCGCAGGCGTACTCCGGTACGCCGAGCACCGAAGACGTCGAGGTGGGCCCGTATCCGAAGCGGGCGAGCATCGCTCCTCAGAAGCCGCCTTGGAGCTGGGCTAGGATTTCGTGCGTGGCCCCCTCTGTGCTCGTGCGGTCGTCTCGACGGTTGAGGTTGAGCTGGAACTTCGTCGTCTCCGCGAAGAAGACGTTGAAGCCGAGCGTGTAGACGTCGACCCGGTTCTCTTTCACCTCGGTGCTCGGGTCGAAGAGGTCGACGCGGAGGAACGGCTGGTAGGTCTTCGGCCACCAGTCGTCGTAGCGGCCCTGGTTGCGGTAGCCCCTCAGGAACTGCTCGCCCCAGTTGTAGAAGAAGGTCGCCACGTGCGACAGGCTGGTTTGCCTCGTCTTCCGAGGGTCCTCTGCCGTCGTCCCGAGCGTCGCGTCGTCCTGGCCGTAGATGAACTCGTAGGTGACGCCGATCGGATAGTGGTTGTAGTAGATATCGCCGCCGAAGCGGCGCTTGACGCCCTTTCCGGACAGCGTCTTCTTCTCGTCCTTGAGGAACGTGTTCTGCCAGCCGATGTACGCGCTCCCGCCGAGCGTGATCTGGCGGAGGATGGAGTTGTAGTCGGACGGCACGGTGAACGCGAGGCGGCCGATGATGTCCTTCTCGCTGTTGTCGTCGGTCGTGTTCGGCCCGCTCCCGTTGACGATGCCGATCGCGTAGGCGAGGATGGGCGCCCGGTAGTTGTAGCCGTAGTCCACCTGCGGCAGGATGTCGCCGCGGACGATGAGCCCGAGGTCGCGCCGGTTCAGCCCGAGCTTCGTCGTGAACTGCGCGTTGGTGATCACCGGCTTCAGCTCCTCGCTCGCGGGGACCTCCAGCCCGAACGGCAGGAGCTGCTGGCCCAGGGTGACCTGAAGGACCCAGTCCTCGGGGGCGAGGGTGGGGAGCACGGAGTACGCCAGCTGCGCGTCCAGCAGGTTGAGGAAGCTGTTGTTGCTCGCCTGCTGGGGCGAGGCGCCGAAGCGCACCGAGTAGGTCAGGTTGCGGCCTTCCTCGTAGTCCTTGTAGAGGATGCCATTGAACGTGAGGGTCGCGGCGCCCGTGTCGAACGTCACCTTGCGATCGTTCGAGGTCGCCGTGTTCACCGGCTGCTCCGTCCATCCGATGCGCGCCTGGATGACGCCGCCGACGAGGAGGGAGCGGGTCGAGAGGGCGGTGTGGAGGTCGCGCTCTCGCTGCCACTGGAACTTGAAGTTCTCGAGGTCGGTGACGAGCCCTTGCAGGTCGTCGCGCGTGACGGCGTTGGGATCGGGCTCGACGAAGGCCTCCGCGGCCGCGTCGCCCGCGGGCGGGGTGCCGGGGGGCGGCGCGCCGGGAGCAGCCGGGGCGGCGGCCGCGGCGCCCGGCGCGGCGGGGGCCGCGCCAGCAGGCGTCGCGCCCGCGGGCGTCGGAGCCGCGCCAGCAGGCGCAGGCGCCGCGCCAGCGGGCACAGGCGCCGCGGCGCCGGGGGCCACGCCGGCAGGCGCGGGGGCCGCACCACCGGGCGCAGGTACAGGACGCTCACCCTGGGTTCTGCCGGGCGGGTTCTGCGCACTCGCCTGCGTCACGCAAAGGACGATGGTCGTCGTCGCGAGGATCGATGAGAGGGCGGTTCTTGAGCGGTCGAGCAAACGCATGAATGGATCCAGAGGGGTTCGTTGATTCACAGTTACCGTCGGGCGGGGCCGCTTCCGTCGCCCCGCCCCGGCGCTCCACGTTCAGGCCGCCTTGCTCTTCCGCAGCTTCTGCTCGACCGCGGTCCCGGCGAAGAAGCCGGGGTTCTTGCCGGCAAAGAAGTTGTAGGGATGGGTGAACACGAGATCGCGGAAGTTCGCCTCCGTGAGCGCCCCGCGCTCGACGAGGCTCCAGGTGTCCGCGAGGACCTCGGTCAGATCCGGCACGTCCCAGTGGCCGCTGTCCGACGCCCAGAAGGCGTTGAGCTGCACGCCGAGCGGGTTGACCTTCGTGTTGAACGCGTACGCGATCGTGGGGTCGTCCGCCTCCGAGCCGAAGTAGAAGTTCGGCACGTACCGGTCCCGGATGTCCTCGATCCGCTCGATGCCCGCCGCCGCGAAGTCGTCGAGCGCGCCCGCGTCCTGCGGCTGCCTCCGCGAGTTGTTCGAGACGCCGAGCGCCCCGCCGAGGACAGCGTTGATGTCGCCGAGCCGCGCCGCGACCTCCTCTCCGCCGTACTGCTGGTACAGCGCGTACAGCAGCTTCGCGTCGATCAGATCGGGGTTGTAGTTCTGGACCGCCCTGCCGTTGCGCTTCTCCCAGTGTCCCACCAGATCCGCGAACAGCGTCGCGCCCCACGCCGCCCCTCCCTCGAGGAAGCCGACGCGGAGATCGGGGAACCGGCGGGTCACGCCGCTGAAGAAGAGCGACTTCGCGAGCGCCTCGGAGGCGGAGGCGAAGTGGCCGATGTGATTGTACATGTAGCTCGAGACCGAGCTGCGGCTGGTCCACCCCATCCCGGCGGAGTGGGTGGTCAGCACCGTCCTGAGCTCGACCGCCTTGGCCCAGAACGGGTCGTAGTTGTGCTCGCTGTCCACGCCGAACGTGTCGAGCCAGTTCGCGTGCCGCGCGACGTCCGGGTGGTGCCGCGACGGGTACTTCTCGGCCACCGACCGGATCGGCCGCCGGAGGTTGCCCGGGATGAGGGCGACCTTGAGGCCGAGCTCACGCACGGCGAACTCGAGCTCTTCGACGCCCTCCTGCGGCGTGTGCAGCGGGATGGCCGCGACAGGCGTGAGGCGGTCGGCGTACGGCCGGTACACGTCGGCGTGATAGGCATTGACCGCGCGGATGAGCACCCGGCGCAGATCCTCCTTGCCGACGTGGGTGGCGAACGTGGAGACGTTCGGGAAAAGAACCGCGTAGTCCGTCCCCGACTCGCCGAGCCGCTCGTGCAGCAGGCTGGGCAGCGACACCGTGGCGAGATCGAGGGTGTTCTTCGTCGGCAGCGCCCACCACGGCGGGCGGACCGAGCGCTGCGCCGCGCGCTGCTCGGGCGTGAGCTCGTACCACTCGTTGCTCAGGTAGCCGAAGCCCCGGTTGATCGCGTCGCGGAACTCGTCGACGGACTTCGCGCCGCCGTACTTCGCGATGTAATCCTCGAGGATCGGGGCGAACTCGATCGTGTGCAGATCGGTGTCGATCACCGGGTAATCGAGCTTGTCGCGCACCACCCGCGAGCGAGAGGTCTTCTTGCCGTCTTTCAGCGAGAGGTGAGAGGATGAGACGCTCATGACGATGACTCCATGGCGCGATCGCGCGGTCACGCGGCGGCCATCGGCGCCGGGCAGCCGCGCCCAGGGCGCACGAGGCCGCGCGCCGACCAGGCGCCCGCTCCTGTGCTGAGAATGTGAGAGGCCTTCGAGCTAGAGCGCCGCGAGCGCGGCGCCCCTACAGCGCGTGGCGGTCCATCGCTCGACGTCAGCGCCGATCCGGCGGGGCGCGAGCCGCTGCGAGCGCCAGGAGAGCGCCTGCGCGCAGAGCTCGGAGCGCGTCGCGAGTCGACGCCACACGACGCCTGGCGCGCCCGGGAGGGCGTTCGTCAGGATCGTGCTCACGAGAATGGATGAGACCGCGCGGGGCGCGATCACTGGATCTTTCATGGCTCTCTTCAGGTCAACACTCGTCCTGACGCATTGCATTGCGCGGACCAAGCCTTCACCGTGGCCAGCAGAGCAGGTCGGGCGGAAGCACCGCAGATGCGCTCGGCCTTGTGACCGCGCGCTCGCGCTCCAGCGCGCCGCCCCGGGGGAGAATTCAGAGAGGGCTCGATGGCCCCGACGCCTCCCGGCAGCGAAGGAAACTGGCCGCGCGCGGCACACGCCGCGCACTCTGTCAGGAAAGAAGCTCGACGCTCGTTGCGCCGCTGCGGGTTGCGTTCTGCATTCTGCATGCGGCGTACCAGGCTTATGTCCGCTTCAAAAGACGTGGATCCGTTATATCAGACAACCCCGTGCTGCTGGAGCAGCAGGCGGGTGCTGCCCGGGTGCTTCTGCAGCAGCAGCCCTCGGGCAAGGTGCGTCATGGCTTGGACGGCGACGCGGATGCCAGGCTCATCCCGGTCGCGAACGAGATCGCGCTCTGCAGGTCGCGGCGGGTCATGATGCCGGCGAGATCGATGTCGAGGTGGACGATGGCCTGGGACACCTCCGGCCGGATCCCCGTCAGGACGACCTGCGCCCCGAGCAGCCGGACCGCCCGCGCCACCTGCAGGAGGGCGCTCGCCGAGGCCGTGTCGATGTGCGGCACGCCGGTGACGTCGATGATCGCCACCCGCGCCTGCCGCTCGACCACCTTGCTCAGCAGGTTCTCCATCATCTGCTGCGCCCGCGCCGCGTCCAGCACGCCCACGAGCGGCAGCACGAGGACGCCCTGGCTGATGGGAACGATGGGCGTCGACAGCTCCAGGAGCGTCCTCGCCTGAAGCCGGAGCGTATCCTCGAGCCGCTTCCGGTCGGTGATCACCTCCGTGAACAGCATGATCCCGCCGATCTCGCCGATCGACTTGTACCAGGGAAAGATCTTCCAGCGCACCCAGTCGACGCTCCCGTCGGCCCGCGGGAAGGGCTCCTCATCATTCGATTCCGTGGCTCCTGCGAGGCAGCGCCGGTGGATCGCCCTCCAGTGCTCGGGGATCTCGGGGAAGAGATCGTAATGGCACCGGCCGATGATATCCCGCTCCTTCATGCCGAAATCTTCCCGCCAGCGGTGACTGGCCAGGATGTAGCGCATGTCGTTATCGAACATGGCCACCGCAGCCGGGCTGTAGGTGACAAAGACGCGCGCATGCTCCTCGCTCTGGCGCAGCGCCGCCTCGAGGCTATCCCGCGCCTCCTCGGCCTCCTCCAGCTCCCGGATGCGCTGCTTCAGCTGCTGGTTCTCGGCAACGACAGCCGTGTAATCCACATCACCGTTCATCCGTACCCTCGGTTCCGTCCTGGTCTGTATATCAAAGAAGCGCGGTACGTGGCGCTCGACCGGCACACGCGTGCGCTACCGAGGGGTGAGACAAGGTTGCAGCCGTCGAGGCCGGCCGCTCGTGCTCGTGCGGGGGATCAAGCGGGGCGCCCTGCGCCAGCGTTCAGCGCGCTTCGTGCGCGGCCTTGAAGCCGGTGCTGTCCAGGTCCCCCATGTTGAGCATCGCCTCGGGGAACCGGGCCGCCTCCGCATACCAGAGGTGCGGCGTGATCTCGTTGGCCCTTGTGCTCGCCTAACGCTCCTCTCCGCTCGAGTCGAAGAGGACAGCGAACCCGCCCCAGATCATGCGCTTGGGGTCGAAAGGTGGATTCTCCGTCATCTGCATGCGCGGGTCGTCCTTCATCTTCGCGCCCGCCTGGTCGCGCACCTCCTTCGATGGCCACACGATCCAGGAGAACACGATGGTCTCGCCTGCCTCGGCCTTCACCGCGCCCTTGAAGTCGGTGATCTTGCCGTCGGGCACGTCGTCGCCCCAGCACTCGACGACGCGCGTCGCACCATACTCCTTGAAGACCTCCGCGGCCTTCACGCAGGCCTCGCGATAAGCTGCCTTTTTGTCCGTGGGCACAGGAGTGACAAAGCCGTCGATGTAGCTCATGGGCGCGATTATGCAGACCTGCCGCTCACGGCGTCAAGCACGGCTCCTCCACGCAAATGGCGGACTCTGCAGTTCACGCGGAGGCCGTCGGTCCCGAGGCAGGCACAGCAAATCGCGGCAAACAGGCCCTGGCGCGGGCGATGATCCGGAGAGAGAAATCGAGATGCGTACTCGCAATGCGCCCTGCGCGTCGTCGAGGACGGCGACCGCCGCGCCTGCCGTGCTGGCTTTGGGCGCACCGGATCACGGCGTGCGCCCCGCGCCTGACCATCGCTAGCGGTAGGGCCCGCCCCCGGTGCCGCGCAGGAGGTTGCGCTGGACCCTTGCGCGCACCTCGTCGAGCGTGTCGATGGCCCACACCATCGTCTCCGGCGCGATCGAGGAGGCGATCGGTCCCACGGTCACGCCGCGATCGTCGATGGCGACGGGGCCAGCGCGATCGTCGAGGGCGAGGAGGGCCCTACGGGCGCCAGGGTCGAGCAGCTCGGGGGCTCGGTCGGTCTGCCGCGGATCCACGCGCACGAGGAAGCGACGATCGAACGCCTCGTCGTCAACGACGATGTCCTGCCCGCCCAGCATCGTGACGAGGCCGTCGAGGAGCCGTTCACGCCGGACGGCGAGGCCAAGGCCGAGCTCGGTCTCGAAGCTCGCCCGCGCGATGACCCGGTGGCGATCGCGCGCCGCGCGCTCCGAGCCGATCTCGATCGGGCCCCCCTCGATGCGGCCCGTGACTGAGAGCGGCGCGCTCGCGAAGGCGAGGCCGCGCGCCGCGGCGAGCGCGCGGAGCGCCTCGGCGTGTCCGGCGAGCGACGCGGCGGCGCGGAGGCCAGCGCGCGCGCCGTCGAGGAGCTCGACGATCTGCGCGGCGCTGTGGGCGGCGCGCACGATCCACGCCTCGTCCATGCCGAAGCTGTACGGCTCGGAGAGCGTACAGCCGCCATCGTGGATCCGGACGTCGTAGGACGCGCGGTGCAGCGCGACGAGGTGCTCTCGGAGCGCCACGGTGAAGAGATCCCCTGTCCGGGAGGGATCGTCAGCCGCGATCGAGAACTCGCTGTCGAGATCGTCGCTGCCGGTCGCGACCGCGTTCACGAACCCCAGCGCCACGTCCCGACGGTGCATCTCGAGGCCGAGATCGAGGGGCGGCTGGAGCCAGCCGTGGACGAGGACGTGCGCTTGCCGTTGGGTCCAGCTGATCTCCACGGAGACGAGGCGCCCCGCCACGAGGCCCCTCGCCTCGCGGTCCCGTGCGGCGAGGCCGAGCGTCGCGGCCGCGGCCTGGACCTTCTCCCAGCTCCCCATGCACCCACGCTATCTGCGCGAACCACCGGGCGCAATCATCGCAATCCCGCGCACCTCCGCCCAACGGACCTTGCCTCACTGCCAGCCCTGGTTGGCGCGAACGTAGAAATGTCATGGTTCCTTCAGCGCCAGCGCGCGCTTGCCGCGCACCTCGGGCTCAGGCCGCTCGAGAGGACTTCACCGAGAAAGACAAGGAGTCCCCACAGGGGGACCCCGAGTCTCCCTGAATGTGCTGCTGTCGTTCTGCACAGCCGCCCGGTCGCGTCCCGACTGGCAACGTCACGCCGCCCGCTGAGCTCGCTGGAGATCATCGAGGTGGGTCGCGATCCTTGCCGCGGGCTCGCGCCCCAGGCCTCCAGCGTGGCGTCATGGCAAGCCGCGCAGGACGTCGAGCGCCCGGGCTTCCCGCCGCACCTCGCGCAGGAAGGCGGCGGCGACGACGCCGGGGTGCGTTCGCTCCGGCGCGGCGCCGAACGCGGCGAGGACCTCGGCGAGCGGGCGGGACACGTCGTCTTCGGGAGGCGGCCCGCCGAGGCGCGCAGCCCCGAAGAAGAAGCTCGCAGCGTAGAAGGCGAGGGCGATGGCGCGCGCCAGGCGCGCTCGCTCGCGCTCGCCGTCGTTCGCGGGCCTCCCGAGGTACGCCTCGAGCAGCGCCTCCCGCTGCTCAGGCCGCGGGTACGCAAAGACCCCGAGCTGCGCGAGATCGATGAACGGATCTCCCGCGCCCGCGTGGGTCCAGTCGACGAAGTACACGCGCTCGGCCGCCACGAGCACGTTGTTCGGGTTGAGGTCGCGATGACACGCGGCCGCGTGCGCGTGGGGCGCGCTCACACGCTCCAGCTCGGCGATGGTGCGCACGAGCTCGGCTGGCAGGCCCACGCCTGCGAGCGCGGCGCACTGCGCGTCGAGAAAGCGCAGGAAGTCCATGCGCGACGGGCCGCGCGGGAACGGCGGACCGTCGTGGAGCCGCCGCAACGCCGCCGCGACCCGCTCGATCTGCATCGGATCGCTCGTCGGGCGGAGCGGCGTCCCCGCGATGCGGTCCATGATCGTCACGCCCGTCCGCGCGTCCGCGTGGTGCAGGCGCGGCGCGACGCCGCGCTCGGACGCGACGCGCATGCACGCGCTCTCGCGCGCGGCGCGCTCCGGATCGCTCGGATCGAGCGCGAAGCGCTTCGCGACGTAGGGCGCGCCGTCGACGACGAACGCGATCAGCGCGGCGCCGGAGAACCCGCCGGAGAGCGAGGTCACGTCCTGGACCGGGCGCCCCGGGAACGCGGCCTCGAGCGCGGCGGTGACGTCCGGGTGCAGCTCCGGGGCGCTCATGCCCACCCCCGCATCGAGGCGAGCCGCTTTGCGTAGAGGCGGCTCCGCGCGGCGACATCGGCAGGCCGTGCCCAGTCCCACCCGATCGCCTGCCAGTCCGGGTCGTCGGGATCGAGCCCGAGCGACGCGACGAACGCGCGATCGGCGACGAAGAAGTGGTGTTTGTACGCGAGGAGATAGCCGGGCGACGCCTCCGGCAGCGCCTCGACGTGGGCGCGCGCCTCCTCGTAGGTCGCGAACCAGTGGTGCAGCACGCCGCCATCCCGGCCGTAGAGCAGCGTCCCGAGCTCGGGCGCTCCGGGCTCTCCCGCGAGGGCGAGGCGCGCGCGCTCCCAGCTCGAGAAGCCGCACTCGCGCGCGACCACCGCGAGGCAGTGCTTCCGGCGGATGCCGGCGACGGCCGCGGCGAGCGCGGCCTCGTCGGCGCGCCCGAGCTCGGGCAGCGCGCGCAGGCGCAAAAGCGCCTTGACGTCGTTCGACGCGAGCTGCTTGTGCAGCAGCTCAGCGCGGGTCTTCAGCTCGCGAACGGGATCCATCATGGACGTCTCCTCTCGAATCGGCCGCTACCCGCTCCCTCGGCCCGAGGATGTCGACGTGGTCATGACGGTGCGAGGTGACTCGCGGTCGTCGCGTCGCAGGGTGAAAGGCTTCTTTCCGGCGGGGAGGGCGCCCCTGCGCACCCTGGCCAGACGCTAGCGCTTCGCGTCGGGGCGCGCCAGACCGAATCCAGGAGCGTGCGGGCTGAACGCGCGAACGGGCGTCGGTGCGCCACCTTCTCCACCTCTTCCGAAGGTGTGAGCGCGCCCTCGCGGCCTCACGCGGGCCCGCACCAGGACTCGAGCGCGCCCCTCAGATCGGCGAGGCACGTCGCCCGTCGGGCGGCGTCGCTCGCCCACGCGACGTGCCCGTCCGGCCTCACCAGGAGCGCATCGAGGGCGGCGAGATCGCTCTCCGGCGCGGCCGTCGCGCGGACGACGTCGACGCGATCGCTCCACGCCGCGCCTGCCTCCCGGAGATCGACCGCACCGGTGAGGTCGAGCAGGACGAACCGGCCCGTGGGGAGCAGCTCGTACAGCCGCGCGGCGCCGCGGTCCGTCACGAGCGCGCGATCGGGCGCCCGCCTGCCGACCCAGGGGTGGGCCGCCGCCGTGTCGCCGGGCGGATACGCGACATCCAGCGCGCTCACGAGCTCGGAGATCCGCCGATTGACGGGCTCCATGGCGAGCAAGTCGCTCATCATCTTTCGGAGCGCCAGCCCCGCCTCCGAGACGTCGCCGAGCTTCGTTTGAACCTCCGTGTTGCGCCCCACGGCCAGGCCCACGGGGTGGCGCTCGTCATGATAGCTGTCCAGGAGGCGGGGCGGCGCCCAGCCGTTCACCTCGGCAGCGAGCTTCCATCCGAGGTTCATCGCGTCTTGCAGTCCGACGTTGAGCCCCTGGCCGCCGGCGGGAAAGTGGATGTGCGCCGCGTCGCCCGCGAGCAGGACCCGCCCACGCCGGTACCGCTCGGCGACCCGCGTCGCATTGCCGAAGCGCGACAGCCACCGCGGATCGCGCATCCCGAAGCCCCTCCCGACGATCCTCGCGACGCCGCTCTCGAGCTCCCCGAGCGTGACCGGCTCGGACGTGGGCACATGAGCCCGCTCCGGGTCGAACACGACGAAGCGATAGACGCCCTCGTGATCGCCGGGTGGAAGCGGGGCCGCCAGCACGGAGCCGCGCGAGCACGTGTGCCTGAACGGCCTGGCCGGAGGCTCGTCGAGCTCCACATCGCCCAGGATGGCCGTCACTGTCGTCTCCGTGCCCGGAAACCCGATGCCGCTCGAGCGCCGCACGGCGCTCCTCGCTCCGTCGCACCCCACCACGTAACGCGCGCGCTCCTCGACCTGCCCCTCGGGGCCTTCGACCCGCAAGGCGACCTCGCCTTCGCTCTCCGTGACCTCGACGACCGAATAACCGCGCTGGATCTCGGCGCCCAGCTCCCGGGCCCGCTCCTCCAGGAGCGCCTCCGTCTGGGCCTGGGCCAGCCACAGCGTGTACGGGTGCCGCGTGTCGAGGCGCGAGAAGTCGAGCGAGGTGTCGAGCCACGCGAAGTGCCCTGCCGGCATCGGCACACCCCGGCGCTGGAAGCGGTCCACGATCCCGCGCTGATCGAGGATCTCCAGGCTCCTCGGGTGCACCGTGAGCGCGCGCGATTGCTCGGTGCGCGTCCGCCGCTGCTCCAGCACGCGGACCCGGACCTTCGCGAGCGCGAGCTCCGAAGCCAGCAACATCCCTACCGGACCACCGCCAACCACCACGACATCATTTTGCACCGACATTGAAACCTCCACGCCCCCGACTCTAACAACGTTAGAGTAAATTGAACGATGTTAGAGTCAAGGCCGTGCTTCGACTTCCGGGTACGAACGAGGGAAGGACCGGCGATGCGGCTACGACGTGAGCAGGTCGTCGCGACGGCGCTGCGTCTCCTGAACGACGTCGGGCTCGATGCGCTGACGATGCGCCGGCTCGGGCAGGAGCTGGAGGTCCAGGCGGCGACGCTCTACTGGCACATCAAGAACAAGGAGGAGCTGCTCGACGCGATGGCGGAGGCCATGCTGGCGGGCTGCGCGGAGAGCGTGCCGGTAGCGCTCTCGGGGATGGAGCGCGCGGCGGACATGGGCGAGCGGCTCCGCCGGGCGCTCCTCGCGCACCGCGACGGGGCGCGGGTGTTCGCGGGGACCTACGTCGCGCAGGACAACACGCTGCGGGTCTCGGAGGTGCTGATCGGCGCGCTGAGCGACGCCGGTCTCTCCCCGCGCGCCGCGGCGTGGGGGTGCTGGTCGATCGTGTACTACGTGATCGGCTTCGCCCTCGAGGAGCAGGCCCTGGTGGTCCGCCCGGGAGCGGACCGCGGCAAGGCCGATCCAGCGCTCTTCCGCGAGGCGGTGGAGCGAGGAGCTTACCCGCACCTCGCGGCGGCGCTCCCGCACCTCCTGAGCGCCGACACGGACGCGCGGTTCCGGTACGGGCTGGAGCTCATCCTCAAGGGACTTGAAGCGGAGCTCGAAGCGGCGCCGCGACCGAGCGAGTCCAGGAGCTCGCCGCGCGCCGGAGCCAAGAAGCGGGCGCCCCGCCGGAGCGGCTGACCGCCGCCGGCGGGGATGGCCGGCCTGTCGGGTGCTCCGGGAGCAGCGGATCGCCACCGGTTGCTGCTGCCGCAGCAGCGCACCAGCAGCGTTCCGTGCGCATCGAAGCTCCACGCGTCCTGCCAGCGGGCGCGCCGACCCGCGGCCGCCGCCATACGCCGAGCGGAGCGGCGGCATTGGAGTTGCCTATCGCCCGCCGTCCGCCGCTTCATGCATCGCGCCGTCGGCCGCCCCTCCATCAAGCCGCCCGCGCGCCCCCGAGCTTGAGAAGGAGTATCCCGTGACCGTGCCCCACCGACCCGGCAAGCTGCACCTCAACGCGTTCCTGATGACGATAGGACACCACGAGTCGGCGTGGCGGTACCCGGAGAGCAACCTGACCGGCACGTGGGACGTGGCGCACTACCAGCACCTCGCCCGCGTCGCCGAGCGGGCGAAGTTCGACTCGATCTTCTTCGGCGACGGCCCGGCGCTGCAGGGCGACATCCGGTACCGGCCCGTGGGTCGGCTCGACCCGACGGCGCTGCTGCCGGCGTTGGCCGTGGTGACCGAGCGGATCGGGCTCGTGGCGACGGCCTCGACCACCTACAACGAGCCTTACAACCTGGCCCGCCGCTTCGCCACGATAGACCACATCAGCGGGGGCCGCGCCGGGTGGAACATCGTCACCACCGCGGGCAGCGACGCGGCCCAGAACTTCGGGCTGGACGAGGTGCCGGAGCACCGGCACCGGTACGAGCGCGCGGCCGAGTTCGTCGACGTGTGCCTCCAGCTGTGGGACAGCTGGGAAGACGACTTCCTGATCGGCGACAGGGAAAAAGGGCGCTTCGCGGACGGCGACAAGATCCACCGCATCGACCATGAGGGCCGGTTCTTCCGCGTGCGCGGTCCGCTCAACGTGCCGCGCACGCCGCAGGGTCACCCGCTCCTCGTCCAGGCCGGCTCCTCGGAGGACGGCAGGGAGTTCGCCGCCCAGTACGCCGAGGCGGTGTTCACCGCGCAGCAGACGCTGGCCGAGGGGCAGGCGTTCTACGCGGACCTCAAGCGGAGGGTCGCCGCGTATGGACGGAGGCCGGCGCTCGTGAAGATCCTCCCGGGGATCGTGCCAGTCCTGGGCGGCACCGAGGAGGAGGCCCGCCGGCGCGAGAACGAGCTGGCCGAGCTCCAGGTGCCCGCCTACGGCCTGAAGCAGCTGTCCGGCCTGATCGGCGTCGAGCTGACGGAATCGGACCTGGACAGGCCGCTTCCTCCCGTCGTCGACGTGACGGCGGTGCGGGGGATGCAGAGCCGCTTCGCGCTCGTCACCGACCTCGCGCGACGGGAGAACCTCACCGTGCGGCAGCTGCTCTCGCGCCTCGGGGGCGGCCGCGGACACCGCACGTTCACCGGTACACCGGAGCAGGTGGCGGAGACGATCGAGGAGTGGTTCACGCAGGGGGCAGCGGACGGCTTCAACGTGATGCCGCCGCTGCTCCCCTCCGGCCTGGAGGCGTTCGCGGAGCACGTGGTGCCCATCCTGCAGCGGCGCGGCCTGTTCCGTACGGAGTACGAGGGCACGACGCTGCGGGACCACTACGGGCTCCCCCGGCCGGAGAACCGGTTCGCGGCCCGCCGAGCGGCCGGCGACCAGGTCGCCGCCGCCGCGCCGGCGCGCTGAACGCGCGTCAGGCGACGGACCGGCGAGCGAGGTCAGGATCGATGCCCCGGCGCGAGGCCGGTGACAGGATCATCTCACGCGGCCGGTAGCATGGCCGGCCAGGAGGGGCTCGATGCGAACGTTGATCTCGACGGTTATCTTGCTCGCCGCGCACTCGGCGGGCTGCGCGGCGGAGCAGGCCGGAGCGCGGGGCGACACCTCTGCCGGCGCCGGCGCGAGCGCCGTCCGCCTGCCCGAGGGCGCGCGGCTCGTCGACCTGACCTATCCCTTCGACGACAAGACCATTTACTGGCCCACGGCGACGACCGGCTTTGCCCACGAGACGGTGCACCACGGCAAGACCGAGGGCGGCTACTTCTACTCCGCATACACGCTCTGCGCGCCGGAGCATGGCGGCACGCACCTCGACGCGCCCATCCACTTCGCCGAGGGCAAAACGACCGCAGACGCCGTGCCCCTGTCGCGCCTCGTCGGCCCCGCGGTGGTGGTGGACGTGTCGGCCGCCGCGGCCAGGGACAGCGACTACCTCGTGAACCTGGCGGACATCGAGGCGTTCGAGCGGGCGCACGGCGCCATCGAGCCGCGCACCATCGTGCTGATCCGGACGGGCTGGGGCGCGCGCTGGCCTGACAAGAAGAGGTATCTCGGCGACGATCGACCTGGCCACGCCGAGGCGCTGCACTTCCCCGGCATCGGCGAGGACGCCGCGCGGGCGCTCGTCGCGCGGAACGTGGGCGCGGTCGGCATCGATACGGCGAGCATCGACAACGGCCCGTCGAAGGATTTCATCACCCATCGGGTGCTGCTCGGGGCGGATATCCCCGCGTTCGAGAACGTCGCCTCGATGGAGTCGCTGCCTCCGCGGGGCGCGCTCGTCATCGCGCTCCCGATGAAGATCCGCGCCGGCTCCGGCGGGCCGCTGCGCATCGTGGCCGTGCTGCCCCGCTGACCGCCGGATCCGCACCGGCGCCCGGCCCGCGCTGCCGCGCGGGGAAGCCCGCGAGCGCCCGGACCTAGAGGTTGATCTTGTAGTTCAGCTTGACCTCGTCGCCGTGCATCCCGCGAAACCCCCAGTCGTGGGGCGGCGACTCCGAGATGCATATCTCGATGTCCTGGTGGTCGATCCCCACCTCATCCCGGATCTTGTCGAACAGCAGCCGCACGAGCTTCTTCTTCGTCTCCACGCTGCGCCCGGTGATCATCGATATCTCGATGATCGTATAGGCGTCTGTGCGCCCGCCCGGCGCCAGCATGTCCTCGCTCTCCATCGGGAAGAAGCGATGCGCCCGCTTGTCCTGCGGCATCTGCAGCGCCTCCATGACGCAGGCGTGGATCACCCTCGACAGGGCCTCCTTCACCGGATTGAGCTTCTCCTTGATTCCGTAGATCTTCACCTGAGCCATGCGCGGTTCTCCTGGAACAACGTCAAATCATCCATGCCACTGTGCTCTCGCCTCTCGATCGCGCCGAAGGCGCGGTCCGCCGGCTCTCCGGCTCTCGGGCGCCCCGCTCGGCGAAGCGACGCCGGGCCGCGGCCGCGCGCCCTCCGGCGACGCCATCCCCGTCTGCGCGCGCTCTCTTCAGTCGTCCGCGTCGTCGCCCTTCGGCCCGGACTGCCCCGCGGCGGCCTCCTCGCCCTCGTCCTCGGGGAGCCCCGCGCCCGCCGCCTCCGCGGAGAGCGCCATCCGCTCGGCGAGGGGCCGCTCGGGCAGCGTGAGCAGCGGGCCGTCGCCGAGCTCGCCTATCATGTTGAGGTACGCGTTCATCGCGTGGCACACCGAGTCGGTGCGCACGTAGCGATCCCTGACGCTCCAGAACACCCCGCCGGCGGCCGCCTGCGGGTTCTTCACAACGAACGAGCTCTCCGGACCGTACGTGTACTGCAAGAGCAACCGGATCGCGGCGACCACCGCATCCTTGTACCGATCGCAGCCCTCGGTGCCCTTCTTCCGGCAGTGGTGGTACACCTCCGACATCACCTCGGCGAGCCAGCCGCTCCCGCTGCTCGACAGCGACCGCTGCCAGCGGCCGTAGCGGTAGGCGTCCTCGGGCCTGCGCCACTGCCGCTTCACGAGGTCGTCGGCGCAGCGGAAGACGGTCTGCTCGACGCGCTGGTCGCCGCCGGCCTTGGCGAAGTCGAGGAGCGACTGGACCGCCCACGAGCTCGAGATCGGGTTGGGCTTCCTGTAGTCGTCGCCGAGGAAACACCCTTTCTCTGCGATCCTGGCGAGCAGGTAGTCCGCGGTCCGGGCCGCGGCGTCGAGGTACTTCTTGTTCTTCGTGGCCCGGTAGGTGCGCGACAGGGCGGAGAGGACCTGCCCCGTGTAGAGCGTCGAGTCTTTGCCCTGGACCTTCCACGCTCCGCCCTCCTGCCCGATCAGGGCCGAGCGCACGCTGCCGTCCGGCCGCTGCATCGAGATCAGCCACTCGGCCGCGAGCACGGCGGACTCGAGGTACCTCTTGTCCTTCGTGACGCCGTGGAGCTCGAGGAGCGTGAAGATCGACTTCGACGCCGTGCCGACGACCAGCCGGCGCTCGGGCCGCTCGCGCTCCAGGTCGAACGCGTAGAAGAAGCCGCCGGCCGTGCGATCGCGCGCCTCGCGGCTCTGCATGCCCATCATGAAGCCGGCGGCCTCCGTCGCCAGGCGGAGCAGGCGCTCGTCGGGCTTGTAGGCGTGCAGCTTGAGCAGCGTCAGCGCCGTAGACGCGGTGTAGATCGTGTGCAACTCGCGCTCGAACCGGTCCGCGGGGGCGTGGTAGTACTTGTGAACCCCCTTGTGCCGCGGATCGATGACGCGCAAGAGATAGCCTTTGCCGTCCTCGATGCGCCGCGCGAGGAGGGCCTTGTCGAGGGCGCGGACCGGCACGAGCCCCTCGACGAGCTCGACGCCCTTCCCCGGGCGCTCGACGCTCTCCACCATCGACTCGTGATGAGCCGGCAGCTCCACGACCAGCCGCGCGCCCGCGAGCGCCTCGCGCGCGCCGCCCGCCGCGGCCACGGCCCTGCGCGCGGCGTCCTTCAGCGCGACGCAGAGCCCCGCGTCCGACGCCTCCCCGCGGGCGATCTGCTTCCCCTCCCGAAAGCCCATCACGACGGCGCGGAAGGGGCGTTTGGACGAGAGGGCGAGATCGCACGTCACCTTGTCACCGCCCGCCGCCACCTGACGGACGAAGGCGACGGCGCGATCGCGGAAGGCGCCGTTGTCGAGCTCGGCGCCCGCGCCCCCGTTCTCCGGCGGCTGGATCACCGGGTCGGGCACCCGGGGCAGGTTCGCCGCGATCTGGGCCGCGAAGCGGTCGTCGCCCGGGGGAAGGGCGCGCTGTCCACCTTCCGCACCTTCCGCGGCGCTGGCCGTCGCGGAAGGTGCAGCGGCGAGCTTCCCGGCCGCGGGGTCCTCGCTCGGCTTGCGGCCGTCACAACCGCTCGTGACCCCACACGACAGAGCGGCGAAGGCCGCCAGGGTTGCGATGGAGAGCACGCGAGCAGACGGCATGGACAAGGACCCCGAAGCGGCGATTCGACGCGTATCAAGAACCCAGAGGTCCCGCAAGGCCGAACGGGGTAGCCGCGCGCCTCGCGATGCGCCCGCACGCGCGCCTCGCGATTCGGCCGCATGCGCCCTCGCTATTCGCCTGCATGCGCCCCGCGCTATTCTGCCCGCATGGGACCCGCGCAGATCAAGGGCAAGAACGTGGACATCAAGCTGTGGACCCGGCCGGACGAGGTCGAGTCGATCGCGCTGGAGCAGCTGCGGAACATCAGCGCCCTGCCCTGGGTGTTCCACCACGTCGCCGCCATGCCCGACGTCCACTTCGGCAAGGGCGCGACCGTCGGCTCGGTCATCGCGATGCGGGACGCGGTCGCGCCGGCCGCCGTCGGCGTCGACATCGGCTGCGGGATGGGCGCGCTCCGCACGAACCTCACCGCGGCCGATCTGCCCGACGACCTCCGGCGGATCCGCAGCGACATCGAGCGGGCGATCCCCGTCGGGTTCGCCGCCCACGACGCCCCGCCGGAGGGGTTCGAGCGCCTCCCGCTCTGGGACGAGTTCGCGAGCCTGAGCCCGAAGGTCCAGGGGCTGTTCGCGCGGGCGCGCTGTCAGCTCGGCACGCTGGGGGGCGGCAACCACTTCATCGAGCTCTGCCTCGACACGGACGGCGACGTGTGGCTGATGCTCCACTCCGGCTCTCGCAACATCGGCAAGGAGCTCGCCGAGATCCACATCGCCACGGCGAAGAAGCTCGCCCACAACCGCGACCTGCCCGATCGCGATCTCGCGGTGTTCCTCGCCGGCACCCCGGAGATGAAGGCCTACCGGCACGACCTCTTCTGGGCGCAGCGGTACGCGCGGACGAACCGCGAGGCCATGTTCCACCTCGCCGAGGGCGTCCTCCGCCGGCACTTCCCCGAGCTCGCGATCCAGGACGCCATCTACTGCCATCACAATTACGTGGCAGAAGAGTGTCATTTCGGCGAAGAGGTGCTGGTGACGCGCAAAGGCGCGATCCGAGCAGGCAAGGGCGAGCTCGGCATCATCCCCGGCTCGATGGGCACGCGCTCGTACATCGTCCGCGGCCTCGGCAACCCCGAGGCGTTCGAGAGCGCCTCGCACGGCGCGGGGCGCAGGATGAGCCGCGGCGAGGCGAAGCGGCGCTTCACGGTCGGCGATCTGGCCGCGCAGACGGCCGGGGTCGAGTGCCGCAAGGATGGTGGCGTCCTCGACGAGATCCCCTCCGCCTACAAGCCGATCGAGCGCGTCATGGAAGACCAGCGCGATCTCGTGGAGATCGTCGCCGAGCTCCGGCAGGTCCTCTGCGTGAAGGGGTGAACGACCGGCGCGGGTCCGGACAGGGAACTTTTCGCGGCGGCCCCGTTCGCGGCCCCTCCCCGCCCCGCTCTCGGCTACGATGCACGTCGCGTTCACGACGCGCGCCGCGTACCCACCGCGGCGCGCACCGCCGCGCGGAGAAGCCATGAAGTCGGACTGGATCGATCTGGGCCCCCTCTCCGAATTTTCGGCGGAGGTGCCCGTGCTGCGCAAGGACGACGCGGGGCGGCGCTTCGCCTGCGTCCTCCGGGGCGGCGAGGTCCACGCGCTCGACGATCGCTGCCCGCACCAGGGTTACCCGCTCTCGCAGGGCGCGCTGCGCGACGGCGTGCTGACCTGCGCGTGGCACAACTGGAAGTTCGAGCTCGCCTCGGGCGCCTGCACGTTCGGCGGCGAGCCCGTGCGGCGCTACGCCACCCGCATCGACGACGGGCGCGTACAGCTCAACCGGGCCGTCGACACCGCGGCCGAGGTGCGGCGCCTCGTCGCCGGCCTGCGGGAGGCCGTCGTGCGCGACGAGCCGGCGCGCGCCCTGCGCGAGGGCCTCCGGCTGGGCGCGCTCGGGCTCCACCGGGGGGAGACCGGCCTCGGCAGCCTGCACCTCGCGTTCGAGGTGCTCGCCAGGGACGGGGCGGAGCGCGCCGAGTACGGCTTCGATCACGGCCTCGCCCTGCTCGCGGACCTCTGCGCCTGGGTCGAGCGCGGCAGGATCCCCGCCGAGGAAGCGTTCGTGGTCGCCGCCCACGCGATCGGCGAGGCGTCGACCCGGCTAGGCCCCCGCGGCAAGGGCCACGGCAAGGTGGGGGCCCGCTCGCCCCTCGCGCGCATCGCCGACTTCGAGCTCGACGAGCCGACGAAGGTGAGCGAGGCGCTCGCGGCGGAGCGCCGCGACGAGGCCGAGGCGCGGATGCGCGAGCTCGTCGAGATCCGCGGCACGGCCGGCGCGCGCCGCGCGCTCATGCCCTTCGTCGCGCAGCACCTGTACGACTACGGGCACGGCGCCATCTTCCTCTCGAAGGCGCTCGAGCTGGCCGAGCGGTTCTCGTCCGCCGCCGACGAGGTCCTCGCCGCCTCCACGGTGCAGCTCGCCTGGGCGACCGCCGACACGAGCCTGCCCCCCTTCACCGCCACGCGCGCCGCGCTCGCGCGCCTCGCCGATCTGGCCCTGCCCGGCCCCGACGGCGCCGCGGCGGCCACGCGCCCGGACGCCGCGCCGCTCGAGGGCGCGGAGCGCGCCGCCTTCGAGGCCGAGGTGCTCGCAGGAGAGCAGCCGGCCGTCGAGGCGACGGTGCGCTGGCTCGCGCGCGGCGCCGGGCCGCTCGCGCTGCTCGGCGCGATCGGCCACGCCGCCGCCGTCCGCCTCGCGCGCTTCGACTCGGCCTGGGAAGCGCGCCTCGACGCCGAGGTCGGGGTGCTCGACGTCACCCACGCCGTCACCTTCGCGGAGGCGGCGGCGGCGCTCGGGCGCGAGGCCCTCCCGCGCGAGGCCGCGCAGCTCGCGGTGCTCGCGGCCGGCTTCGTCGGCAAGCTCCGCAAAGCGGACGCCGCCGCGCCGCAGGCGTCCGCTACGACTGCTGCTACCCGCGCGCGAGGCGGCGGGCTGCTCCAGGCGGTGGAGGCGCGCGACGTCGGCGCGGCGCTCGCGATCGCGCGGGAGCTCGACGCCGCGGGTCGCCGGCGCGCGTTCGCCGAGCTCGCCCCCTTCGCCGCGTTCGACGCCGCGGTGAGGCCCATTTTCACGGCGCACGCCGTGAAGACGCTCGAGGCGCTGGAGCGGCTCGAGTCGTCCGATCCTCGGCCCGACGGCGCGTACCTCGCGGCGCTGCTCACCCACGTCGTCCCCGTCCGGCGGGAGCTCTCCGCGCGCCGGATCGCGGCTGTGGCCAAGAAGTTCATGTCCGATGGGCGGCCACCCGACGGGCTGTATTGAGCGGGCCGCCCGCCCGGCGGACGGAGACCGGAGAAACGTGCACTGGTGCGAGCATCATTCATACTGACTGTCTATGCGGCTTGAGCCTGGATCCCACGTAGCGCCGCACCTGACGCTCGACAGCCTCCTCCGGATGGGAGGCGTCGGCAGCATCTGGACGGCGCATCACCTCGGGCTCGGCAAGGAGGTCGCCGTCAAGTTCATCTCTGCGTCGCTCGCGACCGATGCGACCGCGGTCGCCCGGTTCCACCGCGAAGGCGCGCTCATGACGAGGATCAAGAGCCCCCACGTGGCCGAGGTGTACGAGCACGGCGTCGCCGCCAACGGCCTCTCGTACATCGTGATGGAGCTGCTGCGGGGCGAGGAGCTGTCCGACCTGCTAGCGCGCGCCGGGCGCCTCCCCCTGGAGGAGACACTCGCCCTCGTCTCGCAGCTCTGCGCGGGGCTCACCGCCGCGCACAAGCTCGGCATCATTCACCGGGACATCACGCCACAGCACGTCTTCCTCGCCGACACCGACGGAGGCACCTGCGTCAAGCTGCTCGATTTCGGGGTCGCCAGGGGGGATGTCGACCCGGATGGGACCACGCTGACGAACACGGGCGCGGTGGTCGGCAGCCTCGTTTATATGAGCCCGGAGCAGTTCTTCAACCCGAAGCTGGTCGACGGCCGCTCGGATCTCTGGTCCGTGGGCGTCATGGCCTACCACGCGCTCACCGGCGCGCCGCCGTTCGAGCAGAAGGGGATCGAGGCCCTCCTCGGCGCCATCCGGATCGGCACCTTCTCGCCTCCGAGCCAGCGTTGCGCCGAGATCACGCCTGCCCTCGACGCGTGGTTCGTCAAGGCGCTTGCCCGTGAGCCGTCCGGCCGCTTCGGATCGGCCGAGGAGATGTCCGAAGCGCTCCGCCGGGCCGCCGCCGGGCCGCCGGGCCCAGGGAGCGCGCCTCCCAAGGTAGATTGACCGGCATGGCCCGCGCCCGCACCCCGAGCCGTTCCAACCATGAGCTCGTGTTTCGCAGCGCCCGCAAGGGCGAGGAGGGCACCCTCGCGACGGTCGCCTACCGCGCGTTCCAGGCGGGTGATCCAGAGGCGTGGCTGCGGTATTTCACCGAGCACGCGCACCTCGCCCTCGACAACGTGATCGTCGCGGAGACCGACGGCCAGCTCGTCGGGTACGTCGCCTCGCTCGACCTGACGATGAGCTTCGCGGGCGCGGACGTGCCGTTCCAGGGCCTCTCGTCCGTGGCGGTGCTCCCGGAGTTCCGCCGCCGGGGCATCGCGGATCGGCTCGTCCGCGAGAGCCTCCGCCGCATGCGCCGCCGGGGCGAGGCGCTCACCCTGCTCCACCCTTTCCGGCTCTCGTTCTACCGGAGGTTCGGCTTCGGCGTCTGCGAGCTCCGCGACGTCGTGCGCACCTCGCCCGATCGGCTCCCGGACTCGGTGCTGCGCCGCCACGTGCGGGCCTTCTCCCGCCCGCGGGACGAGCCGCTCATCAAGCAGGCCTACGACGTCGCGCGGGCCGACACGACGGGGCAGCTGAAGCGGAGCGACTACTGGTGGGACGTGCGCGTCTTCAAGCGCTCTCCGAGCGGCGCCGTCTACGTGGATCCGGGCTCCAAGGCGATCGCCGGCTACCTGTTCTTCGACGTCCCGGAGGGCGGCGCCTACGGCGCCCAGCAGCTGGTCGTCCGCGAGCTCCACGCGCCGACGCCGGGCGCTTACCGGGGGCTCATCGGCTTCCTCGGCGCGCTCGGCGATCAGTACGAGGTCGTGGAGCTGACGCTCCCGCGCGGCCAGGGCGCGCCGCTGCTCGACGAGCCCGGCATCCGCGACGAGCCGATCGTGTACGAGACGGCGGCCCGGCACCCCGCCGGCCTGTGCCCGCCCGCGCACACGGCGCAGCGGCGCAGCGTCCTCGGCCTGACGGCGGCGGGCGCGATGGGGCGCATCGTCGACGTCGCCGCCGCGCTCGCGCTGCACCCGTCGCCGCGGAAGCACGGCGTCCGCGGCGCCATCGGCGTCGACGTCGAGGACCCCGTGTTCACGGACGCGCCGCGCGCCTTCGACGTCACCTTCGCGGCGCGCGGCGTCCAGACGGCGCCCGGCAGCACGGCGGGAGACCGCCTCTCGCTCTCCATCGAGCGGCTCACGCAGATCTATTTCGGCGCCGCCTCGGCGCGCGATCTCCTGGGCCAGGGCTTCGTGGTGGGCAGCGCCAAGGCGGCCGCCCTCCTCGACGCCGCGTTCGCCGGCCCCCCCCTCTTCCTCGGCACCTTCAACGCGTTCTGAGCGCCCCGCACTAGGCGCCTCGCCTGCTCCGGAGGAAGAGCTTGAGCGAGCGCGACGTCAGCGCCGTCTCTTCCCCGCCCCTCCGCGTCTCGACCGCGGCGTCGTCGTGGGTGTCCACGAGGAGCTGCCACGGCCTGGCATCGTCGGCGAAGGGGAGGAGGAAGCCCAGGTCGCACGGCGACGCGTTGAGCAGCAGGACGAAGTCGTCGTCGACCAGCCGATCGCCCGCCTCGTCCACGTCGTCGAGCCCCTCTCCCGACAGGAACACGCCGACGCACTGCGTGAACGGGTTCGACCAGTCCTCGTCGGTCATGAGCTCCCCGTCCGGGCGGTACCACTGGATATCGTAGGTCTTGCCGCCGCGGATCGGGCGCCCCTTGAAGAAGATCGAGCGCCTGAGCGCTGGGTGCTCGTGCCGGATGCGGAGGCATTTGCGCGTGAACTCCAGCAGCGCGCGCGACGATTCGTCCCAGCCCCACGGCTGCCACGTGAGCGGGCTGTCCTGGCAGTAGCCGTTGTTGTTCCCCTCCTGCGTGCGCCCCCGCTCATCGCCGTGGAGGATCATCGGAGTCCCCTGCGAGAACAGGAGCGACGCCATGATGTTCCGCGCCTGCCGCGCCCGCAGCTTCAGGATCTCGGGGTCGTCGGTCGGCCCCTCGACGCCGCAGTTCCACGAGCGGTTGTCGTCGGCGCCGTCGCAGCCCCCCTCCCCGTTCGCCTCGTTGTGCTTCTCGTTGTAGGAGACGAGATCCGCCAGGGTGAAGCCGTCGTGGGCCGTGACGAAGTTGATGCTCGTGTACGGCTTGCGCCCGCTGTTCTCGTAGAGGTCGCTGCTCCCCGTGATCCGGAACCCGAGATCGGAGGCGATGCCGCCGGAGCCCCGCCAGAAGTCCCGCAGCGTGTCCCGATAACGGCCGTTCCACTCCGCCCAGCGCACCGGGAAATTGCCCACCTGGTAGCCGCCGGGGCCCACGTCCCAGGGCTCGGCGATGAGCTTCACCTGGCTGAGCACCGGGTCCTGGTGGATGATCGTGAAGAAGCTCGAGAGCTGGTCGACGTCGTGGAGGCCGCGCGCCAGCGCCGCCGCGAGGTCGAAGCGGAACCCGTCCACGTGCATCTCGAGGACCCAGTACCGCAAGGAGTCCATGATCAGCTGGAGCGTCTGCGGGTGACGCACGTTGAGGGTGTTCCCCGTGCCCGTGTAGTCGAAATAGTAGCGCTCGTTGCCAGGGACGAGGCGGTAGTAGGTCGGGTTGTCGATGCCGCGCAGGCTCAGCGTCGGGCCCAGGTGGTTGCCCTCCGCCGTGTGGTTGTAGACGACATCGAGGATGACCTCGATGCCGGCGGCGTGGAGCGCCTTCACCATCTCCTTGAACTGACGCACCTCCGACGCCACCTCGGCGCCTGCGCGGTACCCGACGTCCGGCGCGAAGAAGCCTATCGAGTGGTATCCCCAGTAGTTCCGGAGCCCCTTGTCGAGCAGGAATTTCTCGTGCACGAAGGCGTGCACGGGCAGGAGCTCGATGGCCGTGATGCCGAGATACCGCAGGTATCCGATGATGGCCGGGTGGGCGATGCCAAGGTAGGTCCCGCGGAGCTCCTCGGGGATCTCCGGGTGTTGCATCGTCAGGCCGCGGACGTGCGCCTCGTAGATGACGCTGCGGTGGAACGGCACGTACGGGCGCCGGTCCCCGCCCCAGTCGAAGGACGGGTCGATGACGACGCCGAGCGGGGCGCCGAGCGCCTCCCCCTCGGCCATGGCGAGGTCGCCGTCGGGCTCGCCGCTCCGGTGGGCGAACGCGCCCGCGTCCCACTGGACCCGCGAGGCGAGCGCCTTCGCGTACGGATCGAGCAGGCGCACCCGCGGGTTGAAGCGCAACCCCCGCTCCGGCGCCCACGGGCCGTGCACGCGATACGCGTATTTCTGCCCGGGCCCGACCTCCGGCACGTAGACGTGCCAGACGAGGGAGGTGCGGTGACGCATCGGCAGGCGTTGCTCGTTCCCCTCATCGTCGACGAGGCACAGATCCACCGCCTCGGCGTTCTCCGAAAAGAGGGCGAACTGCGTTCCAATACCGTCCCATGTCGCGCCCAGCGGGTACGGATCCCCCGGGCGCAATCCTTTGCGCTTGTGGCTCATGCTGGTCTCGGTTTCGCGATCCACGGCTGGGGCGGCACCCCCTCGGGCCTCGGCGCCCCGGCCGGCGTGTTTGCGCGGCTAGGCGACGTGAGGGCGCCGGCTGCCCATGGCGTCGGTCACGATATCCGCGACGCTCCGTGCCATCCCCTCCGCAATGCGGAGCGCCTGCGCCTCATCCCCCTCCGGGGTGCACATCCTGAGGCGCTCGATCATGTCCACGAGCCGCCGGGCTAGCTCGCACGCCTCGGTCATGGAAGCTGGTGACTCGAGGGAGGCCCTCCGCGGGAGGGAGACCATCTCTTCGCTCGGCGTCATCGTGGTCGACATCATGCCTGGCTCCTTATCAGTGATGGCTGCGGTCCGCACCCCCCAGAGCAGGCGTCGTGCCAGCGCGGCTCCGGTGCGGATGCTCACCGTAGACACAACGGTGGGTGCTCGGCTGACAGACTGGGCGGCACAAACCGCCACAGGTGGGGCGATTTGTCCCCCTCACAGCCCATCCTCGCTCGGCAAGGCGGGGTAGCGCAACGAACAGCCAGATGCAAAAATTGAAGACACGATGCATACCGTACGGGTTCGCTGTACGGAGGCTGTACGGGACGGCCGCTCGGGCTCTGCTGGGGGTGTGCTCGAGCTTCCATGGCCTCTGCGCATCCCTTGCCGTGGGGGCGGGCGGGCCGTGTGCGCTCGCAGCTTGCGGGACGAGGACGGCGTCGCGCGCGCCTCACGGGGGACGAACGTGGCGAGCACGATCGCGGCGCGGGCCCTGCCTTACGCGCGCCGTCCGGGAGGCAGGTGGGCCGCGCTCCGCGCGACGTCGCGTGAGACCGCGACGTGATCCTGATCGCTGCGCGGCCCCGAGGCGGCTATGGCTACGCCCGGGGGGGCCAGGTTAGTATCCGTTCCTCCGCGGCGGCCGCCGGTCCAACGCGTCGCGGTCGAGAGAGCACATGATCGGAACACTCCAGGCGAAGCTCCAGTATCTCAAGAACAAGAACCTCCACAACTGGCTCGGCGGCTACGCCCGGCAGAGGATCGAGAACGCCCGTGCTCCGCGTCCGCTCGGTCCGCGGCACCTGCTCTTCGCGGTCTGCGATCACTGGGAGCCAGGGTGGGAGAACGCCACACCGGAGGTCGGCGACGCGCGGGTGAGGGCGTGGTCGAAGGGGTATCCCGAGATGGCCGGCGCGTACCGCGACGCGGACGGCCGGCACCCGCGTCACAGCTTCTTCTTTCCGGGGGAGCAGTACACGCCCGGGTGGCTCGACGCGCTGGCGGACCTCACGCGCAGCGGCTTCGGCGAGGTGGAGCTGCACCTGCACCACCACAACGACACGGAGGAGAACCTGCGCGCGGACATCCTCAGGTACCTGGACATCCTGGGGAAGCACGGGCATTTCTCGCGCGACCCGGACGGGCGCATGCGTTACGGGTTCATCCACGGCAACTGGTGCCTGGCGAACTCCGGGCGGGACTCGCGGAACTGCGGAGTCGACGCGGAGCTCCCGCTCCTCTTCGAGACGGGCTGCTATGCCGACTACACGTTCCCGTCGGCACCCGACGAGTCGCAGCACTCCATCGTGAACCAGATCTACTGGCCGACGGGCAACCTGGCGCGCCGGAGCGCCCACGCCGTGGGGGCGCGGGCCAAGGTCGGCGAGGTGCTGGAGGACAGGATCCTGATGATCGAGGGCCCGCTCGCGCTCGCGCTGACACGCCGGGGGAGCCGGGTGCGGATGCGGATGGAGTACGGCGCGCTCCAGGCGGTCGATCCGCCGACGCCGGACCGGGTGAAGACGTGGGTGGATCAGAACATCCACGTCGAGGGGAGGCCCGAGTGGGTGTTCGTCAAGGTCTACACGCACGGCGCGCCCGAGGAACAGGCGGAGTCGCTGCTCGGCGCCGGGGGCCACGCGCTGCACCGGGAGCTCACCACCCGTTACAACGATGGCAAGGAGTGGGTGCTCCACTACGTGACCGCGCGGGAGATGTACAATATCGCGATCGCCGCGCTCGAGGGAAAGACGGGCAATCCCGGTGACTACAGGGATCACCGCCTGAAGCCGCCGCCCTGCGCGAGCTGACGCGACCAGTCCCCCCTCCGACAACACCGTAGGCCCGAGGCGCATAGCGTTAACCACGCTTCGCGCCGCGTTCTCCTACATCCGAACGTTTACGTGGTCGTGAACGTTTACGTGGTCGTGGTCGTGGTCGTGAACGTTTACGTGGTCGTGAACGTGAACGTGGTCGTGGTCGTGGTCGTCAACGGTAGGCCGTGAACGACCACGACCACGACCACGTTCACGTTCACGTTCACGTTCACGTTCACGTTCACGTTCACGTTCACGTTCACGTTGGTGTCCGTCGCGCGGATCGGGCAGCTGACAGCGCCTCAGCCCGGCCCGCGACCGCTCTGTTCGCTGAGGACCTCTTTCAGGAGCGCGTGATAGCGCTCCCCCACGACGTCCCATGACAGAGCCCCCACGCTGCCCCGCAGGGCCTCCGGCTCCCATGCCGTGTCCATCGCTCGCGTCAACGCGGCCCCGAGCGCCCCGGGATCGCCGGGAGGGACGAGGAGGCCATTGCCCCCGTGCCCTTCGCGGACGAGCTCCGGCACTCCGCCGACACGGGTTCCGACGACGGGGCGGCCCGAGGCGAGCGCCTCCAGGACGACGTTCGGGCAGCCCTCGCGGCGGCTCGGCAGGCAGAACACGTCGCACGCGGCCATGTAGTCCGGGATCTCGACGGGCAGCGCCCAGCCGAACAGCCGCACGCGATCGCCCAGGCCGAGCGCGCTCACCTTCGCGCGCAGCGGCTCGAGCAGCTCGCCACCGCCCACCATCATCAGGTGAATGTCGCGGCGGCCCGCCCGGTCGAGGTGCGCCATCGCGTCCACGAGGACGTCCACGCCCTTCTCGGGCACGTGATAACCGGCGTACAGCACCACCTTCGCGTCCGCCGGGACGCCGAAGCGCCGCCGCGGCTCGGCCCGATCCCGGATCGCGAACCGCGCGCCATCGACCGCGTTGTGCTGCACCACGACGCGCTCCCGCGGCACCCCGAGCTCGACCAGGCGCTCTCCGAGCGCCCCGCTCACCGCGACCACCCGGGCGCAGCGCTGGAGCGCCGGCGCGATCTGGGCCCGCAGCGCGGCGTTCCTCGGCTGCTCGTTGATGTCGCTGCCGAGCACCGTCGTGACGACAGGCACCCCCGCCTCCCGCGCGAACGCCTCCGCGGCGACGGTGTCGGGATAGGCCCACGCGGCCAGGATCGCGTCGTACGGGAACTCGCGCCGCAGCCCCGCCATCGTGCGCCGGAGCGATGCGCGGAGCGCCTGCGCGTGCAGGCTCGGCAGCCCCGGGATCGACCAGTACGTGGGGAACAGCGCGTCGATGCCGGTGTGCGCCTCGCGCGTGCCGCCGAAGAGCTCCCGTGACGCCCCGCGCGCGCGCGTCCACCAGGGGATCGGGGCCACGAGCCGGAGCTCGCAGCGGCGCGCGAGCGCCCTGTACGTGTGATAGCTGTACGGCGCCATCGTCGGCAGCCGCGTGGAAGGGTAATGATGGGTGAAGACCAGTACCTTCATCGCGCGCTCGCCTGTCACGTGAGGCGGAAATAGAGTTGCTCGTATTTGCGCGTCATCTTCTCGAACGAGAAGTCGTCGCGCACCCGGACGTGCCCCGCCTCGCCGAGCCGCCGCCCCAGCGCGGGATCGCTCGCGAGCCGCTCGATCGCGTCCGCGAGGGCGTCGTGCCCGTCCACGGGGACGATCAGGCCGTGCTCCTCGTGCCGCACCACCTCCGGGACCCCGCCGACCGGCGTCACCACGACAGGGAGGCCGCGCGCCATGGCCTCGAGGACGGCGAGCGGCAGCCCCTCGTCGCGCGAGGGCAGCGTGAAGAAATCGGCGGCGACGAGCAGATCGGGCACGTCCTTGCGGAAGCCGAGGAAGCGCGCCTCGGCGCCGTGGACCCCGAGCTCCCTCGCGAGCCCGTGGATGCGATCGCGCTCGTCGCCGTCGCCGACGACGAGCACCGTGACCGCGACGCCCCGCTCCCGGAGCCGCGCGAGCGCCCGGAGCAGCACGTCGTGCGCCTTCACCGGATGGAACGCGGCGGGCATGATGCCGACGAACACGTCCGGGCCAAGGCCGAGCTCGGCGCGCACCTCGTCGCGCGTCCGCTTGGCCGGGGTGATGTCGATCCCGTTGTGAATGACAGAGATGTTGCTGGCCACGCCGACCGCGCCGCTCTTGTTTGCCGTGTCCTGCGAACAGCCGACGACAGCGTCCGTTTCACGCCACTCGAAGCGCGACGGAACGCGGATGATCCCGCGGGTCTGGGCGTGATCGGTGAAGACGAGCCGCGCGCGCGTAAGGAGCTTGCCGATCGTGGCGTAGTGGAGCGCAGTGGGGTTGTGCGCGTGGACGACGTGCGGCCGGGAGCGCCCGAAGGAGAGGGCCGCGTGCGCGAGCCGCTTGGGGAGACGCCCGCCCAGCACCGTGGTCGGCAGCGTCCGCTGCCGCGCCAGCTCCGCCAGCGGACCGCCGCGCAGCGCGAGGATGGAGGCGTCGTGGCCGTGGCGCCGCTGCGCCTCGGCGAGGCGCAGCACGAAATGCTCCATGCCTCCGCCGTTCAGGCTGCTCACGACATGGACGATCCGCAGCGTCGAATTCCCCATGAAGGCTTGCTACCCGAATCGGGTCTCCTGTTGAAGCGCAAACCGCACCCACCATCACCCCACGCGCTGCCAAACGCCCACCCGGCACGCCGGCGGTCTTGGCGTCTGGCGCGCGTCCACGTTCGTCGACGCGCGTCCACGTTCGTCCACGCTCGCCGACGCACGCCAACGTTCATCGACGCGCGCCCAAGGTCGCTGGATCAGCGTACCACCTCGCCTCGCCGTCACCTCACCTTTTGATTTGCCGAGCGGAAGCGGCTACTAGACGGGCATGAACCCTGAGCTTCGGCGCGCCCTTGACGAAGGCATGCGCCGCGTGCCCGGCATGGACGCCGCGACGAGGCTGCTCGCCGTGCGGCTCGAGACGGTCAGAGCGCTCCTTGCGCGCCGGCTCGCCGAGAACCCGCTCCCCGTGCCCGACGCCGTGACCCCGAGCGAGATCCCATCGGTCGCCGAGCTCGGCCCGGGGGACAGGGTGCTCGCGGAGCTCGATCAGGACGGCTTCGCCTTCGCGGTCCACCCGGCCGACGTGGCCTTCTTCAACCGGCGCAGCGAGAAGATGCCGCGCCTGCGCTACCGGCTGCACGTCGTGCTGCGCAACGGCTACGTCTGCGTCCGCAAGCGCTTCATCGGCCAGCCGCAGAACGCGCCGCTCCAGGCCCACCTCTTCGCCCTGCTGGGTCTCTTCTTCTACAACGAAGCAGCCTCGCTCTTCCGCCTTCGCGACCTCCCCAACGTCCCGAGGATTCGCGATCTCAGCCTCGCCACGCGCACCCTTTACCTCGACTACGTGCGCGGACGGACGCTGCAACATCAGGTCGCCGAGCGCGGGGAGAAGGTGCTCGACATCGACCTCGCGCCGCTCGGCCAGCTGTTCGATCCAGACCGCGATCGGCGAGAGATCGAGGCGTTCGCGAGCCGCGGAGGAGAGGCCTACCGCGGCCGGATCGAGGAGATCGTCCGGGCGATGAACGCTCGCGGCGTCGCGCCGCTCGACGTCAAGCTCGGGAACGTGCTCGTCGGCGAGAAGACGGGCGCCCTGTACTGGGTCGATTTCGAGCGGGCCGCGCTCGAGGGCACCCCCCGCTACCGCGACCGCCTCGAGGAGCACCATGACCTCGTGAACCGGTGGTTCGGGCTCGCGCTCCCCGGCGACGGCGGGGCGTGAGGCGCGCAACGCGGTGCGCCGCGGCGCGCTCTGATGCGATGCGCTCAATGAACGGCTCCCGCGATCGAGGGTGCGATCGATGACGAACGATGAAGGCGCGGCGCCGCGGAGCGCCATCGAGCGGATCGGCGAGAAGACGGGCCGATCGTGGCCGAGCATCGAGGCGGCCGCGCGGCTCTCGGCGGAGACCCGGGCGCGGCTCGCGGCGCTGCTCCGCGAGCAGATCCCGTGCGACACGAGCGTGGTCGTCTTCGGCTCGCTGGCGCGGGGCGAGTACACCACCGGCAGCGATCTCGACTGGACGCTGCTCATCGACGGTCAGGCCGACGAGGGGCATTTCAGCCAGGCCCAGGCCATCACGAGGATCCTGAAGGAAGCGAAGTTCCATGAGCCGGGCCCGACGGGCGTGTTCGGCAACGTGGCCTTCAGCCACCCGATCCTCCACCAGATCGGCGGGCAGGAGGACACGAACAAGAACACGACCCAGCGCATCCTGCTGCTCCTCGAGTCGCTCGCGATCGGCCAGCCGGACGCCCACGAGCGGGTGCTCAGGCTCGTGCTCTCACGGTACGTGGAAGACGACCGCGGGCTGCGCTACGGCAGCAAGCGCGAGATCCTCCCGATGTTCCTCCTGAACGACATCGTCCGGTACTGGCGCACGGTCGCCGTCGATTTCGTCTACAAGCAGCGGGAGCGCAGCTCGGGCTGGGCGCTCCGCAACGCGAAGCTCAGGATGTCGCGGAAGCTCATCTTCGTGAGCGGGCTCCTCACCTGCTTCGGCTTCGAGCTGTTCTGCAAGGATCGGACGACGTTGACCGACGACGGCGAGCGGCTCTCGACGCCGGCGCTCGTGCGCTTCCTGCGAGAGCGCATCCGGGTGACGCCCCTGGAGAGCCTGGCCGAGGTGCTGCTCCGGCCCTCGATCTCCGCGGAGACGGCGCGCACGCTGTTCGACAGCTACGACGCTTTCCTCGCGCTCCTCTCGAACGAAGAGGAGCGCGGCCGGCTGAAGCAGCTGCCGCTGGACGATCAGCTGGGCAGCGACCCGACCTTCAAGCGGGTGCGGGACATCGGGCGTGAGTTCCAGGGCGGACTCGACCGGCTCTTCTTCAAGGAAGACGAGGAGCTCCGCAAGCTCCTCCAGACCTATGGGGTGTTCTGATGCGACCCGTGGGCTACTCGACAGGGGCGCTCGCCCTCAGCGACGTCGAGCGGGCGCTCTCGATGCTCGAAGGGAGCTCGGCGACCGCCGTGGAGCTCTCCGCGCTGCGGATCTCGGAGCTCAAGCCGCTGCTCCGGCTCCTCGGCTCGCTCGACCTGTCGCGGTACGACTACGTCTCGTTCCACGCTCCGAGCCGCTTCGACGCGGCGGAGGAGCGCGCCGTCGCCGACGCCATGGCGGAGGTGGCCGCGCTGGGATGGCTCATCGTCCTCCACCCCGACACCGTCCATGATCTCGGCACCTTCCGGCAGCTCGGCGGCTTCCTCGCGCTCGAGAACATGGATAAGCGAAAGCGGACGGGCCGCACCGTGGAGGAGCTCGGGCCCTTCTTCGACGCGCTGCCGGACGCGTCGTTCTGCTTCGATATCGGCCATGCGCACCAGGTCGATCGCACGATGACCGAGGCCCATTTCCTCGTACGGGAGCACAGGACACGCCTGAAGCAGCTCCACGTGAGCGAGGTGAACGCGGGGAGCCGCCACGACGCCCTGAGCCAGGGCGCGGCGCACGCGTTCCAGCGGATCGCCGCCCACGTCCCTGACGACGCGGCGCTGATCCTGGAGACCCCGGCGTCGCCCGCGGAGCTCGAGCGACAGATGGCCATCGCGCAGGCGGCGCTGTCGAGCCTGAAGGGCCTGGAAAGCGCGCACGCCTGAGGCTGCGCGCGGCGCAGCCTCGACGGGAGCCGCAGCGCCCGGGTCCGGCCGCCTCCCGGGCAGGCCCGGGAGCTCCGGATTGCCCAGCTACGGGAACAGGCTCCCGGGCTCGTCGGGATCGAGCTCCCATCCGAAGAGCCCCGGGGTGCGCGCGCGGTGCCTGCCGAGCGCGTCGCCCGGCAGCCGGGGGCCGTCGGCGGCCCAGCGGGCGGCGAAGGCGTCGCGCAGCACGAGCTCCGCGAGCTTGCCCCTCGGCGAGAAGCCCCACTCGGCCTCTTGCGAGACGTCGTCCGGATCGGCGTAGAGCCGCCAGACGAAGAACCCGGCGCACGTGCGTGCGTCGAGGAACGGCGCGATCACCGCGGCGTAGGCCTCGGCCTGCGAGCGCTGATCGACCACCACGTCCTTCATGCGATCGGGCCACTCCCACGGGCGCACGGCGGGATCGCGCCGCGTGGTGTAGCCGATCTCCGTCAGCAGGATCGGCTTGCCCCACGCGCGCGCCACGGCGTCCACCCCGGCCGCCACCTTGCGCCCCCCGCGCAAGAGCTCCTCGAACGACGCGCCCTCCCGCTCCGCCAGCGGGTAGAACGCGTTGATGCCGATGAGGTCGAGCGCGTCGAAGATCAGCGTGTGCTCGACGTCGTCCCAGTTCGCCGAGTAGGTGAGCAGCCCCGGGTACACGCGGCGCACCGCCTCGATGATCGGCAGGAAGCTCGCCGCCCGCGGCGTCGTCACCCAGCTCCGCAGCTCGACGCCCACGCTGAGCATCTCCGCGCCTCCCTCGCGCGCGACCGCGGCCCACGTGAGCAGGAACCGGCGGTACGACTCGGCCCAGCGCGCCCAGCCGGCGTCGTCCCCGGGATCGATCAGGGCCCGCCACTCGCCGCTCTCGACCCAGAGGTGCGGGACGAGCAGCACCTTGAGCCCGCGCGCGTGCGCCTGCGCGATCGCCGCGAGCACGTTGCGCCGGTTCTCCTCGAACGGCGCCTCGAAGACGAGATCGACGCCCGTGCCCTTGCCGTCCCCCACGCGGCCGAACGGCGTCAGGCTGACCCAGGTCGCGCCCATGGCCACCGCCTCATCCATCGCCCGCCCGCTCGCCGCGGTGCCGTAGCCGCGGCCCGGGTGCCGCAGGTTCTCGATCGGCCCGATCGTCACGCCGCGCACGCCGCCCCAGCCCGACACGGCCCACCCCTCCGCGCCGTACGGCAGGTGCTCCGGCGCGACCCGCGGCGCCTGCTGCGCGACCCGCGGCGCGGCGCTCGCAGGGCGCACAGGCGCACCGACCGCCGCCGACACGGCGAGCGCGGCGCACGCCGCGCGGGCGAGCGCGCAACCTCCTCGACTCATCCCTGGCACGGGCCGCCTTATACCAGGCAGGCAGACCGCCGGGCCGCGGACGTCACCCGCCGTCGCCCGCCTGGGGTCGCTGCGCGCCGTCGCCCTCCGCGGGCTGCTGCGGCTCGCGCACGCCCTCGGCGGGCTGCGCCGGCTCACGCGCGCCCTCCTCGGGCCGCGGCGGCTCGCGCCGGGACGCGTCGCGCTCTTGCCGCGCGCGGGTGGTCGCATCGCGCCACGCCCGCTCGCGCTCGAGCTTCTCGCGCCGCCGGCGCCGCTCGCGCTCGACCTCGTCGTAGATGACCTCGGGGCGCCGCGCGTCGAGCCGGGCCCCCCGCGCTTGCGCCACCCGCGGCGCCTCGCTGTCGGGGCCCGCGGCGCTCGCGGGAATCAGCTCGGCCTCGGGGGGCTCGGCCGCCGGGAGCTCGGGCGAGGGCTCGGGCGCCGCAGGGACGGCCGCGCTCGGCCGCCCTGCCACCACCGACGAGCGCGCCTCCTGGACCGCGCGCTTCGCCAGCCCCTTCGCCGCGGGAAGCGCGCTCCCACCCCCGTCGAGCGTGCGCATCTGCACGAGCCACACGCCGCCGATGCCCGCGAGCATCCCGAACAGCGCGAACGCGATCGCGAGCCGCCGGGGCCACGGCGACGGCCCCCGGCGCACCACCGTGAGCCGCTCCGCATCGGTCTCGGCCTGCGCGCGCGCCGTGAGCCCCGGCGTGACGCGAGGCGCCGCACCATCGCTGACGCGGTGCACGACCTTGCGGCCGAGCGGAACCGGCGTGTCCTCGGCAGTCGGCCGCTGCACTGGCCCGCTCGCCTGGGGATCGGAGCGGCGCTCCGGCGGTTTCACCGTCAGGACCGGCGGGGGCGGAGTGCGGCTCGCCCGGAGCTGATCGCCGCCGTCCCACGCCGCTCCCGCGTGCGACACCAGCGTGACGTCGGACAGACGGGGGCCTCCGGGAGCTTCCCACTTGGCCGTCGTCTCGAGGTCGCTCAAGAGATCGTCGGGCGACATCCTCGGCAGGTCCGCCAGCGTGTCGGCCTCCCACTCGTCCTCCACCGGCGCCGGGGCAGGCGTCGCCATGCGGACGGTCTCGTCCGCCCGGAGCGCCTCCCACACGCGCTCGGCCGCGTCCTCCGCGCCCTCGCCCCCGAAGCGCGCGAGCGCGAACGCGAGCTTCGCGACGTCCGGGGGGCGCGCCTCGGGGTCCTTGGCGAGGCAGCGCAGCAGGAGCGCCCGCAGCTCCGGGGGCTCGACGCCCGCCGGAAAGGGCGCGGGCGGCTCGGTCAGGACCTTGGTGCAGATCTCGAGCTCGGTCGGCGCATCGAACGGGCTCGCCCCGCAGAGCAGCGCGTAGGCGACCGCGCCGATCGACCAGATGTCGGCGCGCTCGTCGATGCCGCCCGCCGAGCGCATCTGCTCCGGCGCCATGAAGAGCAGCGATGTCCGCATGGCGCCCGAGGCGGCGTTCGGCCCCTCGCTCTCGACGCCGCACGCGACGGCCGACACCCCGAAGTCGAGGACCTTCACGCTCGGGGCGCCGTCGCCGAAGCTGAGAAAGAGGTTCTCGGGCTTGATGTCCCGGTGGAGGATCCCGAGGCCGTGCGCCTCGGCGACCGCCTCGCAGATCTGCAGGAGGTACTTCACCGCCTCCCTGACCCGGATCGGCCCGCGGCGCCGCAGGTAGCTCGTGACGTCGGAGCCCTCCAGGTACTCGCTGACCACGAACGGCGCGCCACCTTCGACCCCGACGTCGAGGATCCGCGCGACGTACCTGCCCTTGAGCGCGCGCGCGGCGCGGGCGCCGCGGAGCAGCCGATCGACGGCGTGCCTGTTCTCGACGAGCCTCGGATCGACGCGCTTGAGCGCGACGCGCTGGCCCGACAGGCGATCGGTGGCGAGCTGGACGACGCCCACGCCGCCGGCGCCGATCCGGGTCTCCACCGCGTACCTGCCGGCGACGATCTCCTGCCACCTCGGGCCGCCCTCGGCCGCCCGAGGCGCACGTTCAGCGTCGGTCCACGCGTCGGTCCGCTCCCGCGCAGCCGCGCGATCCTCTCCTCTGGGCTTCAGCGACGTCAACGCACTGCCTCGGTGTGTGTCCGCGAGCTCCGCGGACAGAGTAAAAGCCTGTCCCCTGAATAGCAGACTCAGAGTGCTGCTATCGCGTCCATGACGTGTCGTCTAGTGACACCCGCGCACGAAAATGTCCGTTCTTCACGCATTTTGGAGCAGCTGGCTGGCCGGCCAGCTGGCCGGCCGGCCGGCCTGCAGCCCTCTCCATGAGCGGCATCAGCGGCACCTGTCATGCGCCATCGAGCCATCGACACCGCCCCCATGCGTTTCATGTGCCACCCACGCAGCTCACGGCGGGAGCCCCAATGCGAGCGCGACCAGATAATCGACGCCGCTCAGGATCAGGACGAGCGCTACGGCGGACGCCGCGCCGAGCCCGAGCGCCTTCAGCGCGCGGAAGCGCGCTGTTCCGCGTGTTCCACGCGCCCCCGGCCGCCCGTGCTGGACGCCGCGCGTGACCCAGCACCACCCGAGCATGGACAGCGGGCCGAACGCATAGAGGGCCGCGCCCCAGGTCGCTCCGTTCCAGCAAGCTTCCCGCTGCTCGGGCGTGAGCCGCCGTCGGTCCCAGCGCTGCAGCACGAACGGCAGCGCGATACCGAGGACCATCTGGAGTGCGAGGCGGAGAGTGCTCATTTCGTGCGCCGAGCTCCCGGGCGAGCGCTCCACTCAGGCAGCGCCGGACAAGCGCAAATCACCGGAGCACGCCGCAGCGCGTCGCGGCAGAGCTCGGGTGAGCGACGCGCTGCCCGGCTTCGCTGACCTCCTGCCTCGAGGAAAGCGCCGCAAAAATCGCGTGCCGGCCTTCTCGATCTCGACGGGGATTGGTACGAACGAGGGATGACAACGACTGAGGCAGGGGACATCAGGAACGTTGCAATCATCGGACACAAGGGGGCTGGGAAGACATCGCTTGCCGAGGCCATGCTGTACGTCGCCAAGGCGACGGCCAAGCTCGGCAAGGTGGACGACAAGTCGAGTGTCCTCGACGAGACCGCCGAGGAAAAAGAGCACGTTTGCTCGTTCGAGGCGAGCGTCGCGCACCTCTCCTGGGCGGGGAAGAAGGTCAACCTCGTCGACACGCCGGGCGAGGGGAGCTTCCTCGCCGAGACGCGGCTCGCCCTCGCGGCGGTCGACGCGGCCATCCTCGTCGTGAGCGGCAAGGACGGCGTGCAGCCGATCACCGAGCGCGTCTTCGGCTGGGTGAGGGACGCAAAGCTGCCGTGCATGATCGTCGTGACGAAGGTCGACGCCGAGAACGCCCGCCCCGACGAGGTGCTCGCCGAGGTCCGCGCGCGCCTCAAGGCGCCGCTCGCGGTGATGGAGGAGCGCGTCGGCGAGGGGCTCCAGCACCGGGGGGTCGTCGCGATCCGGACGAAGAAGGCCTGGCTCGACAAGCCCGAGGCGCCCGCCGCGGCCGCGGGCTCTCCCGTGCCGGCCGACGCCGCGGGCGCCGTCGAGAAGGCCCGGGGGAAGCTCGTCGACGACGTCGCCGGCAGCGACGACGAGCTCACCGAGCGGTACCTGACCGAGGGAGATCTCACGCAGGAGGAGCTCGACCAAGGGCTCCGCGCCGCGGTCCGCCGGGGGACGCTGATCCCGGTCTATTTCGCCTCCGGGGTCCGCCCGAGCGGCGTCGCCGCGCTGCTCGACGGCATCGTCGAGCTCGTGCCGCCGCCGACCGAGCACCCGGCCTGGAGCGGCGTCGTCCCGAGCGGCAAGCCCGGCGCCGCGCCGCAGGCCGCGGAGCGGCCGTCGTCGGCGGAGGCCCCGGCGGCGGCGTTCGTCTTCAAGACCTCGATCGATCCGCACGCCGGCCGCACCTCGTTCGTGCGCGTGCTCTCCGGCGTGCTCCGGCCCGACGCCACGATGCTCAACGCGAGCACGGGCGGCTCGGAGCGGCTCGGCAAGATCCACAGCGTGGTCGGCAAGGACCACAAGCAGGTGGACGAGGCGCGCGCCGGGGACATCGTGGCGCTGCACAAGCTGAAGGCCACGCTGAGCGGGCACACGCTCTCGGACGAGAAGCACGCGTTCCTGCTCTCCGCGCCGGAGCTGCCGCCGGCCCTCTTCTCGCGCGGCGTGCGGTTCGATGCCAAGGGCGGCGAGGACAAGGTCGGCAACGCGCTCTACCGGCTGACCGAGGAGGACCCGGGGCTCAGCGTGCACCAGGACGCGTCGACCCGCGAGCTCGTCGTCTCGGGCCTCGGCGCCCTGCACCTGGAGATCACGGTGGAGCGCATCCGCCGGCGCGTCGGGGTCGACTGTCGGCTCGGCCCGCCGCACATCGCCTACAAGGAGACGATCTCGAAGAAGGCCACGAACATCGAGGGCAAGCACAAGAAGCAGACCGGCGGACATGGCCAGTTCGGCGTCTGCTACATCGACATGGAGCCTTTGCCGCGTGGCGGCGGCTTCGTCTTCGAGGACGCGGTCGTGGGCGGCGTCGTGCCGCGGCAGTTCATCCCCTCGGTCGAGAAGGGCATCGTCAAGTCGATGTCGAAGGGCGTCCTGGCCGGCTACCCGATGATCGACGTCAAGGTGCGGCTCTTCGACGGCAAGTACCACGACGTCGACTCCTCGGACGCGGCGTTCCAGATGGCGGGCAGCAAGGCCTTCAAGGCGGCCGCCGCGCAGTGCGCGCCGGTGCTGCTCGAGCCCATCGTGCGGCTCTCGGTGACGGTGCCGAGCGTCGCGATGGGCGACATCATCGGCGACATCAACAGCCGCCGCGGGAGGATCATCGGCACGGACTCGGTCGAGAGCCAGACGATCGTGAACGCGTTCGTCCCGCTCGCCGAGGTGCTCGAGTACGAGTCGAAGCTGAAGAGCATGACCCAGGGCAAAGGCACGTTCACGATGAACGTCGAGCACCTGGAGGTCTGCCCGCCGATGGTGCAGGACAAGGTGATCAAGGAGAGCGGCTTCAAGGCCGAGGCCGACGAGGACTGACCCCCGCCGCCTCCTCCGCGCAGGCGTGAACGAAGCTTCGCCCTGCGTTCTCCTACGTCCGAACGTTTACGTAGTCGTAGTCGTGGTCGTGGTCGTGGTCGTCAACGATAGGCCGTAGACGACCACGACCACGACCACGACCACGACCACGTAAACGTTCACGTTCACGTTCACGTTGGCGGGTGAGCCAGCCTACGGATGGATGTGGACGATGGTCCCTTCCCCCGTGGCCTTCCCCGCGCTGACCCCGTGCCACCCGTCGGGCACGGGGGGATCGGTCCAGAGGAACACCCGGCGCGCGTCGATCGGCGACAGGTTGATGCACCCGTGGCTGCGCGGCTTGCCGTAGTCGTCGTGCCACGGCGCCGCGTGGATCGCGTAGCCGGCCTCGAAGTACTGCACCCACGGCACGTCGCGGAGCTCGAACTTGTTGTCGACCTCGTGCGCGTCCATGGTCGTCGTGACGTGTTTGTCGCGGATCCGGAACGTCCCCCGCACGGTCGAGAAGGTCTTCTTGGGGTCGCCGAGCCCGTCGCGGCCCGTCGCCGCCGCGGTGGCGTACACGGGCTTCTTGCCCTCGTAGAGGATGAGCGTCTGGCTCAGGATCGAGATGTCGATCCACTTCACCGTCCCCTGCGCGAACGACGGCAGCTCCGAGGGCTTGACCGCGATGGCGACGTCGGAGTCGCGCACCCACGTCCCGTCCTTCGCCTCGACGAGGCGGGCGCCGCCGACCTTCTTCGAGCGCCCCGTGAGCTGCACGGCGGTGTGCCAGGGCAGCTCGCCCGCCTTCTCCATCTCGCCGCCGGAGATGTCGTAGCGCTTCGCGTCCTGCCGGTGCACGAACGCGAGCGGCAGCTCCCACCCCTTGGTCATGTCGACGCCGTGGAACGTGGAGCCGCGGGCGGGCTTGAGCTTCGAGGTGGGCACGAGCCGCGCGTCGGTGGTCATGGCGAAGCGCCGCCCGCCGTCGCCCATGAAGGTGTCGATGAGGGCGAGCCCTGCCTTGCGCGCGATCCGGTTGGTGATGATCGCGTAGCCCGGCACCTTGAACGACGAGATGTTCGGGAGCTGCCGCCCGCCCTTGAAGAACCACGGGATCTCGTCGCCGCCGTTGCCGCCGTTGCCGCCGAAGAGCTCGCTGTCGCCGAGCTCGGGCGGCTCTGCGGGCGGGTCGGCGGCCGCGTTGCCCGCCGCGTCGAGCGGCACGTCGTTGGCGCCGACCTTGATCTCGTCCCACTTCTTCTTGAGCTTCTTGTAGCTGCGGAGGTGCCGCTCCAGGCTCATTTCGTACTGGAGCTGCTCCTTCGTCGACGGCATCCGGTAGTAGTTCGGCGCGATGGCCCGGACGAAGGCGTACGGGTACGGCATCGGCTTGGACAGGTCGGGCCGCCGCGTGAGCGCCCGGAGGATCGGGTGCTGCATGTCGATCGTGGCGTCGCCGTCCGCGCACATGTACCCGGCGGGCAGCACGCGGTAGTAGCCGCCCTGGCAGTCGTCGAACGCGGCGGGCTTCTCCCCGCGGGGCGCCGTCCCGCCCGCGCGGAGGTAGCCGAGCTTGGCCGAGCGCCGGTCCGCCTTCTCGTAGATGGGCGCGACCATCTGCACGGCGCCGATGCGGAGCCCGTCCGGGCGCGGCAGGGTGGCGGGGTCGTTCTCGGCGGCCTTCTGGGCCGCGCCCGCGGAGAGGCTGATGATGCCCTCGGGCGTGGCGTTCTCCCCGCCGCTGCAGGCCGGCAGGACCGGCAGGGCGAGGGCGGCGACCGCCAGGGCGAGCGGGAGGGGTCCGCGCGCCGGGGCCGGGCTCGCAGAGCTTCGCTGTCGGGCATCCATGCCCCGGGAATGCCGGACAGACGGGCCAGTGGCCAAATTTTGGCGGATGGCGCGAGGCTCTCGCCGCCGGCCGGGCGGGCGGCGCCGCCCGGCTGGCGCGGGCCCTCGGCGAGCGGTGGGCGACGACGGCGGGAAGCAACGCGCGCGAAGGTGCAGGAATGGGGTTGCGCGAGAGCCAGGTCTTGGGTAGGTTCGGGGCCCCTCGCGAAACCCGCGAGAGTGCGCCACTAGCTCAGCTGGATAGAGCGTCGGCCTCCGGAGCCGAAGGCCAGTGGTTCGAATCCACTGTGGCGCGCTGGGTTCTCAGCCTTTCCGCAACTTTCGCGGCTGTGCCGGCCATATCTCGCGCGGGCGTCCACACGAGCGCAATGGCGGGAGGTGCGTGCTCCGGTCCTCTGCTCTTCGGACCGCCGGTCAGGGGGCTCTCCGGCGAGGACGACGGTGGCTGGCCACTCCTCGGCAATCGCGACGAGGCGAGCGAGTCCACGGCGTGGCCGCACGCCCCCAATCAAGATACGCAGCTCATCAAGGTAGCGCGGATCGTCGCTCGTGCAGGCGAGAGGGCCAGTCCCGACGCTGTCTCCCCTTGCGCCCACGATCGAACGGTATCCCCTGCTCGTATCTAGTTCACCTTCGTAACCGTCGAGAATCGAGGCGCTTCGAGCCTCGTCGCCCCAGAAGTTGAGCCGTGCTCAGCGGCGGATCAGGCATTCATCTGGGATCTCTTGGGGACACCCTTCTTCGGTGGTCAACGCCATCTCGATCGGTGCGAACTAGCCTTCCGCTGGCGAAAACGGGGTCGGAGGTGCCGTGTGTCTCGCGGGCCGCCGCGGTGCAGCGGCGCGGCCGCGCCGCGTTGACGCCTGGCCGCCGCTTCACGCACGGATGAGCTGCATCTCCGTCGACGTGAACGGCCGCGGCGGCAGCTCCGCGCGGTCGCGGAACCCGAACCTCGCGTAGAACGTGTGCGCGTCCTGGGTGCCCAGGTGGACATGGCTCACGCCTCGGACCGCCGGGTGCCCGAGCAGCAGACGCACCACCGCCTCGCCCACGCCGCGGCCGCGCAGCGAGGGCGCGACCATCACGTCGTACACCCACGCGCGCCTGCTCCCGTCGCTGATCGCCCGCGCCGTCGCCACGAGCCGGCCCGCCGCGTCGCGCGCGCCCACCCACGCCGACGAGCCGAGCTGCGCCCGGCCGATCGCCTCGCGCGGCACGCCCTGGTTCCAGTAGCCGCCCTCCAGCAGATCGACCGCCTCCGCCACGTCGCGCGGGCCGAGCGCGCACGAGAGCACGCAGCCCGCCGGCGCCTGCAGGAACGCGGGCACCGGCGTGTCCGGGCAAGCGGCGCGGAGCAGCTCGATCGCCGCGGGATCGCCCGGCGCACCCCGCTCCCAGAGCTTCGTGAGGATCCGCGCCCGCTCCTCGGGCGTCCGGTTCTGCGAGAGCTTCGCCTTGCCGTCGAGCCGCGACAGCGGGACCGCGAGCACGAGGATGCCGGCGATCGCCTTGCGGTAGAGCGGGCTCGACGCGTCGAGCGGCGTGTACCCGCCCTCGGGCTGGTACTTCTGCATCAGCGCCTCCAGCACCTCGGCCTTGTGGTCCGGATCGTCCACGCGCTCGATCATCCCGTGGGCCTGCGCGCTCCGGTAGAGCGTCGTCGCCGGGCACGCCCGCTCCGGATCGGTGAAGTAGCTCGGGATCGACGCGACGACCTGCTCGCACGACACCACCGCGGGCCGGCCGACGGCCTCGGTCTTCTCGCCCACGGGCGCGCCGTGGAACGCGATCGCGCCCCGGAGCACGACGCCGTGCACCGTCCTCAAGACCGGCTCGCCCTCCGCCGTCGTCGACGCCAGGTGGACCACCTCCGCGAGCCCGAGGAACGCCTCGGCCTCCGCCCTCTCCATGCGAAAAATCTCCCTGCGCATGGACCCAGGTTGCCGCGCACCTGGTACTCCCGAAAGATCCGGTTCGACGTTTTCTGCTAGACCAGCTGGCATGCCCTGGGAGCTCGCCCTCGCCGTCGATCCCACCGCGCCACAGCCGATCTTCCTGCAGATCGCGCGCGCCCTCGCCGACGACATCCGCCGCGGCCGGCTCCGCGCCGGCGCCGAGCTGCCGGGCAGCCGCGCGCTCGCGCGGTCCCTGTCGGTCCATCGCAACACCGTCCTCGCCGCGTACCGCGAGCTCGCCGCCGAGGGCTGGATCGAGGCCAGCGCCGCGCGCGGCACCTTCGTCTCGGCGGAGCTGCCGGCGCCGTCGCCCCGCCGCTTCGCCCGGCGCGCCGCCGCGCGGGCAGAGGTGCCGGCGCGGCTCGGCTTCGACCTCGGCGCGACCTCGCTCCGGCGCGTGCACATCCCCCCGCCCGGCACGCTCCGCATGACCGGCGGCCTCCCCGACATGCGCCTCGTCCCGACCGCGGCGCTCGCGCGCGCCTACCGCCGCGCGCTGCACGCCGGGTCGAATCGGCTGCTCGACTACGCCGATCCGCGCGGCGACGAGCGCCTCCGCGCCGCCCTCGCCGCGATGCTCTCGGCGGTGCGCGGCCTCGCCGCCGGGCCGGAGTCGGTCCTCGTCACGCGCGGCAGCCAGATGGCGCTCGACCTCGTCTCGCGCGCCCTGATCGCGCCGGGCGACGCGGTCGCCGTCGAGTCCTACGGCTACCGCCCGGCGTGGGAGGCGCTCCGCCTCGCCGGCGCGCGGCTCCTCCCGGTGCCGGTCGACGCCGCGGGCCTCTCCGTCGACGCGCTCTCGGAGCTCGCCGAGCGAGAGCGCCTGCGCGCCGTCTACGTCACACCGCACCACCAGTACCCCACGACCGCGGTGCTCGCGCCCGGCAGGCGCATCGCGCTCCTCGAGCTCTGCCGGGCCCGCCGGATCGCGATCCTCGAGGACGACTACGATCACGAGTTCCACTACGACGGCCGCCCGGTGCTGCCGCTCGCCAGCGCGGACACGGCCGGCGTCGTCGTCTACATCGGCACCTTGTCGAAGATCCTCGCCCCCGGGCTCCGGATCGGCTTCGTGGTCGCCCCGGAGCCGCTGATCGAGCGGCTCTCCCTCCACCGCACCTTCGTCGACCGGCAAGGCGATCACGCCGTGGAGCGCGCCGTCGCCGAGCTCCTCGAGGACGGCGAGGTGCAGCGCCACGCGCAGCGCGCGCGCCGCGCCTACCGGGCGCGGCGCGATCTGCTCGTCGCGTCGCTGCGCGCACGGCTCCCCGACGCGCTCGACTTCGCCGTGCCAGCAGGCGGCATGGCCCTGTGGGCCAAGGTGGACGCCGCGATCGACACGGACGCCTGGGCCGAGCGCGCGCTCGCGCGGAAGGTGGCGTTCTCGGCGGGGCGGCGGTTCGCGTTCGACGGCAAGAAGCGCCCCTACCTGCGGCTCGGGTTCGCGGCGCTGGACGAGCGAGAGATCAGCGATGCGGTGGAGAGGATGGTCGAGGCGCTGTGAGCGCCCAGGCGGGCGGACCGGCTGAGCGCCGCGGCCTTCCCGAGGGTCGACGCCGCGCGTGGAAGCGTGGAAGCGTCGACAAAACATCCTTATCTCCCTGTCTCTCCGGGTACGCCTTCCCTATGCATCACGGGCGAACCGAAGGGACACGACAGGATAGATGAAGCCAGAAGCAGTGACCGCTCTCGGGCTCGTCGCGGCGACCCTCACCACGGTCTCCTTTCTTCCTCAGGTGCTGCGCACCGTGCGCACACGCGACACACGGTCGATCTCCGTCGGCATGTACGCGGCGTTCGTCACCGGCGTAGGCCTGTGGCTCATTTACGGCCTGCTCATGCAGGACGTGCCCATCGTCGTCGCGAACGCGATCACCTTCGTGCTCTCGGGCATCGTGTTCCTCCTCAAGCTCCGATACGGCTGAACTCTCCTCTTCTCTCGCAGGCGCTGTCTTCGACAGACCGCGATCGTCCCGCGGCCCCACCCTCATCGAAGCGCGCTGCGCCCGCGGTGGATGGATGATGGATCCGACGCGGCAATAGCCCTGCTGGCTTGACCTCGCTCGCGCCCCCTCTCACGATGCGAAGTAGGGGGGAATACAAATGAATGGCGCGGTGCTCTACGATCTCGCGATGCGGCTGCCGCTCGCCGTCCTCATGCTTTATAACGCCCTGTTCGTCGGGCGCGATATCCATGCTCACCTGTTTCTCTGGAGCGGGCCCAGGGGGCTCACGTACGGGACGACGGTGGCATCGCTCGTGGCCACCGAGGCCTACCTGCTGCTCGTCGCGGCGTTCACGCTCGTTCGCCTCCGCCCTGTACGCAAGCTGAGCGGCGTCGTACCTCGCATCACCGCGCTCGCCGCCGGCCTGCTGCCGGCGAGCATCGCATGGCTGCCCAAGGCCCCGCCGATGCCCGGTCGTCAAGCGGCGGGCACGCTGCTCATCATCGCTGGAATGGCGCTCGCCGTGGTCAGCATCGGGTGGCTGGGCAAGTCGTTCAGCGTCATGCCCGAGGCGCGACGCCTCATCACCGGCGGCCCCTACCGGCTCGTGCGCCACCCGGTCTATCTGGCCACCTTGATCCAGGGGACGGGTATCATCTTGATCTATCCGTCCATGGCCGCGATCCTGATCTACACGGTCGAGATGATCCTGCAGATCATCCGCATGGGATACGAGGAGCGCGTGCTGCGCGACACCTTCCCGGAATACGACGACTACGCGCGCCGGACGTCCGCGCGGCTCGTCCCCCGCCTCTACTGAGAGGGCCCGCGCGGCGCGCACCGCGGCAGGCACGCGCCGCCATGGGACAGGACGCCACGCCTGTCGCAGGACGCCTCGCTCTTCCGGGCCCGGCGCTCCTACCTGGACGGGTCGGCCACGCGGCCGACGAACAGGATCGCGCTCGTCGCGCGATCCCGGATGACGAAGAGGAACGGGCGGTCGAAGCGGATGGTGGCAGGCTCGGGCGCCGACGTCTCGCCGATGACCACCGCCGTCGCCGCCGCCGCCTCGGTGCCCGCCTCGTTCACGGAGACGAACGCTTTGTGGAGCACATCGGTGATGAACAGGCCGCCCTGGCCGTCGATCCCCGAAAAATCCGCGCCATCGGAGAAGGCGGCGGGCATCCCCAGATCCTCGAGCGGCGGGGCGAGATCCAGGGTCGAGACGATCTTGAACCTCGGCAGCGTCATCGTGACGCTCCGCGATCCGAGGGAGGCGAGGACGCCATCCAGCCGCGCCTGGTCGAGCCCCGCCTCGAAGGTCGCGAGCTCCGGCGGGAGCACGAGCACCATCGACAGCTCGCCGCCGTCGTAGGGCAGCTCCAGCGCCTCGTAGCCGTCGCCCTCGCCATAACGGACCTGCGCATGGTTGGCCATCATCGGCACGGACACCGTGGAGCCGTCCGCCAGCGTGAAGCTCCCCGGGGTCGTCTCCTCCTCCTCGAACGGAAACTGCCACGCAGCGTTGAAGTAGATGGCGTTCGTCAGCACGAGCCGGGTCGAGGGCCCGAGGGCGCCTTCGGGCAGGATGTCCTCGATGCGGTCCTCGGTGCGCTCGGCCACCCAGCCATTGATGATCCCCCGCGCCTCGTCGGGCGCCTGGACGAAGTCGACGACATGCAGCCCGGCCCCGTAGCTCTCCGCCAGCACGTCGAGGAACGACGGCACGAACGCGGAGCCGACCTGCCCCCAGATCGCGTTGGCCACGTGGAGCCGGAACCCCTTGCCGTCCTGCCCGTCGGCGCCCTCTCCGCGGCGCGCGAGCGCCAGATCGAGCGCGTTGAACGCCGGGTGGAGCCGCGCTTGCGGCAGCGTGAAGCGCAGCGCGCGCGCCATCTGCTCCGCCGTTTCCCCGCGCGCGCCAGCGTACGCCATCGCCAGCGCGCTCGACACGCTGTACGGCGAACAGAAGAGGTTGCCCGGCGCGGCGCCGATCCGGCGGTAGAGCTCGAGCGCGAACGCCGTGTTGCCGAGGGCGAGCTCCCTGGCGTCGGCCTCCGATACCCGAGGTGCGCGGGCCCGCTGCCTGTCCGAGGCGACGACGCAGCCCGCGGTGCCCGGATCGGCGCACCCGGACGGCGAGGGCTGCGGCTCCCGCTCTGCGCCGGCAGAGGAACAACCGGCGCAGAGGAGGGAAAATGGCAACAGGACCACAGGGATCGGAGAACTACGCATGCGCCCGGCGCAGCAGGGGGCGTGCCGAACCGCCCATGATAGGATGGATCCCGCCATGCGGAGAGCGCGAGAGACAGCCCTCGGAGAGGCGCGGCGCCCGTGATCGTGCTCGTGATGGGCGTGAGCGGCGCCGGAAAGACGACGGTCGGGGCGCGCCTTGCGCGCGAGCTCGGATGGGAGCTCGTCGACGCGGACGACTTCCACCCCGCCGCCAACATCGAGAAGATGCGCTCCGGCAAGCCGCTGGACGATCGGGACCGCGCGCCGTGGATCGCAGCGCTCACCGCGCGCATCCGCCAGCTCCTCGACGAGGGGCGCGGCGCCGTGATCGCCTGCTCGGCGCTCAAGGCGGCGTACCGCGCGCAGCTGCTCGTCGACCCCGCGCGGATGCGCCTCGTGCACCTGACCGGCGATCCCGCGCTGATCGCCGCGCGCCTCTCGGCGCGCAAGGATCACTTCATGCCCGCCGGCCTCCTCGCGACGCAGCTCGCGGCGCTGGAGCCGCCCGAGGACGCGATCCGCGTCGACATCAGCGGCACCCCCGAGGAGATCGTCGCCGCCATCCGCCGCGCGCTCGGCGTGTGAGCCGGACCGCGCCGCGCCCTCCGCCGAAGCCAGGCTCTTTCCAGGCGATCTCTCGGGAGAACCGAACGCCCGCGCGCCTCAGCCCGGGTCCGGCAGGCGGGTCAGGAAGAGCGCGCCCTGGTCGCTGGAGAGGCGTTCGCCCCCGAGCGCCATCGTGCCATGGAAGGACCCGGCCAGCATCGGGCTCTCCCACGGGTCCATCTCCAGCCCGGAGACGTGGACGTCCGCGCCGATGCGCCGGGTCCACTGCTCCTCTCCGCTGGAGCTGAGCCCGGCCGCCCACGCGCTGCACGACGCCGGCTCGCCCGCCGACCCGCACAGCGCGTCGCCCGCCAGCACCACGCGCTCGCCGCTCGCGGTGACGCGGCGGGGGCTCCGCGCGTCGAAGCGCTTCACCCAGATCACGCGGCCGTCCGGGCCGATCTTGGCGACGAACGGCCGCGGGCCGCCCGGCAGATCGGGCTCGCCGAAGACGCCGCTGCCGGAGAGCAACGCGGCGCCTTCTGGATCCACGGCGAGGTCGTACGCCTCCTCGAGCTGGTCCGGCGAGCCACGGAACCGCTTGTGCCACACGAGCTCTCCGTTCCGGTCCAGCTTGGTCACGAACGTCGCCGTGCCTCGCCCGTCCTGGCTCGCGAGGATCGCGTTCCCGTCGCGGTCGACCTTGATGCCGATCTCGTCGCTGTCGGAGCCGCTCGGCGGCAAGCTGACCCACGCGAAGCGACCCGAGGCGTCGAGCCGGACGACGAAGGCGCCGATCGCTCGCCGCTCGATCCGCGCGCCGGCGACCTTCGCGGCTCCCTCCAGCCTGCCGAGCACGAGCGCGCCGCCGCGGCCATCGGCGGCGAGCGCCGTGCCGCTCAGGATCGCGCCCTCCTCCGCGGAGATCTGCGCCGCCCAGCTCGCCGCGCCGCGCGGGCCGAGCTTCGCGAGGAACAGGTCCGCGCCCGAGGGCGACGCCGCCGTGAGCCGGTGCGCGCCGAAGCGGACCGTGCCGGCGAAATCGCCGAGCACGAGCGTCTGGCCCCCGCTGCTCGCGGCCACGTCGATGGCGCTCTGCGCCGTGCCGTCGCCGAATTGCTCGCTCCAGAGGGGAGCGCCGCACGCGTCGAGCTCGGCCACGAAGGCGTCCGTCGCGCCCGCGCTCCGCAGCCGGGTGCTGCCGAAGGTCAGCTCCCCTTCGAAGGAGCCCGCGAGCAGCGCGCGGCCGGCGCCGTCGATCGTGAAGCCGCGCAGGGTCGCGCCCTTGCCAGGATACTGCCGGCTGAACGATCTCTGCCGACACGCCCGCTCGGCCCGCTCGCCGTCGTCGAGCCCGGCCGCACTGGCCGACCGCCCGCCGGGTGCGACCGCGGCACCCAGACACACGCCCCCGGGGCCGACTGCCCCCATCTCGCACATCCTGGGAGGCGGGCCGTGCTCCGCGTTCGCCCGCATTGCACCACCGCTGTCGCCTCCCGGCTCGCCCTCCGCGACAGCGTCCGCAGCCTCCGAGGACATACACCCGGCTCCACAGCAGATGACGCCGCAGAGGGCGCTCAGTGCTCTCAAGACAGACCACATACTGCATCTCCTCTCCCGCCTCGACGCGGGCACACTGGAAACATTGCAGGATGCGGACCATGGCCCGCGCCTTTCAAGCTTCTCGCGAAGTTGAAAAATCCAAACTTTTCTCGCTGAATGCGGGCTCATCCGGGGCAGGACGCGCTCGTGCAGAGCCGCTTCATGTCCTCTCCACACCGTCGCTCCCCGGAGAGCTGGCCACTCGACCCCGGCCGCGCGAACGTTCGATTCACGCACTGGCCCGCTCGCGTCGACAGAGGTGGATAGAGCGCCTCTCGCCATGGACATCGCATGTTCCGAATCCAGATCATCGACGCACGCGATCTGGCCGAGTCGCTCGCCGCTGCCGTCGAGGCGCGGGCGACTGGCATCTTGAACGCCGCCCGGCCCCGGCGAGGCGCAGGCGATGGGGCGGGCTGCTCGCGCGCGAAGCCCCGACGCCGGGGCGGGCGTCGAAGCCGCGAGCCGCGGGCGGGGCGCTCGCGCGGACCTGAGGCCGCCCTCCTCCGGGCTCCGCGGGTGGCTAGCCGCGCGCGCAGAACGAGAAGACGGGAGCCTACCACCGTAGCGCACCCGCGCCCACTTAGGGTAGGATGCTGCCACCCGACTCCGGCGGACGTATCCCCGCTGGAGGAGCCCGCAGCCACGGGCGACGGCCCCTCCATGACCCCCTACCCATCTACGATCACGACGGAGCTCCCTGCGAGCGAAGGCGCGACTGCGCGGCCCCCCGCGCCAGCCCCGCCCTCGCCGCCGGCGCCCCGTGATCGCCTCGGAGATGGCGATGAAGTTGCTCTGCAAGCCCGCTGACGAGCGCACGCCGCGTGCGCAGGTGCTGAAGGTCGACATCGACGCCTACGCCGCCCTCCCTGACGCGGAGCGGCGCGCGGTCCACCTGCGCCTCGGGCGCATGGCCGAGGCGCGATCGCAGCGCGAGCGCTCGGACGAGGCGCTCTTCGAGGCCGCGCACCACCTGAACCTCGGCGCGCCCTTGATCGTAGAGCCGCGCGAGCGGGCGGCGCTCGCCGCGATGAACCTCGCCGCGGGCCGCAAGGCGAGGGAGCGGGGCGCGACCCCGGCGGCCGCCGATCTCTTCGAGGCCGGGATCGCGGCGCTGCCGGACGGGAGCTTCAAGCGAGACCACGAGATTGCCTTCTCGCTGCATGCGGAGGCGGCCGAGTGCGCGCACCTCGGCGGTCGGCTCGATCGCGCGGAGTCGCTGCTCGACGTGCTCGCCGCGGAGGCGCGCTCCGATCTCGAGCGGGCCAGGGCGTACGAGCTGCGCATCGCCGTGTACACCACCCAGGGCCGGCTGGATGAGGCGGTGGCGCTCGGAAAGACGGCCCTCGCGATGCTCGGCGTCCCCCTCCCCGAGGACGGGCCGGGGCGCAAGGCGGCCGCGGACGCAGAGCTCGCGGCCGCGCGCGTCGCGCTCGGCACGCGCCGGCTCAAGGATCTGCTCGACGAGCCGGAGGCGTCGGACGCCCGGACCCGCGCGGCGCTCCGGCTCCTCATGGCCCTCATGCTCCCCGCCGCGACGGTGAACCCGCCGCTCTGCACGTTCATCGCGGCCAGGCAGGTCAACCTGTCGTTGGAGCGCGGCCACGGCGGAGCTTCCTCGTACGGCTACATGGCCTACGCCTGGGTCGCGGCGCGGGTGCTCCGCCGTTACGACGAGGCGTACGAGCTCGGGCAGCTCGCGATCGAGATGAACGAGAGGTCCGGACAGCCCGAGCTCTCCTGCCGGCTGCGCGTCGTGCTCGGGGCCCACATCAGCGTCTTCACCGATCACCTCCTTTCGAGCCTCGATCTCTTCCAGGCCGCCCTCGAGGCGGGGCACAGGACGGGCGATCTCACCTACCTGTCCCAGGCGTGCGTCCACACCGCGCTCGTTCGATTCGGGCTCGGCGACGAGTGCGAGGCGGTGCGGGCCGAGGTCGACGGGTTTCTCTCGGTCGTGCGGCGCGCGCGGGAGGAGCTCGCCATCCTCGCGCTGGCCGGGGTGCGCCGCGCGCTCGACGACCTGATGGACGCGACGCGCGCCGGCACGTCACGCCCGCCCAGCCACGGCGATCTCGACGACGCAGGGGATGAAGCGAAGCTCTCGGCGCCAGCATACGGCGCCGCCGCGCGCGTCCACTACGCGCTGCGGCAGCAGATCTGCTTCCTGAACGAGGACCACGAGGGGGCGCTGCGGATGGGCTCGCTGGCCGAGGCGAAAATGCAGGGCGGCGTCGACGATCACCTCGCGACCGAGGTGTTCTTCTACACCTGCCTGACGCTGCTCTCGCCCACGCTGGCGCGCGGCCGGCAGCTGAGCACCGTCTCGGTGGCGAGCTACCGGGATCGGTTCTCGGAGTGGGCCGAGCGGTGCCCGGACAACTACCGTCACAAACACCTCCTCCTCCGCGCGGAGTCCGCGCGCGCCGCCGGCGAGGAGCTCGCGGCGATGAAGCTCTACGATCAAGCGATCGAGTCGGCGAAGGTGAACGGCTTCGTCCGGGACGAGGCGCTCGCCAGCGAGCTCTGCGCGAAGTTCCACCTGGCGAGCGGCAGGGAGAGGATCGCCCACGTCTACATGGCCGACGCCCACGAGGGCTATCTGCGGTGGGGCGCGGCGGCCAAAGCGCGACAGCTGTCGCGAAAATACCCGCACCTCGTCGCGCGCGCCGCGCTCCTCGGGCAGCAGAGCCGTCCGCCGGAGTCCGCGCTCCCGGCGAGCACGGAGCGCCCCACGCCGCTCGACGCGTTCGCCCTCCTCCGCGTCTCGCGCGCGATCTGCGGAGAGCTCGTCCCGGAGCGCCTCTTCGAGCGGCTCCTCCGGGCCCTGAGCGAGAGCGCGGGGGCGCAGCGCGCCGTGCTGCTCCTGGCGCGCGACGGCGCGCTGACCGTCGAGGCCGAGCTCGACGGCGACCGCGGAGGGGTCCGCGTCGGACCTCCGACGCCGCTCGAGGCCGCCGATCTCGCCGCCAGCGTCGTCCAGCACGTCGCCCTGACACAGCAGCCGGTCGCCCTCGCCAGCGCGGCCATGGACGAGCGGTTCGCGGACGACCCTTACCTGCTCGAGGGCGGCCTTCGATCGATCCTGTGCCTCGCCATGACGCATCAGGGCCGCCTCACGGGCGTGCTCTACGCGGAGAACGGCGCGAACGCTGGCGCGTTCCGCGCCGGCCAGGTCGAGCTCTGCGGCCTCCTCGCGTCGCAGGCGGCGGTAGCCGTGCACAACGCGCTGCGCTATCGCGACGCTCAGAGCACCTCGCGCGAGCTCCGTCGCTGCAACGAGGCCCTCGTCGAAGAGGTCGCTCGCCTCACCGAGGAGCTCCGCGCCTGCAACCGCGACGCTAGCCCCACGAGCGAGCTGCGGCGCTGCCACGAGGCGCGCTAGCCCCCCGCAAGCATGTCTTTATCCGGGCTCGTCCTGCCCGACAGGATTCCCCGCCAGGAACTCGCCCAGCAAGGATTCCCCGCCAGGAAGGGAAGGACTTCGGCGCGGCTTTGAGGAGGCGCTGTGGGCGAAGCTCACATCGCGGATCGGACATCTCCTCTGGAAAATCCATGACGTCGGCACCAGAGGGGCCGCAAAACATGCATAGCGTGCACGCGTCCGCGCCAGTGCTCCGTCCGAGATGCGTGCGAGCGCGAAGCGGAGCGCAGTCGTGCGAACAAGGCACGCTGCAGCGCGAAAGGCACGCAGCAGCGCGGTAGAGCGCGCGGCAGCAGCGCAGACGCCGCCCAGCACATAGCCTCTCGAGGCCGGCGCGACGGGCACATGTTCTGAAATCAAAATGCTCGGGACACCACGGGACGGAGGGAAGACACAAAGCATCTTCCGTCTTCGAGCCCACCCGTGATTCCCGAGCCCAGAGCGGGGCGTATCTTCGTACGCTACGGGCTCATCCGCGTCGTTCGGCTCGCTTCAGCGCACGTTCGTACGCCTCGCGCCGGCCTGGCGGCTGAGCCAGCATCGCACGAATCTGCGCATCACGATAGAGCGCCGAACAAAGCCAGACCGAGCCATGCAGCCGCGAAGGCGCATGGGGACGGGAGGTGATGAGTGGCGCTCCAACAGCCTATCCCCCGCCCGCCTTACCGCGGGCTCGGCGAGGGATAGGCGCTATCGACGCGCTCGTCTCAGGCGCCGCCCGCGCCGCCCTCACCCGCGCCGCCACTGCCGCCAGCGCCGCCGGCGCCACCCTCGCCCGCGCCGCCGGCGCCACCTGCGCCGCCCTCGCCCGCGCCGCCCGCGCCGCCCTCACCCGCGCCGCCGGTGCCGCCCGCGCCGCCGGTGCCGCCCGCGCCGCCACTGCCAGTCGTCGCCGAGCTCGTCGTCGTGGAGGAGGAGGTGGTGGTGGTCCCCTCGTCATCGCCGCATCCGGCGCCGATCATCATCATGGTCGCGCCTAGCAGCAGCGCGCTTGCAAAGATGCTCTTCGAAGCGTTCATGGTTCGTTCTCTCCGTTGGGTTGTCCCCCCCAAAGAATGACTCGGTAGAATCCCGCGCCGATCACCGCTCCACACCGCCAAGCGACTCAATCTACGCAAAATCGCGCAAAACGTGCGCCCCAGAGGCGCTATGAGCACGCCGCGTGCGATGGCCCTGTGTCAACTCCGTGGTGATTCCGTTATGGTGGACGATAGGCCACCATACTGGATTACGCAAGCTTTTTGTCTCACTGCATCATCGTTGCATGTGGGTGCCCCCCTGCGAACGCCCACCGGTCAAGCACATTCGCCTACGCGGGCGCGGGCGAACGTGGCGCGTGAAGAACGACGGTGCCTGACAGCACCTCCGCCATAGCGGATTGACCTCCAGAGGTGAGGGCCCCATGAGCCAAAGCCTGCTCGCGTGAGCGACCTGGAGGAGCGGCTCCGTCGCCGCGCAACAGGCGAACAGAGCCCGACTGCAGCGTGGACGCGACACGTCTGGCCCCCGATGGGGGTCGGCTCCCGGTCTGGCCATGAGGACACGTTCGCTTCATGAGTTGCAAGTCCCAGGCCCAATGCCCGTCGGACCTTGGTCCTCGTCCCTGCTCATGAGCGCAGGCCGCTGGGGAGAGACCCGATATCGCTCACGGGCCGGGCCGCGGGAGCGGGCGAGCTCAGGTGGAATGTGCGAGCGATAGATAACGCGAAGACGCCCCCGGTCAAGGAAGCTCACAGGCGCTCACTCACCGCACGGCGCCTCGCTCGCCGAGCGACCGGCGGCGATCACCCCGCTATGGAGCGCCCGAGGACCCTCGTCTCCGCGCGATCCTCACGGGTTGATCTCCTCGCTCGATCCTCGGTCCCGGGCGCAGGGGAGGTCGCCGGCGCGGGCCCGGGCCGCGAGGCTGGCCACGGCGGCCACGAGGGCGGCGGGCTCGATCGGCTTCGTGGCGTGCATGTGGAAGCCGGCGTCGAGCGCGCGCTTCTGGTCCTCCTTGCGAGCATAGGCCGTCAGGGCCAGCGCGGGCAGATCGCCGCCGGCCTGCGGCGGGCGCCGCCGGATGGCGCGGATGAGCTCATAGCCGTCCTCGCCCGGCATGGCGATATCACTCACGAGCACGTGCGGGAGAGCCACGCAGAACGCCGCGAGCGCCTCGTGAGCCGAAGCCACGGCCGTCACCTCGGCGTGGTGCTGGGACAGCACCTCCTGAAGGAGCTCCCTCGCGTCCGCGTCGTCCTCGACGAGCAGGACGCGCAGCCCGCCGAGATTGGACGCGGACTCCGAGCACACGAGCGAGCGCGACCGGCCCTCCCTCGTCAGCGTCGGGAGCGAGCTGGGCTCGACCCCGAGGAGCGGGAGCCGGATCACGAACGTCGATCCTTTGTGCAACCCAGGGCTGTCGGCCACGACCGAGCCGCCGTGGATCTCGACGATATGGCGCACAAGGGACAGCCCGATGCCGAGGCCCGCGTGCGTCCTGCGGCTCGTGCTGTCGGCCTGGCGGAAGCGCTCGAAGACGAGCGGGAGGAAATCCGGCGCGATGCCCTCCCCCGTGTCGCGCACCGTGAGCTCCGCCGTCGCGCCGGCCCGCCGGAGGGAGACGAGGATATGGTCCCCGGGACGCGTGAACTTGAGCGCGTTGGACGTGAGGTTCGAGACGACCTGCTGCAGCCGATCCGCGTCGCCGTTCACCTCGATGCCGGGGTCGAGCGAGACGTCGATCGTGAGCCCCTTCGCCTCGGCGGCGGGGCGGATCGCGTCGATGGCGGTCTCCACGACGGGCGCGAGCGCCATCGGCGCGGCGCTGATGCTCAGCTTGCCCGTCGTGACCCGCGAGACGTCGAGGAGATCCTCGATGAGCTTCGTCTGCGCGGCCACGTTGCGCTCGATCACCTCGAGCCCATGGGACACCCGCTGCTCATCGAACGGCTCGGACCGCAGGAGGTGCGTCCAGCCGAGGATCGCGTTGAGCGGGCTGCGCAGCTCGTGGGAGAGCGTGGCGAGGAACTCGTCCTTCAGGCGGTTCGCCTCGCGCGCCTCGGCGTGCACGCAGTTCTGGATGGCGATGGAAGCGAGCTGCGCGAGCTGCACGAGGACGGTCTCGTCGTCGTCGGAGAACTCGCCGTCGTGCCGATCCGAGAGCTGGATGCTCCCGATGTTCTGGCCGTCGGCCGCGGTGAGGGGCACCGCGAGGTACCCCCGCGGCGGCGGCCGCTGCCCGCCGTTGTCCAGCCACTCCGGGTGCAGCGAGAGCTCTCGCTGCGTCAAACGGAGAGGCCTGTTCCTGGCGCAGACGAGCGCGCACAGCTTGCCGGCGATCGGCGGAGGCGCCTCCTTCTGGAACGTCGTGTACCGCTCCGAGAGCGACACCGCGGTCCGCGCCCGCTCACCGGGTCGCTCCAGCTTCACGAGCGTCATCGCCTGATGGGCGCCGCCGACGTCGCGGGCCGCCTCCGTGATCGCCGCGACCATGGCGTCGAGCGACAGGGCCGAGTTGATCCTGAGCGCGGCGCGGTTGAGCCGCTGGAGCTGCTCCGCGTGCGCGCGCAGCGACTCCGCCTGGAGCTTGATCTTCTGTGTCTTCTTGAAGAGATCGACGAAGACAGACACCTTGGTGCGGAGGACCTCGGGGGCGAACGGGGTCATGATGTAATCGACCGCTCCGAGCGAATAGCTGCGCTCCACATAGACGCGCTCGGTGTGCGCCGTCAGGAAGATGATCGGCGTGTGCAGCGTACTCCTCCGCTTGCGGATGAGCGTCGCCGTCTCGAACCCATCTATCTCAGGCATCTTGATGTCGAGGAGGATGACCGCGAACTCCTCCTGAAGGAGATGGCGAAGCGCTTCCCGGCCGGACGCCGCCTTGACGAGGTTCTCGCCGAGCGGCGCGAGGACCGCCTCCAGGGAGAGGAGCTGCTCAGGCCTGTCGTCAACGATCAGGATGTTGACTCTGCCTACTTCTGCCCTCATCCCGCGTCTCCTTGCCCCCCTGCTCCGTTGTCAGCGCCGCGGCCAGCCTCGCAGCATCCTCAGGAATGGGGCTGTGTCCACCGCTTTCGGGCGGAGTCTGCCGCGTCCGCTCCAGCCCGCTCCAGCGCCCCGTGCGAGCAAGCTTGTGGAAACCACGTCGTCGCGAGGATGCAGCCCACGCCCACGGCGGAGGGTGAGCCCGCCCGCCCGCCGGGGCGACCGCCCAGGCGCCGGACGGCCTTCCCGCAGGCGGCCCTGCGCTGGGGCGCCGGCGCGCAGCTCGCACGCCGGCGACGCTCAGCCCCGGAACGCTTGGCCCCCCGGCATGGCCGCTCCGTAGATCCATTCCAGCCCTCCATGCGCTGCGCCGACGAGCCCGTATCGTAATCGAGGCGCTGTCTTACCTGCGACCCAGGGCTCGCCTGCAGTATCCACAAGGAGGCGCCTGACGCCGCTGCATGATTCCCGCACGCAAACCCTACACCGGAGCACGCCAGCGTGAAAAGAGGAATTCATAGCGCCACCGAGCGCCATCCCTCGAAGAGGCCGAGAGAGAGCGCGAGAATCGGAGAGATGACGAAGAAAGCCGACGCGAGCGACGCGGAGGGCGGTGTGGCGACGCTCTCCCGACCCTCTGGCGATACCCGCTCGACGCACTCGGAGCGCCGAGTGTTCCGATGGTGAAAAGTCCGCCGCCTGCGCCGCGCTCCGCGCGCTAGACGGCGGAGCGCCGCTCCTGGAGCGAGCGCGAGTGCCGGAGGATCACCTCGAAGACCTCGGCGACGCCGTCGGGGTCGAGGCCGAGCTCCTGGGCGCAGCGGCGGCGCGACTCCATCAGCCGCGCCTCGCGCACCGGATCCCGGACCGCCGCCCCGATCGTGGCCTTGGCGCGCCCGGCGCGCTGGACGAGCTCGGCCCTCCGCGCGAGCAGGCCGACGAGCTCCAGATCCAGGTCGTCGATGAGCTCCCGCGTCTCGCGGAGCTCGGGAGAGAGCGCGCCGAGATCGGGGATCGCGAGCGCGGCGAGGTCCTCGGGCGCGGCGTCCTTGGTCGGCACGTCGAGGCTTCGATCGACGGCGACGAGCGCGTCGATGAGGCGGCGGCGCGCCTCGCTCGCGAAGGGGTTCTCGCGGTGCAGCGCGGCGAACAGGTGCCCCGCGTCCACGCGCACCGTCTCGATCGTGTGAGCGATCCCCTGGAACGAGGGCGGCGCGTAGGGCGCGCCGGCGGGCACGCCCGCGTCCATCATGCCCTTCGCGATGAAGAACGCGAGCGCGTGCGTGAAGGCCATCACGCGGTCGTGGTCCTCCGGGGCCTGCTCCAGCACCTGACAGCCGATCCGCTCGAACAGCGCGACGACGCGGCGCACCGCGTCCGGGTGCGCAGGGTTCGGGCAGACGACGACGCGCAGCGGGCGCTCGCCGCGGGCGAGGCTCGCCGGACCGAACAGCGGGTGCGTCGCCACCCAGGGCCGGCTCTCGCCGAGCACCTCGGCCATGGCGCTCGCCGGCACGCTCTTCACGCTGCCCACGTCGGCCACGATCTGCCCCGGCGCGAGGTGCGGCCGCAGCGACAGGAGGGCCTCGCGCGCCGCTGGCACCGGGACGGCGACGATGACGAGGTCCGCGCCGTCCACGAGCTCCGGGAGCGAGGCGGCCCGCGCGGCGCCGCGGATCTCCGCAGAAGGGTCGAACGCGCGCACCGAGATCCCCGCGTCGCGGAGCAGCGACCCGAGCGCCGCACCGAAGCGGCCATACCCGAGGAACGCGACCTTGCCGATGCGCGCGGGCGGAGCGAGACCACCCCCGGAATTTGGGAGAGAATGCGGCATGCGGCGGATACTACGACAGCCGGTCTACGCGGATGTCACGTTTCTCGGCGCAGCCGCGAGGATCCGCGCCCCATCCGTGAGAGACAGGACGGCTCTCCGGCTTCTCCCATCCTGCCGCGCTCGCGGTGACGACGCTTCTCCGGCGAGGGCCGGAGGCGGTGCTCCTGCGCCCGCGGCGGCTCGGCCGGCGCCGGCTCACCTGAGCTGCGTCGCGGCCACGCCGAGGATCGCGAGCAGCGACGCGACGGCGGCGATCAGCGCGATGCGCGCCCTGTGGCGCCCCGTGTCCTGCGCGCCGTGCCGCAAGGTCTCCGGGGCCGCCTCCGAGCTCGGTCCAGCGCTCTCGGGCGGGCGCGGCCTCGCGCTGAGCCCGAGCCCGATCGTCGGGAGCGAGGCGCGGGGGCGCGACGGGAGCGTCGCGCCGAGGAGCCGCGCGGCCCGCTCCACGTGATCCTGGCCCTCCGCCGACGCATGAGGGGCGAGCGCGATCGCCAGCTCGGCCACGCTCGCGGGCCGCCGCGCTGGGTCCTTCTCGAGGCAGCAGAGGAGCACGCGGTCGACGCCGGGGGGAATGTCGGACCGCAGCGCGCTCGGGAGCACCGGCGCCGCGCTCGCGACGCGCGGCGCGAGATCGGCGAGCGAGCTCGCCTCGAACGGCGGCCGCCCGGTCAGGAGCCGGTACAGGATCGCGCCGAGCGACCAGACGTCGGCGCGCGCGTCGACGGCGACCGACGACCGCATCCGCTCCGGCGACATGTAGAGCGGCGCGCCGAGCTCCTCCCCCGTCGGCGCCGGCGCGCCGCCGTCGCTCGCGCAGGGCAGCTCCCTGGACGCGCCGAAGCCGAGCACCTTGAGGAGCGTCGCGCCGCCGGGGGTCGTCGCGAGGAACAGGCGCGCCGGCTCGAGGTCGCGGTGCACGATCCCCGCGGCGTGCGCCTCGGCCACCGCCACGCAGGCCTGCAGCACCCAATCGATGGCCTCCGAGAGCTCGATCCGGCCGCGGCCGCGCAGCAGCTCGGAGAGGTCCTGTCCGTCGAGGTGCTCCGTGACGATGTACGGGACACCCGAGGCGAGCTGACCGACGTCGAGCACCCGCGCGACGTGATCCCCCTTGAGCGCCACCGCCGCGCGCGCCTCCCGGAGCGAGCGCTCCACGCGCTCCGGGCTGCCGTCGGCGAGCAGGAGCTCGATCGCGACCCGCTGAGGAAGCACGAGGTGGCTCGCGAAGGCCACCGTCCCCAGCTCGCCGCTGCCCAAGATCCGGTCGACCCGGTACTTCTCGGCGATCACGTCCCCTGCGACGACAGGTGCGTTCATCAAAGCTCCCCGCAGCGCGCACCGGCGCGGGGGCAGCCGGCCGCCCCCCGTACATGCGCAGATTCATCCTAGCACCTTCGCTCGCCGGATTGGCGGTCGCCGGTCGTCGCCGGAGCTCGAGGCCAGCGCCGTGCTGCCCCTTTCACGCCCCATTCACCCCTTCCCGCGCAGCCAGACGGCCAGGCAAATGGCAGCTGGAGGGCGCCCTCGCGGCGAGGGGGAGGCCGCGCAGCGCGCGCGCCGTCGCGTCGTCGCGTCGTCGCGTCGTCGCGTCGTCGCGTCGTCGCGTCGAGAGGAGGAGGTGATGGCGCCGCGCGATAGCGCGAAGCGCACAACCCGACGTCTCTCCCATATCACGAGACCCGGGACTTCCCGGCTCGCACCAGCACACATCCTGCTTTATATTCTCGCGGCAACGCGCGAGGGGGAACGCGTATGACTCGGGCGGAAGCGACTGACGTCCACCGCTGCAGCCGATTTCTGCTCCGCAGACAGAGGTTTGCCGGGAGGATGGTGGTTCAGAAAACCGTTCGGGGGCGTCATCCAGCCCCGGGCGCGGCGGCCCTCCTTCTGCGCGAGCACGCCTTCCTGCGCCGGCTCGACGTGCCGGGGGTCGTGCGGCCGCTGGCGCTGGACGGCCCGGAGGGCACGCCGGCGCTGCTCCTCGAGGACGCAGGTCCCGAGGACCTCGAGCGCCGGCTCGCGCGAGGGCCGCTCGCGCTGGACGCGTTCTTCGATATCGCCATCGCGCTCGCCGAGACGTGCGCGCGCATTCACGGGAGCGGCGTCGTCCATCGCGCGATCGCCCCGAGCCGCGTCGTCCTCGGCGAGGACGGGCAGGTCACCCTGGTCCACTTCTCGGACGCGGCCGAGCTGACGAGCATGCCCCGAGCCGTGGAGCTCGAGAAGCTCGACGCGCTCCCCTTTCTGTCCCCCGAGCAGCTCGGGCGCACCTGCTGGTTCATCGACGCGCGATCGGACCTGTACGCGCTGGGAGCGACCTTCTACGCCATGCTCACCGGCGCGCCGCCCTTCAAGGACCTCGATCCGCTCGCGCTCGTGCACGCCCACATGGCGAGGAGCCCCGTGCCCGCGCACGTCGTGAGCCCCGGTGTCCCGGCGTCCCTCTCGGAGCTCGTACAGCGGCTCCTCGCGAAGATGCCGGACCTGCGATACCAGAGCGCCGAGTGCCTCGCCCAGGACCTCCACGAGGCGCGGAGGCGATGGCGCGCCACGGGCACCATCGCGCCGTTCGAGCTCGGCCGCATGGACCTCGCGCGGCGCCTCCCGCTGCCCGAGCGCCTGATCGACCGCGAGCGTGAGCTCGCCGTGCTGGGCGGCGCGCTCGCCCGCGCGTCGAACGGCGGGACGGAGCTCGTCTTGGTGACCGGGGAGGCAGGCGTCGGGAAGACCGCCCTCGTCGAGGCGCTGCAGGCCGCCGTCGCCGAGCGGGGCGGGCGGTTCATCGCGGGCAAGTTCGACCTGCGCGCCGCGAACGTGCCCTATGCGTCCCTGGCAGAGGCGCTCCGCGCCCTCGCTGCCGCGCTCCGCGCCGAGCCGGAGGACAGCCGCGCGCAGCTCAGGGAGGCGGTCAGCGAGCGGAGCCGCGCCCTCGGCGAGCTCTGCCCGGAGCTCACCGAGCTCCTCGGGGACGCGCCCGCGCTGCCGGCCGCGGATCCGATGCGCGCGGAGAACTGCTTCCTGCTCGCGATCCAGGACTTCGTGCGCGCTGTGGCCACCCAGCGGCCGCCGCTCGCGATCTTCCTCGACGACCTGCAGTGGACGGACGCCGCGTCGCTCCGCGTCCTCCGCGCCCTCGCCGCGGATCCGCGCAGCAAGCACGTGCTCCTGCTCGGCGCGTACCGGTCGAGGGAAGTCGGCGCCGCGCACCCGCTCCACCAGACCATCGAGGAGATCCGCGGCGCGCAGGTCCCTCCGATGACGCACCTCTCGCTCGGCCCGCTCGGCGTCGAGCCGGTCGTCGCGCTGCTCGCAGAGGCGCTCCGCTGCGAGCCGGAGCGGGCGCGCCCTCTCGCAGAGCTCTTCCTCGCCAAGACGGCGGGCAATCCGTTCTTCATCCGCCAGCTCCTCCGGTCCCTCCAGGAGAAAGGCCTGCTCCTCTTCGACGCGATCCGCTCGACATGGACGTGGGATCTCGGCCGGATCGAGCGGGTCGGGGTCACCGACAACGTGGTCCAGCTGATGTCGGAGTCCGTCCGCAGGCTGCCCCAGGCGGCGCAGGAGCTGCTGCAGGTCGCCGCGTGCATCGGCAGGCGCGCGGAGCTCAGGCTCATCGCGGCGGTGCTCGGCCGATCCGTCGACGAGACGACTGGGGCGCTCGTCCAGCCGCTCCGCGAGGGGCTCGTCGTGCCCGACGGCACGTGCGAGCGCGAGGCGGGGCTCGCGATCCGGTTCGTCCACGACCGGGTCCAGCAGACGGCCTACGAGCTCGGGCCGGAGCAGCTGCGGATGCAGCTGCACCTGCAGATCGGCCGCTTCCTCGAGGCCACCTGCACCAACGGGACGGACGCGGCGCTGTTCGACGCCGCGGACCAGCTGAACCTCGGCGCCGCGCTGCTCGACGCGGAGCAGCGGGACCACCTCGCGCAGCTCAACCTCCGCGCCGGCGTGAAGGCGCGCCGCGCCGCCGCCTTCGGCCCGGCGCTCGCGTATTTCCGCAGCGGCCTCCGCCTGCTGCCGGAGGGCGCCTTCCGCTCGCGCTACGAGCTCTGGTTCTCCCTCCACCGCGACGCGGCGGAGTGCGCCGCGCTGACCGATCAGCACGCGGCGGCCCGCGCGCTCGTGGAGGAGGGGCTCCGCCACGCGGCGTCGATCCCGGAGAAGGTCGACCTGGAGGCGCTCCGGATCATGAGCGCGACGATCACCGGCGAGCACGATCTGGCGCTCAGCTGGGGGCGCGACGCGCTGCGCGCGCACTTCGGGGCCGAGCTGTCGGCGGCGGATCTCGACGCGGAGATCGCGGCCCAGCGGCGGGCCATCGCCGGCCAGCTGGCGGAGCGCTCGCCCGAGTCGCTCGTCGATCTCCCCCGCGTGACGAGCCCGGAAGAGCGGGCCCGCATGAGGCTCCTCGCCGAGATGGTGGCCCCCGCCTGGTTCGCGGATCGGAAGCAGCTCGTGCTCCTCACCTCCCTCGGCGTCCGCTTCGCGCTGGAGCACGGCAACGCGAGCGAGTCGATCCTCTCCTACGCAGGGCACGCGATGCTGCTGGCGGCGGAGGGCGAGCTCTCGAGCGCCCAGGGCTTCGGCCAGCTCGCCGTGGAGCTCGCGCGGAGGTTCGAGGATCGCGCCCAGGAGACGATCGCCCGGTACATGGTCAACGAGTTCGTTCACCCGTGGATCGCGCCGCTCGCGTCGGGCGGGGCGGCGTTCCGCGAGATCGTCGCCCTGGGCCTGTCGTCCGGCGAGCTCCGCTTCTCGTCTTACGCGCGCACGGGGCTCGTGGAGCACTCGTTCGCCGCAGGGGTGGAGCTCGATCTCGTGCTCGTCGACCTGAACGACGGGTTCGCGTTCAGCCAGCAGACCGGCAACAAGTCGACGCTCTTCTACCAGGTCTCCTACCGGCAGATGATCCGGTGCCTCAAGGGGCTGACGAGGGGCCGGAACGTGCCCGAAGACGCCGAGTTCGACGAGCGGGCCTTCCTCGAAGCGATGCAGCGGGAGCCGCCGGCGAAGTGCGTGTATCACATCCTGCGGCTCCAGGCCTCGTACCTGTTCCGGGACCTGGCCCAGGCCACCGCGCACGCCGACGCGGCGGTCACGTCCATCCACTTCCTCGGCGGCTACATCCCGGAGTGCCAGTACGCGCTGTACGCCGCGCTCACGCTGCTGTGGCGGTGCGATGAGGCCGACGAGCGGGAGAGGGCCGCGCTGCTCGCGCGCGCGACGGACCTGCAGCGCGTCCTGCGAGGGTGGGAGTCGGGCTGCGCGGAGAACTTCCTCCCGCGCCGCCTCCTCGTCGACGCGGAGATCGCCCGCGTCGAGCGCAGGTTCGAGCTCGCCGGCGCGCGGTACGACGAGGCGATCGAGGCGGCGACGCGCGGGGGGTTCCTCCACATCGCGGCGCTCGGCAACGAGCTGGCTGGGCGCTTCTACCACGGGCTCGGGCGGGCCCGGATCGCGGCCATGTACCTGCGCGCCGCGCACCAGGGGTTCGCCTGCTGGGGGGCGTCGGAGAAGGCCCGCGCGCTCGCGGAGGAGTTCGGGCTCGGCGGGTCCGGCGACGAGCCCGAGCTCGCGGAGGAGCGGCTCCCGGCGGTCGCCCTCGACGCGCTCAGCCTGCTCAAGGCCGCGGAGACCCTCTCGGGCGAGATCGTGCTCGATCGGCTGCTCGAGAAGCTCCTGGGCGTCTGCCTGGAGGCCGCCGGCGCGCAGTGCGGGGCGCTCGTGCTCGAGGAAGAGGGGGAGCTCTTCGTGCGGGCCCAGGGATCCGTCGCCGCTCCGGTCTCCATCGAGCGCACGCCGCTCTCCCGGTCATGCGAGGTCCCCCGGCAGATCGTCGAGCACGCGCACGGCGCGGGCGAGATCGTCGTGCTCGACGACGCGGACAGCCAGCCGGAGCGCGAGCGCGATCCTCACTTCGCCGAGGGCGGCTCGCGGTCGGTCCTGGTCCTGCCCATCCAGCGGAACGAGGCGCGGCTCGGGGTGGTCTACCTCGAGAACAACCTCACCACGTACGCCTTCACGCGCGCTCGCGTCCACGTGCTGGAGCTGCTCTCCGACCAGATCGCGATCGCCCTCGAGAACGCCCGCCTCTACCGCGAGGCGCAGCACGCGGTGCGCGTCCGCGACGAGTTCCTCAGCGTCGCGTCGCACGAGCTCAGGACGCCCGTCACCTCCCTGCGCCTCGGCCTCCAGGCGTTGCTCCGCCGGGGAGACCACGCGTCCGACGAGCGCGTCGCGCGCGCCCTGCAAAGGATGGATCGGCAGGTGCACCGGCTCGTCCGGCTCATCGACGACGTGCTGGACGTGTCGCAGCTCCACACCGGCCGGCTGGAGCTGCACGTCGAGCAGGTCGATCTCGCGGAGGTCGTGGACGACGTCGTGGAGCGGCTCACCGAGCGCATCGCGCAGTCCGGCTCGCCCGTGAGCGTGCGCGCCGAGCCGTCCGTCGTGGGGTCGTGGGACAGGAGCAGGCTGGAGCAGGTGGTCTCGAACCTGCTCGACAACGCCCTCAAGTTCGGCGGCGGCAAGCCGATCGACGTCTCGGTCGCGCGGAAGGACGGCACGGCGGAGCTCGTTGTGCAGGATCAGGGCATCGGGATCCCGACGGGGCGGCTCCCGCATGTGTTCGACAGGTTCGAGCGCGCGGTGTCGAGCCGCCATTTCGGCGGGCTCGGGCTCGGGCTCCACGTCGTGAAGAGCATCGTCGAGGCGCTCGGCGGCGCGGTGCGCGTGGTCAGCCGGCCGGACGAGGGGGCGCGGTTCACGGTGGAGCTGCCCTGCGAGCGGCCGGCGGCGAGCCACGCGGCGTCGGCGAGGCTCGGCGGCCTGCACGCCTGACGCGAGCCGGCGCGAACCGACGACTACGGCCTGCCCTTCGGCTGCTGCGGGATCATGAGGATGTACGGCGTCGCGGGCTCCTCCCCCGGCGACACCGCGCGGGGCGCGGGGACGCCCTTCTCCCCGAGGCTCCGGATGAAGCGGTACATCGCGACGAGGTCGCCCTCGTGCAGGGTCACGTAGTTGAGCCATGGCATCGGCGGCCGGCCGGCGGCCTCGCGGAACATCCGCACCCAGGCCTCCTCGCTGAGGTTCTGGGTGGAGATCCGGAGATTCGCCGCATAGCTCGTCCCCCACGGACCTCGGTAGCCGACGTCGCTGCCCGTCAGCCACTCCGAGGTCGGGAGCCTGCCGCTCGATCTGTCCCAGCCAGGCGTATGGCAGTCGTTGCATCCGCCCACGAGGATCAGGTACCGGCCGGCTTCCTCCGGGCTCCCCGCCGTGACGCGCGGCGATGCAGGCACCCGTGCCACGGCTGCACAGCCGATCGACACCAGGAGCACCGCGCCGGGCAGCCACTGCACAGTCCGGCGCACCGCGCGCGCCCAGCCCGCGGCGGACGATCTCGATCCGGCGCGCGTTTCGCTCTGCATTCCAACCATTCCACCCCTCGTGCAGCGCGCGTGCCGGGCTGCGGCGCGGCGCGCACGAGCGCGCTAGCGGCCGCCGACGCGGGCCTTCCTCCGCGGCGCGGCCATGAGCGGACGGAGTCCGTTCACGCAGGCGAGGACCGCGGAGCCGTTGTTCATGAGCGTCGCCGCGACCGGGTTGAGGAGCCCAGGAATCGACAGCGCGTACGCGACCGCGTTCACGCCGAGGATCATCGAGAAGTTCTGGTGGATGAGGCGCATCGCGGCGCGCGAGACGTCGATCGCCTCGATGAGCTTCGACAGGTCGTCCTCCACGAGGACGACGCCCGCCGTCTCCCTGGCGATCTCCGCGCCCGCGGACACGCTGATGCCGATGTCCGCGTACGACAGCGCCGGGGAGTCGTTGATGCCGTCCCCGACGACCGCGACCGTGCGGCCCTCCTGCGTCAGCCGGCGCGTGATCTCCGCCTTGTCCTCGGGCAGCATCTCCGCGAAGTAACGGGTGATGCCGAGCTCGAGCGCGACCTGCCTGGCCACCTCGCGGCTGTCGCCCGTCAGCATGACGATGTCCTCGATCCCGCGCGCGCGCAGGCTGCGGATCGTCGCGCGGCTCTCGGCCCGGATGGCGTCGCGGCAGGCGAGCGTGGCGACGTGCCGGCCGTCGACGGCGAGGAAGAGGAGCGATTTCGCCGCCGCCTCGAGCGCCCTCCTCGCGCCGGGCTCGGCGCGGCAGGCGACGCCGAGCTCGTCGAGGAAGCGGGGGCTGCCGAGCTGCACGACCTTGCCGCAGACCCTGGCCTGCACGCCCCGGCCGACGAGGTAGCGGGACTCCTCCCGGTCCGGGATCGTCAGACACCACGCCTCGGCGAGCCGGAGCACGGCCTGCGACACGGGGTGGGTCTGCCGCGCGGACACCGCCGCGGCGAGCGTCGCCGCCTCGCGCTCGGGCAGGGCGTCGTGGACGAGGAGGTCCGTCACCTCGGGGATGCCGGAGGTCAGCGTGCCCGTCTTGTCGAACACCACGGTCGACACCTTCGCGAGCTTCTCGATGTAGGCGCCGCCCTTGATGAGGATCCCGCGGCGCGCCGCCGCGTTCATCGAGGCGAGCACCGTCGTCGGGGCCGAGACCCGCGGGCCGGTGCCGAAGTCGATCGTCAGGATCGCGGACACGCGGCCGAGGTCCCTCGTCGCGGCGAGCACGACCGCCGAGCAGGCGAGGGCCGGCGGGACGAGCCGGTTCGCCACGAGCTCCGCGTAGTTCTGCGCGCGCGTCTCCAGGGCGGGCGCGTTCTCGATGAGCCGCGCCGTGCTCGCGGCGGTCGTGTCACCGCCGACCCGCTCGGCGCGGATGTACAGCTTGCCGTCCTTGATGACGGTCGCCGCGAAGCAGCGGTCGCCGGGGCCCTTGAGCACGGGCATCGACTCGCCGGTCAGCGTCTGCTGATCGACGAGCCCCTCGCCGTCCGTGACCGTCCCGTCGACCGGGATGACCGATCCGGTATAGACGACGAGGAGGTCTCCGGCGACGAGATCGGCCACCGGGATCTGCACCTTCGCGTCGCCGCGGACCACCCACGCGAGGTCCCGCTGGTACTCGAGCAGGCCGCGGATCGCGCGCCGGGCGCGCGCCTGGGTGCGATCGCGGATGTGGTCGCCGAGCGTGACCAGCCAGATGATGCCGGCCGCGTTGATGGCGTTTCCCGTCGCCACGGCCGAGGCGATCGCCAGGCTGTCGAGCAGGTCGACGTTGAGCTTGCGGTCCCGCACCACCGAGTGCCACGCCCTCTTGAGGATGGGCGCGGACGTCGCGGCGATGAACGGGTACGCGAGCAGCGGCGAGACGAAGCCGCCGAGCGAGAGGACCATGCCGACGCTCGACAGGTAGAGCGGGCGCTTCGCGAGGGCGGCCGCGCGGCGCGCCTCCCGGGCGGCGCGCGCGGCGCGCAGCGCCCCCCGCGGGGCCGGCGCGGCGGAGGCCGAGGCGGCGGCGCGCACGATGACGTCGAGGTCGACGTGCCGCGGGTCGTGCTCGACGACGGCGCTCGACGTGCCCTCGGCGATACGCACGGAAAGGACCCCCGGCAGGGCGGTGAGCCCCGCCTCGAGCAGCGGGCCGAAGGCCGCGTCCTTCCCGAGGCGGGGGAGCCGCAGGCGGACCCTGCCCGGGATCGCGTGGACCACCGAGACCGGCTCGGTCCCGGTCGACAGGAGCGCTTCCATCGTCACCCCGCCTCGCCGCCCGTGGGTGCGCCCACGCTCGCGCTCCCGCTCGCGCCCACGCTCGCGAAGAAGCTCTGAATGCGGCCGTGGTTCAGCACCACGAAGAAGTCGACCCCGTACTTCACGAGCGTGATCCAGTGGGGCATGCCCGGGGAGCGCCGCGTCAGCACCTGGAGCAGCCCGGACCCGACCAGCAGCGCCGGGAGCAGGAGCTTGAGGTCGACGTGCGCCGGCGGGACGGCCTGGGACGCCGCGTTCAGCCTGTCCGCGGCCTGGACGACGAAGCGCGCCGTCCGGCCAGGGCTCGGCGGCTCGATGGGCTGGGCGCAGGGCGAGGGCGTGAGCTCATCGATCGGGCGGCAGCTACAGCCCGAGAGCTCGGGGATGTGCGCGAGCTCGGAGAAGACGTCCTCGAGCGGGACGTCGGGCTCGTGCTCGATCGTGAGGCTCGCGGCCCACGCGCTCGCCCGCGCGTCGACGACGCTGGGGCAGGCGCGCGCCAGCTCCGCGATCTCCTCCGCCCTCGCCGGGTCCCTGCGCAGCGCTGGGACGGCGAGGCGCACGCGCCCTGGAACCCAGTGGATGATGACGACCCCTCGATCGCTCGGCATGGCTCACCTCCCGGCCTGCGAGGCCGGGTCACCAGAACACCCCACGCGTCAGCTCCCGGGCGGCTCCATCTCCGCGCGCGACCACCCTTGCGCGCCGCCCGAGCCGGCGCGCTGCTCCTGGCGTGCCATCTCCTCCCTCACCTCGGCGACGAGGTCGGCGACCCTCTCCCTGCCCTCGCCGAGCGCGCCCCTGATCTTGTCCGCGGCGACGAAGCCGAGCGCCATGGCCCTCTTGACGGTCGGACGGGTGATCCTCGTCAAGCTGGCGAGCCCTATACCGATGATGATGCCGAGCCCGAGCCGTTCCATCCCCACTCCTCTCCTCGAAATCCACGACCTACGGCGAGCGAAGGCGCGCCGAACGCCGACGACGCACAGACGCGCGCCGGATGTAAAGACAGAGAATCTGGACCCACACAGACACGGGGCACACGGAGACACAGATAGAGACACGCGATGTCCGCTGTCCCTTCGTGCTCGCACTGCCCATTTCACTCGGTCCCGAGCCGTTCAGGGCGCTGGCACCGCGCGGCTACAACCAGGACGGGCGTCGCCGCGGGGGCGTCGGCGCCCGATCCGGAGTGCGAGAGGGCAGACTCGAACGAAAAGCCCTTGTTTCTCCGGCTTCCGTGGGTGCACCCACATGTGATTTGTAACACTGCAGTCGCGCGACCGCCATGCGCTTTTCATGTCCGGTCGACACCTGACTCGCGTGCTGAGGGAGCGTTCCGCGCGGGCGTCCGAGGCGCGCCGAGCGCGCGCATTTCGTGACCGCGCCGCGCCGCCCCAGGCCGCCCCGCCGCGCCCAGGAGGGGCCCGGCGCGGCGCGGCGCGCGGACGCCGGCGTGTCCGTCGCTTCCAGCCGACGAGCGACCGTGGTAAATTTCTGGACATGCAAGCGGGGCAGCACGAAGAGCCGGTGACGGGGAGCAATGGCTCTCTCCTCGCGGAGCTCCTGGCGGAGACGGGGGTCGGCCCCACGAGCGGCGCCTACCACGATGTGAAGCGGGGCGTGGAGGCGGTCGTCGGCAAGGTGGCGCGCCGCCCGGAGGCCGGCGCGGCGCTGGACAGCGCCCTCATCGACCTGTGGATCGCGGAGATCGACCAGCGGCTGTCGCGGCAGATCGACGAGATCCTGCATCACCCGGTGTTCCAGCGCCTCGAGGCCGCGTGGCGCGGCCTGAAGTTCGCCATCGATCACATCGACTTCCGGGAGAACATCCGTGTCGAGATCCTCAACTGTTCGAAGGACGACCTGCTCGCCGATTTCGAGGACTCGTCCGAGGTCGTGAGGAGCGGCCTCTACAAGATCGTCTATTCGTCGGAGTTCGGCAATTTCGGCGGCAAGCCGTTCGGCGCCGTCATCTCGAACTACGAGTTCGGCCCCGTGCCCCAGGACATCGCGCTCCTCCAGAAATGCGCCGCGGTGGCGACGATGGCGCACGCGCCCTTCCTGGCCGTCGCGGGCCCGCAGTTCTTCGGGCTCAAGGACTACCGGAAGGTGCCGCACCTCGGCGACATCAAGGCGCTCTTCGAGGGGCCGCAGTACGTGAAGTACACAGCGTTCCGCGAGTCCGAGGACGCGCGCTACGTCGGCCTGCTCCTCCCCCGCTTCCTCCTGCGCCTGCCCTACGGGGCGAGCACCGCCCCCATCCGGGCGTTCTCCTACGAGGAGGACGTCGTCGGCAACCACGGGGCGTACTGCTGGGGGGCGCCCACCTACGCGATGGCGACGCGGCTCGCCGAGAGCTTCGCGCGCCACCGCTGGTGCCTGCACATCATCGGGCCGCAATCAGGCGGCACGGTCGAGGGGCTCACGCTCCACGAGTACGAGGCGCTCGGCGCCATCCAGACGAAGATCCCGACCGAGATCATGCTGACCGAGCGCCGCGAGTTCGAGCTCAGCGAGGAGGGCTTCATCGGGCTCACGTTCCGCAAGGACACGGACAACGCCTGCTTCTTCTCCGCGAACTCGGCGCAAAAGCCCAAGTACTTCGGCCAGAGCGAGGAGGGGCGCGCCGCCGAGGTCAACTACCGGCTCGGCACACAGCTGCCTTATGTCTTCCTCGTCAGCCGGCTCGCCCACTACCTCAAGGTCATGCAGCGCGAGCAGATCGGCACCTGGAAGGAGCGCGGCGACCTCGAGCGCGAGCTGAACGGCTGGCTCAGCCAGTATGTCGCGGACATGGATGTCGTGTCGCCCGCCGTGCGCTCGCGCAGGCCGCTCCGCAAGGGGCGCACCACGGTGACCGAGGTCGAGGGGAGCGCAGGTTGGTACCGGGTCCACCTCGAGGTGCGCCCGCACCTCAAGTACATGGGGGCCTATTTCACCCTGAGCCTGATGGGCAAGCTCGACCGGGAGTGAGGCCGGCCCCGCTCCGGGCGGATGCGGGCGAGACCGCGCGGGATCCCGCTGCGGCCGGTCCGCGCCCGGCGGGTCTGTGGTAGAGCGCTGTATGCGCACGCACCGACAGCCTGCCGCTCCCCTCGCGCTCACCGTGGCCCTCTCCGCGCTGGCGGCCTGCGGACCCGCCGCGAGCCCGCCGCCGGCGCCCCCGCCCCCCACCGTGAAGGCGCTGATGCCGCCGGCGCCGCAGGGCCTCCCCGTCGTCGAGACGAAGCTCGAGAGCGTCGGGCTCGACGAGGCCGCGCTCGACCGATCGGCGAACCCCTGCGAGGACTTCTATCAGTTCGCGTGCGGCGGATGGCTCGCGAAGACCGAGATCCCGGGGGACGAGGCCTCCTGGATGCGGAGCTTCAACGAGATCGAGAAGCGCAACGAGGCAGAGCTCCGGCGCATCCTCGAGGACGCCGCGAGCGCCGGCGACCGGGATCCGGTGACCAAGAAGATAGGCGCCTACTACGGCGCGTGCATGGACGAGCCCGCGGTCGAGGCCGCCGGCGCGAAGCCCATCGCAGACCTGCTCGCGAAGGCGCGGCGGGTGCGCGACCCGAAGGGCCTCGGGGCGCTCGTCACCGAGCTCCACCGCCGCCGCATCTGGGCGCTGTTCGACATCGAATCCGCGCAGGACATGAAGGACGCGACGCGCGTCATCGCGCAGCTCGACCAGAACGGGCTCGGCCTGCCAGACCGCGACTACTACCTGGGCGAGGACGACAAATCGAAGGCGCTCCGCAAGACCTACGAGGAGCACGTCGCGCGGATGATGCGGCTCGCCGGCGCGCAGGAGGCGGCGGCGAAGGCGGCGGCGCTCGACGTGATGCAGATCGAGACAGAGCTCGCGAAGATCTCGAAGACGCGGGTCGAGCGGCGGGACCCGACGGGCCTCTACAACAAGCTCGACCGGGCGGCGCTCGCGAAGGCCGCGCCGGCGTTCTCGTGGGACGCGTATTTCCAGGGGCTCGGCCTCCAGGACGTCAAGGAGGTCAACGTGACCTCCGTCCGGTTCTTCGAGGGGCTCTCCCGGCTGCTCACGTCGGTGAAGCCCGCCGCGTGGCAGAGCTACCTTTCGTGGCACATCGTGCGCTCCATGGCGCCCGCGCTGCCCAAGGCGTTCGTCGACGAGAGCTTCACGCTGCAGGCCGCGCTCACCGGGCAGAAGGAGGTGCGGCCGCGCTGGAAGCGCTGCGTGGACGCGACCGACAACGCGCTCGGCGAGCTGCTCGCGCAGCCGTTCGTCAAGACGAGCTTCCCCGGCGCCAGCAAGCCTGCGGCCGAGGCGATGGTGCACCAGATCAGCGACGCGTTCGCGCGCAACGTCCGGGCGCTCGACTGGATGGATGAGGGCACGCGGCAGCGCGCGCTCGCCAAGCTCTCCGCGATGGCGTACCTCATCGGCTATCCCGACAAGTGGAGGACCTACGATTTCGAGGTCGATCCGAGATCGTACGCGAAGAACGCGCTCGCCGCGCGCGCCTTCCACACGCAGTGGGACCTCGGGAAGATCGACAAGCCGCTCGATCGCGACGAGTGGCAGATGAGCCCGCCGACCGTGAACGCCTATTACGACCCGCAGCGCAACCACATGGTCTTCCCGGCCGGCATCCTGCAGCCGCCGTTCTACAGCGTGAGCTCGGCCGCGGCGGTGAACCTCGGCGGCATCGGCATGGTGGTCGGGCACGAGCTCACGCACGGGTTCGACGACGAGGGCTCCCAGTTCGACCAGAAGGGCAACCTGGAGGACTGGTGGTCGAAGGAGGTGGGGGTGGCGTTCAGGGAGAAGACCGCCTGCGTCGAGGCGCAGTACTCGGCCTTCGAGGCGCTGCCGGGGCTGAAGCTGAACGGCAAGCTGACGCTGGGCGAGAACATCGCGGATCTCGGCGGCGTGAAGCTCGCCTTCATGGCGTACCGCGCGATGCGCAAGGGCGCGGCGGAGCAGACGGTCGCGAGCGGCTTCACGGAAGATCAGCAGTTCTTCCTGGCGCACGGGCAGTCCTGGTGCGGCAAGCTGCGCGACGAGGCGCTCCGGCTGATGGTCCAGGTGAACCCGCACTCCCCGCCGCGGTTCCGCGTGAACGGGCCGCTCGCGAACCTCCCGGAGTTCGGCGACGCCTTCAAGTGCGCGCCGGGCACGCCGATGCGGCCGACCAAGACGTGCGCTGTCTGGTAGCCGCGCGCGGCAGGCTCGGTTGAACGAGCCGCCGCGATCCTGATTTGTATACCGATTATCCCGGCCAACCGACCTATCACGCCATGCGTACTGAATAGATCGGCGGCAGGTTATTGGCGACGGTCGTCCAACCCTCTCCGCCGTCATCGCTCACGTAGAGATTGCCCGTGGTGGTGCCGAATGCCACAGCGCCGTCCTTGTTGGCGAGCGCGTGGCGGTAGATGACGTCGTAGGCTTGCTCCTGGGGCAAACCCCGGCGGAGCTGCTCCCAGGTCTCACCGCCGTCCTTCGTGCGAGCCACGAAGAGCGCGCCGTCGACGGTGATTCGCTGCATGTCCGACTTGCCGGGGACGACCCACGCCGTGCGTCCGTCCCTCGCGTCCGCTGTAATGGGAAAGCCGAAATGCACGCCTTGCTCTGGACGGCTCACCTTGCGCCAGCTCTTTGCGCCGTCACTGCTGTAGTAGATCCCAACGTGATTCTGCTGCCAGATATGGTCGGGATCGCCCTCGCATTGCTCGATGTAATGCGTATCGTGGCCCCACTCGGCGTCTGGCTCGGGCGTGTGATCGAGCCGCATGCCGCTGTTGCGCGGTTGCCAGGTCTCTCCACCGTCCGCTGTTTCGATGACGCCCGCCGTGGACACGGCGACGAGGATTCGCTTCGGGTTACGCGGGTCCACCACGATGGAGTGAATGCCCGGGGCGAACTCGCCCCCCTCGGAGGCCGGTGTGCCAAACCATTTCGTCTCGCCTTTGCCCTCGCCTGTGAACAGGTCGCCGCCGCGTGATTCGTGGTTCCAGAGCGGCCGGTTGAGCTCGAAGGAGCCGCCGCCGTCGCGGCTGACGAACAAGCCACCCGGAATGGTGCCCACGTAGACCGCGCCACCCGGGCCGAAGCCGATGATCCAGAGCTTCTGTATCGTGGCCGGGCGCGTGACGATCTTCATGCCGACGCCGAACTCGCTGCCGGCGTCTTCGTACATGTCCTGGCCGATGTAGCGAGCGCCCTCGGGATATTTGATCTGGGCGGGGTTGTCATTCCAGGTCTCGCCCTCATCCGTCGAGACGGACAGCTTGGCTCCCCAATGGCCGAAGCCGAGCAGCGCCCAGAGCTTGCCCGTGTAGGGATCGCGCGCGACATAGTTGACGCCGCCGCCGGCGTGGCCCGCGAGGCGCGGCTTCCACGAGTCGTTCTGCTTTTCGACGATGAACGTGCCTTTTCGCGTGCCTACCAGAATACGGCTTGCCATTTTACCCTCCGCTCAACGCTTGCAGAATGTGGACCTCGTCGTCGGCAGCGACCGCGTCGGTGAGTCCCTTACGGTCGCGGATCATCTGCTTGCCGACGAAGATGTTGACGTGCGTCCGCAAGCGGCCGCGCTCGTCGCAGATGTAGAAGCCGATGCCGGGCGCGAGCCTCTCCAGGGCCGCCACGACCTCACCTGCTGTCGACGCCTCGACGACGAGGTGTTGGCCTTCGAGGTGCGGGAAGAAGGTGTAGAGATGGCGCGTCAGGTGGACAGACGGCATGGTGGGGTTGCCGTACTCCCGAGCTTGTCGTGCGTCAATTGGTTTTCAAGGCCGGCAGGCAAGACGCAGCCACACGCAGAGCCCCGATGTTTTCAGGGCCCAAGCATTCCCGCGCCCGTTCCCGCTTACGCTACCGCCGCCGCGGCCGCGCTGCGTCGAGGTGGGTTGATTCGGTGGGAGCTCGCGCCTTCATTTGGGGAGATGAGTTGCCGCTGAAAAGGGATTGGCACGTTATGCAGGCTCCTCGGGGATCTCGGGCGTGCCGGGCCACGTGATGCCCACCTTCTGAGGCATCTGTCGAGCGAAGACCGTGGTTCGCTTCATCACGTCGTCATGGATGTGGCTCGCGAGGTGCTCGATCGGCGCCCGGACCGCGGGCGGTAAGCCGCGGCGCGAGGTGAACGCGATGTGGACGATGCCCTCGGTCACGTACCGGCTTCCCAGGATCAAGGCTCGCCGGTCGGGCCCGGGGGTCGAGCTGGGGGGCGCGCTCCTCGCGAGCCCGAACTGCGCGTTCGCCCGATGCTCTCGGCCGGCGCGGGGGCGCTGCACGTGTCGGTCGACGGCGAGGCGGCGTGGCCGTACCGGGGTGTCCACAGCGCCCGGTGGGCGTTCTCGGCGGACGCCGGTCTGGGCGCCGAGATCGAGCTCGTGCGGGGGCTCGACATCTATCCGTGAGGAGAGGAGCGCCGCAGGCGAGCCTGCTCATCGGGGATCCGGCGGAGAGCGCTGCGAGAGCTCGGCGACCTCTGCCGGGGCGAGCGCCCGGCTGTAGATGACGATGTCATCGACGTCCGCAAAGAGGAACCGACCCGCGCCCACCCATCGACCGACATAAAGGGTGTTGGAGCCGGGCGCTATCGTCACGTCGATCGGCGCCGCCTGGTCGAGCCGCCCGTCGAGGTAGAGGGACATGGTGAGCGCCTCGCCGTCGACGACCGCGGCGGCGTGCGTCCACCGGCGAGGCTCCATGCAGAAGCAGATGAGGAATTGATAATCGCCGTTCTCCGGCCCTTTCCAGAACCCGAAGTGCATGCCCGGCGGCGACTGCGCGTAGTCGATGTTGATCTCCCATCCGCCGGTGTCCTCCGTGCTGACCACGGTCGCCAGGACCTCGGGCGCGGGCTCGTCGCTCGTCAGGCGCACCCACGCCGAGACGCTCCAGCTCGCGGTGGCGTTCGGGAAGCTGTCGACCGCCATGAACTCGCCCTCGCCGAGGTGCATCGCCTTGCCGAACCGACCGTCTTGCACCCACGTTCCTCCGGTCAGCGCTCCGTCGCGCATGTTGCCAGAGGAATCGCGCACGACCGTGCCCTCTCCCTCGTCGAACGTCCAGTGCGCGACCATGCCCTGGGTCAGCGTCGTGGGGGCCAGCTCGATGGCGTCGAGCGGCCCTGCCTCGCAGGCCGCGAGCCCCAGCAGCGCGAGGGCAGCCAGGCGGCGGGGCGCCGCGCGGCCGGGGGGCCTCGCGGCAGAAGCCGGCATCGCGGTGGTAACCCGGTGCGGGGGCAGCGTGTTCGACCGCTTCATGGTCAGGCCCTCTCCGTAGCAGGACAGAGAAGCGGCGCCGAGGGGCACGGCGGGCCCGCCGGTCCTGTCCCGATCCCGGCCAATCCCCGGTTCCGAGCTTCGGTGTCCTGAGGCACCCGGCGGTGACGCGGCGCAGCGTGCTGCGCTGCAGCATATCCGATCTTCCTGCGTCGCCTCGCAGCGCGCGTTTGACCAGAAATTTGTCATGGAGTGCGAATCGACTGGAGGGTGAGCCGCTTCGGGGGCGAGCCGCTACTGCCAGATGCTCCCTGCGACGGCCGACCTGCTGGTCGCCTGACCATCTCCGCGACGCTGCCGTCGCGAGACGTCGAACCTGCGTCTTTCTCTCTCGAGGCGCCCGCGTCGTTGCAGGGGTGCGTTCGCGGAGCGGATGCGTTCACACGACACGAGGAGATGAACACGATGAGACTTATCTTGCGGACTTGCGCAGGGCTCGTCCTTTGCGCGCTCGCAGCCGCCTCATGCACCGGGGTGCTCGGCGGCCCGGGCGACGCCGAGGAGCGGCCTGGCGGCCCGGGCGACGCCGAGGAGCGGCCTGGCGGCTCCGTGGCTCCTGACCCGAGCTTCGACGGGACCCCGGCGGATCCCACCTCGGCGGGCGTCAAGGTGCTCCGCCGGCTCAGCGGGCGCGAGTACCTCAACACCGTCCGGGATCTGCTCGGAGACACCACGCTGCACCTCAACGATGTGCCCATGGAGAATGACGATCCGGTCCTCGGCTACCATCTGCCCGGCCCGGTCGACAAGCTGAACGCCGAGCTGTTCCGCGACGCAGCCGAGAAGCTCGCCGCGAACGCGGCATCACGCCTGAGCGCGCTCGTGCCGTGCGACGCGCAAAGCGCCGGAGAAGAAGCATGTGCCCGGCAGTTCGTGACGGAGTTCGGCCTGAAGGCGTACCGGCGCCCCCTCTCCGCCGACGAGGTGGACGGGCTGATGCGCCTCTATCAGACCGGGCGAACGGAGATCGAGCTCGACTTCAACGGCGCGATCATCCTCCTCGTCGAGGCGATGCTGCAGTCGCGGGGGTTCCTGTACCACTGGGAGAACGGACAGGAGCCAGCGATCGTCGAGGGGAAGACGGTGAAGCTGGACGGCTATGCGCTCGCCAGCCGCCTCTCGTACTTCCTCTGGGGGACGATGCCTGACCAGGCGCTGTTCGACGCCGCGGCCGCGGATCGGCTGGCGAGCACGGAGGACGTGGCCCGAGAGGCGCGCCGGATGCTAGGCGATCCGAGATCGCGCGACGCCGTGGCCGACTTCTTCGAGGACTGGCTCGACCTCTCGGCGGCCGCTCGCAAGCCGAAGGACGCCGACGTCTACCCCGAGTTCGACGATGCGCTGAAGCGGGCGATGTCGGAGGAGGTGCGGCGCTTCGTCGCCGGGGTCGTCCTTGATGGCACCGGGCGCTTCGAGGAGGTGCTGACCGGGACGAGCTCGTTCGCGAACGAGCCGCTCGCCGCGGTTTATGGAGTGAGCGGGCCGAAGGGCGAGGAGATGCAGCCCGTGTCGCTCGACCCGGCCCAGCGGTCAGGCATCTTGACCTCGCCTGCGTTCCTGACCGTGACCGGCGCGGCCGACGGCTCGCACCCGGTCAGGCGAGGGAAAGCCATCCTTAACCAGATCCTGTGTCAGACGCTCCCGCCGCCGCCGAACGACATCCCGGAGCCGAAGAAGCCAGATGAGGGAGGTACCACGCGAGAGCGCTTCGCGGAGCACTCCCAGCTGGCGTGCGCGAAGGGCTGCCATGCGCGCCTGGATCCGCTCGGCTTCCCGTTCGAGAACTACGACGGCATCGGACGCTTCCGGACCATGGACAACGGAGAGCCGGTCGACGCGACGAGCACCGTCGAGCTGGACGGCCAGGTCCACGCCGTGGCCGACGCGCGCGGGCTCAGCCAGGTGCTCGCCTCGAGCGAGACGGTCCACAGCTGCTTCGCCAAGCAATGGCTGCGCTATGCGCTCGGTCGAGGCGAGACGGGGGACGACAAGGCCTCGTTCGAGTCGGTGGTGGATGCCTTCGAGGGCGCTGATCAGGACATCCGCGAGCTGATGGTGGCGCTGGTGAGCTCACGTACGTTCCGCTTCCGAGCGATCATGGAAGGAGAGGTGCTGCAATGAACCAGGCGCGATTCTCACGACGAGCACTGCTCCAGGCGCTGGGCGTGGGGGCGGCCATGCTGCCGCTGCTGCACGCCGAGCGCGCGGCCACGGCGGCGCCGAGCGCGTTCCCGAAGCGCATGATCGCTGTGACCTGGACCAACGGCATCTTCCAGCAGAACTGGCTGCCGGGCAACGACGACCTGAACGCGGCGCGCCTCCCGACCATCCTGGAGCCGCTCGAGAGCTGGAAGTCCAAGGTGCTGATCCCCCAGGGGGTCGACCTGAAGGTGATGCTGGACGCGAACCGGACGTACGACGGGCACTTCAGCTATGGCGCGCTCTTCACCGGCGTGAGCCCCGCCCCCGGGGTCAGCGACGGCGTCGCGCCGTCGATCGATCAGATCATCGGAGACGATCTCAGGAGCAAGGGGGTGAGTTCGCCGCAGCTCAACCTCGGCTGCCGCCCCTATGGCTTCTCGACGAGCTGGGCGGGGCGGAATCAGAAGAACAACGCCGAGACGGATCCCTACCGCCTCTTCAACAGGCTCTTCGGAGGGGCGAGCCTGCCGGCAGCCCAGATCGACAAGCTGCGCAAGCGCAGGCAGAGCGTCCTCGATCTGGTGGGGACCGACCTCGAGCGCTTCGGCCAGCGCCTCGGGACGGAGGACCGGCTGAAGGTGCAGGCGCACCTGGACTCGATCCGCGCGCTGGAGCTGGACCTCGAGGCGGCGGCCTCGCAGCGCGCGTGCACGCCGCCCGCGATCGGCGAGGGGGGGATCAACTACAATAACATCAACGACTATCCGAAGCACGTCGACCTGATGATGAAGCTGGCCGCGGCAGCCGTGAAGTGCGACCTGGCCCGGACGGTCACCCTCGATCTCATCGACGACGGCGGGGGCAACAGCCTCACGTTCCCGTGGCTCGGCATCGGCAGCCCCGACTACCACGCCATCGCCCACGAGGGCGCGAACAACGCGACCCAGAAGACGGCGATCGATCGGTGGTTCTACGAGCAGGTCGCCACGCTCGTGGCGCAGCTCGCCGACTCCTCCGAGGGGGACGGGAGCGCGCTCGACAACAGCGTCGTCGTCGTCGCCAACGACATGAACGAGGGGAACTACCACGCCGTAGACAACATCCCGTTCCTGCTCGTCGGGAGCTGCGGGGGGTTCTTCAAGACCGGGCGGAAGGTCAAGCTGGGGAGCATGCCGCACAACAAGCTGCTCGCCACGCTCTGCCACGCGATGGACGTCCCGGTGAGCAGCGTCGGCGAGGGGTACGGCGGAGACTGCGACGCGTTCTTGAAGGCTTGACCGACAAGCGAACCTCCGGGGCGATTCGCTCGGGTCGTACACCGGTGCTCCCGAGAGCGGAGCGCCCGAGCCGGGCGACCAGGCGTGGCCTGTCTACAGCTCCGCGCCCTCGTGCATGGCGAAATTTCAAATTCATCGAGAAAAAGCACGGCGCCCGCGCTTGTGGTCATTGAGTCCACGCTGCTCTCACGACCCAACTGCGGGAACTGCCCTGGGCTGACAGAACATCCTTATCGAGCGCTCTGCGCGCGCCGAGGGGGTCTTGACATCACCCCCATGACAAACGTATCAAGGTTGGTCCGCTTGCTTGGCTCTCGGAGAGCCGGAGGTCCACCATGCATCGTGTTCACGCTGTGAGCCTTACCTTGGCCCTCATTGCATTCCACGTGGGCTGCAATTCAACCTCCTCGGACTCGAGCTCCGGTGGAGGCGACGGAAGCGGTGGCGCGACCAGCACCGGTACGACCGGCAGCGGCGGGGCTGGCGGCGACGGCGGGGGCCTCACGAGCAGCTCGTCGAGCGGCGGCGGGCAAACCGGCTCGGGCGGCGCCGGGCAAACCGGCTCGGGCGGCGCCGGGCAAACCGGCTCGGGCGGCGGCGGGCAAACGGGCTCGGGCGGTGACGGGCAAGCCGGCTCGGGCGGCGGCGAGACCTCCCTGACGGGCTGCGCGTCCGGCAGGTACATCCTCTGCGAAGATTTCGAGGACACCGACGTGGGCGGCGTTCCGCAGGGCTGGACCAAGCATGGTGAGCCGGTCGCGGTCGCCGACGATCAGGCCGCGCACGGCAAGCACGCGCTGAAGATGGGCCCCGTCGCGAACGGGGAGCGGCGCATCTATCACGACGCTTCTCAGCTCGGGAGCGGGCACTGGGGCCGTATCCGCTACCGGGTGCAGCGGCCGGTGCCTGACGCGTTCGTCCATTCGACGCTCGTTGCGCTGTACGGCAACGGCCCCACGACGGGCGCCCAGGAGGTCCGCGTCGTGGACACGGTGAAGGAAGACAAGGACGGCTGGGACAATGACGGCAACGGGTCGCACATCCAGTACCTCTACAACGTGCAGCCCGCGGGGGCGGAGTTCGGCAAGGGGAGCGCGTACCGCTGGTACTATGAGGACCAGTGGCACTGCGTCGAGTGGCACATCGACGGTCCAACGCAGCGCTACGACTTCTACCTGGACGGCGAGCTCCTCGACCAGATCAGCATCGCGAACGGGCCGGGCAACTACTCGGGCTCGGAGATCCCGGACGCGTTCAGCGAGGTCCGGGTCGGGTGGAACAACTACCAGAGCGCGCCGCCGGGGTTCACCGCGTGGATCGATGACGTCGCGCTGGACGACGAGCGGATCGGCTGCGAGGAGTGAAGTCCTGCTCGTAGATCGCGCCGAGGATCCGCGCTACTGCGCGTATATCCCTGTCGGTCCCCTTCGGGATGTGGACCCGCCGCACGGGCGGCGCGCGGTACGTGCCGGGCTCCGCGCGTTCGAGCAGCGACCTGAGGTTGCCCTCCAACTTGCCGCGCCAAACGACGCCGGTTACCATCGATGAAATGAGCGTGGCAGCCTCCCTGTTGCAGATCGATCCCCGAGATGATGTGGCCGTCGCCGTGCGCGGCCTGGCCGCCGGCGATTCGGTGGCCGACGCGATCACCGCCCGCGTCGACATCCCGGCCGGACACAAGGTGGCGCTGCGCGCGATGGCCGCTGGCGAGCTGGTGCGGAAGTACGGCTGGCCAATCGGGCGGGCGACAGTGGACATAAAGCCGGGCGATCACGTGCACACGCACAACCTGGCCACCGCGCTCTCCGGCCTCGACACCTACACCTACGAGCCCACGACCCCTGATCCCCTTCCCGCCACCGAAGACCGCACCTTCATGGGCTACCGGCGGAAGGACGGGCGGGTGGGGACCCGCAACGAGATCTGGATCCTATCGACGGTGGGCTGCGTCGCGCGCACCGCCCAGAAGGTGGCCGCCGAGGCGGACAGACGCTTCAAGGGCCGGGTGGACGGAGTCTACGCCCTCACCCACCCCTTCGGTTGCTCCCAGCTGGGGGGCGACCTCGATGCCACCCGCCGGATGACCGTTGCCCTGGCCGGCCACCCGAACGCGGGCGGAGTGCTGATCATCGGCCTGGGCTGCGAGAACAACCAGCTCGGCCCGCTCCTCGAGAGCGCCCCGCACCTCGATCCCGATCGCCTGCGGTCCTTCACCGCCCAGACGGCCGAGGACGAGCTCGAGGCGGGCCTCGAGGCCGTCGAGGAACTGGTGAGGATCGTCGAGCGGGACCGCCGCGAGCCCTGCCCCGTCTCCGACCTGGTGATCGGCCTCAAGTGCGGCGGCTCGGACGGCTTCTCGGGGCTGACCGCCAACCCGCTTGTGGGTCGCATCGCCGACAAGGTCTGCGCCGCCGGTGGCTCGGCCATCCTGACCGAGATCCCGGAGATCTTCGGCGCCGAGCGCCTGCTCATGACCCGCGCCGAGAGCGAGGCGGTCTATGAGGGCATCGTCGGCGTGGTGAACAACTTCAAGAGCTACTTCATCGCCCACGGCGAGCCGGTGTCGGAGAACCCCTCGCCCGGCAACATCGCCGGCGGCATCACGACGCTGGAGGAAAAGTCCCTGGGCGCGGTGCAGAAGGCCGGCCGCGCCCCGGTGACCGAGGTGGTCCACTACGGCGGGCAGATCCGCGGCACGCCTGGCGTGGCTCTGCTGGAGGCCCCCGGCAACGACGCGGTCTCGTCCACAGCGCTCGCAGCCGCCGGCGCGACGGTCATCCTCTTCACCACCGGCCGGGGCACGCCCCTCGGTTTCCCCGCGCCGACCCTCAAGCTCGCCACCAACTCCAGCCTGGCCCAGCGCAAGCAGCGCTGGATCGACTTCGACGCCGGCCGCATCGCCTCGGGCGAATCCATGGACGCGGCCGCCGACGCCCTGATGGACCTGGTGTTGGCCACCGCCTCCGGCCGTCCAACCCGCGCCGAGGAGAACGGCGAGCGCGAGATCGCACTTTGGAAGCGGGGCGTCACCCTTTGAGCCTACGACGCCTGTCGGAGGCCAGGCTCGGCCTCGTTCCGCCGCACGTCGAACGGCCCGCCTAGAAAACCGATCAGCTTGAAAACCAGAGGAATGAGCCGCCAAGACGCCAAGAGGCGCCAAGAAAACAAGAAAACCTTGGCGTCTTTTGGCGTCTCGATTTCTCGCTGTCTGCGTGCGGATTCAACCCGCTTGTCGCTCTAGCCTCCTCCGGTTACCGAACCGGATGGACGACCTCATCCTGCGCTCGTAGGCGAGCTATCTCGGTCAATATCCAGGCTGGGGTACCTCGCGGCGATCGGCGCCGACCTGACCTGGAGCGGCTCGATCTTGCCGACGATGACGAGGTAGCTGAACGCGCCGAGCAGGCAGAAGCCGCCCGCCACGACGAGCGGGATCGTGAACGATCCTTGGGTCAGCGAGACCATCACGCCGGTGAACGTCGTGATGACGATGCCGGCCAGGTTCGACGCAAAGTTCTGGATGCCGCTGATCGAAGCCACGTGGCGCGGCGTGGGCGCGACGTCGCCGGGAAGGGACCAGACGCTGGCGCCGGCGAACGCAAGGCTCGCGTAGGATATGCCGAAGCAGGCGAGCATCAGATAGATGTTGGAGGTCAACGCCGACAGCGTGATCGTCGACGACACCAGCATGCCGCCGACCATGCAGGTCTTGCGCGCGGCGGTGAGGCTCCAGCCACGGCGATAGAGCGCGTCGGAGACGAAGCCGCCGATCCAGCCGCCCGGAATCGCCATCAGCGCGGGGATCATGCCGAACGTGCCGAGCGACTTGAGCGAGAAGCCGCGCGTCTGCACGAGGTAGCTCGGGAACCACGTGATGAAGAAGTAATTGGTGAAATTGAGGCAGAAGAAGCCGAGCATCATGCCCCAGAGCGTGCGGTGGCGGAAGAGCGACGCCCACGTCACGCTGTTCTGCGCGTCCTCGGCGGGCGCTGCGTGGACGACGTCCTGCGCGCCCGTCATGTCGCCGTGCGCGGGGCTGCGGTAGATGACGACCCAGCCGAGGATCCACACCGCGCCGAACAGGCCCGTGATGATGAAGGCCGCCTTCCATCCGAACGAGTCGATGATGAGCGCGACGAGGGGAATCGACAGCGCCGAGCCGACGCGCGCACCGCTGTCGAAGATGCCCGTCGCGAGCGCGCGCTCGCGCGGCTTGAACCATTGGCTCACGAGCTTGGCGCAGGCCGGGTAGGCGCCGGCTTCGCCCACGCCGAGCAGCAATCGGCAGCCGAACATGGCCGCGACGCTCGATACGCCGGCGGTCGCCGCGGTGAACAGCGACCACCAGCCGACGGCGATCGGCAGCGCGATGCGCGCGCCCACACGGTCGACGAACCAGCCGAACGGCATCTGCATGAGCGCGTAGGTCCAGAAAAAGCCGCTCATGATGAACCCCATCTGGGCGGGGCCGATCCCGAGCTCCTTCTCGATCTGGGGCGCCGCGACCGCCAGATTGGCGCGATCGATGTAGTTGACGGCGACCGCGAGAAAGCACAGGAAGAGCACGACCCAACGCATCTTTCTCATCTACATGTCTCCTTTGGGCAGCCTCACATGCTCATGCGGGCACGGCCGTGCGAAGCGCCGCGTGCAGCCGGGGCTGATCGAGGTTCAGGCCGAGCTCGCGCGCGAGCTCGATCACGGGCCCGAAGCGGCGCCGCTTCTTTTCGCCATGGTTGCGCGCGATGTCGGAGAGCCGGTGATCGAGGAACGGGTTCTGGAAGCGCTGGCGCACCTCGTCGAGGTAGGCGCGCGCGGCAGCGCCCTTGCCGAGCGCGTCGAAGACGGGGACCACCTCGTCGCGCCAGAGCGCCTCGAGATCGGCGCGCAAGGCCGGATCGCGCATCGCGCGCAGCGTGTTCTCGTCCGAGGGGCGCCCGTCCAGCTGCCAGCGCTCGGCGAGGTAGGTGTGCCCGAGGTTCAGGAGCAGCAGCTTCAAGCGTTCGTAATGGAGCAGGTCGTCCGTCACGATCATCGCTTCATGCTGGCACGGCAGCACCATGCCCTCGCGCCGCTCGATCGCCCAGAGCGCGTAGGGCTCGGCGATCGCGCCGACGGGGCGGATCGGCTCGGAGACGATCCGGTCGACCAGCGAGTTCACCCAGATGCACGTGTGCTCGATGTAGCGCAGGAAGGCGGCATCGGCGCCCCATTGGCGCGCGAGGCCGGCGACGAGCGCGCGCAGCGTGTCACCGTTGTTCGAGACGAGCTCGCAAGGCAGCAGCGTGAGCGGCGCGGCGCCCGCCTCGAAGCGTGCGAGCAGCAAGGTGACGAGCTTCGCGGCGAACCCGCGCGGCACGCCCGCGCCGGGCGCGAGCAATGTCGCCGTGTCCTCGGGCAAGCAGGCGTATCCGCTGTCGCTCGTGTTCGAGATCACGACGCGCGCATCGTTCGCGAAGCGCTCGCGCACGAGCGGCCAGTCGGTGTTCGCATCGAGCGCTTCCGTGATCGAGCTGCATTCGATCGTCGTATCGACGACCTGTTCGCGGCGCAGCCCGCGGATCCGCACGGGGTAACGCCCCTGCGCGCGCAGCGCGTCGATGCGCGCGCGGCTCTCGGGGTTCGACGTGGTCTGCACCACGGTGATGGTCCCGAGCGCGCGGCCGGCGCCGAGCGCCTCCGAGATGAAAAAGTCCGCGTGAGCCTGCAGGAACCGGCTCGTGCCGAACTGAAGAATCGGATTGCCCATGTCAGTGCTCCGGCGGCTCAGCAGGCGCGTACCCATACGAGGATCCCGGTCGCGCTCGGCAACACGGTCGACCCGGGGTCGCGCTTCGAGAGCAGGTTCTTCAGCTGCAGAAACCGATGGATCGTCTTCATCCGAAATCCCTTCAGTGAAGGCGCTGAATCGCGCACGCTCACGACATGCTCACCATGATCTTGGACGTTCGACCGGGGTGGGCTGCCCAGTCGGCGAGCGCCTCTGGCGCGCCTTCGATGGGGATCGATCTCGAAATCAGGATGTTCGGGTCGAACGTGCGTCGCTCGAAGAAGGCGATCACGTCCGAGAACTCGTTCAGGCAGTTGCGCGAGCCGAGGATGTCGAGCTCCTTCATCACGAACAGCCTGGTCTCGTAGCTCACCGGCTCTTTGCCGTACCCGATGTACACGACTCGGCCGCAAAATTTCACCCAGTCCACGGCGTTGCGGTAAGTCGCGGTCGCGCCCACGGCTTCGATGACGACATCCGGCCCGTCGCCGTTCGTCAGGTCCATCACGCGTTGGCGTGCATCGGCGTCCCCGAGCACCGCCTCCCGCGCGCCGAGCGCCCTGGCGAGCGCGAACTTTTCGTCCTGCGTGTCGAGCGCGATCACGCGCGCGCCGCGGCTCACCGCGCCGGCGATGGCCCCGAGCCCCACGCCGCCACAGCCCATCACCAGCACGGTCTCGCCGGCCTCGACGCGCCCTCGCGCGGCCGCGTGAAAGCCTACCGAGAACGGCTCGACGAGCGCGAGCTCCGTGAGGTTCAGCTTCCGTGACGTGAAGAGCTTCTGGTACGGGACGGCCACGAGCTCGGTCAGCGCGCCGTCGCGCTGCACGCCCATGGTCTTGTTGTCGCGGCAGGCGTTGCGCCGTCCCGCGCGGCACGAGGGACACCCGCCGCACGCCGTGTAGGGCGTGAACGTGACGTCGGTACCGACGCGCCAGTCCGCCTCGACGCCCGAGCCGAGCTCCACGATGGTGCCGGCCACCTCGTGCCCCAGCACCCGAGGGTACGTCACCATCGGGTTCTTGCCCAAGAACGTGTTCAAGTCGGAGCCGCACAAACCGACCCGTTGCACGCGGATCAACACCTCATCGTGCGCCGGTTTGGGCTCGCGGATCTGGCTCACCTGTGCAACCGACGGACCGGTGATCGTCAGGGCTTTCATGCTGTCATTGCCTCGCTGAGCGACTTCGTTCACTCGCGGCTCTCACGGCGCGCTCCGCAGCCGGGGCCGCTTCGTCCTGCCAAAGAACAGAGCTCCATGTCGAATGGCCGAAGCCGAAGCGACGTGGCGTTGCTTTACGATCGGTGAGCGGGGCGGCGGGCGCCGCCTTCGCCGTGGCGCTCGGGACGCCGCTGTTCAGGGGTGACGCGCGTAGAACTTCTGCGCGTTCTTGTACATGACCTTGTCACGCGCTCCCTGACCAAACTCCTTGAGGTAGAGCTCGGCGACCTCGATCTCCGACGCGAGGCTGCCGCCCATGTCGACGACGGGCCAGTTGCTGCCCCAGATCAGCCGGTCTTCGCCGAAGGCCTTCATCAGCACGTCGAAGTGCGCCTTGTACGCCGCGAGGTCGGTCGGCGCCTTCCAGGGATCGTCCTCGGTGGCGGCCGGGTTGTACATGTCAAAGAACGACGAGAACTTGATGTAGATGTTCGGGTGCTTGGCCAGCCGCTGAACCGCGTCGACCCAGGCCGGATCCGGCGTCGGCCCTTTCGCGCCCGCCAGGTGGTCGATGATGATACGGAGCTTGGGCACCGCGGTCGCGAGCGCCTCGACCTTGTCCTTCGGGTTCAGGGTGCCGCGGCTGATGATGTCGAGCGTCATGCCCTTGGCCGCGAGCTCCTCCAGCGAGGCGAGCTGCTTGGCGTCGAGCGTCAGCTTCGGGCTCCAGAGGAAGCCGCGAATGCCGACCACGCGCGGGTCCGCGGCGAGGCGCGCCAGATCGGCGCTGAAGCTCGGCGAGCCGATCTCGAGCTGCGCGACGAGGAACTTGAAGAAGTCGTTGCCCTTCGTCATCTCGAGGACCTTGAAGTTGTCGTCGACGACGGGGCTGGCTTCGACGATGCCGGTGCCGATGACGCCATTCTGCTTCGCGATGGCTTCATACTCCGGGGGCAACACGTCGCGGTAGATCGGCTTCTGCTTGGCTTCCGGCCAAACGACGCCGCCCGGACGCGTGACCTGGTAGAGATGGATGTGCGTGTCGAGGATCGGACCATGCTTTTCCGCCGGCACGGCCAGCGGGGCCGCCGCTTTGCTCGTGTCGCCCGCCGTCCCGGGTGGCGTCGCGGTGGTCGCGGAAGAGGATGCACACGCCGCGAGCGGCGAGAGCGTCATCATCAGGCACAGCTTGGCGAGAGTCGTCGGAATACTCGTGAGTATTTTCATGGTGCAGTCTTTTTGGAGTCGGTGCCGAACTCGATCCCGAGAGCGAAGGTGCCGCTGCGCATGACGACCCCCTCATGACAAAGCCGAATAAGGAGGCCACAATGTGAACGTTCACATTATCGATGTCAACACCAATTCGCCCTGCGGCCAAGCTCGGACTCGGTGGCGGGCAACTCTCTTCCGGAGCGGCGCGGCAAGAGAGGCGAGCACCGGGCCGCGGTTATGTTCGATGTGGTTTCCAATTTCCAATCCGCTCGCCCCCGACTGAGGACCTATCCCAGCAGGGACCCTCTGGGCTCTGGGGAGACTTACATCGCTCTCCGGATGGGTTGCCAATGAGGAGCGCTCGATGCGCGCGGGAGCGCGTGCTCGAAGCAGCGGGTCACCTCCGACGTTCCGGTGGTCGCTGTCGCGGGTGAGCTGGGCGACTCGGTCTCAGTGGTCGCCGTCGGCCAGCACGACGGCGGGGCGGCGGCCACCCGCCCTCTCCTCGACCTGGGTCATGGGCGCCGCGGCCGACCGCCGCTGCGCACCCATCGGGATCGAGGATGGCGTCGCGCCCTTCCATTTTCGTTGACACCCGTAATGTGAACGCTCACAATTCGTCGTCGGGTGTCCTTTCGCTCTCCCCTGAGCAGGCCGCCGTGCGCGGCCCTTCGTCCCTGAGATCGGGCTCGATTTCTGCACCGACTGCGTTCGCCCGGTTGTCGTGGGCGCGAGCAACGGCGAGGTCGCGGGGGCATCGCCCGCGCTGGGTGCGAGGTCTCACCTGCGACCCGCACGCGTACCGGTCCACCGGGGATCTCAGCCGTGGGGAACGGGAAAGCAAAACGATTCAAGGAGTTCAAGGGCGAATCGCCACGCTCACCTCGGCTGACAGAAGGTTCCCTATGCGATCCGACACCAACCCTGGAAAAGCGACGCCAGAGGACTATTCGAACAATTTTCCAACATAGTCGCAGCGCAGCGCCGCACGCTGCCGGCTCGCTTGCCACGCGCACGGCGTGGGGCATCGGAGATCGTGTCGAGAGCCTTGTCGAACGGTCGACTGGTTCAACAACTCGTCCATGCATCGAAGCGGCCGCGTTCACTCCACAGCCTGCGGGGCAGAGCTCGGTCGCCTCGACATCCTCGTGAACGACGCGGGGCGGATCCGCAGGTCGTCGGCCGCCCAGCGCTCGGCCACGGGCCGGTCGTCGACGGCGGCTGGATGAGCCGTTGAGGAGAAGAAGATGCAGATTCGCAGTGCAAAAGGTTGCCAGTGGGACCAGGTGAGCCTCGGCGAGGTGATGCTGCGCCTCGACCCGGGTGAGCGCCGCGTCCACACGGCGCGGACGTTCGACGTCGGCGAAGGCGGGGGAGAGTACAACGTGGCGCGGGGGCTCCGGCGCTGCTTCGGGCTCCGCACCGCCATCGTCACGGCGCTCGCGGACAACGCCGTCGGGCGCCTCATCGAGGACCTGATGCTCCAGGGCGGGGTCGACACGTCCTTCCTGCGCTGGGTCGACTACGACGGCGTGGGCCGGGACGTGCGCAACGGCCTCAACTTCACCGAGCGCGGGTTCGGGCCCCGCGCCGCCGCCGGCTGCTCGGACCGCGGCCACAGCGCGGCGTCCAAGCTCAGGCCCGGGGACGTGCCGTGGGAGACCCTCTTCGGCGAGCGCGGCGCGCGCTGGTTGCACACAGGCGGCATCTTCTGCGCTCTCTCGGAGACCACGGCCGACGTGGCGCACGAGGCCATGGAGGTCGCGCGCGCGCATGACGTACGGATCTCCTACGACCTCAACTACCGACCCTCGCTGTGGAAGAACTTCGGCGGCCAGCGGCGGGCGCGCGAGGTCAATCGCGCCCTCATGCCGTACGTCGACTGCGTGTTCGGCAACGAGGAGGACTTCGTCGCGGGCCTCGGCTTCGAGGTGTCCGGCGTGGACAGCAGCTACAGCCAGCTCGACACGAACGGCTTCCGCCGGATGATCTCCGAGGTCGTCGCGGCGTATCCCAACATCTCGGTCGTCGCCACGAGCCTCCGGACCGCCAAGACCGCCAGCGTGAACGGCTGGGGTGGTATCCTGTACTACAAGGGCGAGCTCCACGAGGTCCCGCAGCGAGACATCGAGATCCTGGACCGCGTGGGCGGCGGCGACTCGTTCGCTTCGGGGATCATCTATGGCCTCTTGACCGAGCAGAGCCCGCGCTGGGCGCTCGAGTGCGGCGTCGCGCACGGCGCGCTGGCGATGTCGACCCCGGGGGACACCTCGATGGCGTCGCTCGCCGAGGTGCGGAGGGCCATGAGCGGGGCCGGCGCGAGGATCGAGCGATGAACAGGGAGCAAGTCGTCCGCCGCGTCGAGGAGATCGGCGTCGTCCCCGTCGTGCGCGCGCCGCGCGGAGAGCTCGCCGTGCGGGCCGCTCGCGCGCTGTGCGCGGGGGGCATCGAGGTCATCGAGATCACGATGACCGTCCCCGACGCCCTGTCCGTCATGCGCGAGATCGCCTCGCGGATGGGGGACCACGTCCTCGTCGGCGCGGGCACCGTGCTCACCGCGGACGCGGCCCGCCGGTGCATCGAGGCCGGCGCCGAGTTCATCGTGAGCCCGGGGCTCGACCTGGAGGTCATCCGCGCGGCGCACGATCTCGGGAAGGCGGTATTCCCGGGGGCGCTCACGCCGACCGAGGTGATCACCGCGTGGAACGCCGGCGCCGACACGGTGAAGCTGTTCCCGTGCTCCGCCATGGGGGGCGCGAAGTACCTGCGCGCCCTGCGCGCGCCGCTCCCGGAGGTGAAGATGATGCCGACCGGCGGGGTCAACCTGACGACAGCCAGGGATTTCATCGAGGCCGGCGCCGTGGCGCTCGGGGTCGGCGGCGAGCTCGTGGACGCCGCGGCGCTCGCGGCGGGCAGGGACGAGGTCCTCACGGAGCGCGCGCGTGAGTTCATGTCCGTGGTCGGCGCCGCGCGTGCAGAGCTCAAGAAGGGCGCGCGGGCGTAGAGAACAGCTCCGGCGGGCAGCGCTCAGGAGCTCTCCTCGATGGAGCTGCCCGCCGCGACATGGAGTCGCCGGGGCCCTCGACGCGGCCGGCCAGGGTGTGCACGGCCTGGTAGCCGCGCGGGGCAGGCTCGGTTAAACGAGCCGCCATGATCCTGATTGGCCAGTACGACTCTCCCTTCGTGCGCCGCGTCGCCGTGGCGCTCCAGCATTACGGGCTCGCGTACGAGCACCGCCCGTGGTCGGTGTGGGCCGACGCGGAGTCCATCGCGAGGTACAACCCGCTTCGGCGGGTCCCCGTGCTCGTGACGGACGGCGGGGAGCCGCTCGTGGAGAGCGCGGCGATCCTCGACGCCCTCGACGACCTTGTGGGGCCCGAGCGCGCGCTCCTGCCGCGCTCGGGCGAGGCGCGCCGCGCAGGGCTGCGGGTCTGTGCGCTCGCCACGGGGCTCGCGGACAAGGCGGTGAGCCTGCTCTACGAGCACGTGCTGCGCACAGGCGATCGCCGGAGCCCTGTCTGGGTGGAGCGCTGCACCGCGCAGATCGGCGAGACGCTCGACCTGCTGGAGCGGGAGCGCGCCGCCCGGAGCGGCGACACCTGGTGGCTGGGCGACTTCAGCCACGCCGACATCGCGGTCGCCTGCGCGCTGCGCTTCGTCGGCGAGGCGCACCCGGCCCTCACCGACGCCGCGAAGCGGCCGGCGCTGGCCGCGCACGCGGCGCGCTGCGAGGCGCTCCCGGTATTCGCGGCGGTGGTACAGCCGCTCCACGTGGCCGTGTAGCGCCGCGTGCCAGGAATCCCGCCAGGATTTCTGCGACAGCGAGAAGGGGCCGGAAGATAGCTCGGCATTTCCAACACTTTCCGTCTGTCTTTCCGCCGAGCGGGGCTCGGCCGTGGCCCAACGCGGCGGTCGCGGTGGAGCGCGCCGATCTCCCGCTGTTCTGCGCGGCGGTCTGCGGCGTCGGTCTGCAAGGCGCGTTCGTGCAGCAGTATCGCTTCGCGATCCTCGAGGGGCAGCCGAGCAGCAAGGGCGCCGGGCCTGCTGACCATGATCCAGCTCGCCAGCGCCGCTGGCATCGTCCCCGGCATCTCGCTCTTCGGCCTGCTGGAGGGGCGGACGTCCAGGTACATGCCCGCTGCCCTGCTGATGCTCGCGGCGCTCCAGCTCATGGCGGCGCTCTCGTTCGCGGCGTACGGGCCGCAGGAGGCGCGCGCCGCCGAGGCCTCCGCCGCGCCGGACGCGCGCGCCCGCGCGCTGTACTTACCTGCCCTCGCTCTCGGTCGGCGCCCTCCTGAAGCGGATGTCGATCGCGCAGCTGCAGGGCGTGGGGCTGCTGTTCCTGCTCGTGGGGTTTCTGGTCAGCTGGGTTCCGGGGTTCGAGGGGGCACCTGGTCGGCTGGCGCTGGTCGGGGTCGTGTGGTGTTACGTGTTCGTGACCGCGACGACCCTTGTCGCGCGCAGCCGCCCGGGCTCCGAGCGCTTTCGCGCGCAGGGCGTCGCGCGTCGCCTCCGGGGTGCTGTATGCTCGGCCGAGATCAGGCTCGGATCGGTACGGGAGCAGCGGAGCGCATGGAGTCCTCGGAGAGAAAGCCGGCAAGTCCAGAAGACTCGGTTCGCCAGATGCTCGTCGAGTTCGCGCGCGCCTTCGAGCGAGGCGACGTGGACGCGTTATGCGACATGTTCGTACGTGACGATGCCCTGATCTTCTACGGCACACACGACAAGCTGCACTTCACGCGCTGGGCCGAGGTCGAGGCCTCGTTCCGGCGGCAGAGCGAGATCCTGAAGGACCTCGTGTGCAGGATCACCGGCGATGTCCAGGTGCGTCTGCTGGCCGGGGGAGCGGCCGCCTGCGCCGGGACGGCCGGCTTCGGTATCCACGCCACCATGGGCGGCGTGCGCTTCGACCTGCCCGCGCTCCGACTGACCTGCACGGTGGAGCGCCACGGGGATCACTGGCGGTTCGTGCAGCTCCACCTCTCCGTGTCGGACAGGCCGTTCCTCGACAGCGTGGGCCACGTGCTCGAGAGCGCCTGAGAGCGCCTGAACGCCGCGCCGCCACACCACGCCGGTGCGGCGGCGCGGCCCGCGCCTCACGTGGGGACGTCGCTCGACTCCGCCAGATCCCGGAGCGCCCTCTCGCTCCGGCGCAGCGCCTCCTCGGTCCGCTGGACCTTCAGCGCCTCCTGCTCCAGCTCGCCGCGGAGCACGGTGTTCTGCAGCGACAGCGCGGCCAGGAACTCGAGGAGCGGCAGCCGGCGCAGGATGAACGCGCCGTGGACCAGCCGGTTCTCCAGGTAGAGGAGGCCGCCCACCTCGCCGGGGTTCTTCATGAGCGGCATGCACAGCACCGACTTCGGCCGCTCGCGCACGAGGTACTCGTCCCCGGCGAAGGCGCCGCTCGCCCCGACGTCGCTGAGCACCACCCGCTCCCGCGTCCGCTCGACATAGTTGACGATCGACGCCGGGACGCGGGTCGCGAGCGGCGCCGTGCTCCGCTCGTACACGCGGATGCTGATGCCGTCGCGGTCCACCACGGCCTCGGCGGCGAGCCGCAGGCCGTCCCCGGTGAGCAGGAGACAGCACCGCTCCGCCCCCTCGTGCTCGACGACGAGCCGCATGAGCGACTCCATCATCTCCTTCGGCGTCATGTCGCTCGAGAGCGACCGCGAGACCTTCACCGCGGTCTGCGCGTCGATGGCCTCCGCTGCCATCGTCATGACGCCGCTGCTCGTCGCGCGGCGCTGCTCCTGGTTCAGGACGAGCGCATACCGCTGCTCGAGCTGCCTCACCTTCTCGCTCGCGCCCCAGCGCGAGTACGACGCCACCGCCTCCCGCAGGTAGAGCCCCGGCAGGCCGCTGTAGCCGCGATCCAGGTAGAACCGGGCGGCGAGCTCGCTCGCGAGCGCCTCCTGGTGGATGAACCGGGACTCGCGGAAGGCCACGATCGCCTTATCGTAGAGCGCCGCGGCCTCGTCGTGCCTGCCGTCGACGCGCGCGCGCTCCGCCGCTACGAGCGCGTGTTTGCCGGCGAAGTTGTCGGGGCAACTCTCGGCCCAGACGCGCAGCTGCTCCTCGTGGCCGGCGAGCGACCGCCGGAGCCCGGCCTGCTCCTCGGCCGGGGCCCCGGAGAAGCGGGCCGCCCGGGCGAGGGCGCCGAAGTAGTGGTACTCGGCCGAGAACAACATCCCGTTGCCCCCCGAGATGTTGCGCTCCGCCTTCTCCGCGGCCAGGGCCGCCTCGTCGGGGTTGGAGGCCAGGAGGTGCTGCGCGGTCTTCATCACGTAATGGACGAGCCGCACGCTCGGGAAGCTCTCCTTCTCGAGGCGGTCCTCGAACGCCTGCTCGTCGAAGTCGTCCGCGCTCATCGTGCCGAGGTGGCGCGTGGCGCCCCTCATCGCCTGGACCAGGCGCAGCATGCTCGTCACGGCGTCCGCGGCGAACGTGATCTTCGCCTTCGTCGCGTAGTCGAGCGCGCTCACCGCGACCTTGTACGCCTCCTCGATCGGGTCGCCCCGCACGATCACGTTCAGGGTGAGCTGGATGTTGCTGAAGCTCCCCCACGTCAGGTTCCCGACCTCGTTCGCGGCCTGGATGCTCACGCGCTGGCAGGCGATCCCGGTGTCGATGTGGCGCGTCCAGACCGAGATCAGACAGCCATAGAGGTTGGCCACCTCGGGCTTGTAGACGAGCGCGTTCATCTTCTCGGTCAGCTCGTAGCCCACCCTGCCGATCCGGTCGCCGTCCTGGTACGCGCCGAGCTTCTGGCAGAGCGCCTTGCCGAGGCACGTGTACCCGATGCCGGTCGGCTCCGCGTTGCCGTGGAGCAGGCTGAGCCGGACCATCTGGCAGACCAGGAGGTCGTTGAGGTTCGGATCGGTGTAGAAGGTCGAGGCGTACATCACGGCCATCACGCCCATCGCCGCGAGCATCGGCGGCGCCGTCATCCTCGGCTGGCCGAGGATCTCGTCGGCCGTGCGATCGCGGAGCGCGTCGCGCAGCGCCGTGATCTCCGCGACAACCTCCTCGTCGGCCGGCTGCCTCCCGAGCTTGATGCCGAGCAGCGCGAGGCACTCCAGCCCGACGCCGATGCACGCGTCGTGCTCGGACCGGGCCATGTGGTTCTGCATCAGGACGCGGTAGGCCGCCGCCTTGTCGAGCTGCGTGCGCGCGCGCTCGAGGAGCACCGAGCAGAGGTCGATGGACCGATCGAACTCCCCGTTCACGCACGCGCTCTCGGCGAGATCGAGGTGCAGCGCGAAGGCGAGCAGATCGTCGGCTCCCGCCCAGTCGTCCTCCCCGATCAGCGCGCAGCCCGCGGCGAAGTAGGCCACCGCGGAGCCGTAGGCCCCGGAGGCCCTCGCCTTCCTGCCGGCGCGGAGGTTCAGCTCGGCCGTCCTGCGCCGCTCGCCCGGATCGGTGATGAAGGAGGCGCCGATGTTCAGCTGGTTCGTGATCTCGAACAGCCGGTCCTCCAGCGCCTCCTCCGGCGTCTGGACGAGCAGCAGGCGCCCGATGCGCAGGTGCGTCGAGGCGTGGTTGCCCTCGCGGATGAGCAGGTACGCGGCCTGCTGCACGCGGTCGTGGAGGAACTTGTACGTGCTGCCTCGGCGCGCCACGAGCCCCTCGCGGATGGCCGGGGAGATGGCGGCGTGCGTCGTCTCGGTCGACTCGCCGTACATGGCCGAGAGGACCTCGGCGTCGAAGCGGGCGCCGAGGCACGCGGCGAGGGAGAGGACCCGCTGCGTCTCGCCGTCCAGCCGCCTGAGGCGGCCCAGCACCAGGTCGACGACGTTGTCGGTCAGGTTCTGCGCGGCGATGGCCTCGATGTTCCAGCACCAGACGGCGCTCACGGGATCGACCCAGACCAGCTTCTGGCGATAGAGCTCCGTCAGGAACTGGCCCACGAAGAACGGGTTGCCGCCCGTCCTCTGGACGAGGAGCCTGGTGAGCTGAGCCCCCAGCTCGTCCTCGCAGCGGAAGGTGTCCATGACGAGCTCGAGGACGTTCTCGTGCGGGAGCGGGTCGAGGCTGAGCGTCGAGACGCGCGCGCCCGTGGCGTGGATCTGCCGGAGCACCTCCATGAGCGGGTGCGACGGGGTCACCTCGTTGTCGCGGTACGCCCCGATCACGAGCAGGTGCCGCTTCTCGGGCGCCGCGACGACGTCGCGGATGAGCCTCAGGCTGGCGGGATCTGCCCACTGCAGGTCGTCCACGAACAGCACGAGCGGGTGCCGCTTGCGCGCGACCACGCCGAGGAACGCATGGAACACGCGGACGAAGCGGCTGCGCGCCTCGTTCGGCGCGAGCGGCGGCACCGGCGGCTGCTCGCCGAGGATCAGCGAGAGCTGCGGGATGATGTCGATGATGACCCGCCCCTCCTCGCCGAGCGCGTCGCTCAACCGGTGCTTCCACCCCGCGAGCGACTGCGGGCTCTCCGTCAGGATCTGCCGGACGAGCTCCCCGAACGCCTGGGCGATCGTGCGGTAGGGGATGTCGCGCTGGAGCTGATCGAACTTCCCGGAGATGAACGCCCCGCGCTCGCGGACGATGGGCGCCTGCACCTCCTTCACGAGCGAGGTCTTCCCGACGCCCGAGTACCCGGCGACGAGCACGAGCTCGGCCGTGCCCGTGGCGACCACACGCTCGAACGCCTCGAGCAGGATCGCGCGCTCGCGCCTCCTGCCGTAGATCTTCGTCGGGAGCTGCAGCCGGTCCGGGATGTCGGCCGTCCCGAGCGGGAACGAGTCGATCATCCCGAGCTCCTCCAGCTCGGTCTGGCACATGAGGAGATCCGACCAGAGCCCGCGGGCGGTCTGATAACGCTCCTCCGGAGACTTCGCGAGGAGCTTCATCACGATCTCGGAGACGATCCGGGGCACGTCATGCACCAGCTCCGCGAGCGGCACAGGGGCCCTCGCGATGTGGGCGTGCGCCCACGCGGGCGCGTCCTCGGCGTCGAGCGGCAGCTTGCCGGAGAGCAGCTCGTACAGCGTGACGCCGAGCGAGTAGAAATCGGCGCGCTCGTCGATCGGCCAGTCGACGCGGCCCGTCCGCTCCGGCGCGATGTAGGGCAGCGACTCCGGGTTGATCTTCGTCTCGTCGGAGAGGCCGAGATCGCCGCGCACCACGGCCAGCCCACCGTCGAGCGACACCTCCCCGCTCTCCGGGTGCACGGAGAGGTTCGCGGGGCGGATGTCCAGGTGAAGGGTGCCTGACTTATGAAGTTTCGACAGCGCAGATGCGATCTGCACCGCGTGCGTGAGGAACCGGCGAAGATCCATGAGAGCCCTGGTGATCGTCGATAGGACAATCCTGAGTGTACGGTACTCGAAGCAGGATCCCTGTCAACGTTTCCTCCGGCCTCGCCGGCGAGGCGCCGGCCGCCGGAGCGCTTCGACCCGCTCGGCGCGGACGTCGATCACGACGCGTCAGGGATCCTCGTCGTGTGGTGCACGAGGGCTTTCCATTCACCGCCCTTGAGCTCCCAGACCGCGGTGAAGGCGATGGTGTTATCGAGCTTGACACCGCCCTTGAGCTCGGCGCGCGAGCGGTAGACGCCGCTCACGATAGCGACGTCCCCGCCGACGATACGCACGTCGCACTGCCGGAGCTCCTGCGTGTACGTCAACATGCTGTCGACGAGCTTCAGGTACTCGTCCTTGCCGCGCTGCACTCCGTTGTAATCGACGTACCGCCAGCCTTCGGCCAGGTGGCGATCGAGGAAGCCGTAGTCCTTGACGGCCCCCACCGCCTTCGTCCACGCCTTGAGGAGCGCGACGTGCTCCTCTCTCGCCTGCTCCGCGGTGATCTTCGACATTCTCCACCTCCGCCGCGCGCCCTGGCCGCACTCGAGCCCGCGCGACCGCGCGGGGGCGTCGCCGCTCCACACCCATGGTAAAGAGCCCGCCGGCCGGGCGTCAACATCAGCCCTGATGTCCCGCCGTCTCGAGGACCGCGCGCAGATGATCGGCCATGACTTGCACGTTCGGCGGCAAATTCATGGTGATGTGATTGCCAGGGACCTCGTGGACAGTTAGCTGGCCCTGGATCAAATCGAGCCATCCCCGCGCCGGGTTGTTCACGGTCATGGCGTCGCGCTCGCTCGCCTCGAAGAAGAGCACGTCACCCGGGTAGGGGCGGGGGACATAGCGCAGCATCGCCTGCAGGTTGGCGGTGACGATCTTGCGGAACGTGGCGAGCTCCTGGAGCGCCAGCTTCGGGAACATCCGGGAGACACCCTTCTTGCGCTGGAGCACGTGGAGCAGCTGCTCGTCCGGGGAGAGGTGCCGGATCTCCTCCGCGGGGACGGGGAGACTCGCATCGCCGCTGATCAGGTAGGCGAGGCGCTCGGGGGTGTCGAGATCCTCGGGGAACACCGCCGAGGGCGCGGGCGTGTCGATCATCATGAGAAGCGCGACGCGCTCGCCCCCGGAGATGAGCTGGTGCGCCATCTCGAAGGCGACGACCCCGCCGAAGGACGACCCGCCGAGCACGTAGGGGCCCTCCGGCTGGATGTGCCGCCGTACCGCCTCGAGGTAGCGCGCGGCCATCTCCTCGACGCGGGTCAAGGGCGGCGCCTTGCCTTCGATGCCCTGCGCCTGCAGCCCGTACACGGGCTGCGCCGGGTCCAGGCAGGTGGCGAGATCGTGGTAGAAGTAAACGTGCCCTCCGACCGGGTGCATCAGGAAGAGCGGCCGCCCGGTGCCGGGCTTGATCCGCACGAGCGACGCGGGCAAGAGGCGCGCGGGAGAGCGCCTCGACAGCGAGGTGGATGAGGGCGAGTCGGACTGCGCGATGAGCTCGGCCAGGGCCGCCACGGTCGGCGCGTTGAGCAGGCTGTGGCCGGGGAGATCCATGTTCACGACGCTGCGCAGCCGGGAGATGAGCTGGACGGCGAGCAGCGAGTCGCCGCCGAGCGCGAAGAAGTCGTCGTGGACGCCGATCCGCTCGATGCCGAACAGCTTCTCCCACGTCTCGGCGACGGCGCGCTCCAGCGGATCGCGCGGCGCCACGTAGGCCGTGCCGAGGTCGGGCCGCGGGTGGACCGATCTCGGGATGCCCTCGGACTCGACGTCCCGCGAGGGCGGCGCGATCGAGCTGGCCGAGGGGCGCTGCTTAGCCTGCGCTTCCCGCTTCAGGACCAGGACGTGGGGCGTGGGGCTCGTGAGGACGCGCATCCAGGCGTCGAGCGCCTCGTCGCGCGAGATCCCCTCCTCCGCGGCGGCCGCGCCGCCCTCGCTCGAGTCGGCCGCGGGCTCGGGATCCTTGCCGCGCGAGGCGTCCTGCCGCTGCCACGGGTCCCACTCGATCGCGATCGTGAGCGGGCCGTCACCGGCGGCCCGCCGCTGCGCGAAGGCGCCGAGGAAGGCGGTCGCGGCGCACTGGCCCGCGAGGCCCGCCCCGCGGGCGCCCGCGGTCCGCGCGGCGCACAGCGCGACGAAATCGGGCCGGAGGCCCCGGAGCGACTCGTCGAGGACGAGCGCGCCGTCGAGCTTCGGGGCGAGGAGCGCCTCGCCCTCCTCGCGCGTCATGCGCTGGAGGGGCACGGCGCGGCGGGCGCCCGCCGCGTGGATCACGCCGTCGATCCGCCCGAAGCGCTGGAGCCCCTCGGCCACCGCGCGCTGCATGTCGTCGAGCCGCGTGACGTCGGCCGTCACGAGCAGCACCTCGGCGCCCAGCCGCTCCATCTCGAGCACCGCGCCGATCTTGCGGCGTAGCGCGTCGAAGGCGCCCGCGCCGGCGAGGCCGTCCCAGGCCTCCCGGGGCGGGAGCGCCGTCCGGCCCGCGAGCACGAGCTTCGCGCGCGCGACCTTCGCGAGGTGCTCCGCGAGGGCGGAGCCGACGGCCCCGAGCCCGCCGGCGATCAGGTAGACGCCGCCCTCCCGGAGGCGCGGCGGCAGGCCCTCGGCGCGGTCCATGCGCGCGGGCTCGAAGATCCGGACCCAGCGCTCCCCGTTCCGGTAGGCGATGACGGGCTCGGTCTGCTCCAGCGTGACCTCGGCGAGGAGCTGGTCGATGAGCCTCGCCTCCTGCAGCGTCCGCGGCTCCGGCAGGTCGATGTCGACGCTGATGCACGAGACGTTCGGGTACGCCCTGGGGATGGCCTCGCACGGGCCGAGCAGCGTGGCCTTCTCGGGGCAGAGCACGGCCGCGTCGGTCACCTTCTGCATGTGGCTCGTCACGACGCCGAGCCGCACCTCGTCGCGAATCCCCGCGTCGCCGATCCCCTGGGCCAGCGCGACGAGGCTGGCGAACCCGAGGCGCTGGGCCTCCGCGAGGCGGCCGGCGTCGAGCGGCGCGCGCGCGGGCTTGGTCACGCCCCACAGGAACATGATGCGCGAGGGGGACACGCCCGCCGCGCGCAGCGCGCCGAAGAGGGACGCGTGGTCCGCGCGGCTCGCGGGGGCGACGGTGAACTCGCCCTCGCCCGTCTCGGCGAAGCCCTCGCCCGGCCGCACGGTGATGACCTTGTAGCCGTCCCGGCGGAGCCGCATCTCCATCCGGGCGCCCAGCCCGTAGCTGTCGGCGAAGACGACGCAGCACTGCGCCCTGGCCGGCCGGGCCGACGCCTTCATCGACCCCGACAGCACCGAGCGCTTCCAGGCCAGGAGGTGGATCAGGCCGGCCGGCTCCGGCGCGCTGCGCGCCGGCCGGCGCGCGGCGCTCGAGGGCGGGTCGATCCAGTACCGCTTCCGCTCGAACGGGTAGGTCGGCAGGGGCACGCGCCGGCGGGGCTCGTGGGTGTAGAAGCCCGACCAGTCGACGCGGACGCCGGAGAGCCAGAGCTGGCCCAGCGTCTCCAGCAGGAACCCGATGTCGGACTGGCGGTGGTGGACGTGCCGGATCGACGAGAGCATCACCCGGCGGGCGCCCCGCGCGGGGTGCTGCTTGGCCAGGGTCGCGAGCACCCGGCCCGGGCCGACCTCGAGCAGGGCGCGCGTCGGATCGGCGAGCACCTCGCCGAGCCCCGCCATGAAGCGCACCGGCTCGCGCACGTGCCTCGCCCAGTACCCGGGGTCCTGCGCGTCGGCCGCGGACAGCCAGGTGCCGGTGACGTTCGACGCGATCGGGATCTTCGGGGCGCTCGGGCGCGCGCGGGCCACGATCGCGGTGAACGACGCGAGCATCGGCTCCATCATCCGGGAGTGGAACGCGTGCGACGTCTGGAGGCGCGTGCACTCCAGCTCGCGCTCGGCGAAGAGCCGGTCGGAGAGCGCCTCGACGGCGTCCTCGGGCCCGGCCACGACGCAGGCGGCCGGCCCGTTGACGGCCGCGAGCGAGAGCGCGCCGCCCCCCTCGTCGAGCAGCGGCTGCACCTCGGCCTCGGGCAGCGGGACCGCGAGCATCGCGCCCGGCGGCATCTCCTGCATCAGCTTGCCCCGCCGGGCGACGATCTTCAGCGCGTCCTCCAGCGAGAAGACGCCCGCGAGGCAGGCCGCGACGTACTCGCCGAGGCTGTGGCCGATCATCGCCGCGGGCCGGATGCCCCACTCCATCCAGAGCGTGGCGAGCGCGTACTCGATCACGAAGAGCGCGGGCTGGGCGAAGCGCGTCTGCTTGAGCAGCTCCGCGGCCGCCGCCTCCCGCCCCGGGGGCGGGTAGATCACCTCGCGGAGATCGAACCCGAGCTCGGGCTGGAGCATGGCCGCGCAGAGATCGACGCCGGCGCAGAACGTGGGCTCCCGCTCGTACAGCTCCCGCGCCATGCCGGCGTACTGCGTGCCCTGCCCCGGGAACATGAGGACGACCGGGCGATCGATGGCCTCCTCGACGTGCGCGAGGACCCGCCGCTCCCCGAGCGTCGACAGCAGGCTCACCGCCTCGTCTGTGTCGTTGCAGACGAGCATGCGCCGGTGCGGGAACGTCTTGCGGCCGACCTGGAGCGTGAACGCGACGTCCGGCAGGCTGACGTCCGGGTGCGCCTTGAGGTACCCGACGAGGTTCTCGGTGATCGTGTCGAGCGCGGTCCTCGTGCGGGCGGAGAGCAGGAGGAGCTGCCAGGACCGCCCGCCGGGCGCCGCCGCCGCGTGGGGCGCCTCCTCGAGGATGGCGTGGGCGTTGGTGCCCCCGATGCCGAACGAGCTCACGCCGGCGCGGCGGGGCCCGTCGCCGGGCTCCCAGTCCGCGAGCGCCGCGTTGACGTAGAACGGGCTGTTCGCGAAGTCGATCTCCGGGTTCGGCGTCTTGAAGTGCAGGCTGGCCGGGATCTGCCGGTGGCGGAGCGCCTGCACGACCTTGATCACGCCGGTGATGCCGGCGGCGACGTCGAGGTGCCCGACGTTCGGCTTGACCGAGCCGAGCGCGCACCAGCCCTTGCGCTGGCCGCGGGACCGGGCGCGGAACGCCCGGGTGAGCGCCGCGACCTCGATGGGATCCCCGAGGCGCGTGCCGGTGCCGTGGGCCTCCACGTAGCTGATCGTCTCGGGATCGGTGTTCGCCATCGCCAGGGCCTGCGCGATGACCTGCGCCTGCCCCTCCACGCCCGGCGCGGTGAACCCGATCTTGCCCGAGCCGTCGTTGTTGACGGCCGAGCCCCGGATCACCGCCTCGATGTGATCGCCGCTGTCGAGGGCGTCCTCGAGCCGGCGCAGCACGATGACGCCCGCGCCGTTGCCGACCACCGTCCCCTGCGCCTCGGCGTCGAACGCGCGGCAGCGCCCGTCGGGCGAGAGGATCATGCCGTGCCGGTACAGGTAACCCGACCGCGTGGGGACGTTGATGGCCACGCCGCCGGCCAGCGCCATGTCGCACTGGTAGGTGAGCAGCGCCTGGCAGGCCATGTGGACGGCCACGAGCGAGGTGGAACAGGCGGTCTGGACCGCGACGCTCGGCCCGCGGAGGTTCAGCTTGTACGAGGTCCGCGTGGGCAGGAAGTCCTTGTCGTTGGCGACGTAGACTTGGTAGTCCATCGCCTTCCTGAGCTCGTGGTTCGGGTAAAGGTTGCTCAGGAAATACGTGTCGTGGCCGCTCGCGCCCGCGTAGACGCCGATGGTCCCCTTGAACGCCTCGGGGTTGTACCCGGCGTGCTCGAGCGCCTCCCACGCGCACTCCAGGAAGAAGCGGTGCTGCGGATCCAGGATCTCGGCCTCTCGCGGGGTCATCCCGAAGAAGGCCGCGTCGAACCACTCCACCTCGTCGAGCACGGCCCGCGCGCGGACGTAGCTCGGGTCCGAGGCCACCTCCGGGGGCACGCCCGCCGCGGCGAGATCCTGATCCGAGAGCGCCGCGATCGACTCGACCCCATCGCGCAGGTTCTGCCAGAAGGCGTCGACGCTCCTCGCGCCCGGGAAGCGGCCGGCCATCCCGATGATCGCGATTTGGTCCTCCGGGACGGGTTGATCAAGCGGATCCATTCTGTCTGCTCTTGGCTGCCTGCTTCTTTCGTTTCAGGATCTCTCGCTGCTTCAGCGCCCGGGCGTCGGCCTCCGAGAGGTCGCTCCCGCCGCCGCTGCCGCTCGCGAGGAACGCGGCGAGATCGGTGACCGTCGGGCGCGCGAACAGATCGACGATGGAGAGATCGCTGCCGAACGACTCCCGGACGCGCTCGTGGAGGCGCATCAGGAGCAGCGAGTGGCCGCCCAGATCGAAGAAGTTGTCCTGCACGCTCACGCGCTCGATGCCGAGGACGTCCTGCCATATCGCGGTGAGCCGCTCCTCGAGCGAGCTCCGCGGCGCCACCAGGGGCGCGCTCTCGGGGCGGAGCTCGACGGGGGCCGGCAGGGCGCGGCGGTCCACCTTGCCGTTGCCCGTGAGGGGCAGCGCGTCGAGCAGCACGATGGCCGAGGGGTGCATGTAGTCGGGCAGCCGCCGCTGCGCGTGATCGCGGATCGCACGCTCGAGCCCGCCGGTCGGATCCGCCATGAACGGGCGCGCGCGGGCCCCGGCTTGCGCGGGCGGCGCCGCGGCCCTGCCGCCGTGCGGGACGACGTACGCCACGAGGCGCCGGTCGCCCGAGCGCGCCGGCTGCGCCACCACGACCACCTCGCGCACGGCCGGGTGCTCGCCGAGGACCACCTCGATCTCGCCGAGCTCGATCCGGTAACCGCGGACCTTGACCTGCTGATCCATGCGGCCGAGGAACTCGAGCTGCCCGTCCGGCATCAGGCGGACGCGATCGCCGGTCCGGTACAGCCGCCCTCCCGGCTCGCCGCCGATGGGATCGTGGATGAACCGCTCCGCGGTGAGCTCCGGCAGATCGAGGTAGCCGCGCGCGAGGCCCTCTCCGCCGATGCAGAGCTCCCCGGGGACGCCGGCCGGGACCTCGTTGAGATCCCGGTCGAGCACGTGCACCCTCGTGCCGGGGATCGGGCTTCCGATGGGCACCGTGTGGCCGACCGGGCGCTCCACCGCGGCGCAGCAGGCGAACGTCGCGGCCTCCGTGGGCCCGTAGCCGTTGATCATCCGGCACCCCGGGAGCTCGGCGAGGACCCGGTTGACGTGCTGCGGGGACAGGACGTCCCCCCCGGCCACGATCTGGCGCAGGCCGCGCAGCGCCGTGATCCGCTCGTCCACGAGGAGGTGGAAGACGCCGGCGGTGAGCCACACCGTGGTCACCCCGTGCTGCCGGATCACGCGATCCAGGTCGTCGAGCGACGCGGGCGCGGGGGGCATGACGACCAGCCGGCCGCCGTTGAGGAGCGCGCCCCAGATCTCGAACTGCGACGTGTCGAAGGAGATCGACGCGAGCTGCAGGAAGACCTCGTCCGGCGCGAAGCGCGCGTACGTCGTGCCCTTGACGAGCCGAGCCACGCCCCGGTGCGGCACGGCCACGCCCTTGGGCCGGCCGGTGGAGCCCGACGTGTACATGACATAGGCGAGTTGGTCCGGCGTCGCCAGCTCCGTCGGGTTGTCGTCGCGCGCCCGGCCGATCTCCTCGGGATCCGCGTCCAGGCAGAGGACGCGCGCGCGGCACCCCGGCAGCACCGCGCCGACGCGCACCTGGGTGAGCATCACGCGGACCCGGGCCTGCTCCAGCATGAACGCGAGGCGCTCGGTGGGGTAGGTCGGATCCAGGGGCACGAAGGCGAGGCCCGCCTTCAGCACGCCGAGGAGCGCGACGATCATCTCGATCGACCGGTACATGCACACGGCCACGCGGTCTTCGGGCGCGAGGGCCCCCTCGTCGGTGCGCGCGAGGGCCCCCTCGTCGGGGCCGGGCGCGGCCCCGGGCCCCGGCGCCCCCGGCGCGCGGAGGCCGAGCAGGGTGTGCGCGAGCTGGTTGGCCCGCCGGTTCAGCTCCCGGTAGGTGAGCGACGTGACGTTGCCCGCGCCGTCGTCGAAGACGACCGCGACGGCCTCGGGAGAGCGCTCGACCTGGGCCTCGAAGAGGCGGTGAATGCACGCGTCCGACCCGGGGCCGGCCGGGGCGGTGCCCCACGCGCGGAGCGCGCTCCGCTCCTCGGGCGTGAGCAGCGGCAGCGCCGAGAGGCGCAGATCGACGTCGCGCGACGCGCCCTCGAGCAGGGCCTCGTAGTGGCCCGCCATCCGCTCGATGGTGCGGGCGTCGAACAGCGCGGTGCTGTACTCGATGCGCCCGATGATGCCGTCCTCGCGCTCGTCGAGCTCCAGCATCAGGTCGAACTTGGACGCGCCCGTGTCCACGTCGAGCTGGCTCAGGGTCCAGCCCGGATCGAGCGCCGGCACGGGCGGCTCCAGCACGAAGGCGACCTGGAACAGCGGGTTCTGGCCGGGGACCCGCTTCGGCTGGAGCGCCTGCACGACGCTGGCGAACGGCACGTCCTGGTGCGAGAGCGCGGCCTGGCTCACCGCCCGCACGCGCCCGAGCAGCTGCCGGAACGTCGGGTCGCCGCGCAGGTCGGTGCGCAGCACGAGCGTGTTCAGGAAGAAGCCGAGGAGGTCCTCGGTCTCCGGCGGGTGGCGGCACGACGCGGACGTGCCCACGACGACCTCGTCCTGCCGCGCGTACCGGTAGAGCATCGCCTTGAAGGCCGAGAGCAGGACCACGAAGAGCGTGACGCCCTGCTCCCTGGCCAGCGCCTTCAGCCGGAGCGTGAGCTCCCGCGACAGGGCGACGCAGTGGCGGGCCCCCGCGAGGCTCGGGGCGGCCGGGCGCGGCCTGTCGATCGGCAGCTCCAGGGTGGGCAGGTCGGCGAGCTGTCGCCTCCAGTAATCGAGCTGCGGCTGGAGGGCGCCGCTCAGCTGCTGCTCCCGCTGCCAGACCGCGTAATCGGCGTAGTGGATCGCGCGCTCGGGCAGCGGCGACGGCCTGCCCACGGCGAACGCCTGGTAGAGCGCGTGGAGCTCCCTCGGGAGCGCGTCGAAGATGGAGACTCCATCCATCAGGATGTGGTGCACCACCACGAACAGCACGTGGTCGGCCTCGTCGAGCCGGACCAGCGTGGCCCGGAACAGCGGGCCGCGGGCGAGATCGAACGGGCGCCGGGCCTCGTCTGTGGCGAGCGCGACGGCGCGCCCCCACCGCGCCTCGGCCGGCAGCGCGGTCAGCTCGACGACCGGCAGATCGAGCGGCGCCGGGGGCAGGATCTGCTGCACGGGCTCGCCGCCGACGACCGCGACGACGCTCCTCAGGATCTCGTGGCGCCTGAGGAGCTCGTCGAGGGCGCGCCCCAGGACCGGGACGTCGAGGGGCCCGCGGAGGCGCAGGGAGAACGGCTCGTTGTAGAACAGCGCGCCCGGGTGGAGCGAGGCGTGGAGCCAGATCTGCCGCTGCCCGTGCGAGAGGGGGATGGGCCGGTCGCGCGGCGCAGGCCGGATGGCCGCGGCGGCCGGGCGCTGCTTCGGCCGGGGGAGCGACTCCACGAGCTCGGCCAGCGCGGCGACCGTGGGGGCGTCGCACAGGCTCTGCAGGGAGAGCTCGACGCCGAGCGCGCGGCGCAGCCGCGACAGCACCCGCGCGGCGAGCAGCGAGTGCGCCCCGAGGTCGAAGACGTCGTCGTGGACGCCGAGGTGCTCGATCCCGAGCGCCTCGGCCCACGCCGCGGCGATCGCCGCCTCGATCTGGTTGCGCGGCGCGAGGGGCTCGCCGTCGCCGCGATCGGGCCGGGCGGCGTCCGGCGGCGGCAGGGCCGCGCGGTCCACCTTCCCGCTGGGGCCGAGCGGCAGCGCGTCGAGCAGCACGAACGTCGACGGGATCATGACCTCGGGGAGGCTCTCGCGGAGGAAGCTGCGCAGCGCGGGCACGACGGCCCGGGGGGCGGCCGGGGGCGCGTCCGGCGCGTCCGGGCGCGCGACGACGTAGGCGACGAGGCGGCCCTCGCTGGCGACGGCCACCGCCGCGCGGACGGCGGGGTGGCGCCCAAGCGCGGCCTCGACCTCGCCGAGCTCGACGCGGTGGCCGCGGATCTTCACCTGCTGGTCGACGCGCCCGAGGAAGGCGAGATCGCCGCCGGGCAGGCGGCGCACCACGTCCCCCGTGCGGTAGAGCCGGGCCTCCGGGGTGGAGCTGAACGGATCGGGGACGAACCGCGCCGCCGTGAGCTCGGGCCGTCCCAGGTAGCTCCGGGCCAGCCCGGGTCCACCGAGGTAGAGCTCGCCGGCCTCGCCGTCCGGGACCGGGCGCATGGCATGGTCGAGCACGTAGCAGCGCGCGTTCCTGATCGGCCGGCCGATGGAGAGGGGCTCGCCGGGGTCCCGAACCGGGTCGAGCCCGTCGGCCATCGTGGCGCACACGGTGAACTCGGTGGGACCGTAGGCGTTGATGAACCTGCGCCCCTGCGCCCAGCGCGCGGCGAGGTCGGCCGGGCAGGTCTCGCCGGCGACGATGAGGGTCCGGAGCGCGGGCAGCGAGCGCTCCGCGCCCTCGGGGAAGGCGGCGAGCGCGGAGGGGGGGAAGGTCGCGATCGACACCTCCTCCGCGCGCATCCGATCGAGCAGCGCGGGCCCGGGGATCATCTCGGCCTGCGCCCCCATCACCAGGGTGCCTCCCCGGGCGAGCGTCATCGCGATCTCCCAGACCGACGCATCGAAGCTGAGGGACGCGAACTGGAGCACGCGGCAGCCCGGCGCCACGTCGAATCGCTCGGCCAGCGCGCGGGTGAGGTTGGTGAGGCCGCGGTGCGTCAGCAGCGTGCCCTTGGGCCTGCCGGTCGAGCCCGACGTGTAGATGACGTAGGCGAGGTCGTCGGGGCCCGTGGTGTCCGGCGGGTCCTCGCCGCTGAAGCCCGCGGTCAGATCGCGATCGCCGTCCAGGAGGACCACGCGCGCCCCGTGGCGCGGCAGCGACGGGAGCAGCCGCGCCTGGGTGAGCAGGACGGGCGCCCCGGCGTCCTCGAGCATGAAGGCGACCCGCTCCCGCGGGTACGCGGGGTCGACAGGGACATAGGCGCCGCCGGCCTTGAGCGCCGCGAGCAGCCCGATGAGCGCCTCCAGGGAGCGCTCGGCGCAGAGCGCGACGAGGACGTCGCGGCCGACGCCCAGGCTCCTCAGGTGGTGCGCGAGCTGGTTCGCGCGGCGATTCAGCTCCTGATAGGTGAGCCGGTCAGGGCCGAAGGATGCGGCCACGACGCCGGGCGTGCGCCCGGCCTGGAGCTCGAACGAGCGGTGAATGCTGGCGTCCTCGGAGCTGAAGTCGTGATAGGTCATCTCGTGTGTGGTGGTAGGAGTCTCTTCAGGGGCAGAACATCAGCCGCCGTGTGCGAGCCCGAGCAGCGACGCGAGGGCGTCACGCATCTCGTTCAGAACCGTCCCAGGAGCACCGGAGTGAGCTCCAGGGCGGCAGCCGGTGACACGGGCGCGCCCCCGACGTTTCAGGGGCGCGGTCGGCACGGATACCATGCTGCATCACGCTGGTACTCACGCTTCGATGGGCGAGTCCATCGACGCCGTGGCAGGGTGACGGTCCACAATTCAAGGCTATTCGCAGCGCAGCCGATTACACACAACCGCGGAATGAAGGTCAAGCGGGACGTACGGCTTTTTTCGGCGTGAAGGGGCATGTGGTCGCGGCGCTGCGTCATGAGGCGATCGCTCCCGGCCGGCAGTCGTGGCCCGCGTGGCCCGCGTGGCCCGCGACGACCGCGCCGGGCTCGCACACCGCGACGGAGCCCGCCGCGAACGAGGCGTCGGGAGCACTCGTAATCAGGTGGTGATCGACGATGTCCCGATTGCCGATCGTACGGGTTTCATGAATCCGCCTGCTCGGCTTCGACTACCCCGTCGGTGTGGACTCGACGACGATGGTCGTCGCCCTCGGTCCCGGCGGGCGCTGGAACAAGACGCCCATGACAGCCGACGAGCTCGCGCGCAAGCTTGGCAAAAAGGCGTTTCGTCGGATCACATGGCGCGAAGGTACGGGCAAGAAGCTCGCGTCGCGGTTCGCCTTGCGACGCGTTCGGCTCGCCAATGACGATTGACGATGGCATCCCGGTCGAGGAGCACGAACCGCTGTGGCTGCTCATCGAGTGGCCGTTCGGCGAAAGCGATCCCTCGAAGTTCGCGGTCACGACGCTGGGGACCAAGATGTCCAAGAAGCAGATCGTACGCCAGTACAAGGAGCGCTACCGAACTGAGCAGGCCTACGAAGAGATGAAGGGCGAGCTGGGGCTCGATCACTTCGAAGGGCGGCGATTCCGAGGCTGGCACCACCATGTTTCCGTCGTCCTGTGCTGTTACGCCTTCATCGTGGCCGAGCGTGATCGGTCTTTTTTTCCCTCGGCAGACGCCGAAGGTCACGCCCACCCGCTCCGCTTCGCGGCCTGAGCGTCACTTCGCCGACTCGCTCGCGACCGTTCGCCGCGCGATCGCTCGCGCCTTGATCGCGTGGCTGCCTCGTTGCCCTGCGTGCCACCGCCCGCCGTTACGCCGCAGCGCGCATTGGTTCGTGTCCGCGCCGCGCTGACACAGTAGTGGTAGGCTCTTCTGGCTTCGCAGGGCGCGGTCCGATGCGCTTGCGCGCCAACGTGGGCGACTCGCCGAGGCGAGCACGCCAGCGTACTTGACGGTGTGAAAGCGCGGCGGCGGAACGCTGGCTGCGAGGCGGCACAAGAGCGAGAGCGGATCCATGTCCACAAGGGCAGTCCCGTCAGCGAAGGCGCGCCTCCGCGACAGCCGCACCAGGCCGTCCTGCTGCGGCTCGACGCGCTCCTTTGCGCTCGGGGGTCGCAGCACGTAACGCAGCAGCGCCTCCCTCGCCGCGGCATGGTGCGCACCGGCGCGCGTCGCTGCGTGCAAGGTGAAGCCATCGAGCGCAGCGCACAGCGGCTTGTCGTACGCGAGCGCGCTCGGACAATACGGCGAGAGCCCGCGGAGCCATTGCGGGGCGACGACGTGTGGCGCGGCTCTCGTCCCGAGACGGCGGAGGCACAGAGCGCTGCCTCGGGCTCGTCATCCTCCTCGACGTCGTGCTCGAGCTCGAGATGCCCGTGCCGCCGGAGGTAACGGAGCATCCGCCCGACGGCGTGCTCTAGGACCTGACCGACCTCGCGCTCGCAGGTGACCGAGTTCGTTCCACACGAGCTCGGTGCCGTCTTCGTGATAAGCCCCGTCGAGGAAGACCACGTGCAGATGCGGATTGAGCCGCATGTCGCCGGACGTGCGTTGCACGTCGGTCACCGCGCCGCTCTTGACCGCGCCGCACGCGCCTCGGCGTGCGGCGCGGTCAGGAGCGCTTCGGCACGCAACCACTGCGCGCGGGCGATCCCAGTAGAGCCCGCGGGCACTGGCGAGCGGCAAGGCTCCGGCAGCGAGTCGACGCGAGAGGCGAGCTCGACGTTCGGCCCAAGCTTGCTCACCCCTCCGGTGCCACCGGCAGCCCGAGCAGCCGACCGATCGCCTCGTGAACGACCCGGACCGCCACCTCATCCCCGAGGGCGACGGCGCGGCTCAGGGTGCTGGCGAGTGAGGCGACCACGGCCGCCCGAGGCGACGGATCGGTCACGGCGAGCTCCCCAGGCCCGGGGCTTGACTCTTGGGCCCGGGTTGGGCCCACGCCTTCCAGGGGGGTGCGATCCGTCGTCACGCCCTCCCAAAATCCCCAGGGATCCGACGAATCGCGACGGTTCGCCCCCGCGGAATCGTCCCGCCAGAGAAACCGGTCGATAGCGAGCGGTCGCTGGAAATAGCAGCGATTTTCGTAGTTTCCGCCTGCTTCGCCGCCGAGGGCGGCTCCGGTGTGGCCCAACGGGGCGCTCTGCGCCGCCGCGTCGCCCGCGGTGAAGGGCTCGCGGCATCACCGGTCCCACCGTACAGCAACCCATAGATGGGCCTTTTGCGGCACCTTGTGAGCCGACTTCTTGCTGCCATCCGGAGCCTGGAACCCCCTCCGGTGGCATCCGTATGCCCATCACCCGGGGCGCCACCCAGCGGGCGCACGCAGGGCGGACCAAGGGCGCGTAGCGGCGACCGGCAGGTAGCGCACCCTTGACGCGCCCGAGTACGCCCGCACCATCGCGTCCGTGGTGGGCGCGCAGCCGCGCAATGATGGCCATCATCCAAGCGGTCTTCATGGCCATCAATGAGCTGGCTCGGCAACACCGCGCTCACCAGTGCGGCCACACCTCCACCGGGACCCCGACGGACGATCCTACATCGTGGTAGCCGAGCTGCCCGCTGTCGTTGTCGCCCCAGGCCCAGCGGGTCCCGTCGGCGCGCAGCGCCAGCGCGTACATGTCGCCCGCGGCGATGGCGGTGATCTGGTCGAGGAGCACGGGCACCGGGGTGGGATGCGGCTGCGACCACGAATAGCCCGGGTTGCCGAGCTGCCCGCTGCCGTTGCTCCCCCAGGCCCGGGCGGTGCCGTCCGAGCGCAGCGCCAGCGAGTGCCCCATCCCCGCGGCGATCGCGGTCACCGCGTCGAGCCCCGCGACGGGCACCGGCACCGCGCTGTCGGCCGCCACGCCCTGCCCGAGCTGGCCCTCGGACCCCTCGCCCCAGGCCCGCACGGTGCCGTCCGAGCGCAGCGCCAGCGAGTGCCAGGTCCCCGCGGCCACCGCGATCGCCCCGTCGAGCCCCGAGACCTGCACCGGGACCGCGCTGTCGGCCGACGCGCCGTCGCCGAGCTGCCCCTGCGATCCCTCGCCCCAGGCCCACACCGTGCCGTCGGCGAGCACGGCCAGCGCGTGGATGTCGCCCGCCGCGATGGCGACGACGTTGCTCAGGCCGGGCACGGGCGCCGGGGTCGCGCGCCAGCCGACGGTGCCGTCCCCGAGCTGGCCGGAGGAGCTATCGCCCCAGGTCCAGACCGTGCCGTCCGACCGCAGCGCCATCGAGTGATATCGCCCCGCCGCCACGTCGATCACCTGGTCGAGGCCGGGCACCACGACGAGATCGGGGATGGTCGTGGTGGTCCCGAGCTGGCCGCCGTAGTTGGTGCCCCAGGCCCGGACGGTGCCGTCCGCGAGCAGGGCCAGCGAGTGCCCGTAACCTGCGGCGGCGTCGGTCACGCCGCTCAGCTCCTGGACGAAGAACGGATCTCCATAGACCCCGGCGTTCTGGTAGACGCTGACCTGGTAATCGCCGTTGTCGCCCCAGCCCCAGATCGTGCCGTCGGAGCGCACCGCGAGCGAGTGCGCGCTCCCCGCCGCCAGCGTCACCGGCGCGCAGGCGGGGTTCACCAGCCCGTCGCAGTTCTCGTCCTGGGGGCTCGCGCACCACTCCACCTCGTCGGGCACCCTCTGGCCGGTGCACCAGCCATAGCCCGTGCCCTGGGCGTTGCAGGTGCGCACGCCCGCGTGGCAGACGCCCACGCCCTCGGTCCCCGCGGGGCCCTGGTAGCACGGCACGGTCGACCCCGGGACGCAGACGCACCCCGCGCCCTCCTCGTTGGCCTGCCCGTCGCAATCGTCGTCCGCGGCGCTCGTGCACGTCTCGACCGAGGGCAGCACCTCGCCCGTGCAGGCCTCGTAGCCCGTCCCCAGCGCGTTGCAGGTCTGCGTGCCCGCGTGGCAGGCGCCCACGCCCTCGGTGCCCGCGGGGCCGCCATAACAAGGCTGCGCCGATCCCGGGACGCAGGCGCACCCCGCGTCCTCCTCGTTGACCTGCCCGTCGCAATCGTCGTCGGTGATCGTGCCGCACGCCTCGGCCGAGGGCAGGACCTCGCCGGTGCACGGGCCATAGCCCGAGCCCAGCGCGTCGCAGATCATGAAGCCCGCCGCGCAGGCGCCCACGCCCTGGGTGCCGGCCGGGCCGGTGTAGCAAGACGCCAGGGCGTCGGGCTGGCAGAACGTGCTGGGCTCTCCCCCGCCATGCCCGCCGGCCCCATCGCCGCCCTGCCCCCCCGCGCCGCCCTGCCCGCCGGCGCCGTCGCCGCCCTGCCCGCCGTCGCCGCCCTGCCCGCCGTCGCCGCCCTGCCCGCCGTCGCCGCCCTGCCCGCCGTCGCCGCCCTGGCCCTCGCCGCCGTGACCGCCGCTGCTCGTCGTGGTGCTGGAGCCCGTGGGCCCCGGCTTCGGCTCCTCGGCGCTGTTCTCGCAACCCGCGCTGGCCGCGGCCAGCCAGGTGCCGAGCATCACCGCCGGGATCTTCAACGTTCGCATGAATTTCCGCTCTCCGTTCAGGTGGGCGCGGACAGAGCAAGATGGGAGCCAGCGCTCGAGGCTTCCTGGACAGGCGTGAGATCCCGGGGAAAATGCCCGGCAAGCAAGGTGTTGCTTGCGCCGAGTCTGCTCAACTTGAGCAGACTCGGACCAATCCGCCATCTCCCCGAGGAGGTCCGGCCATCTCTCCGAGGAGGTCCGGCCATCTCTCCACCTCCTCGAGGAGATTCGACCACCTCCCCGATCTTTTCTACGATTGAGCCGAACATGATGGTGAGCATCGATCTGTCCCCCGAGGCCGCCCGCCTCTCGCCGCCGCTCGGGTCATGAGCACCGAGGTCTCCAGGCTCTACGTCCTGCTCTGCGGCTACGAGATCCTCGGGAAATATGTCGGCGCGCGAGAACGCAGAGCGCCCGCGCGGGCGATCCCAGTAGAGCCTGCGGGCACTGGCGAGCGGCAAGGCTCCGGCAGCGAGTCGACGCGAGCGGCGGGATCGACGTTCGGCCCAAGCTTGCTCACCCCTCCGGTGCCACCGGCAGCCCGAGCAGCCGACCGATCGTCTCGTGAACGACCCGGGCCGCCACCTCGTCCCCGAGGGCGACGGCGCGGCTCAGTGTGCCGGCGAGCGAGGCGATCACGGTGGCGCGAGGCGACTGATCGATCACGGCGCTCTCCCCGGACCCGAGGCTTGACGCTTGGGCCCGGGTTGGGCCCACGCGTTCCGAGGGGGTGCGATCCGTCGTCACGCTCTCCCCAAATCCCCGGGGAAGCGACGGATCGCGACGGTTCAGCGCCGCGGAACAGTCCCGCCAGGGTTCTCCCTCCCCTCGGATCGCCGTGGTTGCCTCGCTCGCCGGCATCCTGAGCCGCGCCGTCGCCCTCGGGGATGGCGAGGCGGCCCGGGCGGTGGGTTCCCGAGGCGGACAACAACAAGGCCCCAAGCCCTCTATACCCCGACGAGGACAAGCGCCTCATGGCTGCGGTGGATATTCCACTGCCTTATCGGATCTATCACGGGTTTCTGATCCGTGAGCGGATGCGTGCAGACGAAGCTGGCAGGCTGGAGCGCTCATCGGTTCCGGGGGACCGCGGCGGTGCTCTTGCGCAAGATCAGCTCGGCATCGACCACGAGGCGCGAGCAGGAGCGGCGGCCGCTCTCGATCTGCCCGAGCAGCAAGTGGAGGCACCTGCGCCCCAGCTCGGAGAAGTCCTGGCGGACGGTGGTGAGCGGAGGCGTGAAGTAGGCCGCCTCCGGGATGTCGTCGAAGCCGACGACGCTAATGTCCCGCGGCACCGCGCGTCCGCTCTCGTGGAGGTAGCGGAGCACGCCCAGGGTCATCTGGTCGTTGGCCACGAACACGGCGGTGACGCCTGGCGTGCGCGCCAGCTGCGGGGCGAGCTCGTAGCCCGAGCGTGCGCTCCAGTCGCCGCGCAGGAGAGGCGGCGGCTCGACGCCCGCGGCCTCCAGCGTCGAACGCCAGCCCTCGATGCGCTGCTCGGCCTCGAGCGACTCGACCGAACCGGCGATATGCCACACCGTCCGGTGACCCAGGTCGAGGAGATGGCGGGTCGCGGCCGCCGCGCCGCCGTGCTGGTCGACGGCGACCACCGGGACCGAATCGTCCGGCCCCCCCTCGACGGCGACCACCGGCACGTCGGAGGTGACGTGGCGGAGCGCGTCCACCGCCGACCGCAGCGGGGCGATGACCATGATGCCGTCGGCGCCCTGATCGCACAGCCTCTTCACCGCATCCACCACCGGCGCGCGGCTGAGCGATTTCAGGCTGACGACGCTGACGCCGTACCCGGCGTCGTGCGCCGCCGTCTCGAGCCCGTGGAGCGTCGACGCCGGGCCGTAGTGCGTCGTGTCGAAGCTGACCACACCGAGCGTCCGCGAGCGCCCGGTGACGAGCGCCTGCGCCACGGAGCTCGGGCGGTAGTCGAGCTGGCGGATCGCGTCGAGCACGCGCTCCCGCGTGTCCCGATGCACGTGGGGGCTGTCGTGCAGGACCCGCGAGACCGTCTGGTACGAGACGCCGGCGAGCTTGGCCACATCGACCATGACCGCGGCCCGGCGCCCGCCTCTCTTGATGCGCCCCTCGGGAGGAGAGTTGTCGTCCATCGGGGCCAAGCTTAGTCGCGCGCGGGGGGAATGGTATCGACATCCACCACGACCGCACCCCGGCGCCCGCCTCTCCTGATGCGCCGCGCGAGCGGAGCCCTGCCATTGGCCGGGCCCGATCTCGGCGGCGGAGGGGCGGATCGGCGTGAACGTCCCCCGTCGGGCCTCGTCCTCCGGCTTTGCCCTGAGTGGGTCGTCAGCCGCCGGTGGTCGCGCCGCTCGCCTCGATCCGGACACGCTCAGCCCCCGCACGCGTCGGCGATTCAACTCGCACCTGCCTTTCGCGCACGCCGCTGCGCCACGACCGCGCCCAGCGCGACCAGGGCGGCGACCGCGCCCGCCGGGGAGCTGGGCCCCGATTCGACCCGGCAGGCGCGCCCGCCCTCGTCCTCGCTGCCGTTGTCCGCAGGGGCGGCGCCAGCGTCGCCCGTGGCCATGGCGCCGGACGGAAACACTGTCGCACCACAGAGCGATGGTGCCATGATGAGGACCTTGCGTTGGATCGATATTGTGCTCATGACCATTCTTCGACCTCGCCGCTCTCCCGAAGCTTCGTCAGGTGTCGCCAGACAGCTGGTCTCGGAGGTGATCTCGTCGATGAACCGCTTCACGGTGGCGGCGGACAGGTCACCCGTGCCGTGGGCCTGGCAGCCAATGGCATCGATGGAGGCGCCCGCCTCCTTGGGCCGGCCCGCATGTCACGCCGTGGTTACCTCGAAGGAAGCAACGTTCACCGAGCCCCCTAAAGGCTGCGTGGCGTGATTGAAGATGCCGGAGCGATAGCCCAGGAAGTATTGTTAATCCTTGTTCATGTTGAGCGTGTTGCCCAGGCTGGTGAATCGGGTGCCGTCCGTGCTCTAGGAGAATCGCGCTTGCGCGCCGCCCATGTCTGTGCGGACGTTGGCCTCCACGCGTGGCCAGATCGTGTTGCCGGCTCCCCCGGAGCCCGGTGCACCCATCAAGAGCACGTTGTGCCTCTCCGCGGCGGCGATGTTGGGGCCGCCTTCTCCCGGTCGCGTGGCAGCTCGGACTCGCCAGGTCGTTGATCGGAGCGGGCGCGTCGTCGGCCCGCCGCGCTCCCAGGGGTTGGCGGTCCCTGGGTCGTGCCAAATCCATGGCGAAGCGGCTCGTGACGACGCGGTTCGGCCTACGGGGATCTCCACGTCTATCGCACTCTGACGCCTCGTCTTCGTGGCCTGCTACTGTCGACGCGCCCTTGCTCGCCCGTTCGGTGCCGGCGTCAGGCCGAGCAGCCGACCGATCGCCTCGTGAACGACCCGGGCCCCCACCTCATCCCCGAGGGCCCTCGATCCCCGCCACGATGTGCCCGAGGCCGCGGCCGCCTCTGCGAAGGGGCCGAGATGGAACGTGCAGAGTCCACCTCGTAAACCGGATCGCTCGGCGCTCGAAGGAGCTCAGCGAAGAGGCAAGGAATGGAGGGTGGATCACGCAGCGTGTGGGTGCATGGGCGGGCAATGCCAGGACGGCTGCCGGTGTGCCACGGCACGTGGTCGTCCAGGAGGCGCTGCGTCGGCGGCCGCGATCGTACGGCGGTTCAAGGCTCGAGCCACGCCGAGCTCGGCGGAAGCTCCGCTGTCTGCGGACGCGCCATGGGGTCACCGAGGCCAACACCGTAAGGAGATCTTGCTCTACGCTGCTCCCGATGCCTAGCGACGCTCCTGTCGATCTCTACTCGCTCGCCTTCACCTGCAGCGTCGATCCGCTGCTCTTGCTCGACGAAAGCGGCCGGATCCTGGCGCTGAACCCCGCCGCCGAGCGCCTGTCCTCCACGCCCGGGGCGACGGCGCGCGGAGCGCCCGTCGATGAGGCGCTTCGGCCCGATCCGCCCCTCGGCGCGCTGCTCGAGCAGGTGCTCCGCGATCGCGCCCCGCGCGCCCTGCCGCCCGACTTCACCCTCCACCTCGCGAACGAGCGCGTCGTCCTCGCCGAGGGGAGCCTCAGCCCGCTCGTCGACCCCGCGGGCGCGTGCGCCGGGGTGCTCCTCGCGCTGCGCGGCGTGACCGAGCAGCGCCGGGCCGAGCTGGCGGCGCGCGATCGAGGAGCGCGCATCAACGACGCCATCGAGGCGCTCGACGTCGGCTTCGTCATCTACGATGCCGAGGATCGGCTCCGCTTCTTCAACACGGCGTACAAGTCGCTCTACCCCGAATGCGCCGCCGCCATGCAGATAGGCAATGCGTTCGAAGACGTCGTCCGCGAGGGCTGCCGGAACGGGATTCACCTCCACAGCGGCCTCAGCGAAGACGAGTGGGTCGCCGCTCGCCTCGCGGAGCATCGCAGCCCCGGGGACGTCTACATGCGGCGGTTCGGGGACCGCTGGATCGCCCTCAAGAGCGGCCGCCTCGCCGACGGCAGCTTCGTCGGCCTGCGGATCGACACCACCGCGCTCAAGGAGGCAGAGCTCGCCCTCGAACGCGAGCGGCAGTTCATCCGCCTCGTGCTCGACACCATCCCGATCGTCGTCACGGTCAAGGATCGGGACGGCAAGATGAAGCTCGTCAGCAAGAGCTATGCTGAACTGTACGACACCACGGTGGACGCCGCGGTGGGCAAGACCGTTACCGATCTGCCGCGCTCCCACGCCGAGCTCTCTGTCATCGGCGAGATGGACCGGGAGGTGCTCTCGCGCATGCAGCCGGTCTCGAGGGTTCACCCCGTCACGCGCCCGAACAGCAAGGCGCGGTGGATGTCCGTCGTCAAGGTGCCTCTCGTCGAGCAGGACGGCACGACGCACATCCTCGCCATTGGAACGGACATCACGGCGCAGCGGGAGCACGAGGAGCACATGACCGCCACCATCGCCGAGCTCGAGCGGCAGAAGCAGGCCATCGCCGCTCAGCTCGCGGTCATCCAGCGCCAGCAGGCGCTCATCCGCGCCCTGTCCACGCCCATCCTCCAGGTCGCCGAGGGCGTGCTCGCCGTGCCCCTCATCGGCGCGCTCGACAACGCCCGCGCGTCCGACGTCACCAGCAAGCTCCTCGACGAGGTCGTGCGCACTGGCGCTCGCTTCGCCATCATCGACGTCACCGGCATCGAGAGCGTCGACGCCGCGACGGCCGACCACCTCGTCCGCATCGTCCGCGCGATCCGCCTGCTCGGCGCGAGCGGCGTCCTCACCGGCATCGGGCCCGCCGTCGCCCAATCCATGTGCGGCATCGGGGTCGACCTCTCCGGCGTCACCACGCACGGCAATCTGCGCGCCGGGATCGAGGTCTGTCTCCGCTCGCTGTCCGCACGGCGCTGAGCGCCGCCGGCGCCTCCCCTCCTCCGCGAAGGCGACGGGGAACGCCGTGCAGCTCCTGCGCGGCGAACGACCCGGCTCACCACCATCGATCTCCGCCACGAGGCAAGCACGTGTGCACCGGCGCGCGACCCCGGTGCTCTACATGCACCGTGCTAGAATTCTGCCGTCAGGTCGGGGTCGATGACCACCGTCGAGCCCGTCGGCGCGGTCCGCTTGGCCCTGAACCTGTGCCCTCAGACCCGCTCGCCGTAGAGAATCGAGACCGCCGCCATCTCCAGCATCAGCTCCTTGAGGATGAGCTGGTCGGTGGACTTCTCGGCCTCGACATCGAAGGCGAGGTCGCGCAGCTCGTGATGGGCGAGGGCGAGGCCCAGCTGCTCGGCAATGGCGAAGGCGCCCATGGCGTCGAGATTGAGCATGAGAAGGTGGTGGAGGTCCTTCCAGTTGCCCCTGGCACCCCCTGCGAGCCCCTCGACGGCGTCGAGCGCCCTGCGCGCCACGTCCATCACGACGCCCGCGAGGCCTCGCGTCCCCTCCGCCGCCTCGCGGCCGATGGTGCGGGGAAGGCGGTGGGCCACCTCCTCGTGCCTCCGCGCGCGGTCGAGGATCTCCGAGAGGAACTGGCGGATGTTGGGCTCCTCCACCTTGGGGACGGCGATCTCCAGGGCGTTGCGGAAGGCCGTCTGCGCCGTGATGACATGGGCGAGCCACCTGGCCGCACGATCGAGGTGCGCGTCCCAGGTCTCACCGTGGAGATTCAGGAGGTAGGGGCCTTCGATCGCCGCGGGTCCGGGGCCCTCGGGATCGGCCGCTTCGATTCCATCCATCCTATTTCCCTCCCTCACCGCCTGGTCACGCGCCAGATGACGCCCGTATGGGCGTAGGCGACCACGTAGCTGCGGTTTGCCGTGTTGTTGCCGAAGTCGAGCACATAAAGGCTCTTGCCATCCGGGCTGAACGCGCAATCCACGGGCCGCTCGATTCCACCGCTGCCCGGCGTGCCGGAAGCGGGACCGGGAGCTCGGTTTCGCAGGAAGGGCTCACCGGCGCCGGCCGCGATGTCGCAGCGGACGACCTGGAAGCCCCGGCCCAGCGCAGCCTCGCGGTTGGTGTTGAGCGGCGCATAGGTGCCGAACTGGCAGACGAACGCGTGGCCGCGGAAGCCGAACGCGTCCGAGCGGCTGAAGGTGAGCTTGCCGAGCGCCGTGTGCGGCGGGAACAGGAAGACGGCGGGGCCGGCCCAAGGCGGCGGGTTTTCAAGAAAGGGCTCGGCCGCTTTACCCCGGATCGGCCGGTGGAGATCGTGCCAGACGGGGAGGCCGTCGCCGCAGAGGTCCGGATAACCGAACCACTCGGGCTCCTTGACCTCTCCGGGCGGCACCCGAGCGTTCTTGATCCGCCAGATGCGGTCCGGGTCCTCGCCGATGGAGCGCTCGCCCTTCTCCTCGAAGTCGTTGTCGGTGGCGTAGAGGTGGCCGTCTTCCCCGAAGGCAAGTCCAAAGGGGTTGCGGATGCCCCAGGCGAGGAGCTCGAGCTCGCTCCCGTCGGGCCGCGAGCGCCAGACGGCCGAATTGCACTTGAGCTCGCCCTTGACGACCTGGCCCCTCGTCACGGGCGTGCCGAAGGGCTGGAAGGGTCCGGTTTCGGCATAGTAGGGGAACGGCAGGCGTGGATCGCGCGCCCATACGGTATTGCCGGTGAGCGTGACGTCCTGGCCCGGCACGTCGTGCGCGTGGGGGTGCTTGGCGAGGTCCACGGTGAAGCCCTCGGGCACCACGACGCCCTGCAAGCCCACGGAGCCCTGGCCGAAATACATCATCCCGTCATGCGGCCCGAAGATCGGCCCCCCAGGCTCGTGCCAGCCGCCCGAGGGGATCCCGTCCACGAGGACGATACGCTCCCTGGTCCGCAGGTCATGGCGCGTGACCCGCATGTTGTAGCCGCCCTTGAGCGAGACGTAGAGATAGCCGCCCCGAACCGCCATACCGCGGGGACCGCCCAGGTCCTCCACCGCGAAGACCTCCGGGGCCCGTCCCGGGGCCATGCGCCAGATACGCGGTGTCATATAAGGTCGGGTGGGCCAGGTGCTGCCGCCTTCGGCGAAGAAGAGCGTGCCGTCCTCGTCGAAGCAGAGGGCACAGGGGAAGGATAACCCCGCCACGACGGGCTCCACCTCGTAGCCCTCCGGGACCCAGACATCCGCGGCATCCACGCGGCGGCGCACGGGCGTGGGAAGGTCCTTCAGCGCGTCCATCGAGACGCGCGTCATCTGCGGCTGCATGGAGTCCCCCCTTCGCGTCCGGCCCCCTCCGACGGGGTCGGCTGAACGAACGTGGCGCATCCAAGACGGCCGTCGAGGGGAATCGGCCCTCTCCACGCGTCCGATGAGCATCGGTTATGGATGTACAGGTTTGCCCGAAGAGCATTGAGCCGGACGGACAGCTGGGGTCCCAGGGCAGGGAGCCGCAGCCTCCCGAGCTGGGGGCTCGCCACGACGAGCCGAGCGCCGCCGCTGGCTCGGTGGTCCGTCGACGCGAAGATGCGCAGCCCCTGCGGCGTGCGCGGCAGGTTGTAGCTCTCGCGCCAGGTCGACAGCACGCCGCCTGACGCGTCCAGCAGGGCCCACGACACGGTGGCGAGCAGCGTCTCGCCCCCCATCGTCACCACCTGGAGCCCGCGGTGGCGGCAGGCCGTGCAGCCGTCACTGCCGCCGCCATGGATGACGCGCGACGCACGCTCGACCGCCCGCACCTGGACTGCGGCCCGCGGTCACGACCCGACGCCTCGCGCGTTGGGGCGAATGGACAGGAGGTACCGATGGACGACGAGCCCTGTGGACGCGATCTGGCGAACAACGCGGTGGTCCCCGAGCGGCTGGCGGAGCTGTTCCGACACGTGGCAGACAACCTGGAAGCCCACGCGGCCTGGGTGGGCAGCGCCACGCCCGAGGCCCGCCTCGAACACGACGCGATGCGCCGGGTGGCGGCCGGCTACCGCGGGATCGGCGACGCGGCGGGCCGCGCCGCGGAGGCGATGCGGGCTGCGGGCGATCTGCCCGCCGCCCCCCACGACCTCGCGCGCTTCGACCGCGGCGCGTTCGAGGCATGGATGCGCCGCAAGATCGAGCTTCAGCGCGGTTTTGCGGCGCTGCTGCTCGAGCACGCCGAAGCCTCCGAGCGCGTCCTGCGCTCCATGGCGGCCGACGATCACGGGTGACGGCCGCGCGCTGCGTCAGACCATCAGCGCATCGAGCTGCCCGGGGAGCGGATAGGCGCTTCAAGTGCCTTCCAGAGAGCCACCCATTTTTGGCTCACCCAATCGAGCTTGCACGACGCCACGCCGGCCCAGTTTGCCCAGCGCGCCGCAAGGGAGCATCCACGCTCAACATGACCGGTGACCTGTCGCGCCCCTCGGGAGAGCCCGACCCCGCGCGCGGCGCAGCGTATGCATCGTGGGTGCATGGGCAGCGCTCCCGGCGCTGAAGGGGGAAATCATGACAACGAGGGGGCCCGAAGATCGCGAAGGGTTCGCAGAGCGGGACGAGACCGTCTCGAGCCGCACGGCATCCGTGCTCCGGCGGTGACCGCCCCTCCGAGCGAGCCCCTCCCGCGGACGCGCTCCGCACGCCGGATCGGCGATGCGCTGCTGCAACAGCTCGGAGGGCGAGCGCAGGCCAGGGTGATCGTCCTGATGGCGTTGGTGCTGTCGCTCGACAGCGCCGACGCCGGCGCGATCGGGGGTATGGCCACGCCGCTGCAGCGGTCGCTCGGCATCGACAGCACCAAGCTCGGCCTGTTGTTCACGGTCGAGTCCGTCGTCGCCGCCGCCGGCACCATCGTGTTCGGCTGGCTGGTCGATCGCAGGGCGCGGACACGGCTCCTGGCGCTGACGATCGTGCTGTGGGGCGTGGCGATGGTCGCCTGCGGCGCCGCGACCTCCTATGCCGTCCTCCTCGCCGCGCAGGTCGCGCTCGGCGCCGTCATCGCGGCCGCGCAGCCCGCTGTCGCGTCCCTCGTCGGCGACTACTCTCCACCTGATCTGCGCGGTCGGGTGTTCGGCTTCATCCTCTCGGGCGAGCTGATCGGCACGGCGATCGGCGTCATCGCCGCCGGACTGTTGGCCGAAATCTCGTGGCGCCTCGGCTTCTGGGCCCTCGCGCTGCCGACGCCCCTTCTGGCGTGGGCCATCCATCGCCTCCCCGAGCCGGCGCGCGGCGGCGCGAGCTGGCTCCTGCCAGGCCAGGAACGCATCGAAGCGCGTCCGGGCGCGGCGGCGTCACGCGACGAGGGGCCGTGGCGCCGCCCGGCGCAGAGCGTCGGCGCCAGGGCGCGCGCCGCCGGCGTCGAGCCGCGCGAGCGCCTCGTCCGCGACGTCGACCCGCGCAAGCGGTCGTTTGTCTGGGGGCTCGGCTACGTGCTCCGCATCCCGACCAACCTGGTCCTGATCATCAGCTCCGCGCTCGGCTACTACTTCTTCGGCGGGCTGCGCATCTTCTCCATCGAGCTCCTGACCGGCCGCTACCACCTCAGCCACCAGGCGGCCCTCGGCGTCGCCGCGATCGTGGGCTCCGGCGCGGTCCTCGGCGTCTACGCCGCCGGCAAGGGCGTCGATGGGCTGCTTGCCCGCGGGCACGACACGGCGCGCATCTGGGTGGCCTCGTGCGCGTACCTGGCGAGCGCGGCGCTGTTCCTTCTCGGCCTGCTCTCCGTCGCGCTCGCCACAGCGCTGATCCTGTACTTCCTCGCCGCGTTCGCGCTCGCGGCCGCCAACCCTCCTCTCGACGCAGCGCGGCTCGACATCGTGCCCTCGCACCTGTGGGGTCGCGCGGAGGGCGTCCGGATGACGGTACGCAAAGCGGCGGAGGCCGCCGCGCCGGTGGTCTTCGGGTACGTCGCCGAGGACGTCTTCGGCGGCGGTCCGTCACCCCTGCGCGCGACCTTCTCCGTCATGCTCATCTCGCTGTGCGGAAGCGGGCTCATCAGCCTGATCGCGCTCCGGACGTACCGCCGCGACGCCGCCAGCGCCGACGCGCTCACCGAGCGAGCGCGCGGGCGTGGTCGCCGCTGAGCCCCGGGCGCGACGATCGCGCGGTGTCACGGCGCGATCCTCGTGGCGCAGCGGTTGCAAAAGTTGCAAATCGCGCGGCGGCGTGGGCAGGCCGGTGAACGTGATCGACGCGAGGTTCGGCGTGGCTGCCGCGCTCGCCTTCGTGTCCGGGGCCGTCGACGTGATCGGCTGGCTGTCGCTCGATCACCTCTACACGGCGCACATGACGGGCAACAGCGCCGCGCTCGGCCAGGCCATCGCCCGCGGAGATGCGCGCGCGATCGTGACGCGCGGGCTCCCGGCCGTGGTCTTCATGGCGGGCGTGGTGGGCGGCGCCACGCTCGCCGAGGCCTGCATCCATCGCGGCGTGCGCGCCGCCGTCGCGCCGGGCCTCGCGCTCACCGCGGCCCTGCTCGTGGGCTTCCTCGCCGGGGTGAGCGTGACCGCGTACGCGGGGCCGGTCCCGCTCGAGCCAGCCTGGGCGTTCGACCTGCAGGCGTCGCTCGTCAGCCTGGCGATGGGGGTGCAGACGGCCACGTTCCGCCGCATCGACGGCGTGACGGTGCGCACCACGTACATCACTGGCATGCTCACCAACTTCGCCGAAGAGCTGGCCCAGCTGCTCGCCAGGCCTCGCGATGCTCCCGTCGACCTGCGCTCGACGGCGCGACACCTCGTGGCCACGGGGCTGATCTGGCCGAGCTTCGTTGCGGGCGCCGCCGTGAGCGCGCTCGCGTACGCGCGCTGGCGCGCGCACGCGCTGGCGATCCCGGTCCTGCTGCTCGTCTCGCTGGTGGTGCTCGACCTCGCGTGGCCCATGGGCGGGCCCAGCGGGACGGCCGCGTGGCGGCGAGAGCAGCGGCGCCGGAGCGGCGAGTGATGCGGCCGGCGCGGGCGCGGCTCTCGAGCGCGGAGCGACGCCTCCTCCTTCTCCTCGGCGCCCCCGGCCTGGGACTGTCGTTGTCCCTCACGGTCATCTCCACGTACCTCCCCGTGCTCGCGCGCGAGTTCACGCGATCGCGCGCCGGCATCGGCGCGCTCGTCGGCGGCGAGGGGCTCGTCGCCCTGCTCGTCCCCCTCTGGATCGGCGGCTTCTCCGATCGCGTCGACACCCGGTTCGGCCGCCGTGTCCCGTTCCTGATGGCGACAGCGCCCGTCGCGGCGATCGCCCTCGCGCTCATCCCGTTCGCGCGCTCCCTCCCCGTCATGGCCGTGGAAGTGTCCTTCTTCTACGCCGCCTATTTCACCTACCTCGCGCCCTATCGCGCGCTCTACGCCGATCTCGTCCCCCTGAACCTGAGCGGCCGCGCGCAGGGGATCCAGGGCATCTTCAGCCAGGTGGGCCTCGGATCCGCGCTCGTCGGCGGGGGGGTGCTCCTCGAGCTCTGGCGGCCGCTGCCGTACCTCGTCGCGGCCGCCGCCTTGCTCCTCGGGACCGTGCTGCTGGTGCTCGGGCTGCGTGGGACCCCAGGGCCGCCCGCGGTCCCACAGCGCGACTCCCGCTCGCCCGCCGCGGAGGTCTGGGCGCTGCTCCGTGACCACCGCGCCATCCGCGCCCTCATGATCGCCAACGCGCTCCTCTCGCTCACGCTCGGCGGCTTGAAGGCCTTCGTCGTGCTCTGGCTGACCGAGGGGCTCGGCAAGAGCATGAAGTTCATCGCCGGCGCGATGACCGTCGTCGCCGTGGGGGCCCTCGTCGGCGCGCTCGTGAGCGGCCACCTCGCGGACCGGCACGGCGCGGCGCGCGTCCTCGCGCGCACGCTCGTCGTCTTCGGGCTCGGGCTGGCCCTCCCCGCCTTCTCCAGCTCCACGGTCCTCCTCGGCGCGGAGCTCCCGCTCATCGCCTTCTGCGGCGGGGCAGCGAGCACCCTGCCCTACGCGATCCTCATGCAGCGGATGCCCGCTCGAAGCCACGGCGCCGCGGCGGGCCTCTTCGACGTGAGCGGCGGCATCGGGACGCTCCTTGGGCCCGCGCTCACCGGCGCGGCCATCGATCTCCTGCGCCCGCTCTTCGCCTCCACCGAGGGGTACGCCGCGATGTGGCTCGTGCTCAGCGCGTCCACGCTCGCGAGCGTCGCGATGCTGCGGCGCGCGCGGAGCGGCTGACGCCCGGGCGTCGCGCGCGCGCACGAGGAGACGGGGCGCCGCGGCTCGGGAAGAAATAGATCGCCGCCTTGAACGATCCTCCTGCCGCCGGGCACTCCTTCGGAGCTCGCTCCAACCTGATGGAGCACAAGCGCGATCCGATGAAGGCGGAGACCATGGACGTGAACAGGAGAAGAGTCCGCATGGATACGATCCACGGCGACGCGGCAATGAGAACATCTCGCCGCCGAGCCAATGCTGCTGCACCGCTTTGGCCTGCGGTGATGGCGCTCCTCTTCTCGGCGGCCGCCTGCAACGACGAGGCAAACGACCCGGAGGACAGCGGCGATCTCGGCGAGATCCCGGCCACGATGACGCCGGTGTTCCTGAGCGAGGACGAGGCACGTGAGGAGATCACTCGCCGAGACGAATTCGTCTCGGCCATGAGCGCGTTCGATCTGGAGAGCAGGACGGGCGCTCCTCAGCCCGTCGCGGTCGAGGACTACCTGGGCGTCGTGCGGAAGCATGTCCTCGCGTTCTCCGAGGCCGAGGAGGAGAACGTCGGCGAACAAGTGAACGCCGTCCTCGACCGGATGGCGGAGCGCGGCCTGCGTCCCCCGGCGAATCCCCCGGAGGTCCGCTTCGTCCGCACGGATGGCGAGGAAGAAGGAGCGTCGGCTGCCTACACGCGGAGCGGAACGGTATTCCTCTGCGATCAGTTCTTCGCCCTGGATCCCGCCCTTCAGATCCATACCGTGGCGCACGAGCTGTTTCATATCTGGAGCCGCGCGAACCCCGACGTCGTCCGCTGGCCGGCGCATGAGGCGCTCGGCTTTTTCCGCGTCCAGGGCCTGACGCTTCCGCCGGGCCTGGCGGACAGGAAAATCACGAACCCTGATGATCCGCTCCTCGAGGAGGTCATCCACGTTTCCTTCGACGGCGCGCCGGTGGACGTGGCCCTCGCCACCATCGCGCGCTCGGACTACGAAGGTGGATCGTTCTTCGACTATCTGGATCTGTGGCTGGTGGAGCCCGAGAGCGGCGCGCTTCACTCCCTCGAGTCCGCGGAAGGTCTGTTCGAGCAGCTCGGGACGACGACCGAGTACATCCTCTCCGCCGAAGAGATCTCCGCGGAGCACTTCGCCATCGGCCTCCTCCAGGACGTAGAGATCCGCGATCCTGAGCTCATCGAGGCGGTCCTGCTGCCGTTCAAGCCGTGACGCGGGCGAGGCGGCCCCCGCTGCTGTGCGTTCCTCGTGCCGAGTCGGGGCGACGGCGAGCCAAGGCACGCCACCTTTCCACGATGCGTCGGGGCGGCACGACGGGGTAAGGTCGGAGCTCAAGGCGCTCCGCGCTGAGGTGGCTGTCAGCGGTGAAGGGGGCTGATGACGCCGGCGCCTCGCCCACGTCTCCGACAGGATCTAGAATGGGACGAAGTCCTGATCGCCCGCGGCGCGCGGCGCGCGCCCGTTGCTCGATGCGCCGCCGCTCGGGGGGCCCTTCTGCGGCGCCCTCCACAGCGCCCTGTCGCCGCGGCGGTCCGGTAGTCGCCCCGGCGCCGCAGGCCTGTGGCCCGGGTCGCCGTCGCTCTCCTGCGCGAGGCGGAACGACGCCATCACGTTCTGGAGCTGCTCTGCCTGTGCCGAGAGCTCGGCCGCCGTGCTGGCGAGCTCCTCGGAGATCGCCGCGTTGCGCTGCGTGGCCTGCTCTATCAGCTCCACCGCACCGCTGATCTGGGTCACGCCGTTCGACTGCTCCCTGGATGCCATGGCGACGCCCTGCACCAGCTCCGCGGTCTCCCGGATCGACGGGACGAGCTCCGCGATGAGCTGTCCCGAGCGCTCCGCGACGACGATGCTCGACGCGGCGAACGAGCCGATCTCCTTCGCCGCATCCCGGCTTCGCTCGGCCAGCCGCCGCACCTCCGTGGCGACCACGGCGAAGCCCCTGCCGTGCTCGCCCGCGCGAGCCGCCTCGATCGCGGCGTTCAAGGCGAGCAGGTTCGTCTGGTACGCGATCTCCTCGATGATCACGATCCGCTGGGTGATCGACTTCATCGCCTCGACCGTCTCCCGGACCGCCTGACCGCTCTGCTCCGCGTCCCTCGTCCTCCGGTGCGCCGTCTCCTCGACCTGCTTGCAGTTGGCGGCGTTCTTCGCGATCGTGCCGCTCAGCTGCTGCAGGCTGGTCATCGTCTCTTCCACGGACGCCGCCTGCTCGCTGGTGCCCTGCGACAGGCTCTGCGCCGTCGCCGAGAGCTGCACCGAGACCGAGGAGACCGAGACCGCGCCGCTCCGGACTTCGCCGATGAGGCCCGCCAGGCGCTCCGACATGGCCTTCACGGCGCCGAGCATCTGGCCGAACTCGTCGGAGCTCTTCACCGTGACGTGGCCCGTGAAGTCGCCCCCGGCGATGCGCTGGTGGATCGACACCGCCTGGGTGAGCGGCAAGAGGATCATCCTGCTGAAGACGACGGCGAGCACGGCGGCGACGACGATCGCGAGCAGACCTCCTATCTGCAGCGTCACGTACATCGTCTTGATGAGCGCGTTCGTCGCCGCCTGCCGCTGGCCGAGGAGGGAGGTCTCCTCGTCGTCGATCTCCTTGAGCGCCGCGCGCATCTGGTCCATGAGGATCTTTCCGCGCCCCTTCCTGACCTCCTCGACGGCGCGATCCGCCGGCGCCCTCGCCTCGTCCGCGCTGCGGCGCTGCTGGATGATCGGCTCCAGCACGGAGGAGAGCCACTCGTCGTGGAGCTTGTCGATCTTCTCGAGGCGCGCCTGCTGGCGCGGGTTGTCCCTGGTGAGCTCCCGGGCACGGCTCAGGCTTTGCTCGAACCGGTCGCGCCCGCCGCGGTACGGCTCCAGGAACGCTTCCACCCCGGTGATGACGAAGCCGCGCTCTCCTGTCTCGGTGTCGAGCAGCGACTTCATGATCTCGCTCGTCGTGAGCATCACCTCGTACGTGTGCTGGTCCCATGAGCGGGCCTCGTCGAGCTCCGAGAACCTCTTGTAGGCCGTGCCCGCCAGTCCGAGGACGAGGACGACCATGGCGGCGAATCCGAGGTAGAGCTTCCGGCCTACTCCGATATGCGCAAGCATGATGCGTGCTCCGGGCTAGATGTGGTGCGGCTTCCTTCGAGCCCCGCCGAGGGGCCGGGCGTCGTCGAGGCCAGGAGCTCCGCCGGCGAGAGGATGCGGTCGATGTTGAGCAGCAGCACGAGCTTCTGGCCCACCTTCGCCATCCCGAGCAGCTGATCCACGCGCACCTGCGCGCCAAAGGCCGGCGTGTGCTCGATCTCGTCCTCGGAGAGCGTGAGCACATCGCCCACGCCGTCGATGAGCAGGCCGAGGCGGGTGCTCTCGCCATCGAGCTCGGTCTCGACGATGAGGACGCACGTCCACCGGCTCACCCTCGTCGGCGGCAGCCCGAGCTTGACCGCGAGATCGATGACCGGCACGACGCGGCCCCGAAGGTTCATGGCGCCGACGATGCACGCTGGCATCATCGGGACCCGCGAGATGACGCTGTGCTCGACGATCTCCCGCGCCCGGAGGATGTTCACGGCGTACTCGTCCCCCGCGATGATGAAGGAGATATATTGCGACACGGGGCTCGACGCGTCGGGAATCATGACGCCTCCATGGAGAGAGATGGAAAACGGGCGCCCTGCGCACCGGGGCGCCGGCTCATCCTGGGCTGCCTCCGGCGGCCGATGGACATCGTCGGGCCCCCCCTCGATCCGATTCAGCGGACATAGGATGGCCGTGCCATTGCGTATGAGCACGACTCCCCCTCTTCCACCTACCTGCGGGGCGTCTCCCCCGAGCAGGATCACCCTACCACGAGAGTAGGCGGAATCTCCAATAGAAATTTTCAACACGCACGTATCTGGTCCCTGTCGGTCGCGATGATTTGCCGGCGCGCCCGGATCCTCTCCATGAGGTTCGAGGCCACGACTCTGGTGGTATGCAGGCGGGCAGGCGCTGGCGCTGGTGGGCCTGCAGCCGGCGCGCGCATCCTCGAGTGGAGGCGCCATCCCCGCAGCGACAGCGATCGCGCGCGGAACAGGCGCGCGAGCTCCGCGACAGGGAGCTCATGGAGGTCGAAGGCGGGTGGAAGGAGGCAGCAGGGAGGCAGGTAGCAGGGAAGCAAAGGATGTGCGCCGCGACGACGCACAGCAAGCCTGAAGGAGCGACGCGCGGGTGCGTTCGAATGTCGAGCCCAGGGGGAGCTCGTGGCGCTCGAGCACACGCCCGCCGAATTCGCGCTCCTGGACGAGGGAGACGCCTGATGCGGTGCGCTCGATGCGCAGCGCTCCCCGTTGCTCGGGCCGGTCCAGGTCCTTCCCTGGTGTGACGCCGGGCCGCCTCACGGTCGCGACCGGGCGTGAAACCTCGCTCCGCTGTCAGGACGAACGAGCGTCGGCTCTCCCGGTCTCAGGCGCGGCGCGCGCGGCGAGCATGGGGCGGAACGGCGAGCGATCGACAAGGCGGCGCGCCCTTCGGCCACGTTTGCCGGATGCAGGTATTCAGCTGCCATGAGTCACTCTCCCCTTCGAGAGCGACGCGCTCCAGGCAGGCGCGACTTCCTCGATGATCTTCCTGAACTGTAGCGGGATATCCGAGAGCTCCGTCATCTGGTGAATCGTGAGCACCTCGTCGCTGCCGAACCCGACCGGACACCGCAAGGCCCATTCGATCGCCTCCTCCTTGGAGTTCACCTCGATAAGGTAGAACCCGCCGACCAGCTCCTTCGACTCGGTGAAGGGCCCATCGAGCACGGCGCGCTTTCCGCCGACGATCCCGATGCGCGCGCGGGCCCCGCTCGGGTTGAGCCCTTCGGAAGCGATCAGCACGCCGGCCTTCGTCATATCATCATTGTATTTCATGTAGGCGGCAAATAGCTTCTCGTCGATAGGCGCATCCGCCTCGGCTTTCGGATCGTTCGCGCCGGGCGCCTTCGCATCGTCCTCGGCTCGTCCTGCGGTGATCATGAATCGCATCGTCGTCTCTCCTGGAGGTTCGAAGCGGGGGACCAGCGGGCCTCGACCGGGTGTCCCCCTGCCTTCACCGTGAAGACGAACGAGGGTCGGTCGGATCGACACGCCCGGCGAATCTTTTTGTCGTGTGCGCTAAATGACCGAAATCAAGCGACTTTGGGCAGCCTAGCGGCCGCTGGCGGGTCCACGGACACGCCGCAGATCCCCATCTCCACGGCGCTGGCCTGGGCCGCGCAGCTGGCAGCTCAATCAGATCGCGAAGAGCTCCGGCGTGCACGGCGGGTCGGCTCGAGCGCTCACGGCGCGCCGCCGAGCCCCGGCGCCTCCGCCCGGCTGCGCCGGAACGACGCCGGGGCCACCCCGCGGCTGCGCTTGAAGGCCCTGCTGAAGGCGAACTCCGACTCGTACCCCACCCGGCGCGCCACCTCGGCCAGGGAGGCCTCGCTCTGGAGCAGGATCCGCGAGGCGAGCCCCATGCGCCAGCGGGTCAGGTACCCGAGCGGCGGCTCGCCCAGCTCGGCCGTGAACCGGCGGGCGAACGCCGCGCGCGACAGCCCTGCCTCCCGGGCCAGCGTCTCCACCGTCCAGGGGGCCGCCGGGTCCGCGTGCATGCTGGCCAGCGCCCGCGAGAGCGCCGCGTCCTTCAGCGCCGGCAGCCACCCGGGCGCCGACGCGGCCACGCCGTCCGCCCACGCCCGCAGGATGTACAGGAACAGGGCGTCGAACAGGTGCTGCACCAGCACCTCGCTCCCCGGGCCCGGCCGATCCAGCTCGGCGGTCACCAGCGACATGACCGCCGAGAGCGGCGGGTTCGCCCGCACCTCCTTCGCGGCGAAGTGCACGACCGGCGGCAGCCCGCGCAGCATCGGCTCGGCGAGCTGCGCGTCGAGGCAGTAGGCGCCGCACACCATGGTCGTCACCGGGCCCCCGGTGGGCAGAATGGATCGCCGCTCGAGCAGGCGCTCGAGCGGCTCGGCCCGGCCATCGCGGGCGTGCACCAGCTCGTGCGCCAGCCCCTGCGGCAGGAGGCAGAGATCCCCCTGGTGCAAGGCCAGCGGCGCAGCGCCCTCGCGCCGCAGCCAGCAGGCCCCCTCCGTGACGATGTGGAACGTCACCTGCGCGCGGGCCTCGAGGCGCATCCCCCACGGCGCCGGCAGGCGGCTCCGGGCCAGCAGCACCCCTTTCGTGCTCAGCACGCGGCACCACTCCGTGAGGACGTCGGTCGACATGGCTCACCGATCGTACAGGGCGGTGAGACGATCGGACATGAAATAAAGACATACTCGTATGGATCATCTCTCCAAGCATCCCAATACTGCCGTGCATCCGGACGTGGCGAACATCCACACACGCCGGCAGGAGGAGAGAGAGATGGGCACCAGCAATGGCAGCGGCGGCGGCAACAAGATCCTGGTCCTGACGAGCACCGGAACGGTCGGGAAGCTCCTGATCGAGCAGCTCACCCAGGCGGGGGAGCAGGTGCGCGCGGGGTCCCGCGATCCCGCGAAGGTGGCGCCGGTGCGCGGCGTCGAGGTGGTGCGCTTCGATTACCGCGATTCCAGCACCTTCGCCGGGGCCCTGGAGGGGGTGAACCGGGTATTTTTGCTGTCGCCCTCGGGCGAGCTGTCTCAATACGATCTGCTGGTCCCGTTCCTGGAGACGGCGATCTCGGGCGGTAAGCGCAAGATCGTGCTGCTGACCGCGTCCGGCGTGGAGTACGACGACAGCCAGCCCCTGCGCCGCGTGGAGCTCTTCCTCGAGCGGTCGGGGGCTCCTTACGTGATCCTGCGCCCGACCTGGTTCCTCGACAACTTCCACACGTTCTGGCGCGGGCCGATCGTCCACGCCGGGGTGCTCCCCATCCCGGCGGCGGACTCCAGGACGGCCTTCATCGACGCGAGGGACATCGCGGCCTCGGCGGTCGCGGCGCTGCGATCGGACAAGTTCGACAAGAAGGCGTTCACGCTCACCGGCCCGGAGGCGCTGACCTACGCCGAGGCGGCCGCGGCCCTGTCCAAGGTGTCGGGGCGAGCCATCCAGTACGTGAACACGGACGACGCGTCCTTCATCCAGGGAGCGCGGCAAGCGGGGATCTCCGAGGGATACGCGAACTTCCTCGCCGGGCTGTTCGGGTTCGTGAGGCAGGGCGCCGCGGCGCAGGTCAGCGCGGGCGTGACCACCTTGACCGGCCAGCCCCCGCGCACCCTGGCGCAGTACGCTCAGGACCACAAGGACGCCTGGAAGGCGTGAGCGCGGCCCGCGACCTATAGACGGTGCGGTCCGGCGAGATCCGTCGTCGGACCGCACCCTCGACTCCATTGCTCGGCGCTCCACGAGGATCCCTGAGGGTCGAGGGCGGCGCCCTCGAGAAGGCAAACCAGGCCGAGCTCGACCGCGGGAGCGTGGTAGCTCGACTGGCACAGCTGCCAGATCAGCCGATCATCGAAGCCAGAGGCGTCGAGCGCGGCGCACATGACCTCGACCTATTGCCCCGGCGCCGGAAGGAGGCCCAGCTGCTGCCTTGTGCGCAGATCGTCGCTGTGCGCCCAGTGCTCGGCCACCCTCTTGCCGACGTAACGCACGATGTGGGTTCCGCTGGACGCGATCGCGCGGTTCGTCGCCGGGATCCCGTGGTACGCGCCGCGGTGCGTGCCGGTGAACGAGACGCGGGCGACCAGCTTGTCCCCCTCCGCGATCAGGTCCTCTATCGTGATGTGAAAATCGGGGAACGCCTCGAGGAACATCGCGAAGGTCGCCTTGAGCCCCGCGAGCCCCGGCCCCTGCTGCGGCGGCGCCGCGTGGTCGACAACGTCGTCGGTGAAGTACGCGTCCGCCGCGGCGACGTTCCTCCGGTGCCACACCTCCTCGACGTACTCCCGATACAGCGACTTGAGATCGTGCGTGCTCATGGCCAAAGCTCCTTCTTCGTCTCTTCGATGAAATGCGCGGTGCGCCGTGCGCGGTGCGCAGTCAAACCCGCGCCGTCTCCTCGAGCTCCTTGCCCCGCGTCTCCGGGAGGAACCACAGGATGAGTCCCAGCGCGATCAGCGGAAAGATGACCGTCGCCGACATGGCCGGTCCCCAGCCGACGCGCTCCGCCGCGATGCCCAGGAAGACCGGCGAGAGCATGTACGCGGTCCGGCCGAGCAGGTTGTTCGACCAGGCGAGCGCGTCGCTCCTGAGGTGCGTCGGGAACAGCTCGGTCGTGTACGCGTTCAACACGGGGAGCACGGCGCTCCCGCCGAAGATGCAGAGCGCCAGCGCGGCCGTGAGCCCCGCGTGCGAGCGGAGCGAGTACCCGCCGAACACGCCGGCGGACGCCAGCGCGAAGGCGATCACCGCGCCCTTGCGGCGGCCCA